>CANNCQ010000009.1 GCA_947503135.1 uncultured Aquimarina sp. | reverse complement strand
GGTATTTTGAAGAAAAACTCTTCGATAGGCTTGTAATTGCTAGTATTACAGGTTTATGAGCAAAAACGGATATTCAAATTTTTTTATTACTAACATATTGAAAACAAACAATATGAACAATTATTGCTCAAATATTATTTTTTTATAATTTGCTCAAATATTTTGTAACGTTAAGTATAGTACCACGACGTTGCTTTGAATTGCTTTTTTAAAGTGGAGGTATTTATTTTGGGCACCTCCTTTTTTTGATATTATTGAAAAATATTACACGAATTCCATTTACGAATTTCGTAAAAATTGTTACCTTCAAATTACTGAAAGCAATTCACAATAAGGATTATTCCGTTGTGAAAACATTTAAGGTGGTGCATTTGCATCACCTTTTTCTTTTTTAAACAATACGCTATTTTTTCATCTAATAGATCAAAAAAATCGCAATCGGGAATAATATACCATCTCTAAGGAATAAGATATAAAGCATTAACTTTTATATTGATGCATCTTTGTAGTGTTCTTAACAATAAGACATAAAATCATAAAACACATAATATAATGAGTACATTTAACATCCCATCAAAAGAAGAAGTAAGCGTAACTAATCAAGGAATTTTTGACGCTTTAAAAAAACAAGTAGGCTTTGTACCTAACCTGTATGCAACCTTTGCCTATTCTGAAAACGCACTTAAAAATTACTTGGATTTTGCTGGTGCACCAACTTCTTTAAAAGCAAAAGAAAAAGAAGTAGTTAACCTTGCTGTAAGTCAAGTAAATAATTGCGATTATTGTTTGGCTGCACATACTGCAATTGGAAAAATGAATGGTTTTAACGATGAGCAAATTTTAGAATTAAGACAAGGAAAAGCTTCATTCGATGCTAAACTGGACGCGCTAGCAGCTCTTGCTAAAAATGTTACCGAAAATCGTGGTAATACAGATGCTACTGTACTTGAAAAGTTTTTTAATGCAGGTTGGTCTAAAGAAAACCTTATCGATACCATTTCGTTAGTAGGTGATAAAACTATTTCGAATTACATTAATAACACCGTAAAAACAGAAATTGATTTCCCAGCAGCTCCATCTTTATAGGTTTAATAAATAACATAGCTTTATGGAATAAAAAAGTGCTTTAAAATAAATTTTAAAACACTTTTTTATTCCATACTTTTTTTTTAAAAAAAATCGATTAATTTACAGTTTCAACTTTCAACTTGGCTCTAAACTCTACTGGAGGTAAGCCGGTGTGAGTTTTAAAAAATTTAGAAAAATGAGTTCCCTCCTTATATCCTAATTGATGAGAGATTTCTTCTGCTGTTTTTTCTGAAAATTGTAGAAGGCGCTTCGCCTCTAATATAATTCGGTTATTAATTACTGTACTTGGAGAAGGATAACCCGCTTTTTTAAAAATATTCGATAATGTTTTAGGAGATTTAAATAACATTTCGGCATAGTCCGCTACTTGGTGTTTCTCTTTAAAATGATTTTCAACAAGTAAATTGTACTTCCGCATAATCTCCATTTGCGAGCTAGGCATTTTTGCAAAACCTTCAATTTCACTAACTAGCCTAGTCGATTTAATTAATAGTCGCTTAAGCATTACTCGTAGCATTTCTCCCTGAATATGGTCTTTGGTTTCAAACTCTTCTTTAAACACAAAAAACATGGTTTCAAAACTTTGACGTTCTTTTTCCGAAAGTGAAATTACAGGTGGTTGCGAAGACCCAAAAAATAAAATACCGTTACAAGAAACTTCATGATCGTGATCTCTTAAGCAATAAAATTCCCTATTAAAAACAATCGCTATAATTCCCGATTCTTTAGGAATTTCTAATACATTCAATGTAGTACAAAACACTACTTGGTGCTGCTTTAATTCAACCCAATAACCGTCAATATTTATAGTGGTATTTTTGTTTTTAGCCCATAATATTTTATAATATCCTATATCTTTCAACAATAACTGTGCTGGCGAACAATTGAAATCGGTAAGTATAAAGGAACTGTATTCAGAAATGGCTTTGTATTCTAACTTCATAACAGAAACAATAATACATAAATTTAAGACACATTTACAACCTTAAGGGAACAATCTATAAATGCAAAACTGTGCTACAGCACTACCTTTACCCCACAACACTAGAACAAAACATTACAAAAACAGACATAGATATTTTAATCATTAGAAGAGGGTTTATTCTTTTTTTTTTGATGGTAAGCTATAAAAAATCATTGCTTTTGAAAGGTACCAGCCTAGTTGTACGACTTTCATTATCAGAAAGTTTAGTCTCGTTCATAGTAGGTCTTGATTTAGCCTTTTAGTACTAATATTTATTCCTTCGGGTAGCTGACTGTAATAGTTTTTATGCCCCTTACTTTATGAATTATAATTTAATTAAAAAATAAAACCAATAAGATGTACTATTTTAAAAGCACTTCTTATTTTATACAAAAAACTAACAATGAATAAATTAAAGTTATATGGTGCCGATTGGTGCCCCGATTGTCGTAGAGCAAAATCATACCTTAAGGAAAATAAAATCGATTTTGAATTTATTGATGTTGATTTGGATGAAAAAGCAACACGCACAGTTGAAAAAATAAATAATGGCAAGCGTATTATTCCAACGGTAGATTTTAATGGCAGTACACTTACAAATCCAAGTAATGCAGTGCTTGCCGAAACTTTAGGTATTAACGATGAAGGAACCGTACAATTGTTTGGAGCCGATTGGTGCCCCGATTGCCGCAGAGCAAAAAGTTACTTAGTAGATAATGGGATTAATTTTCAGTTTATAGATGTAGATTCCCATGAATGGGCAACAGCAAAAGTGGAGGAAATTAATAACGGAAAGCGCATTATCCCTACGGTTCTGATAAATGGAAAACCGCATACAAATCCTAACAACAACACCCTAAAGGAACTATTAAATATTGATGTAAAAAAAGAACATAAAATTTATGACACCATTATTATAGGCGGTGGAGCAGCTGGGCTTACTACTTCAATTTATGCGCAACGAGATCGTTTTGACAGTCTTATTTTAGAAAAGAAAGCTATTGGAGGAAATGCATTTTTAACTCAAAAAATAGAAAATTACCCTGGCTTTACAAATATCTCTGGTCCTGATTTGATGGATAAAATGGAAGAACAAGCGCTTACTTACGGAGCAACTATTAAAACAGGAATAGACGTAGATTCTATTGAAGAAAAAGAAGGTAAATTTTACGTAAAATCGGCTCATGAAACATTTATAGGAAAAAGTATTGTTGCAGCTACAGGTTCTACATACCGTAAATTAGGCATTCCTGGCGAAGAAGAGCTCATAGGATCTGGTGTACATTTTTGTGCAACCTGTGATGGGGCTTTTTATAGAGACCGAGAAGTTGTTGTAATTGGTGGTGGTAATAGTGCTTTAGAAGAAAGTATTTTCCTTTCTGGATTTGTTAAGAAAGTGAAAATTATTCATCGCTCCGATACTTTTTCTGCTTCACCTACTTACGTAGAAAAACTAGACAACATCGATAATATTGAAGTTTACATGAATAAATCTTCACTAGAATTTGTTGCTGATACGGATGAAAATTTTAAAGGAATAAAAATTAAAGACAATTCAACTGGAAAAGAAGAGCTTATTACTGGTGATGGATCTTTTATTTTTATTGGCCTTATCCCTAATACCACTGTTTTTAAAGATATTATTACACTAAACAAACAAGGCTTTATTACTACTACGGCTCTTGCTGAAACTTCTGTAAAAGGTATTTTTGCTGCTGGTGATTGCCGTGAAGGAGCTATTGCTCAGGTTGCTGCTGCAACTGGCGAAGGGGTACTTGCCAGTTATGGAGTAAAAAATTACTTGAAGAAATAATAAGTTTTTGAGTTTCAAATTGTATTGGAAAGGCAAGTTTTTAATAACGCCTTTCCAATATGATTTATGATAAGCGCATTTGTTATTCTATTGCTACAACACTAACTCCATTACTTTTTTTTCTGACTTTAATTTGAGTTGGAATACGCTCTTTTAAATTTTCTACATGCGATATAATTCCTATTTTTTTTCCTTGTGCTTGTAGTGTTTCTAAGGTCGAAATTACTGTCTCTAAGGTATTGCCATCTAACGTACCGAAGCCTTCGTCTATAAACAATGAATCGATTTTTACATTTTTACTCGCCAAATCCGATAAGCCTAGTGCTAAAGCTAAACTAATAATAAATTTTTCTCCTCCGCTTGAGGTATCGACCAATCGAGATTGATCTGTTTGATAATGATCAATAAGATTAAAATTAAGCTCTTCCTTTGGCTTATAGGTTTCTTCCATTTTTAAAGAATACCTTTTATTCAAATTTAACAAATGCCTATTAGCTAAATTTAGTAAATGCTTTAATGTTAACCGTTGTACATATACATTAAAAGCATCTTTAGAATTACCTATGATTTTAAAGAGCGATCGCCATATATTACAAACAGCTTCTTGGTCCTCTATACTTTTGTAAACTTTTTGGTTTCTATCTTTTATTTCTTGATCTTTCTTAAAAGCTTCTCTGATTTCTCCTTTCTGCTCAAATAACGATTTGTTAGTCTTTTTTAATACATCTAATGCATTGTTATTTTCTAATTCAGAAATATCAAAATGTTTACTCTTTTGCAGTTGCTCCTGTTTTTGTAATTGCTCCTTAAGCAATGCTTCTATTTTTAACCTATCATCTCTTAAACGTTCTTTAATAGCTGTATATTTTTTTCTATCGGCTTCATTAAGAAGCGCTTTTTCTATAGCTTGCCTAGAGTCGAAATCACTTTTTAATATATTTTCCTTTAAGCTAACATTTAATTTAAGTAATTCTTCGGTAAAAAATTGTTGTTCTTTTTTAATTGTAGCCACATGTGTATCGGCTTCTGTTTTAGCGTTTATTAATTGTTGCTGTTGCTGTTTTGTATCATTATTTTTTTCGGTCAATTGTTTTATAGCCAATTGCAAACTAGCCCGTTTACTATCTACTGCAATATGCATTGGAAGAATTTCTACTCGTTCGGCCCTAAGGCTAACCAAGAGTTCTTTAGATTTTCTTATACTAATTTTAAGCTCTTTTATTGTTGCTGTATTTACATTTTTTTGCTCAATTGTATTTTTCAGCTTTGTTTCAATAACATTTACCTTAGACCTTAAACTCTCTAAATTTATACTACGTAGGTTATAATTTTCAATAGACTTCTCTATTTGGTTTATAAAAGTTGAGGTGTTTGCGATATTTGGCAACTCGTAATTATACAAGGCAAATGCGTTATTTAAACGTAATTCAATAACCGAACAATCTTTTTCAAAAGTTTCAATAGTTATTCGATTTGCTTTTAACTGTTGCTCTATATTATTTAATTCACTTGTAAAAGTGGTATTTTGAGATTGTAAACTAACAATATCCTTATTTTGAATTTCGTAGGTTTCTAGTAATTTTTCCTTTTGAAGTTGCAATACTTGAGTTTCGTTTATTGCTTCATCTAGTTGTTTTAATTTTTTTGCTGAAACTGCAATTTGATTTTCAATAAACGAAATAGCATCAATAGAAACATTGGCGTTTAATAATTTTGCTTTGCTTATAACTTCTTTTACATTTTCCTGAGCAGTTGCTAATTGTTTTTCGCTAGTTTCGTTAGCCGTTTTCAATTTGGCTTCTTGTATCCCTAATTCAGCCTTAAAATTATTTACTTTTTTTAATTGCTCTCTACGAGAATTTAATACTATTTCGGCATCTGAAATCCCTTTATGTGTCATCCCTTCTGTAAAAGGATGCTTTTTAGATCCGCATAAACCACAAGGTTGCCCTGCTACAAGCCTAACACGGTCGGCTTCGTATTTGGCTATGTTTTTTTCTAAGTCTAAAATTTTCTCAGCATCCGTAACCAATTTTTCTTGTACTTCTATTTGACCTGTGGTTATTTTAATTTTATCATTAACTGTAATTAGCTTATCGCTGTTTGATGTTAGTTGTGCTAACAGGACATCTATTTCCTTTTGTTTTTCTACTTTAAGTGCCGAAAAAGCTTTCAATCGCTCCCAGCTTAAGGCTAATTCTTGCTGCTGTTTCTGTTTTGCAAGTAATGTGGTTAAATCTTTTTCTGAAAGGTCTGCGTTGAGTTGCTTTATTTCTTTTTCTATTCCTTGTACGCTTTTAGATTTTTCACCTAAAACATTTTTATTTCTCTGTAAAAGCTCATTCGTTTTTTTCAGTTCTATTGTTAATGAATTAAACTTAGTTTTCACGTCGCTTAGGTGTTCTTTTTTAGAAACTAAATTTGTTAAATCTGTAGTCCAATTAGAAAATTGTGTCCTAACTTCGGGAATAAATTTATTGTCTGAAACAAAGGCTTCTTCTGTTTTTATTTGTTCGCCTAAACTATTAAGCGATGTGGCTAATAGCTCTTCGGCTTTTAATAAGCTTTCTGTTTTTTTCTTTATATCACTTCCACTTATAATTGTATTTTCAATACTATTCTGTTCTGCAATTATAAGCTCATCAAGCCTGGTCACCTTGTCAAACTTTGGCAACCAAAGATTAAAGTCTTTTTCTAAAATTACTAATTCGGCATTTTGCTTTTGTAAATCCGCAGTTAATTCTTCTATTTTAGGAGTTATTGCATTTACTTTATCCTTGTAAGTTATAAGCTGTGATTTTTTTTCTGTGAGTACTTTTTCGTTTCTATAAAGTTCTTGTATGAGTTCTTTAAAAGGATATGCCTTTTCACCTTGACTTAACAAAAAGAATTCATTTTTAAAAAACTCAGTTTCATCAATAAGTTTTCTCTTTTGAATTGTTAGGTTTTCGGTAGTCTTAACAAGCTCTTTATATGATACGTACCAACTAGCTATAGCTTGTTTTGCTTCAACTTGGGTTTCTACTTCTTTAATTTCAGCTTCTAAAAACAGTTCCCTGTCTACTAATTCTCTTTTTTGCTCCTCAGTAAGCACATCATCTGCATTAATTTTAGATTGAATATTTTTAAGTTTAGCTTCTTCCTCTGCCTTTCGTTCTAAAACCCCTTGTCCGATTTTTTTATAAATATCTTCGCCCGTAATTTGCTCTAATAGCCGCCCTTTATCGGCACCTTTAGCTACTAGAAATGACGCAAACTCCCCCTGAGCTAACATTACCGACCTTAAAAACTGATCGTAATCTAATTGCGTAACACGAGTTATCTCTATAAGAACTTGTCTTTTTTGAGATGCTACTATTTTGTTTGTACTAAGGTTTTTTAAGCTAACTTCTTCTTGTGGATTTTTAAGTTTTTTACCTGTATTTGAGGCAAGCCGTATTGCCCAAGATGCCTCATAAACAACCCCTTCATTTTCAAAATGAATACGACTATATCCCTCGCTTGCACCAAAGCTAATTACATCTTTCAAGGTGCCTTTATTTCCTTTAAAACGAGGTACATTGTGATATAAAGCAATAGTTATAGCATCTAAAATAGTAGTTTTACCTGCACCTGTAGCTCCTGTGATAGCAAACAAGCCAGCGTCTTTAAATTGATCTTTTTCGAAATCGATTACAATAGGCGAATCCGACTTTAAAGAGTTTATATTTTGCAATTCTATTTTTAAAATTTTCATATATAAACTCTCTATTGTTGCTTTACCTTTTGTAAAATTTCATTAAATGCATCCCAAACTGCTGGATTTTCTTTTAAATCAAAATCGACCTCCTTACATTTTAATTTAAAAACTTCAGTAGGCTCCAATTCCTTTATTGAGCTAGAATCCTTTAATAATTCCTCTATGCCTTTGTGTTTGTTTTGCTTTTTTAAAGAAGTTTTTAAAATGTCAAATGTGTATTCCTCGGCTTTTTTATTGAGCATATCGGTATTTACAGTACTGTCTTCATCAAGTATAATTTCTACCCAAGGCATTAAACCATAACTGGTAGGCTTTACAATTGGAAATTGCGATATACATTCCTCAATTGTGCCTTTTATTTGAAAGAATGCTCTAAAACAAGGTACAATATCCTCAGTAACAGTAGTTATTTTATTTGCTGATAGTGTAAGTAAAAGCACTTTTTTATCGTAATTTATTTCACTAAAACTCAAAATATTTGGTGAGCCACAATAGCGCACCTTATTATTGCCCCCAACTATTTGTGGCCTATGTAAATGCCCCAAAGCAACATAATCATAATAATCGGGAAAATCGGAAGCTCCTATATGCCCTAAACTACCTACGTATATATTTTGCTCACTGTCCGATACTGAACCCCCTATAGCAAACAAATGCCCCATTGCTATAACAGGTGCATTGTTACTATTTACATCCTTACATTTAATAGCGACTGCTTTGTAATGATTAATTAATGCTGTTTTATATTTATCCACAAGATCTTCAAAAGTTTCGCCTGCCACCGCTTTTCTTATATCCCCATCACGTAAATAAGGTACTGCTGCTATAATTACAGTTTCACTGTTAATTATAATTTTAAAAACTTCGTCATCTATATTCTCGGTAGCTTTACCTATAACATTTATAGAAAGAGCTTCTAAAATATGTTTGGGCGCATTTAAGGTTCCGGGCGAGTCGTGATTACCGCCCGTAATAATAATAGCATTACAGCAGGTGTTTTTTAACCCCACTAAAAAATTATAATACAATTCCAAACTTTGGTTTGAAGGGGCACCAGAATCAAATACATCTCCTGAAATCAACAATACATCAACTTCTTTCTCCGTAATGTATGTTGTTATCCAATTTAAAAAGAGTGTTTGCTCTTCATTTTGAGAGTGGTCGTGCAACCGATGTCCCAAGTGCCAATCGGCGGTATGTAAAATTTTCATATCTCCTAATGCTACCTATTTGTGCTATTAATTTAAAATAAATCTAAGAATTATAATTCTCAATGAGGCTAGTTACAATCTTCTTTATTTTTAAAATTACAATGCTCTAAAGCACTCTAATATATGTACTCTTAATTTTTGGCAATAAATGAAATTAATTACCTTAATGATATTGTGCAATACTTGTGTATACTCACAGAATGAAAAAAAATACGAGGTAAAAAAACTAATTATAGCCTTTACAAAAAAGTAAACTATGTTTAATCAGTCTTTAAGAGGTTTGATTTCTATAAAAACAGAAATTAAACTGTCGTAAAATTAACAATAAGCCGTTGCGCCATTATACACGCCCTATAAAAAATTGAAAAAAACTATTAGAGGAGAGGAAATAATACTATTTTAAAATATAAAATAACATCAATTATTGAAATCAAAAAAGCTTTTTAAACAAAGGTTTAAAAAGCTTTAAATAAAATTGTGACCTCGGAAGGATTCAAACCTTCAACCTCCACAGCCGTAATGTGGTGCACTATTCAGTTATGCTACGAGGCCATATCCCTTAGGAGGGTGCAAATATAAGTCCTTTTTTTAGTTCTACAAAACAATTATTGTGTATATTTTTACTTTTATAAAAAACAAGTTAATGGAATTTGAAAAATACATAGTAGATATTGAGAATTTCCCCAAGCAAGGCGTTACGTTTAAAGACATTACCCCTTTATTAGGAAATGCAAAGGCTTTTGCTAGCTGTGCTAAATCACTGGCAAAAATGGTGGAAACCCCTATTGACAAAGTAGTTTGTGTAGATGCGCGTGGTTTTTTCTTTGGAGGCTTAATTGCTGAAAAATTAAATGCGGGGTTAGTTCCTGTTCGAAAAAAAGGGAAACTACCTAATAAAACAATCCAAAAAGCTTATGCATTAGAATACGGCGAAGACGTATTAGAAATTCATGCCGATGCAATTCAAAAAGGAGATCGTGTTTTAATACACGACGATGTATTGGCTACTGGGGGTACTGCAAAAGCAGTTTGCGATTTAGTAACTGAATTGGGAGGAATAATTGTTCAATGCAATTTTATAATTAAGCTTGATTTTTTAAAAGGCGAAGATCTATTAGAAGCCCCTGTTAAAAGTCTTATTACTTATTGATTTATCACCTTTTTGGTAACATAGCTCCTCCAGGCTATTATAGCTAACTGAAATTTACTAGCTCTAGTTAAATCGAGTTGTTGTTTGCTATATGATGGCAAAATGGCTTTGTTAATTTTAGCTATAAGTTGATACATCGTTATTATGTTCCGAAAACGAACTGGGTATATATTTATAAAAGCGCCAATCACATCATGATGGCGCTTTATATTTTATTAATGAATAAGTCTTAATTAAAAGATGTTTGCGTATTATACGTTGAACAAAAAGTTCATTACATCTCCATCATTTACAATATAGTTTTTACCTTCTACATTTAACTTACCAGCTTCTTTAACCTTAGTTTCACTTCCAAAAGAAACATAATCATCATACGTTATAACTTCGGCCCTAATAAAGCCTTTTTCAAAATCGGTATGAATTACACCCGCAGCTTGTGGAGCGCTATCACCTACATTAATAGTCCAAGCTCGAACTTCTTTTACACCTGCAGTAAAATAAGTTTGTAAGTTCAATAATTTATAAGTTGCTCTAATTAGCACTGCCGATCCTGGCTCTTGGAGTCCCATATCGCTTAAAAACATTTGGCGTTCTTCATAATCATCCAATTCATTAATATCGGCCTCCATACCCACAGCTAGTATAATAACTTCGGCTTTTTCATTTGCCACAGCTTCTTTTACTTTTTCAACATAAGCATTTCCTGAAACTGCCGAACCTTCATCAACATTACAAACATACAAAACGGGTTTGTCTGTAATTAATTGCAAACCATTAACAATATCTTCTCTTTCTTCATCGCTAAAATCCATAGCTCTTACCGAAGCTCCTGACTCTAATTGCGCTTTAATACGTAATAAAATTGCCTCTTCCGCAACTGCCTCTTTATTACCTGTACGTGCAGCACGCTTAACCTTCTCAATTTTTTTTTCGGTAGTTTCTAAATCTTTAAGTTGCAGTTCTATATCAATAGTTTCTTTATCTCTTATAGGATCCACAGAACCATCAACATGTACAATATTATCATTTTCAAAACAACGTAATACGTGAACAATAGCATCAGTCTCGCGTATATTACCTAAAAACTGATTTCCTAAGCCTTCACCTTTACTAGCGCCTTTTACCAAACCAGCAATATCCACTATTTCTACAGTAGCCGGAACCACTTTTTCAGGATTTACTAGAGATTCTAGTTTTTCCAATCTAGGATCAGGAACATTAACCACACCTATATTAGGCTCAATAGTACAAAAAGGGAAATTTGCACTCTGCGCTTTTGCATTAGACAAACAATTAAATAACGTTGATTTTCCAACGTTCGGTAATCCAACAATACCTGCTTTCATGTAATAAAACTTAAATAATTAGTAATATTCTTAGTAAAATCGCTATTAGAATATATTTTATGCTTTTATAAAGTCCGTGCAAATATAAAGCTTAACAATTAAATATATGCAATTATATAAAACACAAAAAGCCTTGTAAAAACAAGGCTTTTGCAAATTCTTTGAAGAGATTAAACTTATAAAGTAGCTACGTACTTTGTTAGTTTAGATTTCGTGTTGGCTGCTTTATTATTATGAATAATATTATTTTTAGCCAATTTATCAATCATAGCGATAACAGTAGGTAACAACTTAACCGCTTCTTCTTTACCAGATTCCTTTAACTTTTTAATCGCATTACGCGTAGTTTTGAACTGGTATTTATTTCTTAAACGTTTAGATTCGTTACTTCTAATTCTTTTTAACGCTGATTTATGATTTGCCATAATCTCTTTCTTAAGTGTTTCTTCAAAATTTGTAGCCCGTAGGGGAATCGAACCCCTCTTACATGGATGAAAACCATGCGTCCTAGCCGATAGACGAACGGGCCATTACTGTATTTTAATTATTTAACATTACCCTCAAAAAAGACAATGTTAATTTGTAGCCCGTAGGGGAATCGAACCCCTCTTACATGGATGAAAACCATGCGTCCTAGCCGATAGACGAACGGGCCATACTGTGATAGCGGATGCAAAAATACAACTATTTTTCAGTTCAACAAATACTCTTTGTAAAAAAATTAAAAAAATCACAAAATTTATTCCTACAACACTGAAAATAAACAAATAGCACTCAAAAAAATAATTAAAAAAAATCCAGTAGCTAGGCTACTGGATTTTTATAGTATAACAATACCTAAATTATTAAGCTTCTATTACTGTTTCATCAGTAGCTACTGTAGGAAGCTTTAAGCCTGTCTTTTTTACTGTATCTACCATTATTGGCGTTGCAATAAATAAAGAAGAGTAAGTACCAACTACAACACCTATAATTAAAGAGAACATAAACCCTCTTAAAGGAGCCGCAAAAATAAAGATAGCAACCAATACTAATAAAGTAGTTAAAGAAGTATTTAACGTTCTACTTAGCGTACTACTAAGAGCTTTATCAACGATTTTAGTAAGTTCCCAATCAGGATGCTCACCTAAGAATTCACGAATACGGTCAAATACTACCACCGTATCATTTAACGAATACCCAATTACAGTTAATATTGCGGCAATAAACGCCTGATCTATTTCCATATTAAAAGGCATTACTTTATGCAATAAAGAAAATAATCCTAATACAATTAGCACATCATGGAAAACGGCTGCCACTGCACCTAAACTAAATTGCCACTTTTGGAAACGGAATAAAATATAAAGGAATACCACTATTAATGATCCCAGTACCGCCCAAAATGCAGACTTTTTAATATCATCAGCAATTGTTGGTCCTACTTTAATAGAAGACATAACACCTTCTTCTTTTCCTGCTTCTCCCGACAAAAAGTCTTTATATGTTAGTCCTGCCGATAAATAAGGTTTTAGCGCCGTAAATAACTTCTCGGACACTTCATTATCTACCGCCGTACCTGTTTCATTTACTTTATACTTGGTAGTTATTTTTAACTGATTAGCTGCACCGAAAGTTTTAGCTTCCGCACTTCCATAAGTTTTTTCCAAAACACTACCTACTTCAGAAGCATTTACATCATTTTGAAACCTTACCGTATAAGTTCTTCCCCCAACAAAGTCAACACCTTGATCTAAACCTTGAGTAAATAACGAACCTAAACCAATAGCGATAATTATTCCTGAAATAATGTAAGCCACTTTTCTTTTCTTCAAAAATTCTATATCAAAGTTTTTAAACCAGTTTTTAGTGATTCCTGTAGAAAATGCTAAAGACTTACCGTTTTTACCATATCCATCGATAAATAAACGTGTAATAAAAATTGCTGTAAATAATGAAGTTGCAATACCTACTAATAATGTATAAGCAAAACCTTTAATTGGACCTGTACCAAAAATTAACAATATAACCCCTGTTAAACCAGTCGTTATATTAGCATCTAATATTGATGATAATGCATTTTTAAAACCATCTTTAATAGCATCTACTTGAGATTTACCTTTATTTAATTCTTCGCGTATCCGTTCAAAAATAAGTACGTTTGCATCAACAGACATACCTATGGTTAATACAATACCTGCTATACCAGGTAACGTCAATACAGCCCCTTTTCCTGCTAAGAAACCAAAAATAAACAAGATGTTTACTACCAAAGCAATATCAGCATATAAACCTGCTCTTCCGTAATACAATACCATCCATACTAATACTAGTATCAAACCAATAACAAAAGATAAAATACCACTATCAATAGCTTCCTGACCTAATGATGGTCCTACTACCTCACTCTGAATAATATCGGCTGAAGCTGGTAATTTACCTGCACGCAATACATTTGCTAAATCTTTAGCTTCTAAAATATCAAAGTTTCCAGTGATTTCACTTCTACCTCCAGTAATTGCTCCGCTTGAAACACCTGGAGCTGAATACACAACATTATCTAAAACTATAGCAATTTGGCTTTGGTTTTGAGATGCTCTTCCTGTCATTGCTTCCCATTGCTTAGCTCCTTTACCGTTCATCTGCATACTTACAGTAACTTGCCCTCTTTGGTTGTAATCTTGATCGGCACCTGTAACTACGTTTCCTGAAAGTTCTGGTGTATTGGTTCTATTTCCCTTAATAGCATATAAATCAAACACATTACTTCCTTCTTCTGCCTTACCCCAAGCAAAACGCACATAGCGTTGCTGTGGCGAAAGTGAAGACCTGTACTTCTTCAACAATCCACTAAATTGAGCTGTATCCTTTTTTGCTACAGCAGCAATAATTGGACCCCCTGGGTAAGCTCTTGAATTTTCACGAGAAATTAAATCAAATAATGGATTTACAACTGCTTGCTCATCTGCTTCTGCTCCCTCCAATAAAGCATCTACTGCTTCATCACTCCCTGTTTTAGCTTTCGCAGTTTCTTGCTTAGCAACAACTGCTTTTTCTAATTCATTTACTTGATTTAAATAAGAATAAATTTCTTCTAATTTATACACATCCCAAAATTCCAATTGAGCTGTACTTTGTAATAACCTTTTTACACGAGTTACATCTTTAGCTCCTGGTAATTCAATTAATATACGACCGGAAGAACCTAAACGCTGAATATTTGGCTGTGTTACTCCAAACTGGTCTATACGCTTACGCAAAACCTCAAAAGCAGAAACAATTGATTCATCTATTTTTTTACGAATTACAGGCTTTACTTCATCATTAGTCATTCCTAACTCGACAGCACCTTGTAAGTCTTTAGTACCAAAAATAGATGTTGATGCTAATTCTGCGTCAGGCAGTGCTTCGAATGCTGTAAAAAATGATTCTACATAAGGCTCTTGTGCATTTTTTTGAATTTGATCAGCATCTGCCAATGCTTTATTAAAAGCTGGGTTTTTAGATCCATTAGCTAAACCTTTCAATATATCTTTTACAGATATTTGCAGTATCACATTAATCCCCCCCTTAAGGTCAAGCCCTTTATTTAGCTCTTTCTTTTTTGCTGAGTTATAAGTAATACCCAAAGCAATCGTATCATTACCTATAGAGTCTAAGTATTTAACTTCCGCTTGCTCTCTCAATTTTCTAAATCCTTCTACACCTTCAGCGTATTTAGAGGTTGCGAATTCTTTAGCTTCGTCTTCTTTAGCATTTGTAATAAATGTATATGATAATTGGTAAAGGCATACCAAACCAAATAAAATTGCAAATACACGTATTAGTCCTTTATTCTGCATTAGTTTATATTAATTAATTCGTATCTTTTTCTAAAACGGACAAATATAGCTTTTCGATATTTAATCGCCAATTATTTTTTCCTATTACGAAAAGCTTTGAAGCTTTTATTCTACACTAATTACTAAACACTTTCCTAAACCCACAAAACGTAACATAAAAAACTAAATTTAGAATTAAACAAAACAAACAACCATAGGGTTTTCTTATTTGCTTGCGTAATCTCTTTAACATGTAGCTATTCTATTAAAAAAATAGAATTAGCCTCATAATTAGTCAAACCAAACATAAAAGTTGTTTAAAAAAAATTATTTTTGAATTAATATTAAATCTGTAATGGCAAAGAAAAAAAAATTAGGTTTAGAAGATTTGGGAGGTTTTGTTTTTTCGACCAATGATGATTTTGACTTGGAAAATAATGAATACACAGAAACCCCTTCTCCCGAAGATCAATATTTAGAAGCTCATTTTAGTAATAAAGGCAGAGGTGGTAAAACCGTGACTATTGTAAAAGGGTTTGAAGGGCAGGAAGACGACTTAAAAATATTAGCAAAATTACTTAAGAAAAAATGTGGTGTAGGCGGTGCTGTAAAAGACTATGAAATTATAATTCAAGGAAATTACAGAGACAAGGTTATGGAAATCTTGAAAAAAGAAGGCTACAACGTAAAACGTGTTGGTGGTTAATTAATCATTTTCACAAAAAGAAAAACTATGACTACAATAAAAATTGGAAGTGTACCTGAACATTTTAATTTACCCTGGCATTTATGTATTGAAAATAATGCTTTTAAAAATGAAGGTATTACTGTTGAATGGACCGATTTCCCTGGCGGAACGGGTGCTATGACAAAAGCTCTTAGAAATGGAACGATTGATGTTGCCATTCTATTAACCGAAGGTATTGTAAAAGACATAACCGAAGGTAATCCCTCAAAAATTGTACAAACTTATATTGAAACACCACTAATATGGGGAATACATGTAGACGCTAAATCCAAATACCAAACACTTGCCGACCTCGAAAACACTTCTGCCGCAATTAGCAGGTATGGTTCTGGATCACATTTAATGGCCTATGTAAATGCTAAAAATCAAGGATGGAATACTGAAAACTTAACGTTTGATGTTATTAAGAATTTGGATGGTGCTGTAAAAGGCCTTAAAGAAGGAAAAGGTGATTATTTTATGTGGGAACATTTTACCACAAAACCACTAGTTGACAATGGCACTTTTAGAAGGATTGCGGATTGCCCCACTCCTTGGCCGTGTTTTGTGATAGCAGTAAGAAATGAGGTTTTAAACTCAAAACAAGCTGAAATTCAAAAAACTCTCAATACTATAAATAAAGCTACTTTAGAATTTAAAAACATTAAAAACATTGAAGAAATATTAGCTACTCGTTATAGTCAAAAATTACCAGACATTAAAAAATGGCTTTCAAAAACCGAATGGAGCCAAAAACAACTTAACGAAGAAACCTTAGGCAACATTCAGGATCAATTATTAAAATTAAATATTATTGATAAAAAGATAACTACAGAACAAATACTACTATAGCCTACTTATTCAATTAAAACTTTTCTAATTATTGAACCTTCCTCAGTAGTTAATCGCAACATATAAATTCCTGAAGGCAAATCACCTAAATAAAATTGATCGATAAACAATCTATTAAACTTAAATACTTTCTCAAGAGTTCCTGAAACTGTAAACACCTCCAAAACCCCATTGCTAAATTGCAAATCCTGAACATTTATAGTCATGAAATTCTTTATAGGATTAGGATAAAAATTTACTCTAGAGCTATTATTTGTTAAACTAGATACTGGTTTGTTTTTTGTAAAAAAATGCATCGCCCATTTAGTAAGAATTCCTTTAGAATTACTTGCCACTAAATTTGTTACCTTCAACCTCCAGGCTCCTTCAACCTTATTATTAAAACCTTCAAATGTTTGCTTAGGCACCTTAAAACCTAACACCACATCATCACAAACCCAAACATGATTTTTACCGCTTTCAGCAGAAACATTATCCAAATTTCCTTCCGTAAAACGAACATTTAAAGTTGATCCATTCGAACATTGACCGTCCCACAACACCACCTCTTTATCTTCAGGATTAACAATACTAATAACCACTTCCGAAAGGTTTTCATGTTCTAGTTCCACTGAAATTTCAAAAGTATCATATTCAAACTCCTCATCTATATTGATAAAAGATACTTCATCAGTATTAATTACTGTAGTAGTATTGTTTGAATACGTTACTTCATCCAACGGTGATATCGAAAAACGTTCTCTGTTTATTGAATAAAAAACAGAATTAATCGGCTTTACTTTAATTCTACAATTGTTAGAATTTAAATTTCGAGGAACCCTTATTTTCTCAAAACCATCGTTAGCTGTTTTTTCTGATAGTACGTAATCAAAACTTGACCCGTTATTATCTGACAGCAAAATTTGCACATAATTTTGATTTAAAACAGACTTTGAACCCCCTACTTCCCATGTAACAACCTTACTTTCCCCTTCAAACCAGTTAAGTTTTTCTTCATTTTGAGAAGTTACCACAAACGGAGCCGCATCAATTACATTTACTTTAAATTTTCTAGAAGAAATTAATTTCTTTTCATCTCCACCTCGTACAGAGGCTAAAAATTTATATTCCCTAGGAACGCTTGACAACACACCTTGTTTAGAATTAGAATTATTATTTATGACTACCTCTGATTTAGGAAAACTAAAAACAGGACTGTCCGATAATTCTTGAGCTGTAAAAACAGGTCCCACATTTACGTTTGAATTAGGAGGAAATTCTGCCAATTCAGCATCTACTTGATTGCAACTATATAAAAACTGATTTTCTATGGGCAAATCAGCATCTAACTCAATTTCAAAAGGAGTAAGTAAAGGAATATTATAATCAAGGATTTCGCTTAATCCATACTCTTGCCCCGCTTCTTCATTTATTAAAAACTGACTCACATAATTATTAATCTGCAAAATAGTATAATCATGAAAATAAGAAAGACTCTCTAACGCTACGTTACTTTCTAAAACATTACAAACACCGGCATACCCCATTATTGTTACTCCACTACCCGCCTCTATTGATGTATTAGTAAATCGAACACAATCACTATTTTGAGTATGCGTTGCTCCTAATTGATGCCCTAACTCATGAGCAAAAAAATCGACATTAAATATTTTTCCTTCAGGAATAAATGCTCCTGTTACTCCTTGTGCTTTATTTTCTTTAAACGCCGATTTTAAACTCGAAAGACCGCCATAAGTAGTATTAAAAGCATGTCCAATATCGTAGTCATCCTTATCGATTATTGAGTTAATTTTATTTGTAAGCTGGGTTACTAATACGGATTGACTTGCTGCGTTTAGGCCATCTGTTTCTGGGTTTAAAAAAATCAACTTTTTATTTTGCTCGATAAGTTCAAGTTTTATCATCAAATCTCTTTCGAAAATCTTATTAACCTCTGAAACACATCGCTGAATTGCATCTAATACGATCTCTTTTTGCTGAGACTTTGGCAAGTTGTGCGCCTGTTCTTTATTAATAAAATATTGACTGTACTCTCCTGTTGCTACAATAGCAATTCTTATTTTTCGAATTGAGCTTAATTTTTTTAATCCCAATGATTGTTCATAAACGAACTCTGTTGAAACGTTTTTAGCCGAGCCTTTATGTGTATCCTGCGATCCACAAACAAACAAAGATTTATTATTTAATTGCTGATTAAAAGTATTCTGCGTATCAGTGTCATACTGTCCATAGCAAACAGCAGTAACTAAACAAATCATTATACTTAAAATTCTTTTCAACACATCAATAATTTTAAAGAAAACAAACTATATCGTTTTCGGTTTATTAAACTAAAAAATAGTATTCTTCAAATCAAAACCACTTATCAAAAGCGTAATACTTCGATAAAAAGCATTTTTAGAATTAATACAATATAAATGTAAGATTTTTCTTCAATTAAAAAAACAAAAAACTACTGTTACACAGTTATTTAACACAAAAAATATATTAAAAAGTATTTAACATACTCTTAATCGATAAAAAGTAAATATTAAGATGAGTAAAAAGAAGAATAAACTTAATCTATGCAATATTTAAAAAGCTTAACATTACAGGGTCAAAAGTATACCTATCCCTAAATTTTCTTAAAAGAAATAATAAAACTACTGGGCACAAAAAATTAACCTTAACCCACTTGTGATGAGTTAAGGCTAAACTTTATTAATAAAATATGGGTATTTAAAATACAACTAGTTTTTTTGCGGCTGTAGCATCGCCTAGACTAATTCTTACTATATAAAGTCCCGTATTAAGAGCATCTAACGTGAATTCTTGATCGTTACTACCAAATAGTATCGTTTTAATTAGTGCCCCATTAATATTGTAGATATCAATATTATAATCTTGTAATTGACGTACTTTAGCTGTAAAAGTCACCATTCCTTTACCCGGATTAGTAAAAACAATGTTATCCTCAATTGACAGTACTTGCTCTATCACTGATGCCTCAACATCAACTTGTTTGTTTGAACTTCCGTCAGGCAAAGCTATTGTTACCGTCAATTGCTCTAATGTGTTTTGTTCATCATTTGCTTTCTTCAAAGGAACTGCCAACCAAATTTCAGACTCTCCAGCTTTAAGTACAAAATCATTTTCATTAAAAGGAGCATAGCTTAAACCTTTGTTTGTAGATACTAGTAATTCATCAGAAAGATCTACAACTTGGTTTGTTATGGTGTTTTCAAAAGTTGGCAACAACACTATATCTTTTGGAGCAACAAAAGAACTTCTAATTCTTAAAATCAACACATTTTCTCTTAAATCTTGCCTCGTAACTACTGTTACCTCAGGAAATGATCTTAATGTTATTGGCTGACTACTCACTGTATAAAATGCATTTTCTAAGGCGCTAATTCTAATTTTACCATTGCTTAAATCTTCAGGAATTTCATTATCAAATCTTGGTGTTCGTATTGTAGCTGAACCTGAATTAGGTACTTCCTCGGCTAAAACTATAGGATAAGAAACTCCTCCATCAAATGAATATTCTATTTTTACGTTTTGAACATTAAAAGGTGACTGGTTCGTATTTGCAACATTCCATGTGATAAGCCTATCTTCATTTTGATTAAAAGTTACAGCTTCACTGGGAGAAGTAATTCTAAATTCTTCCGAATTATTTACAAGGGTTAGCTGAACAATTTCCGAAATAGCAATACCTCCAGGCTTACCATCTCTAACTGATAATCGAAAATCCATTGTTCTTTCAACTGTAGGTAATACTTCCCATTTAGAATTCACCCCTGCTGTTGGAAAATCTCTTCTTGAATTAGATATTGGTGGAAAAACTCTAAACTGTGGGCCAAATTCAGATGATGAACGTGGTGGAGAAACTGCTCCAAATCCTTGATCAAATTGCTCCCAGCTATAAGTTAAATTATCATCTGGATCAGCATCCGTAACTTCCGCATCCAAATAAATTAAAGCGCCTACTGGAATAACGTAATTGTTGATTTCCGGAATAATTGGTAATGAGTTATTAATTTGAGATTCTTCCACCCCGCAACTAGTATCTGTTTCTAAAAAATTAAACGTTTCAAAAATTTCTTCTATACTTTGCGAGTGAAAAAATGGGTCGCTTTCTGGCTGTACATCATTTACACCACAGGCTCCCGAATACCCCATTATTGTTGTTCCGCTTCCTACTTCCACTGGTGACTCAGCCTCACATGATGCACTTTGTGTATGTGTTCCCCCTAACTGATGCCCAAGTTCATGGGCAAAAAGTGTAAAATCAAAGAAAAAACCTTCGGGCTCTCTAAAGCCTGTAACAGCATCCCCTTTAAAATCTGTGCAAATACCAGCTACAGATGCCAATCCTCCGTTTCCTCTAGAAGTAATTAAATGCCCCATATCATAATCCGAAAAAGGAATTCTATCTTCAATAGCTATTCTTCCTTCATCTATAGAAATGAATAAATCGTTAGTACTACTAAAAGGGTCTGTATTACTATTTAAAAAGAAAAGTTCGTCATTGTTTTCTATTAAATTAAAACGAACTCCTAAATCTCTTTCAAAAGCAACATTCATATTATTTATTGAAGTCGAAACACCAGCTAGTACAGCTGCTCTTTTTTCTGCATCTGAAGCAGATTGCAGACCACTTTTATTAATAAAAAAAGCGGAAGTTTCCCCTGTGGTTGCTACTGCTAATCTAATTGTTCTAAATATATTTTCGCTTGTGATTGTTTTTCCGCTTCGAGATGAAGCTGCTTTCTGTTGTCGTTTACCGTGTGACTCACCCAAAGTTTTACAATCAAATGGCTGTCTAAAACTTGGAGCTGACTCAGCACCAACAAGAGAATAATTATTACCAGAAACTCTAGTTAAGTTTAAAATACGATCATCATTTAACAAAGTAGCTTCAAGGCCATAGGTATTACATGTAAACCTTATTTGTATGTTTTTATTATTTTTCTGAAAACCCTTAAAAGAATGTACTTGTGGGTATTTTTCCGCTAATGTCTTGGGGAGAACTGCATTATCATATATTTCGAATACCTCTAGTTTTCCATCCATACTAGGGAAAACGATTTCGGTAACAGATACATCTTTATTTAAAACTGAAAGACTTTCGTTAAGACTACCAACGCTTAACAAAAAATTATTATCTGCTTGCTTTACCCATGCACTATCTTGAGCATTGGAACATAGCGTGATAAGCAAAAAAAGGGTTAATTTTATAGCTTTGATCATTTGTCGATTTTTATTTAAATATAGCAATTTTAACACTCATCACAGCAATTATCGTCTTTTACCCATTTACAACTCATTACAGCAACTAATGCCCCTGCTATTGGAGCTAAAATATACAACCATAAATCAACCCAATAACCACTAACTAAAGCTGGTCCAAAAGAACGTGCCGGATTCATAGATGCATTAGTCACTGGCCCAGCAAATAAAGCTTCTAACATTACAACTCCTCCTATAGCAATTCCTGCTAACACTCCTGTTTCTTTAGAACCTGTAGAAACATTTATAATAACCAACATTAAAAAGAACGTTAACAAAAACTCCATAATAAATGCTTTATGCCAAATCAACTCGGTACGTGTACCACCCAATGTTTCACTTTCGGGAAACAAATACCACACAACTAAACTTGCTAAAATTGCTCCAATTACTTGAAATAATATATACTTAGGAACTTCTTTCCAAGGAAACTTTTTAGCGTATGCAAAAGCAATGGTAACCGCTGGGTTAAAATGAGCTCCCGATATTTCTCCAAAGGCATAAATCATTGCTATTACAATAAACCCCCAGGTTATCCCAATTCCTACGTGGGTAACTGCACCATTCATCACCTCATTAATTGACATTGCAGCTGTACCACAAAACACCATAGAAAAAGTCCCTAGAGCTTCGGCTATATAGTTTTTTTTCAATTTTTTCATTAAATAAGTTTTCTGAACGTTTGACGTTCTTTATGTTGTTGGTGCTTATAGTCTTTCCAAAGAGCTTGTATTGCCTTGTTTTCTATCAACTCAGGGTTTGTTTCCACCTTAACAATACCGTTCCTTAAAAAAACTTCATTCATTTCTTTAAAGATTAACGCAGCAACACCTTTACTTTGAAATTCTGGATCTACTCCAATTAGGTAGAAAGCTGCTGTATCATTAATTCTTTGTGCTTTTAAAATATGTAAAAATCCAAATGGATACAGCTTCCCTTTAGCTTTTTGAAGCGCTTTAGAAAATGATGGCATTATAATAGAAAATGCTATAATCTCATTTTTTTCATTAGCAACACATGTAATGTAATCAGGATTTACAAAAGGCAGGTATTTTTTTTTGTAGTGTTCTATTTGATATTGTTGAATTGGAACAAAAGTTTGCAATTCACTGTAAGTTTTATTTAGCAACTCAAACATACGATCTACATGAGGAAGTATTTCTTTATTTTTTCTGAATTTGATTATTTTTAACTTGTAACGGTCTTGAATAATCTTAGCTACTTTAACTACTTTTGGTCGCGTTTCCTCAGGTATATCAATTTTAAATTCTACCCAAGTTGCAGCTTCTTCAAAACCCAAGCTTAGTAAATGATCCTTATAATAAGGTGCATTATACCAGGTAATCATTGTATTTAACTCTTCGAAACCTTTGGTAAGAAGGCCTGCCTTATCCATATTTGAAAAACCAACGGGTCCTTCTATAGACTTTAAGTTATGTTGCTTTCCAAAATCAATAACTGTTTCAATTAATTTTCGTGTGACTTCAATATCGTCTGTAACATCAAACCAACCAAAACGAACTTTTGATTTTTTTTGTTCATTTATTTCTATCCAATTAGCTATAGCTGCTATTCTACCAACAATTTCACCATTTTTAATTGCTAAAAAAAAGTTAGCATCTGCGTTGTTATAAACAGGATTTTCATTTGGCAAAATAGCATTTAACTCTTCTTTTGTTATGGCTGGAACATAAAAAGCATTCCCTTTGTACAATGTATTTGGAAAGGTAACAAAGCTTAAAAATTCTTTTCTACTTGTTACTTTTTTTATTGAAATCATAAAACAACTTCTTTAACTAAAATATGCGCAAATATATTAACAGTCGCGTCATTTCTTTGTTTAAAGTAAGTAAAATTTAAAACTCTTCTTCCTCATCGCTATCTTCAATTTCATCAAATTTAGATTTCTTTTTCTTTTTCTTTTTAGCAACTTTAGTTGTTTTAGCTTTCTTTATTGCTTTTGCTTCTTTTTGCTTTTTATCTTTTTCTTCTTCTAATGCTGTTTCTTTCTGCTTTTTCTTATTTGCCTCCTCTAAAGCTTTCCTTCTTTCTTCTTCCAATTTAGCTTCTTCCTCTAAACGTTGTTGCTCGGCAAGCTTTAACTCCTCTTCTTTTTTACGCTGCTTTTTCTCATCAACTTGTTTATTTCTAACAGCTTGTTTTAATTTAAGCTCTTCTGCTTGTCGTTCTTCCTTCAATCGCTTTTCTTCCCGCTCCTGTTGCTTTTGACTTTCTTTTGCTTTTTCTTCAGATAGTCTTGCATTACGCTTTTCTAATTCAGCTTCTAATTTTGCCTTTTTAGCAGCCTCTTTTTCTAGTCGCTTACGTTCTTTTTCTTCTTCCTTCGCTATCTCAGCTTCCAATTTCTGCAGTTCTTTATCTTCTTTCAAAGCCTTTTTTAAATCAAATTCTTCTTCATTTGATTCTTTAAAATTCTCTTCTGGCGAATTGTTCTGAATAATCGGATTAGAATCTTCAAGCTCTTCACCTTCAAAGGCCGGCTCGTCATCTTCGTTTTCATACAAAAACGCATCTTTTTTATTTCTCTTCTTCTCTTTCTTTGCTAATTTTCTAGCCGCTTTTTCTTTTTTCTTTCTTGCTTTTTCAATATCTCTTGTATTTTGCTCCTCTTCAATTGAGTCTGCAAAACCTTCCAAATCTAAATTTTCAAGACCCAATTCGTCTAATTCGAATAATTCTTTATGTCTTTTCTGAGCTATTTTTCGCTCTTTTTTAGACATGCTCGAATAGTCGGGAGGTGGTATAGAGTCGCCTGTGATTTTATCCACATAAATTTCATTAGCCTTATTGTTTTTACCAAACAGGCGTTTTTTCTTTTTATTTTCCTCTTCTTCTCTCCTAAGCTCCAATTCTGCTAGTTCTTCAGCAGTTCGTTCGGCAGGAGTAATTTCTGCTTGTTTTTGCTTTATAAAATCGTCATCTAAGAAATCGCTTCTTCTACCTCCTGTACCAGCAAGTGACTTTGTTGACAAAGTATCTGACAATGCTTTTTTACGTAAACGCCTTTTCTTACCTATTTGCCACCATCTTATACGTGTATCTTCTTCTTCAATATCCTCATCAAATTCCTCATCAAATTCTTCTTCCTCTTCTTCTTCCTGTGCAAAACTTTCTAAATCAACTCCACTAAAACGTTCAATAATTACATCCTCATCAATTACGCTTTGTAATTCTCCTGTAAGCACACTTTCGTCTAAATGACCACTTTCAATATCCTTTTTTATAAGAGCTACATACTTTTTCGCATCGTAATTTTCTCCCGTATCAATGTATTCATTATCAGTGTTTTTATGATAATCCAAACGGTATGACGCACCAAATGCAACATTAAAAATACTTGGTGTATTTTTAAAATTCCCTAAAATGCGCATATCAAACTGCAGGTCTTTAGTTAACAAAAATGCGCCACCTGCCTTAAGCAAATGGTCTTTATAAACTTTACTCGAAACGGCTTCGTACTCTCCAAAAAAGGATAAAAAACTATTGTAATTGTAGGTAGTAGTGGTTATGAATCTTATTTCTGGAAATTCCGATCCTAAATTCCTAGAAACTAAATTCGCTATAAAAACCAATCTTTCGGACCAAACATTATGTGCCGAAATCACAAATCTTGGAGTAATACTAGGCTGTACCTCTGTAGCACGATTATCTGGGTTGTTTTGAAAAGACAAATCTCCTGTTGAGGAGGTGAAATTTGCTGCAGCATAGGCTGAAACTGCAGGAATTAATTTTTTCCACTGAAATTTCCTATTAGCGTTCCAGCTTAAAATATTTGTACTACGTTCCCTTTTATACTTGTACGGATCATAAATCAAATATTTAACCCCCAAAGCATTAAAAGGGAATCCTTTTCGAATAACACCACTATCGTTACCTATTCTATCATCTGAATTTAAACGCAAATAACTACCCTCTAAACCAAACTCGAGCTGCTCTTTTAATAAACCTACACGAATGTTGTACTGAAATTCAGACGTATTCGTTTTGTTATTAAAAAGATCGTGCCTTTCGGAACCTATAACAAGTCCTGTTTCAAACTGAACTACGTTTTTTCCCACAGAAAATGCTCCCTGCGATGTTCCAGGGCGATTCGTGTTGATAGTTTCAGTGTATTGTGCCGTTACATTTGCACTAACTAAAACCCAAATTATAAAACTGATAAACAGAGGGCATTGCATCACTACTTGCTTTATGTCAAATATAGCAGATTTTATCATTTTTAAGCTTAACCAATTGAATAATCTATTGAGATGCTTATTTTTGGTACTCATAAACACAGTTTGATGAAGATTATTATAATAGGCTTATTAATTTTTTATGCGTTAATTCTAATAACGAAATATGCTGCTCCGTTATTGCTTAAACTATTTTTAAAAAGACTAAGCAAAAAATTTGGAGTGCCAAATCCTAACGCAAACCCTAGTTCTAACAACAAAGAGACTACTAAAAAAGAAATAAAAAAATCAAAAAAAGTAGTTGGCGAATATATTGATTTCGAAGAAATTGAATAAACATAAATAATTTTATATTGAAAATTACATTAAAAAAATACGCCCCCCATTTATTAGCTGTGTTGGGTTTTATAATTGTATCCCTTGCCTATTTTCACCCTGTATTGGATGGAAAAAAGATATATCAAAGTGATATTGCTCAATACATAGGTGTAGCAAAACAACAAATTGACCTACGAAATACTACTGGAGAAGAAATTTTTTGGAATGAAAGAGCTTTTGCAGGAATGCCTACTTATCAATTAGGGGCTAAGTACCCTCACAATTACATAAAAAAACTAGATTACTTAATTCGTTTTCTGCCTAGACCTGCGGATTATTTATTCCTTTATTTTATAAGTTTTTTTATACTATTATGTTGCTTAAAAGTAGACCCTTTACTTGCTTTTTTTGGAGGCCTTGTATTTGGATTCTCAACCTACATGATTATTATTATTGGAGTAGGGCATAATTCTAAAGCGCATGCTATTGGCTACATGCCTTTAGTTTTAAGTGGCTTCCTTTTAATTTTTCAAAATAAATATATTAAAGGAGGGTTGCTCTTTTGTATTTCGCTTGCGCTAGAATTGGTTGCCAACCACTTTCAAATGACCTATTACTTATTTTTACTTCTGCTAGTCATTGGGATTGTATATTTTATAAAGGCTTTTAAAGAAAAATCCCTTTCTGAATATGGTAAAGCTGTAGGAGTACTCTTGGGCGGACTGTTTTTAGCTATTGCACTAAATGCCACTTCAATATTAGCAACAAAAGAATATACTGAATTTTCTACCAGAGGTAAATCCGAGTTAACTATTAACCCTGATGGATCTTCTAAAACCAAAAGTAGCGGACTCGACAAGGAGTACATATTGCAATATAGCTACGGATTTCTAGAAACATTTAACCTGCTTGTTCCTCGATTTCTTGGAGGTTCCAGCTCCGAAGATGCAGGTAAAGACGCTGCAATTGTAAAAGAACTTACCAAGCTTGGATACCCATATAAAGAAGCAAAAAAATTCGCAAAAAATGCTCCCACCTATTGGGGAGACCAGCCTATAGTTGGCGCACCTGCATATATTGGAGCTGGTATCCTTTTCCTATTTGTTTTAGGGCTCTTTTTAATTCAAGGTTACAAAAAGTGGTGGGTTGTCATAGGTTCTTTACTTGCATTGTTTCTTTCGTATGGAAAAAACTTAGAATGGTTCTCCGATGTATTCATAAACTTTTTTCCTTTATACAGCAAATTCAGAGCTGTAACTTCCATACAAGTAATTATTGAATTATGTGTCCCTTTATTTGGAATCTATACACTATCCGAATTCTTTAAAAAGAAGTATACCATTCAACAAAAAACTAGTGCGCTATACATATCTACAGGTATTGTTGGCGGCTTACTTCTATTATTTGTAGTATTTAAAAACAGTTTATTTTCCTTTGCAGGACCTAGTGACCCGCAATTTATCGAAAGTGCTGGTTACGGTTTTGTAAGTGCTTTGCGCCAAGACCGAATGCGGATGCTTACCAACGATTCCCTCCGAAGCTTATTTTTTGTTATTATTATAGCGATAATTTTATTTTTACTGCTTAAAAACAAATTAAAGCAATCCGTCACCACAATTCTAATTGGTGCATTGTTATGTATTGATTTAGTGCCTATAGCTTGGAAATATGTAGATGCGAGTGGCTTTGTGAAAGCAAAACAAATTGATATTCCTTTTTCTGCGAATGCTATTGATAAAGAAATTCAAAGTGATGCTACTCGATTCAGAGTTTATGATGCATCTCAAGGAAACCCTATGAGTACCGCCCGCACTTCATTTTTCCATAACTCCATAGGAGGATATCATGGTGCCAAACCCAAACGCATTCAGGAACTGTTCGACTTCCATATCTCACAAGGAAATCAATCGGTTTTAGACATGTTAAATGTGAAGTATTTTATTTTTAATACCGAAAAAGAAGGCTTGCAACTTCAAAAAAATGATAGTGTATTAGGGAATGCTTGGTTTGTAAAGAAAGTATTCAAAGCAAATAGTCCTGATGAAGAAATTTTAAGCTTATCGAAACTTCCTTTAACTAAAACTGCTATAATTGCTAAAAATAGCTCTTTAAATGAAAACACTTTTACTGTAGATTCTTTAGCAACCATATCGCTTATAAAAGAACATCCTCATCGATTAGAATATACCTCAACAAATTCTGTTGCTGGATTCGGTGTGTTTTCCGAAATATATTACAAAAAGGGATGGAAAGCCTTTATAGATGGCAATGAAACTGAAATTTTAAAAACGAATTATGCGCTACGAGGATTAGAAATACCCACAGGAAAGCACCAAATTACATTTTCCTTTGAGCCACAAGTTGTTAAAATTGGAAGTAGAATTAGCTTATTAGCAACTATAGTTTTACTATTAATTATTAGTGGCAGTTTTATTTACTCTAGAAAGGAATCCAAAAATTAAGTTTGAAAAAAGTTTTAATCATAACCTATTATTGGCCACCCGCAGGAGGCCCCGGTGTACAACGCTGGTTAAACTTCGTAAAACATTTACCTAAACAAAAGGTACTCCCTATAGTTTACATACCGAGCAACCCTAGTTATCCAATTATAGATTCTGAAATTAATAACGAACTTCCAAAAGGTATTGATATTATTTCTCAACCTATTTTTGAACCCTATAGTTGGGCCAATAAACTAAGTAGCTCCGATGCTAAAACCATCAGTAAAGGAATTATTCCTGAGCAGAAAAAACAAGACTGGAAACAAAAACTACTTTTATGGATTAGAGGAAATCTGTTTATTCCTGATGCGCGTAAATTTTGGGTAAAACCTTCTGTAAAATTTTTAGAAGAATATATAAAAACGAATCAAATTGAAACCATTATTACTACAGGCCCTCCACACAGTGTTCATTTAATAGGGTTACAATTAAAGCAAAAACTCGATCTACGATGGATTGCTGATTTTAGAGATCCGTGGACCACTATTGGATATCACAAAAAATTAAAATTATCTCGTTGGGCTAAGAAGAAGCATCAAAATTTGGAGCTGAAAGTTTTAAAACAGGCCGATGATTTAATAACGACTAGTTGGGGTACCAAAAAAGAATTTGAAGCAAAAACAAAAACGCCAATTACTGTAATAACCAATGGCTTTGAAGCTAAAAACCTTCCTGAAGTTACACTTGATAAAGAGTTTAGCTTATCTCACATCGGCTCTTTATTATCAGAACGAAATCCTATAAATTTATGGAAATCGCTATCGGAACTAATTAATGAAAATGTGGATTTTTCAAACAATTTTAAGCTAAATTTAGCCGGCGTAGTGAGTGAAAACATTGTGCATTCAATTCATAAATATGGTTTGGAAAAACATTTAAATCTTCTTGGATATATTTCGCATAACGAAGCTTTACAACTTCAACGTAAATCTCAAGTTTTATTACTTATAGAAATTAATAGCGAAATCACTAAAGCGATTATTCCTGGTAAACTATTTGAATACCTCCAAAGCGGACGCCCAATTTTAGGAATAGGCCCTAAAGGTGCTGATTTTAATATGATAATTTCAGAAACACAATCGGGTTCTTTTTTTAATTACGATGAAAAAGAGTTCCTAAAATCACAAATAGTATCTTACTATAAAAACTTTAAGGCTGGTAAATTATTAGCTAACACCAAAGAAATTAATCAATACTCGCGTGAAGCATTAACTGCATCATTAGCGAAACTGATACATTCATAATTATGGGAATTGTTGCTAAGCAATCTGTACTAAACACCATTTACAATTATGTTGGCTTTATTTTCGGAGCGCTAAATACTTTATTTCTTTTTACTCACATTTTCAATAAAACCGACTATGGCCTGATTACTTACCTCGCTACTACTGGTAATTTATTATGGCCTTTTTTAACTTTCGGAATGCATAATACACTAGTTAAATTTTACCACAGTTACACTACACAGTCAGAAAAAAATCGTTTTTTTAGTTGGATTTTGATCCTTCCTATAGTTACTACGTTATTAGTGTTTTGTGCCTATTTATTGTTTTACAATGAAATACATAGGTATTTTGAAAATGCAAATGCTGTAGTAAGCCCTTACATATGGATGATTTTTGTTTTGGGTTTATGTGCTGCTTATTTCGAATTGTTTTTTAGTTGGGCTAAAATCCACCTTAAAAGTGTGAGTGGTAATTTTATAAAGGCTATTTTTTTAAGGATCATCATTAGTTTTTTATTGTTGTTGGTATATCTAAATTATATTTCTGTTTCGCAATTTATGTATGCTTTTACTTTTAGCTACTTATTACGCGCAGTACTTATGGGAATAATTGCTTTTAGAATACATGCATTTTCATTACAATTTAATCGTCTTAAAAACACCAAAGAGCTTATTACTTATTCTGCGTTAATCTTAATTGCTTCAGTGGTCTCTGTATATCTCCTGGATTTAGACAAAATAATGATCGAATATTTTCTTCCCATAGAAAAACTTCCTTCTTATAGTATTGCTATTTATATTGCTTCGGTAATAGCCGTCCCTGCAAGAGCTTTATTGCAAATTACCACTCCACTTACTGCTAAATTTTTAAACGAAAAAGATTACCATTCTCTTAATAACCTCAACAAAAAAAGTAGCACCAATGGTCTTTTAATTTCTGGAATTATAGCTGTACTAATACTTACTAACGCTCCTGCTATTTTCGAATTAGTTCCTAAAAATTATGAGCTATTCATAGAAATAGTAGTTTGTATCTCACTTGTAAAGGTTTTTGATGCTAGCTTAGGAATTACCAATAGTATTTTAATGAATTCTGAAGCTTACAAATTGGTACTCCTTTTTGGTATTGCTGTATTGGTTATAGCTTTCGGTTTAAATATTCTTCTAATTCCTAAATATGGAATTATAGGAGCTGCAATAGCTACTTTTATAAGTTACGCTGTTTTTAATGTTGTAAAATTACTATTTGTCAAAAAGTATTTTAACATACACCCTTATCAGTTAAAAAGCTTAGGGGTATTGTTATTATTTACTATAATTGGCTTTGGATTCTATAAATTTACATTAAATGATTTTCATCCTTTAATTTCAATCTTAATCAAAGGGTCTCTAGCTTCTATTCTACTCCTTTTTTTAGTTTTAAAATTAAGATTATCGCCTGATATATCCGAAGGGTTTATTAAATTAACTAAACTGTAATTATTTTAAATGGGGTATTCTAATAATGCTTTTACTTAAATCAACTCTATGTTCACCTTATAGCCCTCATGTCTTCTTACGTTAAAAACCGTTTGGTCTTCAAAAATTAAATACTGACCTTTTATCCCAATAAGTTTTCCTTCAAAAAAAGGTGTTTTATCTAAATTTACCGAGGTTACTTTTTCTGGAACTTTTTGCACGGGAAAATCAATAGTTGTTTCCTCTATATTATCTAAATAATATGGTAACACCTCTTCGGGTAAATATTGTTTCAATTCTTCTTTAGCAGCAATTAAATCAGCATCTTCAGCACCATTAGTCAACATTTTACGCCAATTGGTTTTATCTGCTACGTATTTCTTTAACGCTACTTCAGCAATACCTGCCAAGTATCGATTAGGCACCTCTACTATCTCAACTGCTTCGTGCGCTCCTTGATCAATCCACCTTGTAGGTACTTGAGTTTTTCTAGTAACACCTACCTTTATATTACTCGAATTTGCTAAATAAACCACATGTGGTTGTAATTGCACCTTCTTTTCATATTCCAAGTCACGATCTTCTTCTCCTAAATGGGCCTTACTTAGTTCAGGTCGCATAATCCAATCTCCAACATTAGGCAATTTATAGAAATCATCGTAACAATATCCTTGGCGGAAAAGCTTTTTTTCTTGTCCACACCCTAAACATTGCGTTCCTAAAAAATCAATTTTAATGTTTTTACCTAATAATTGATTTACATGAATAAAATCTGACTCAAAAACCACAAAATAATTTATTGGACTGCCATATTCTGTTCTCATTTTAGTAAGTACGCCTTCATAATTCATAAAATAATTGGATATTAAGTTGAAAAAAATAGTATTTTAGATTACCCACTTTACCTGGGCTTTTAAATGTAAATATACATAAATTCAAATGTCACTACCGATAGTAAATTCAATAGCTAGCTGGTTTTTAAAAAAACGAATCCATCAAATGGAATTGTTTATAAAATATCCTAACGAAGTACAAGAAGAATTACTTTTTGATTTGATAAAAAAAGCAAAAAACACCGAAATCGGAAAATTATACGATTTCAAAAGTATCAACAAGTATGAAGAATTTGCTACTAGAGTACCTATTGTAAATTATGAAAAAATAGAACCTTTAATTACTCGTAGCCGAAAAGGTGAACGCAATATCTTTTGGCCTACAGACATTAAGTGGTTTGCAAAATCTAGTGGAACAACAAATGCTAAAAGTAAGTTTATCCCTGTTAGTACTGAATCCCTAGAAGACTGCCATTACGCAGGCACCAAAGATTTATTATGTACTTATTTGAATAACAATAAAGACGCTCAATTATTCACAGGAAAGGCCCTTCGTTTGGGTGGTAGTAAAGAATTATATGAAAAAAACGGCACTACATTTGGCGATTTATCGGCAATAATCATAGATAATTTACCTTTTTGGGCTGAAATGAGCTCCACTCCATCCAGTCAAATATCGCTTATGAGCGACTGGGAAACCAAAATGAATGCTATAGTAAGCGAAACACTAAAAGAAAATGTAACTAGTTTAGCTGGTGTACCTTCGTGGATGCTTGTTTTATTAAACGAAATACTCACTCAAAAAAAAGCTACTAATTTATCTGAAATTTGGCCCAATTTAGAAGTTTACTTTCATGGAGGAGTAAGTTTTACGCCTTACAAAGATCAATACAAACAGATTTTACCCCCCGCTTGTAAATACTATGAAATCTATAATGCTTCTGAAGGTTTTTTTGCAATTCAAGATCAAAATTACAGTGATGAACTTTTACTAATGCTAGATTACGGCATTTTTTATGAATTTATAGATATGAATACCTACAATTCGGACACCCCAAAAGTATACCGTTTAGATCAAGTAGAGCTTCATAAAAATTATGCCCTTTTAATTACCACAAATGCAGGTTTATGGCGATATATAGTTGGAGATACTGTTCGTTTCACCTCTTTAAATCCTTTTAGAATAAAAATTTCTGGTCGCACCAAACATTTTATAAATGTATTTGGAGAAGAATTAATGATCGAAAATGCCGAACAGGCTCTTCGAGAAACTTGCCTAAAAACGAATGCAGATGTTATTGACTTTAGTGTGGCACCTATTTTTATGGAAGGAAAAAATAAAGGCGCGCATGAATGGTTAATTGAATTTAAAACCAAACCTAAAGATTTTATAAAATTCGCTTCAATATTAGACTCTGAACTTCAAAAAGTTAATAGTGATTACGAAGCCAAAAGAAATAACAACATTACTCTTAACCCTTTACAACTAATTGTTGCTCGAGAAAACTTATTTTACGATTGGCTAAAATCTAGAGGAAAACTTGGTGGTCAACACAAAATTCCTAGACTCAGCAATTCTCGAGACTATTTTGAAGACCTACTTAGTATAAATTAAACTAAATTTCACTTAGAAAAAAGATTTCTCTTCAAAATAAGCTGTAAAAAGTCATCAAACACCCAAAACAACAACTTAAAAAAATCATAGACAATACAAAAATGATGATAACGTTACTTTTTAATAACATAAAACACCCCTTTATCGTTTTTATTAAACCTATTAACTAAAATATTTTTAAAAAAACCTCAACGTGTATATATTGCTGTCACAAATAATTAACAGATATGAAAATTCTATTATTTAGTGCATTTGTTTCCCTTTTTTCAATTTCAATAAACGCACAAGTAGCTACTACTGAAAGTAGTAAAAACTTAGTTCCAACTAAAAAATATACTACTACAACTGTAGCTAAACAACAATCTACTAAAAAGCATTCTATCAAAAGAACGGTTAAACTTATCCGTGAAGAAAAAAATATACCAACTAAATCATAGCTCAAACAATCAGATTACTAAAGGCAATCTATTTCGATAGATTGCCTTTTTTACGTTTTATATTTATTTGACTATGTATTTATTAGGAGCTAATGATTAAATTTTAGCTTGTAAAGTGTATAGATTATGGTAACGCCCTTTTTCTTGTATTAAATTATCATGTGTTCCCTGCTCTACAATTTCACCCTGTTCTATAACTAAAATTTGATTAGCCTTCTTTATCGTACTTAAACGATGAGCAATCACTAGCGTCGTTCTTCCTTCCATTAAGTTTTCCAAACTTTTTTGAATTAAAGCTTCACTTTCTGTATCTAAATTGGAAGTAGCTTCATCTAAAATTAAAATTTTGGGATTTGCTAAAATAGCTCGGGCAATAGCTATTCTTTGACGTTGACCTCCAGATAATTTAACTCCTCGCTCACCTATAAGTGTTTCTAACCCCTCTTCAAACCTATCGGTAAACTCATTCACATAAGCAGCCTCTACCGCTTTTTTTATATCATCATCGGTAGGATTAAGACTCGCAAATGTTATATTTTGACGTATCGTTCCTTCAAACAAAAACTCATCTTGTAAAACCACTCCCAAGTTATTTCGATAGCTGCTTAAAACCACCTTACTCAAATCATGATTATCAATAGTTATTTTACCTGATGAAGGGTTTAAAAATGAAGCTGTTAAACCTGCGATGGTAGATTTACCCGACCCAGAACTCCCTACTAAAGCTGTGACGGTGCCTGGCTCTGCTGAAAAAGTTATGTTATGCAATACTTCTTTTGCTTCTTCATAAGCAAAACTCACTTTATCGAATCTTATTGAACCTTCAATTTTAGGCAAAATCTTATTTCGCCCTGATAAATCATCCTCTGATACTTCATTCATTAACTCTTCAGTTTTATCCAAACCTGCTAATGCATCTGTTATTTGACTACCTATATTACTCATTTGTACAATAGGTGCAATCATAAACCCTAACAATAATGTAAAGGATATAAATTCACCAGTGGTTAGTGTATTGTGCATAATTTTATACCCTCCAATACCCATAATTCCTGCAGAAGCTAAACCTAAAAGCAACGTTGCTGAACTTGTCATTAATGCAGTTGCAGTTAAACTTTTTTTGACATTTTCATAAAGACTTAAAGCACCTTTTTCGAACGTAGTATTTTCTTGCTCCTCTGCATTAAATCCTTTAATAACTCTTACCCCTGCCAAAGTTTCGGTTAAACGTCCTTTTACTTCAGCATTTATTTTAGCTCTTTTTCTAAAAATTGGTCTTATATATTTGAAAGCTTTTAAAGCAACTACACCAAAAATAATTACGGGTCCTAAAACAAAAAGCGTCATTAAAACACTAATTTTCAGCAAAAGAACTAACGATATTACAGCTGTAAATGTACCTCCTATTAGTTGTACCAACCCTGTACCGATTAAATTCCTTACTCCTTCAACATCGCTCATAATTCGAGATACTAAAGCTCCCGATTTTTGATTATCGAAAAAAGAAATAGGCAGTGATAACACTTTTTGCTGCACTTTAATTCGTAATTCGGAAATTAAATATTGAGCTTGAACACTTAATATTCGAGTCAATAAAAATGATGTTACCGACTGCACTAAAATTGCTAAAGCAACACCACCTATTAACAATTTTAATTTTTCTATATCCTCGGACGGGATTACATCATCGAGTAAATACTTACTAGCCAAGGGCAATACCAAGCCCGCCAACCTACTCAACACTATTAAAATCAAACCTATAAACACCAATTTACGCTTAGGCCATATTATGGTTTTAAAAGCAGTGCGCAAGTTTACTTTTTTGTTTTCTTTCATCTATATTATGGTAAAAGTAGTAGGCTTTTATTTAAATTAAAGTACTTCTATCTGGTAAGCAGCCTCAAAAGTATTATTTGGCATCACTACTGTACTATCTTTCTTATCAAATAAATTATAAGTACTTTCAGTTGAATCAGAATATCCAATCCAAGGTTCGATACAAATAAAAGGAGCTTTAGGAGTTGCCCAAATACCAATAGTATTAAATTCGGGATATGAAACTTTCAAAATTTTCCCTTCTGGCCCTACCAGAGTAATTTCCTTGGATTTCAAATCTTTAAAAACCAATGCATCTTTATCAAACGATGTGGTGGTTAATGGAAATTTATTTGTGTTCTCTAAAACTAAACTAGTTGCTCCATTAAATATTCCTTTTTCGTTTAAAAAATGACGTTTACTGTTTTCTATTTCCTCAAATTCTAAATAGTAATCTGAGTAAGAAACCGTGCTATTTACTTCACAATTAAAAGCAGGGTGTCCTCCTATTGAAAAAGGGATTTCTTGACTATCTAGATTAACAACTTTGTGTTGTATTTCTAATTCCTTTCCATTCAACGAATATGTAATTTCTAGCTTAAAACTAAATGGGTACACTTTTAAAGTATCTGCATCCGAAATAAATGTTCCTTTTATCAAAGTTTCATTTATTTTCTCTATTGTCCAATTATCACTTTTTCGAACCAAACCATGTCGAGGCAACTCATATGTACTACCGTTGTGTACAAACTTATTATCTTTCAAAGTCCCTACAATGGGGAATAATATTGGTGCTTGTCCACCCCAAAAACTAGCATCTCCTTGCCACAACAATTCTTTATTAGTTTCCTTATTATATAAGCTCGATAATTCTGATCCTTTTTGTTTTACTGCAATTCGTAAAAATTCGTTTTCTACTGTTATCATTATTTTTTTTTTAATATCGATTACAAATATTTGCTATATTTTATACTAAAGTTTTTTTACAATTTTTTTACAACTTTTTATTATATCTCCTATTGAAATTCTTATCCCCTTTAGTTTTGGGCTTCTTGTATTTCTTTGCAATCTCCCTTCTGTAGGATCCTCCTAAATTTTCTTTTTTGTTTTTCTCTTTTTTATCATGAAATGAAGCTCCTTTTTCTGGGTCTTTAGCTCCTTTTCTACGTTTGGTCGTATCAATTTCAACTACTTTCGGCTGCTCTTCAGGAGTTAATTCTTCGGATATTTCTACCTCTTTAGGGAAAAGAGTTATCTCAATTTTTTTATTCATTAACTTCTCTATGTTTTCTAAAAACTCTTGCTCTTTAGCCGTTGTCATTAAAATAGAAGTTCCTTTTTTTTCTGCTCGTCCTGTACGTCCAATTCGGTGCATGTAGTTTTCCGGATAATCAGGAGTATCTAAACTTATAACATGTGATACTTGTTCAATATCAATTCCTCGCGCCATTACATCGGTAGCAATTAACAATCGATTTTCACCATTTTCAAACTGACGAATACTTCGTAAACGGTAATTTTGGGTTTTATTAGAATGAATCACACAGGATTCTCCTGGAAAAACCTCTTCTAAACGATCATAAATACGATCGGCCATGCGTTTATTTTTCGCAAAAATAATTGCTTTTGAATACGTTTCGTAATCATCGAGCAAATGCTCCAAAAGGTTCATTTTAGTATAAAAATTTTGAACATCGTAACGTGTCTGTTCAATATTTTCAAGTGGAGTCCCACTTACTGCAACTGATATCTTAACCGGGTGAATAAATGAATCATTAATAATCTTTACCACTTTATCAGTCATCGTTGCCGAAAATAATATTCCTTGACGCTGACGCGGAAGTAATTCCAAAATATTTTCAATTTGAAATTTAAATCCTAAATCCAACATTACATCTACTTCGTCAATAACAATCTTTTGAATTTTTTTCAACTCAATGGATCGTGCTAATGCCAAATCATACAACCTACCAGGGGTAGCAACCACAATATCGGCACCTTCGGCTATAGCTTTTTTTTGTGTATTAATATTTGTTCCTCCAAAAACCCCTAAAATTCTATTTTTAGTATACTTACTTAACTTTTTAAGCTCATCAACCACCTGCACCACCAACTCTCGAGTAGGCACCATAATTAACACCCGTGGATTAACTTGCGGGTTGTAGGGCAACACCCTTAAAATAGGCAAACAATAAGCTAAAGTTTTACCTGTACCCGTTTGAGCAATACCTACCACGTCTTTTCCAGACATAATTACTGGGTACGATTGGTATTGAATTGGAGTAGCTGTTTCAAAACCTAGATCAATAAGAGCATTGGTAAGTGGTGTATTTAAGTTTAAGTCTGAAAATTTCACGATAGTTTATTTTAAAACAAAGGTAAGGTTATCCTATACAAGTTAAGTATGAAGCATAAAAAAGACGGTTAAAAAACCGCCTTTTTGTTAATGTTATTTTAGTTTTGTTAAAATTTATACGCCACTACACGATTATCGAAAAAAGTAGGCACTAATACAATGTTATCTTCTTTAATAATTCCAATATCGGCAGTTTGTTTGTTTTCTTCAACACTACTAAAAAGCAATGCTGATTTAGAGCCTTTCATTTCAAAAATTTCTCCACCCCAATTAGATACCAAGTAGTCACCTGAAATAGTTGCTTCTATTCCATCTCCACTTTTCATATCACTGTTAATTAAGGTTTCTTTTTTAGTTTTTATATCATGAGCTATAAAACTACCATCAGCCGCTGAGGCTGTTAAAATTCTATCCTCTTCAATAAAAATTCCGTTGGGTTTATTTAGTCCTGACTTCCATGTGGTAATTATACCATTTTCTAGAATATGTATTTTACCAGTACCCATATCAGTAACATATACCTTTCCGTCTTTACCCACTGCTACATCGTTTAATTGCGTTGCCCCTTCAATTAAATATTTTTTAATCACCTTTGCTTTAGAGATACTAATGGCAACCAACTCATCTACATCTGAAACATACAGTATTCCATCATAAAGTCCTAACCCTTTCGGCGAACTTATGCCTTTTACCCATTCCAAATCAAGCACTTCTCCTGTTTTACTTAATTTAGAAATAAATCCGTTTTTATCCTTAGACCATGGATTTTGATCTGTAACATTTACATTTGAAACATAAATAAGTCCCGACTCTTCATCAAACAAAACAGATTCAGGAGTCTTAAAAACAGCATCCGTTTTCCAAATTTCTTTAAATTTATTCTCCTTTAACTCTGATTTACAAGTATAACCAAAAATTAAAACTAAAGTTATTATAGACGTTAATGACAAGATAATTCGTTTCATTACTAGATATTTAAATTAATTGTATATATCGCAAAGATTGATACTTTTATTCAAAAAAATAGTTAAAGTTTTATTAAGCATAAAAATAAAATCCCAATTAAAATTCCACTCTTAAAATAATTCTATTATTTGTGACAATCTATAAAAGCTTCAACAATTTTAAATACAGTATAGTCGAGAGTATATCATTTAAGTCAACTTTAACGGCATATCCATCAAACAACATTAAATATATCTATTAATTTTCGAGTAAAATAATAGTTTATGATTTTTACATCTTATACCTTAAAAAACACCCAATTAAAAAACAGAATTGTAATGGCTCCTCTAACACGGTCAAGGGCTATCGATAATATTCCTAACGAATTAATGGCTACTTATTATGGGCAACGCTCTGGAGCGGGGCTTATTATAACCGAAGGTACTTCCCCTAGTCCTAATGGCTTAGGTTATCCAAGAATTCCTGGAGCATACTCCCCTGCACAAATAGAAGGGTGGAAAAAAGTTGCACAAGAAGTGCATAAAAAAGGCGGAAAAATATTTGTACAACTAATGCATTGCGGCCGTATCTCCGCTAAAGAAAACTTACCTACAGGTGCCACAACAATAGGACCGTCTCCTATTTTGGCTGCTGGAGAAATGTACACCGACACTAAAGGCATGCAACCCCATGACACCCCAAAGGAAATGACTCTTGACGAAATTGAAAAAACGCAGCAAGAATTTGTAGATGCCGCAAAGTTATTGATTACTCAAGCTAATATTGATGGCGTAGAATTACACGCTGCTAACGGTTATTTATTAAACCAATTTTTAAATCCGAAGTCCAATATCCGAGAAGATCAGTACGGAGGTAACGTGAAAAACCGTTGTCGATTTGTATTAGAAACCGCTCAAAAGGTTGCTAATGCAATTGGGGCTGATAAAGTTGGTATACGATTTTCTCCCTACGGTGAGTTTAATGACGTGCAAGCCTACCATGATGAAGTAGAAATGCAATTTACTTATCTGGCAGAGAATCTAAAACAGTTAGATATTGCTTACGTACATATGGTAGACCAGCGTAATGCTTTCGGAGCGCCCGACTTTAAAACCAATATTTTAGCCACTTTAAAAAATCACTTTGAAGGAACAATTATTTCTGGTGGTAATGTACAAAGTGAAAGTGATGCAGAAGCCATATTAAAACAAGGTGCTGACTTAGTTTACGCAGGAAGGGCTTTTATTGCCAATCCGGATTTAGTGTACCGAATTAAAAATAATATTGAGCTTAACACCCCTGACCCTAACACCTTTTACACTCCTGGAGCAGAAGGGTATACAGACTATACTTTCGTAGAAAAGAAAGTTTCTGAATAAAAAACATACAAATAACGATACCAATTATTACCACCTATCCACTAATTGGTATCGTTTTTCATTATCAAATTCATTGATAAATTATACTTTTGTAAAAAACTATTTATGAATTTATCTCTTCATCACATTACCAGACCTTCAAAAAACACTACAAAACAACCAAATGGCTTATTTTTATTCCACGGTTACGGAAGCGATGAAAATGACTTATTTAGTTTTGCCGCGGAATTACCTGAGGATTTATTCATAATTTCAGTACGCGCCCCTATGCCTATGCAACCTCACGGCAATGCATGGTACACTATACATTGGGATGGTCCAAATGGTAAATTTAACGATACCGAAGAGGCTACCCAGTCACGCGATGTTATTGCTAAATTTATAAAAGAAGCCACTGAAGCTTACAACTTAAACCCAAATACTATTTCTTTATTAGGATTTTCACAAGGCTGTATTTTGAGTTTAGCCGTAGCTTTAAGCTATCCAAAGCTAGCAAAAAATATTATCGGCCTTAGCGGATACATCGATCCTGAGATGTTACAAGCTGGTTATGAAAGTGCCGATTTTTCAAGTTTAAACATTTTTGTTTCTCACGGAAGTGCAGACCAAGTGATTCCTTTAACTTGGGCTGAAAAAACAGTGCCTTTTTTACAAAAATTAGGAATTGAAACAGAGCTTAAAATCTATCCCGTGGGACATGGTGTTGCCCCTCAGAATTTTTATGATTTTAAAGAATGGCTATTAAAGCAACTTTCTTAACGACTATTTAATTACTTTGTTTTTGAATATAAATGTGAGGTAATTACGTTGATCGCTAATGTTTTTTCTTTAGTAAATTGATATAAAAATAACACCTGACCCCAATAGGTACCGTCGGTAAAATCGGCAACTGCCCATTTGTGATTGAGTAATTTTACTCGGTCGATTTTAGTGGTTCCATCCAAGCCCGCTAAAGGCACAAATGGGTTGTCATTTTCGGCAGAGTTAGCTCCTACCAAAGTGTCTAAAACTAATGACTCCATAGCTGTTACCGAAAAACCTTGATCTTCAATATATTCCCCTGCGTACTCATCAAATCGTAAATCGAAATAACTAAGCTCTAGCACTTCATTTTCCAAAGAATCTTTAACCTTGGTTATTTGGGTTACTTTGTTTTTTAAACTCTCGATTTTTAATCTATCGGCATTTATTTTTTTATTGCCATTTACTTGCTGAAAAATAATATACAAAACAGCTATGGCTAAAAGGTAGATAAAGATTTTAGCATTTTTCATTCTCACTTTATTTTAAATATTAATAACCAATCCGTCGTAAGCTAAATGCACGTTTTTTGGCAAGCTAAGTTCTACATCGTCATGAAACCCCAATAAATGACTAATATGTGTTAAATAAGCTTTCTTAGGTTTTACCGAAGCTATAAAATTTAATGCTTCCTGCAACGTAAAATGAGACCAATGCTCTTCCTTACGCAATGCATTAATAACCAAAACATCTAAATTATCAAAATAAGGTAATGATTCTTTTGGTATCGTTTTAACATCGGTGCAGTACATTAATCCTCCTATTTTATAACTTAAAATAGGTAAATTACCATGCATTACTTTTATCGGAGTGACTTTTTTTCCACTTAATTCGAAACTGCAATCCGCTTCAATTTCATTAATTCCTACATTGGGTGTTCCTGGGTATTGATTATTGGGATCGAAAATATAATTAAACCTAGGAATTAGCTCTTCAAAAACTCTTTTTTCGGCGTAAAGCGGAATGTCTTTTTTCTCCTTATAAAAAAATGGACGAATATCATCTAAACCAATAATATGATCAGTATGCTCGTGAGTAATTAAAATTCCTTTTATGCTACTCACCTTATTCGACAACATTTGTTGCCTAAAATCGGGGCCTACGTCAATTACGTAATTTACATTATCCCAGGAAAGCATTGCAGCACAGCGCAGGCGTTTATCTTTTTTGTTTTCACTCAAACACACAGGGTGACTGCTCCCTATAATAGGAACACCTTGAGATGTACCAGTACCTAAAAAAGTTAATTTCAACAGCTTCTTTTTTACAAATTAACGCATTTTGAACTTAATTCTATGCCAAAAAAAATAATTCCATAAAAATAGATATTGCTCTTTTTAATCGCTGTATGTATTATTAACTTTACTATAAATATTGAACACCTATAATTATGGCTATTACAATTGTTGGCGATCATGAATTTGATCCTATTCCTTCTATAAAAAGTAAATGTTTAAGAATTAATCTCAATTCGAATATTTATGGAACCTTTAATGAAATTGGTGCCGGGCAAGAAACTGTACGTAATTTCTTTAGAGCTGGCGGAGCTTCAGGAACAATTGCTAAAGCAATGAGCGCCTATGATAAGGATTTTAGTGATGCTATATATGGTGTAGAGAAAGATGGCAGGTATGTTACCGAAAAACGCTTACTTACCATGCTTGAAAAGGAAATGGAGCATATGGAACAACGCATTTCGAGAGAAAAGCATCCAAAAAGGCTTTTCTTTAGCTATGCTAATACTGTGGCAACCATTGATTTTGCAAAAAAATACAAAGGCCATGGATGGGTAGGAATTAGATACCAAACCGATCATAACCAAACCGAATATAACGAAATTAGCTTGCACGTACGTTTTCATGAAAATGATGCGCGACATCAGCAACATACCTTAGGAACACTAGGGGTAAACTTAATTTACGGGGCTTATTACAAACATGATAACCCAAAAAAGCTTTTAAAATATTTATACGATCATATTGACAAAGACAAATTAGAAATTGATACAATCAACTTTTCGGGACCGTGTTTTAAAGGAGTTGATAATCGATTAATGAGTTTACAGTTAGTTAAAAACGGTATGACCGAAGCTATTATGTTTGGTCCTGATGGAAATAATATTTTACCTGCTCGTATATTGTATAAAAAGAATATACTTGCGCTTAGAGGTAGTTTTAGGCCTGTTACTAAGGTAAATATGGATATCTTAGAAAAATCATTAGAAATGTTCAAGAACGAACCTAATGTAAACCCCAAAAAAATACAAGTAATTTTTGAAATTACCCTTTCCAATTTAATGGCCGAAGGTGAGATTGATGAAAAGGATTTTCTTGACAGAGCACGATTACTTTGTAACTTAGGGCAAACTGTGCTAATTTCAAATTTTAAAGAATATTATCGTTTAGTAGAATATTTCTCGAATTATACTCGTGAAGCTCAAATGGCACTTGCTATGGGGGTAAGTAACCTTATAGAAATTTTTAACGAAAAATATTACCGTCACTTAAGCGGTGGTATATTAGAGGCTTTTGGAAAACTATTTTACAAAGAATTAAAAGTTTACTTATACCCTCTCAATGACTCCAAAAATGGCTTTGTAAATAGCAACAACATAGTAGTTGATGAAGGTGTAAAAGAACTTTATAAGTTTTTTAAACACAATGGAAAAGTAAAAGATATCGAAACCTATAACCCTGAAATATTAAATATACTATCAAGGGTGGTATTCGAAAAAATAAAAGAACGCGAAACAGATTGGGAAGAACATTTACCTGAAGGTATTCCCGAAATCATAAAATCAAAAGGGTTATTTGGTTATAGAGATGTATCCATACAAGACTTTTAATTTCTGCTTTAAGTATTCCTAAACATTTAAAAATAAGTAGTAAGCCTAAGTTTATTTTAAACTTAGGCTTACTACTTATTTAGCTTACTGGCAATACAGCACAACTGTCAATCTAACCAATTAAACTACAAGTATTACCTTATACATAAGTTTTCATTATACTAAGCCTAACCACTAACATTACAATTACTTAAATAACTTTAATTTATTTAAGCAATAAGTTATTATTACACCGGTTAAGCTGAATACCAAAAAATTATACATAATTTTAATTTCTGAATTTTATTAAATTTCAGAAGAAGTAACTCCTTTATTAATTAAAAAAAATAACTAATGAAAAATGTATTTAATGCAGAAGACACTCAAGAATTAAAAAGTCGTATAAATAATTTAAAAAATGAATCTCAGCCACAATGGGGTAAAATGAATGCAAGTCAAATGCTAGCACATTGTAACGTAGCCTATGAAATGACTTACGAACCTACTAAATTTAAAAAACCGAAGGGTATAAAAAAGTGGGTTTTAAAAACATTTTTAAAACCTATTATTGTTGGCTCAAAGCCTTTCAAAAAAAACAGTCCTACAGCCCCCGATTTTAAAATTGCTGATTCTAAGAATTTTGAAATTGAAAAAAACCGAATGATTGCTTATATAGACAAAACACAGCAATTAGGAAAAAATCATTTTGAAGGTTTGGACAATTTATCTTTTGGAGCAATGAGCAGCACCGAATGGAACAACCTCTTTTATAAGCACCTTAACCATCATTTAAAACAATTTGGAGTATAAACACCGTAACCTTAACAAAATACTGTTAAATAAACAAAGGGGACACCATTAATATGGGATCCCCTTTATTTATGATAAACGCTCTAAAAATTAAGCTTCAGAAAGTATTTTATTTCTATAATATTCAATAATACCATCAATAGGACGGCGAACAATATTACCTAATGTTAAGTGATAAGGCAACAAAGCATCTTTTATAATATCTTGGCTAAAGTGCGCTATTGATCCAATAAAATGAATAGGTACACTCTGTGCTTCGGGGAAACACATTACTCTGTTTTCAACAAACTTCTTAATACCTTCAGTAATTAATAAGTAGAAATATCCATTACGTTCTTCACTAGTAAATATAAACTCCGCAAAGTTGGCTAAATATGTGTTGGGATTTTCTTCTTGATATATGTTTTTCTTTACAGCATCAGGAGAAAGATCGTATCGTTTCTCAAATTCGTCTGCTATAGATTTTGGCATTCGTTTGTAATAATAATCTCTAATTAAACGTTTCCCAAAGTAGTTCCCACTAGCTTCATCCATCAAAATGTATCCCAAGGATTCCACCTCCATATGTATGTTATCGCCATCGTAGTAACAACTATTTGATCCTGTCCCTAGAATACAAACAATACCAGGTTCTGTAGTTGCTGCGAAAACTGCAGCCACCATATCTTCTTTCACCATCACTTCGGACGATGTAAAGTAAGCTTTCATTATTTTCTCTAATATAGCTGTAGGACCTGCTGTACCGCAACCTGCACCATAAAAATGAACATTTTTAATTTTATCCTTGTATGTCTTTATATCTTCGTTAGCTTTCAATCGCTCTTCAAGAACACTTTCTTTAAAAACAGCAGGGTTTAAACCTTGAGTTCTTGTTTTTAAGACTTGCTCGCCTTTTTCATCTAATAGTATCCAATCGCATTTTGTGGATCCCCCATCCGCTAATAAAATCATACAATAATTATGTTAAGAATTGAAAATACGACACCGTCGCAATAAAAAACAAAAAACCCTACATTTTAAATAAAATATAGGGTTTTTAAATATTTACTAGATGTTACCAATCTTAGTTGCTAAGTCTATTAATTTAGTTGAGTAACCAAATTCGTTATCGTACCAAGAAATAACTTTAAAGAAGTTATCATTTAAAGCCATACCTGCTCCAGAATCGAAAGTAGAAGTATGAGTTTCACCTACGAAATCCTGAGAAACTACTGCTTCGTCAGTATACTGTAGCACACCTTTCATTGGCCCTGCTGCAGCAGCTTTCATTGCGTTTTTAATATCCTCATAAGTAGCTGACTTTTTAGTCTTAAAAGTTAAATCAACTACAGAAACATCTGCTGTAGGTACACGGAAAGCCATACCTGTTAATATTCCATTTAATTCAGGAATAACTTTTCCTACTGCTTTTGCTGCACCCGTAGAAGAAGGTATAATGTTATTTAATGCTGAACGACCACCACGGAAATCTTTCTTAGACGGAGCATCAACTACTGCTTGAGTTGCTGTTGCAGCGTGTACAGTTGTCATTAATCCTTCTTGAAGACCAAAGTTATCTTCAATTACCTTTGCAATTGGAGCTAAACAGTTAGTAGTACAAGATGCGTTAGATACGATAGTATCAGCAGCAGTAATTTTATCATCGTTTACACCCATTACAAACATAGGAGCATCAGCAGAAGGAGCTGAAATAGCTACTTTCTTAGCACCTGCTTTGATGTGAGCTTGAGCTTTGTCTAAAGTTGTAAAGATACCAGTACAGTCCAATACAACATCTACACCAACAGCATCCCATTTTAAATCTTCTGGGTTACGTTCTGCAGTAATACGGATTGTTTTTCCATTTACTACTAAAGCACCATCTTTAACCTCAATAGTTCCGTCAAATTTACCGTGAACTGAATCGTATTCTAATAAGTAAGCTAAGTGCTCTACATCTAATAAATCGTTAATTGCTACGATCTCAACATTTTCACGCTTAGAAGCTACACGAAATGCAATTCTTCCGATACGTCCAAAACCATTAATTCCAAGTTTTACAGTACTCATTTTTATAAATTTAATTAAATATTAATTCTCTTTATTTAGACACGATATCTGCTACTCTAAGCAATTCGGTATCTAATTTTCTATTCTTATTTAAAGCAACGTTAAGATCTACATAGATTGGGTTTCTATGACTTACTCCTACCATTACATTTGTTTTATTGCTCATTATTGCATCAACAGCAGCTACTCCTAGCTTACTTGCTAGCACTCTATCAAAACAAGTTGGAGATCCTCCTCGTTGCATATGTCCTAAAACACTTACACGCACATCGTATTCTGGTCTATGCTCATTTACATAATCGCGCATTTCCATAATGCTCATTCCTGTTTTCCCCTCGGCTACTACAACAATACTTGAAGTTTTCCCTGTTTCGTGGCTATGATCCAAAGATTCTATTAATCGTTGAATACTAAAATCTTTCTTCTCTGGAATCAAAATTTCTTCAGCTCCACCACCAATACCAGCACTAATCGCAATATCTCCTGCATCACGTCCCATTACCTCTACTAGAAATAATCGATTGTGCGAACTTGCAGTGTCTCTAATTTTGTCGATAGCCTCCACAACAGTATTTAAAGCTGTGTCGTATCCTATCGTATAATCTGTTCCATTAATATCATTATCTATAGTTCCTGGAATACCAACCACTGGAAAATTAAATTCATCATTTAACTTTAAAGCTCCTGTAAAACTTCCATCACCTCCAATAACAACTAATGCATCGATGTTATTTTTAATTAAATTACCGTGTGCTACTACTCTTCCTTCAGGCTGAATAAATTCTAAACATCGTGCAGAGCGCAAAAATGTACCTCCTCTGTTTATAGTATTAGCTACTGATCGAGGGCCTAGTTCGATTATGTTATTTTCCATTAATCCCCTGTACCCTTCATAAATACCAACACATCCAACACCATAATTATCACATGCCCTAACTACAGCACGAATTGCAGCGTTCATCCCTGGAGCATCTCCTCCTGATGTTAGTACACCTATTTTGTTGATTTTTTTTGCCATTGGTGCCAAAAATATTCTAATTGTACGTAATAACCTAATTTACTTCAATATCTCAAACGTTTTCGATTTTCGAATTGTGTTTTTTACAGCAAATCCTTTAATTCGTTAAAGAAAATACAATGAAATAACAACTTTATAGTTTTATTTTTCTTGAATTATCGACAAAAGGAAACCTCATAAAATTAAGCTTATTTTATTGAATAATTCTTCAAACCGTCAACAAGCCAATTGTAGTATTCTATTTTATTTGGAGTATTACCTACTGGTTGTTGAAGCAATTGAAAATCCTGATTCATCAACACATAATACGGTTGTGAATTATTTTTAAAATTAATGGTTTGAAACGTAGCCCATTTGTTTCCTACCGTATTAATTTTCTTTACATTATTTGTTTCTGGGTACAAAAAACTAAACTGCTCTTCTTTGGGAAGTTCTTTTCTATCATCCACGTACAAAGAAATCAAAATCACTTCATTTTCTAGAATTTGTTTAATCTTAGGGTCACTCCATACATTTTCTTCCATTTTACGACAATTTACACAAGCCCAACCTGTAAAGTCTATTAATATTGGTTTTTGCTGTTTCTTGGCTTCTGCTAAACCTTCGTAAAAATCTGTGTAAGAATGTGCACTAAACGATTTAGACTGGTCTTTATAAATACTGTAAACCATTGGAGGAGGGAAACCACTTAACAATTTCAAATTTGCTTCTTCTGTTTTAAGTAAACCAGGAACCAAATATCCCGCAAATGCTAATACTACTAAAGCTAATATTTTACGCGCACCACTAATTTTTTGGTTTGGTGCATCATGAGGAAATCGAAACAATCCAAATAAATACGCTGCTAATCCAAGTGCTATAATAATCCAAAGCCCCACAAAAACCTCTCTTTTAAGCAGCCCCCAATGCTGAACCAAATCCGCATTTGACAAAAACTTCAATGCAAAAGCCAATTCCACAAAACCAAGAACTACTTTTACTGTCGTCATCCACCCCCCACTTTTGGGTAGTTTTTTTAATAAATTTGGAAATAAAGCAAAAAATGCAAATGGTAGCGCTAAAGCCAATCCAAAACCAGCTAAACCATAAGTTAATTGAATAGCTCCTCCGTCATTAGTTAAAGAACCCCCTAGCAAAGATCCCAAAATAGGACCTGTACAAGAAAACGAAACTAACACTAGAGTAAGAGCCATAAAAAACACTCCTAACCCACCACCTAGCTGTGTGGCTTTTGAATCCATAGCATTACTCCACTTTGAAGGCAATGTGATTTCAAAATAACCAAAAAATGAAATAGCAAAAAAAACAAATATTATAAAGAACGAAATATTTAACCACGAATTTGTAGAAACATTATTTAATATATCTGGATTTACCGAATCTAATAAATGAAATGGAACACTTACTAAAATATAAGTAATCACTATAAAAAATCCATACATCAACGCTTTAACAACTCCTCCTTTGGAACTTCCCGAACTATGAGAAAAAAAAGATACTGTTAGTGGTATCATTGGAAATACACAAGGCGTTAATAATGCTATAAAACCACCTATAAATCCTAAAAAGAAAAGACTCCACAAACTCTTTTTTGCTGTTTCAGAAATCTTAAATTCTTCGGTAGACTTAATCCCTAATTGTAATTTTTTTGACAGCTCTAAATCTCGTTCACTTAAATTTGTATTCGTTAAAACAACTTGATTTTCCGAAGCTCCTAAAAGGTTAACCACTAATTTTTTCTCTTCTGGAGGAAGACATTTTTCATCATCACATACCATAAAAAACGTCGTAACCTCAACCGGGTCTTTAAAATCAGAGTTCGTTTTTATTTTTTGTTTAAAATCTACTTCTCCTTCATGGTAAGTGATTTCCATTTCAAAGGTTTTATCAAAAGCTGTAATTCCTTTAGGCTCTTTTGTTTTCCCCAAAAGCTCAATCCCTTTAGCTTTAAAACCTATTTCGGTTGCAATTGGCCCATCATCTTCATTTAAATATTGACTGTAGATATGCCAATGATCTTCAACCTTAGCTGTAACAGTAATTTCATGTATATTATCCTGCAACTTTTTAGATGTTGCACTCCAAATTACTGGGTCAGAAATTTGCGCTTGCAAACTAAATAAACTCAGTAAAAACAGGATACTAATACTTATTTTCTTACTCATAAAGCTAACTTATTAATATGGTACTACGTGAAAGTAACATTTAACTTTCAACCCTTTTAAATTCAATTGTAATTTTTTCTACTGCTTCTTCGCTAACAAATCTTCTATCTACTCTTTGATTTACAACCCAAACTACTTCACCCTCCGAACAAAGCAACCATATATTATCTTTTTCTGGAATTGAAAACTTCTTATCTTTAAAAAACTTGCTTATTTTTTTCTTCCCTGTCATCCCTACAGGATAAAAATAGTCACCCTGTCTCCATTTCCTTACAGTTAGCGGAAAGTTTAATTTATTTAAATCTAAAGTTATTTTATTTTTACTAGGTTTTGCTGTTGTTTTAAAATCACTTATCAAAAGTAATTCATTTTCAGAAATTGAAATCTCAACATCCTCTTTACCTACAACTATTAGCTTCTCTGTTTTCGTAGCATTAGGATAAAGCAACAAATAATCCCTATCCTTAAGTAAGGTATATTTATTTGAAATTACTTTTTTCCCCGATTGAGCTTCTACCAAATCATTAATATCATTCCATGCTGTAAATTTAAATGGCTTTAAAATTTCAAACAACACTAATTGATAATGTCGCTCTTTTTTTAAATTTTCAATAGATAGTTTGAATCCTTTAATTGAGGGGGCTTTAAACAAAATATCTTTTTTAACTTTATCAATATAATCCACAACCACATCTTGGCTTTGTTGCAGATAGCTTATTGATTTAGTAAAGTTACTCAGTAAACTTGAATTCGCTTCTTTTAATGAAGGTACTACCTCATGTCTTATCTTATTTCTTAAATACTTAGAATCTTGATTACTGACATCTTCTCGCCATGAAAGGTTATTTTTTTCAGCGAAAGCTATTATTTCTTTTTTCGAGAATGGTAACAAAGGCCTTTGATATATATTATTTATTTTCGGGATTCCTGTTAATCCCTCCAAACCTGAGCCTCGCGAAAGGTTAATCAAAAAAGTTTCTAAATTATCATCTGCATGATGTGCTGTTAACACAACCTCTAAATGATATAATTTGGCCATTTTTTTAAACCATTTATATCTTAACTCTCTCGCTGCAACCTGTATTGAAACTTTATGCTCATTTACATAAGCAGATGTGTCAAACGCAGTAGTAACAAAAGGCACTTTTAGTGTTTTCGATAGGTGTTTTACAAATGCCTGATCCCCATCACTAGCATCACCACGTAATTGAAAGTTACAATGTAATAATGTAATATCTAAATTTAAAGAATAACAAAGCTGAGCCAAGACCACACTATCTACACCCCCACTTATAGCAATACCTACTTTCCGCTCTTGAAATCGAGGGAAATTATTTAATACATGTTGTTTAAATCGAATACGCATCCTGTAACAAATTTATATACAATTTTGGTAATATCTATTACTGCCTAAATTTACTTACAAGTTTAAGCAAAAGAAAAGGATTCAACTTTTATGCTAAATCCTTTTACTCCAAAAACTCATAACTCTTGAATATGTTACCCCTTTGTGAGGTTTAATTCTTTTAGCTTTTCTTCCTTAGCTTTCAAATCCAATTTTATTTTATTTATTCTTTCTGTGTGCTTTTTAATTTTTTCTTCAACTAAGGAGACTTTTTTCATTTTTTCATTATACTGTTCTACTGTAATTTCTCCCGCTTCTTTTTGTCGCGTTAATCGTTCTTTTATTTTATTTATTTTATCGAGACCTTGAGTCCTTTTTTTATTGTATAAATCCAATTTTTCTTTTTTATTAGAAATTTTGTTTTCTACTTCATTTAAACGGTCGTTTTTTAATTCTATTCTTTGCTCCTTCAACTCTTGCCTCTCGTCCTTCGTTTTTTTATTATATTCTTTGAGCTTGTCTTTTAATTCCGGGTTAGAAGATAAATAAGCCTTTTTTTCTTCAGCAGACATGTTTTTCATTTTCTCTTGATGCTCACCTAGAATAGCTTTACGTCCTTCTTTTAATTCTTTTTTCGTTTGCTTTATCTCTTCTCGTTTTCCTTTTACCTGTTCGCGCTGAGTTTTTAATACCTCACGTTTAGCCTTTATTTGCTCTTTTTGAAGCTTCATTTCTTCTTTCTTCAATTTAGCTTCTTGTCTTTTCAGCTCTCCCTTTGCCTTTCCTTTGAATTCTTTTCCTTCTTTAACTGGTTTTTGAGCTACCGCAGATAGCATCATTCCAACAAGGGCTATTAATACAGCTATTTTTCTTGTAATCTTCATCTCTTTCTTTTTATAAATTATCTAACTCTTCAATGTCTTTTTCCAGCTCTTTCACCTCATTATCTATAGACATTAAATCGTTTTTAATTTCTTCAGAAACAGATTCTACTTTTTGTTTTATTTCTGTTGTTTCTGTTTTTACTGCTTTTTTATCTACACAAGATATCACAAAGAGACTGGTCATTACAAATAATAAAATTACCTTATTCATGATCTATTAATTTTCAGTTACACTTATAAATATAAACATTTATCAATATGCTTTTGTTTAAATCTGTATTAATTTAACCTATGAGTTAAAATTCTTTTTCAATCTCGCTAAATCTTTTTGATTATCTCGATCTTTTATGGTTTCTCGTTTATCATAAAGCTTTTTACCTTTGGCTAAAGCCACTATCATTTTAGCAAACCCCTTATCTGTAGTAAAAACTTTTAAAGGTACTATAGTTAACCCCTTAATTGAAACTTCTTTTTCTAATTTCCGTAATTCTTTTTTATTGAGAAGCAATTTCCTCTCAGATTTAGGATTGTGATTAAAGTACGTCGCGTGAGAATATTCTTGAATGGTCATATTAATAACAAACAATTCACCGCGATCATTAAATTCACAAAAACTCTCAGCAATACTTGCTTTACCCTCGCGAATAGCTTTTATTTCAGTACCTCGCAAAACTATACCAGCGGTATATTTATCAAAAATTTCATATTCAAATCTTGCTTTCTTATTTTGAATATTTACCGTTTGTGTTTTTGTTTTCATAACATGAGTAAAAGTAGTAATTTTTTAAAATTTTAAGACCCGAAAACATATTTTGCTTTGTTAGCGTTTTCAATAACCTATTTAGGAATGGTTACAATAAATGTAGCTCCCTTATATCTCCCTTCTGAAGTTGCTGAGATGGTACCCCCATGAGAATTTATAATTTGCTTAATCATATACAAACCCAAACCCGTTCCTTTTGTTCCTGAATGGAAACGCTCAAAAGGAGAAAAAAGCTTTTTTAAAGATTCCCTATCAATACCCGAACCATTATCAGAAATAAAGAAGGTTACGGCTTCTTTATTTTCCTCAAATTTAATTTCTATAGTCGGATTTTTTTGATGCCCCATATATTTTATAGAATTATCAAATAAGTTAGAAAAAACTTGAATGATACGGTTTCGGTCTGCATAAATATTAGGTAAAGACTCTTTAATTATAAGTGCTACATTTTGCTCTTCAAACTTTGTATTAATCATTACTTTAGACAATTTAACTATCCGGTTAGTGTCCAATATTTCTTTATTATTTTTTATCTCACCTATTCTTGCTACTCTAGTAATATCGGCAATTAAATCCGTCATCGTTTCACAGGAAACATCAATCATTTCCATATACTTTTCAATAAAAGGCAAATCTTTTTCTGAAAATTCCATTTGAATAAGCTCGGTGATTGTTCTAATATTACTCAAAGGGCTTTTCAAATCATGAGAAACAGAAAACGCAAATCGCTGGATTTCTTCGTTTTTAGTAGATAGTTCGTCCGCTACAGCCATCAATTTATTTTTCTGAAATTGCAGCTCTTTAGTCCTTAATGCTATTTCTTTTTTTAATTTTTTTTGATTCCGCAATACATTTCTAGTCCTTGAATAATAAATTAAATAGCTCACAATCAAAAGCAAACTTATCATTAGCGTTTTAAACCAAATCGTTTGCCAAAAAGGTGGTATAATTTCTAAGAAAAGTATTTTTTCGTTGCCAACCCACAATCCATCAGAATTGGTAGACTTTACATGCAACTTATATTTACCTGAATCTAAATTGGTATAAGTAACATCATTTTTATTTCCTACGTAATTCCAATCATCGTCAAAACCTTCTAAAAAATAAGCATAGCTTACCTTTTGCGGATTCCTGTAAGTTATTGTCGTGAACTCAAAATTAATAACATTGTGAGTATAATTTAACGTCAACGTATCGGTTTTGCTAATAGTTTTCTTTAACACCCTAAATTCATCATTAGGATACACTTCTTTATTTTGAATTTTAAGCTTTGATATATACAATTGTGGCTTATCTTTTCTTTTCTTGATTTTATTAGGATAGAAAATATTAAACCCGTTACTCCCTCCAAAAACCAATTCTTTTGAACTTAACATATAAGACGAATTAGAATTAAAATTAGCCCCCTGAACTCCGTCACTAACATTGTATGAAGTTAACTCATTACTAGAAGGGTTATACCTTTTTAATCCCTTATTTGTACCCAACCACAACTCTCCTTTTTCATCATGTTCAATCGATTCAATTGATACACTTCTAAACTCTTTAGGCTCCTCAATTCTGATAAATGAATTGCTTTTAGGGTCATATTTATTTAAGCCAGAGTCTGTACCTACCCACAACGAACCTTTTTTATCTTGATGAATATCATTTACAAAATCATTTGAAATTCCTATACCTTTCTCGCCTGTAACCCTATATTGATTAACTACTTTCCAAGTACCATTTTTTTTCTTTAACCGAATTACACCGTCGCCATGGCTACCAAGCCAAATATTACCCATATTATCTTCAAAAATAGTTAACACTTGGGATGGATTTAATATTCTGTTATCCATAACCAAATCTATCTTTTCAAGGGTGTTTGTTGTTACATTGTACCGATGTAGTCCTCCTCGAAAAGTAGCTATCCAAATATTTCCTTGACTATCTTTAAGCAAATTCTCTAAAAATTTTGAAGACAACGATGAGTTTTCAACATCCAAAACCCTGTATTTCTTGGTCTCTATATCAAAAATAGTAATGCCATTTGCCCAACTAGCTATCCACAGTTCATTATCATTTCTAACTATTGAAAGCACGACATTTGTATTAAGCTTCCCGTTATCTAAAGAATAGTGTGTATACGTTTTTTTATTCCGGTCCCAATAATTAAGCCCTCCTCCATCGGTTCCTATCCAAATATTTTTATTTTCATCTTCCAAAAAACAGGTTGCTATGTTATTGCTTAAAGAAGATTTTATTGGCTTCGCTTTCTTTTCATGTTTAAACTTAAGATACTCTTTATCATAAAAGCTTAATCCTCTTTTAAAACTACCAAGCCACATAACTCCGTTATTAGCTTTATAAATAGACCATATTGAATTATTAGGCAGCACATCTGGATCTTCCGATGTATTTTGCAAATGAATCGTTGCTTTATTTTTTCTAGAAAGAATGAAGACTCCTCCATTTTCAGAAGCTATCCAAATGTTACCCGAAGGATCTTTCTCTAAAGCTGATATTCTATAATCTGTTATTTTACGGCTATTTTGTTTATTTATCTTAAAATTCACTCCTATTTTAAGCTCACTAAAAAAACCATCAAATGATCCTAGCAAAAATTGATTTGAACTAACCTGTTTTACTGATTTAATATAGCTAAGCTTCACTGAACTTACTACAGCCATGTCTTGATCAATAATGTAGGCCGCATTTCTATTAATAACTACAAAATGACTATCCCCGTAACTACTTAGACTCAAAACATTTCCATAATCAGCATCTTTAGCATTATAAAAAAGACGCTTGATTTTTCCTGTGCTTAAATTATATCTAAAAAGTCCATTTCTAGTAGTCCCAATCCATAAATGATTCTTTGTCTCCAACAAAGAATTGATATCTGTTTTATTTATAAATTGACTTTCTCCTTTAAAAGGATAGCGTTTTAAAACTCCTAAAGTGTTGTCATAATAGTTCAAACCATTATAAGTACCTACATATAAAATCCCTGAATCACCTTCGTATATTTTACTAACAAAATTATTTACCTGACTATTATTATAATAAGCATCAAAACTCTGAAAAGAGCTACCATCATATTTTAGAATCCCATTAGCAGTTCCAATCCACAAGAAACCGTTACTATCTTCCATTATATCAGTAATTGAGCTTTCTGATATTTCACCTAAAACTTTTTGAAAAGAAATTTCATTTACATCAATTTGACCATGCACATATACACTGGCAAATAGTATAAATACTAATCTTATAAACACTACAAAATTCATTAAACCATTATAATTTGGGGTGTTTAAGAATTACTAAAATAAAATAACCCCTAACAACCCTAAAGTACCCAAAACTGATTAGTTTTCACTGATAATTTTCGAAATTTAACTAAAATTATAAAAAAAACACCCGAAGATGTAAACCAACGGGTGTTCTTAAGCTAATCAATGTTGAGATTCTAATTATGAATAAGCTATGTTAATTATTTCTAAATACGATTTCATCATTAAAAGCATCTACTAAAATCACACTATCTACCTTAACTTCACTTGCTAATATCCTTTTAGACAACGAATTAATTATCATTTTCTGAATCGTCCTTTTCACTGGACGCGCACCAAATTCAGGATCAAAACCTTTTTCTGACAACAATATTTTTGCTTCTTCTGTAGCATCAATAGTTATATTTTGTTTAGCTAACATTTTTGACAATCCTTTTAATTGAATATCCACAATTTGCTTAATATCAATCTGATTTAACGGACTAAACATTACAATATCATCTATTCGATTTAAAAATTCGGGACGTAACACTTGTTTTAAAACTCCTAACACTTCGTCTTTAGCTATTTCTGCTGCTGCTTCAGGGTTTTCTTCAGTTGCAAACTTATCTTTTATAATTTCGCTCCCCATGTTGGACGTCATTATCACAATAGTATTCCTAAAATCTGAAGTACGCCCTTTGCTATCCGTTAACCTTCCTTCATCCAAAACCTGAAGTAAAATATTAAAAGTATCAGGGTGTGCTTTTTCAATTTCATCTAACAATACTACCGAATACGGTTTTCTGCGAACAGCCTCGGTTAACTGTCCCCCCTCGTCATAACCCACATATCCAGGAGGCGCTCCTACCAACCTACTTACCGAATGGCGCTCTTGATATTCACTCATATCTATCCGCGTCATCGCTGTTTCGTCATTAAACAAATAATTAGCTAATGCTTTTGCTAATTCTGTTTTACCAACCCCTGTGGTTCCTAAAAACAAAAAGGATCCTATTGGTCTATTAGCGCTTTGAAGCCCTGCTCTACTCCTACGAATAGCATCACTCACCGCTGTTATAGCATTATGCTGACCTACAACTTGGTTATGCAATTCCTCCTCTAATCTTAACAGCTTTTCACGGTCACTTTGTAACATTTTAGTTACCGGAATTCCTGTCCACTTTGCTACGACCTCAGCAATATCCTCATTAGTTACTTCTTCTTTAATTAACGAAGTTTCGCCTTTTGAAGCTGAAGCCGCTTCGAGTTTTTCGAGTTGCTCTTGTATTTCTTTAATTTTACCATAACGCAACTCGGCCACTTTACCGTAGTCCCCATTTCGTTCTGCTCGGTCTGCTTCTAGATTATGCTCTTCAATTTGCTGCTTGTATTTTTGAATACTATCGACCACTTCTTTTTCGCTACTCCACTTACTAAATATTTCATTACGTTCTTCTTTTAAATTTGCCAACTCTATATTTAATCCTTTTAGCTTATCAATATCGTTTTCTCGTTTTATAGCTTCTATTTCAATTTCGAGCTGCATAATTTTGCGATCAAGGACATCCAATTCTAAGGGTTTGGAGTTAATTTCCATTCGTAGTTTAGAGGCCGCTTCATCCATTAAATCAATTGCCTTGTCTGGCAAAAATCTATTAGAAATATAGCGCTGAGAGAGCTCTACTGCTGCAATTATAGCTTCATCTAATATGCGGACTTTATGATGTGTTTCGTATTTATCTTTTATTCCTCTCAAAATAGAAATGGCACTTTCGGTATCTGGCTCATCTACAATTACTTTTTGAAAGCGACGCTCTAAGGCCTTATCTTTTTCAAAATATTTTTGATATTCATCTAGTGTAGTTGCTCCAATAGCCCTAAGCTCTCCCCTGGCTAATGCTGGCTTTAGAATATTGGCTGCATCCATAGCCCCTTGACCACCACCTGCGCCAACAAGCGTATGTATTTCGTCGATAAATAAAATAATATTTCCATCAGCTGAAGTAACCTCTTTCACTACCGATTTTAAACGCTCCTCGAACTCACCTTTGTATTTAGCCCCTGCAATTAAAGCTCCCATATCTAAAGAAAAAAGCTCTTTTTCTTTTAAATTTTCGGGAACATCTCCCGATACTATGCGATGCGCTAAACCTTCAGCTATAGCTGTCTTTCCTGTCCCAGGCTCTCCTACAAGCATTGGGTTATTTTTTGTTCTACGCGATAAAATTTGAAGTACTCGTCGTATTTCATCGTCGCGTCCAATTACTGGATCTAGCTTTCCGCTTTCTGCTAAATCATTTAAATTTTTAGCATATTTATTTAACGATTGGTAGGTGTCTTCTGCACTTTGAGATGTTACTCTTTCTCCATTCCTAACTTGCTCTATTGCTGCATGTAACGCTTTTTTAGTTACTCCTTGATCCTTTAAAATCTGAGCAATTTTACTTTTAGAATCAAAAATTGCTAATAACAAATGTTCTATTGACACGTACTCGTCATTCATTTTTTTAGCAATAGTATTTGCATCCAATACCGCTGTATTTGCCTGTCTACTTAACTGCAATTCTCCTCCTTGCACTTTTGGAAAACTTTGCAAAGTACTATCTAATATTTGAGAAAGTATTTGTTGGTTTACATTTAGTTTCTTCAACAAATAGGGCAGCACATTTTCATCTACTTCCGTTATTCCTTTATAAATATGTTCGTTTTCAATTTGCTGATGCCCCATACTTTGCGCTAACTGCTGTGCTTGCTGAATAGCTTCTTGAGACTTTATGGTATAATTATTAAAATTCATTGTCGTTATTTTTAAATTCTTGAGTTGGTTACACCCACAACTAGTCAATTTCAATGCCACGTAAAAATAATGTCAAAATGACCTTTTTTAATCTTATTTTGATGACTTTTTGTCACTTTAAATATTCAAAACTGCATGAATGCACCCTCTTAAAACATCCAACTAATAAATAATTATACCTTTTATTCACAAAGCTTAAAAACTAAAAAAACACAAAACAATTTTAGCGTTTAGCCCTATATATAAACGTCCTTTTTATGACTTTAATTATATAAAAGCTAGTCTTAAAAAAGACATAGCAGATAGTAGAACTTGCCTTTTTAAAAATAAGAGCACCTTTTTGCTTATTGAAATTATCAAAATCTTAGTTTTTATTATGCTTTATTTTCATATTCATATAAGCAATAACGTTTGATTATTTGTATTTTTACGATCAATTATTTAACCATAAATCAATACAAAAATGAAAGTAACTGTTGTAGGTGCTGGAGCTGTAGGTGCCAGTTGTGCAGAATATATTGCGATAAAAAATTTCGCTTCGGAAGTTGTTATTTTAGACATTAAAGAAGGATATGCAGAAGGAAAAGCAATGGACTTAATGCAAACGGCGTCTTTATTAAATTTTGACACTCAAATCAAAGGAAGCACTAACGATTATTCTAAAACCGCTGGATCGGAAGTTGCTGTTATTACCTCTGGGATTCCTCGTAAGCCTGGAATGACTCGTGAAGAGCTAATAGGAATTAACGCTGGTATTGTGAAGCAGGTTTCTGAAAACTTGATTAAGCATTCGCCTAATATCATTATTATCGTAGTTAGCAACCCTATGGATACAATGACTTATTTGGTTCACAAAACAACTAATTTACCTAAAAATAGAATTATTGGTATGGGTGGTGCTTTGGATAGCGCACGCTTTAAATACCGCTTAGCTGAAGCATTAGAGGCTCCTATTTCAGATATTGATGGAATGGTGATTGGAGGCCATAGCGATAAAGGAATGCTTCCTTTAACACGTTTAGCTACTCGTAACAGTGTAAAAGCTGCTGAATTTTTAACTGAAGAGCGTTTGGAGCAAGTAGCAGCAGATACTAAAGTTGGTGGTGCTACACTTACTGGCTTACTAGGGACTTCTGCTTGGTATGCACCAGGTGCTGCTGTATCCTCTATGGTGCAAGCAATTGCTTGTGATCAAAAGAAAATGTTTCCTTGTTCTGCCTTATTAGATGGTGAATACGGAATGAATGACATTTCAATTGGAGTACCTGTTATTTTAGGAAAAAACGGTATTGAAAAAATAGTTGAAATTGATTTAAATGATGCTGAAAAAGCTAAACTTATAGAAAGCTCGGAAGGTGTTCGTAAAACTAACGGATTGTTAGAATTATAAAAACTAGATTTAATTTTTGAATAAATAAAAGCGAGCCAAATGGCTCGCTTTTTTTATGGCTTTTTTTTCTATAAAATTACCTTTCAATTCCTACAAAACTAAGAGCACTTACCTGGTACAAAAAATAAAAACATAAAAATTTATTATTATTAAGATAATAAATATAAATAAAAATATATAGATGTATTACCTCACCTTTGCATAAAGCAATGCAATACGAATATTTAAAACTTTTTATTTTGAGCTAAACTAAAGCTCAAAAAACAAGCAATCAAAACATTTAAGTATTGGTTTTGTTAAACAAAAATTCAATAACATAATTCTATGAAAAAAATTACCAAAAATTCTCAAAAGACAAAATATATTAATCTTTTTGATGATGTTTTTACCACTGTAGAAGCCAAAGATATAGCGGTAACATTATTGAATAAAAAAAACAACCATCACAAAACTAAAACACTTTCAATTATCGAAGAAAATTTAGAGGGTGCCTATATGCATAACCGCAACCGGATTGACCAACTTGCAGAAGTTCAACAAAACGCTATTGCATTTTAGAAGGTAAGCGAACTGATACTGTTTTTCAGAAATAAACAGTCCCCTTACCATTAAAACCAAAGAAAAATCAACACTTAATTAAATCTTTAAAAATGGATTTTCATTTATTACTCGATAACTTATCAAACCCTGCATTACTTTTCTTCTTTTTAGGAATTATAGCTGTTCAATTAAAAAGTGACTTAAAAATACCTGAAAACTCAGCGAAATTTATTTCGTTATATCTATTAATGTCAATAGGCTTTAAAGGAGGCCAAGAACTATCGCATAGCGAGTTAAATCTTGAAATTTTATGGTCCCTATTATTTGGTATATTTTTAGCTGCAATTGTCCCTGTTTACACTTTTTTTATTTTAAAGAAAAAACTAACTATTGCTAACTCGGGAGCTATTGCCGCTGCTTATGGCTCGGTAAGTGCTGTAACCTTTGTTACTACCATTTCTTTTATGGAATTGGAAGGAATCCCCTTTGGAGGGCATATGGTTGCTGTAATGGCACTAATGGAAGCACCATCTATTATGATTGGGTTGTTACTTATTTCTATTTACGATAAAGAAAAAAGTAGCATTTCGATGGGTAAAGTGGTAAAACATGCATTAACCAATGGTAGTGTACTGTTAATAATGGGGAGTTTAATAATAGGCTTCCTAGCAAGCGAATCACAAGCCGAAGGAATTAAACCTTTTACAACAGATATTTTTAAAGGTTTTTTAGCTGTATTTTTGCTAGATATGGGTATCACTAGCGGAAAAAAATTATCTGCTTTTATCAAGCAAGGTAAATTCGTAATCGCTTTTGCAATACTCATACCAATCATTAATGGTTGTATTGTTTCAATAGCATCTGGTTATTTTATTGAAGGTATTGGTAACAGGCTATTATTTGCTATTCTTGCGGCTAGTGCTTCATATATTGCCGTACCTGCTGCTATGAAAATGGCCGCCCCTAAAGCAAATCCTAGTTTATACATTCCTATGGCCCTAGCCGTTACCTTTCCTTTTAATATTACTTTAGGGATGCCTTTATATTTGTATATTATTAACTATTTTATTTAAACTAACATTTGTTACTGTATGAATTACACCCTACACCAGCTCCAAATTTTTCTTAAAATTGCCGAGAAGTCAAGTATTACAAAAGCTTCGGAAGAGTTACATTTAACACAACCTGCAGTTTCTATTCAATTAAAGAAATTTCAAGATCAATTTCCTTTACCACTAACCGAAGTGATTGGCAGACAGATTTACATTACTGATTTCGGAAAAGAAATTGTGGAAGCTGGTAAGGTGATTCTAAAACATGTAAACGAAATTGAGTACAAATCGATTGCATATAGTGGAAAATTATCGGGTAAGCTAAAAATATCTATTGTATCGACTGCTAAATATATTATGCCCTATTTACTGGCCGACTTTATAAAACAAAACCCTGAAGTAGATTTGGTTTTGGATGTAACCAACAAAACTAAAGTAATTGAAAGCCTTAATGAAAATAGTGTTGATTTTTCAATGGTATCTTTACTACCCGACAATTTAAAAATTGAATCTATACAGTTAATGAAAAATCAGTTGTATTTAGTAGGGAATACAACCGAACGATTTGAAAAGAAAACCTATCCACACTCTATTTTATCAGAATTACCAATAATTTACAGAGAAAAAGGCTCAGGAACGCGTTTAACAATGGAATTATATACTGAAAAAAATAAAATTTTAGTGAAGAAAAAAATGGAACTGACCTCTAATGAAGCCGTAAAGCAAGCTGTATTATCTGGTTTGGGTTATTCAATTATGCCTTTAATTGGCATTCGAGATGAAATTGCTGAAAATAAGCTTCAAATAATTCCCGTAAAAGGCTTTCCTATAAAATCGAATTGGAATGTTATTTGGTCTAAAGGAAAAAAATTCTCACCCGTAGCAAAAGCTTTTTTAGAATATTTAAATACCGAAAAAGAGAACTTAATAAAATCTAAATTCAATATTGATATTGAATAACTATCAATAATAACGATTATTAAAAAAAGAACCTATTTTAAATTTAAAACAAAACCACACTGCAACTTGCTACAAATAAATATATTTAATGTTTACATTTGTAGCAAATGAAGTATTTAGCAAAAAACCTAGTACACTTACGTAAGCATAAAAACCTTTCTCAAGCAAAGCTTGCCACAGATTTAGGCATTACCCGAGCGCGTATAAGCTCTTACGAAGATGCTCGCTCACTTCCCAGTCTTGAGTTTATGGTTAAATTATCAAACTACTACAACATCACTGTAGATATTTTACTTAAAAACAATTTAACAATAGAAGATGATATTTCATTTATTAATCTAAATAACAAACGCATACTGTTTCCGATTACAATCAATACTGAAAATGAAGACTTAATAGAAATCATACCCACTACAGCGCAAGCAGGCTACCTTACCGGTTATGATGATCCTGAATATATTGAACAATTAAAAAAAATAAAACTTCCCTTTTTACCCATAGGCCAACACCGTGCTTTTCCTATTAAAGGAGACTCCATGTTACCTATTAAAGATGGGGCCTATGTAATTGGAAAATTTATTGAAAATAAAAGCGAATTAAAAACTGGAAGAACTTACGTTTTAGTTACTCAAAACGATGGCATTGTTTACAAACGAATTGAAAATAATCTAGAAGAGAACAATACATTAAAACTAATTTCAGATAATAAGAAATACAATACTTACTCCATTCATATTTCTGAAGTTATAGAAATATGGGAATTTTCATGCTCTATAAACACGCAAGAATATTCTGAAAGCGAACTTAAATTAAGTAGTATACTTAGTATGTTTAATGATTTAGGGATACAGTTAGAACAATTAAAAAAACTACTTTAATGATTTATTCTATTATTGACGTAGAAACTACTGGCAAAACAAATAGAATTACTGAGATTTCTATTTTTAAATTTGATGGAAAAAAAATAATTGATGAATTTACTTCTTTAGTAAATCCCGAGAACCTAATTCCCGACCATATTACCGCCCTAAAAGGCATTGACATGGCATTGGTTACAAACGCTCCAATTTTTGAAGAGATTGCTCCTAAAATTTTAGATTTCACCAAAGACACTATTTTTGTAGCCCATAATGTTAATTTTGACTACAACGTAATTCACGGTGAATTTAAAAGACTTAAATTAAAATTTATCCGCAAAAAGCTTTGTACAGTTCGCCTTTCTAGAAAGCTCTTACCAGGACATAAATCGTATAGTTTAGGTAAGCTATGTGCTGCGCTAAGAATTGATCTAAAAAACAGACATCGAGCTCGTGGTGATGCCGAAGCAACTGTAATACTTTTTGAATTACTTCTAAAACAAGCTGAAGCTTCCAAAGTTATTAATTCTTTCTTAAAAAATAATTCTAAACAAGGAACCCTTCCTCCAAATTTACCGCAAGAGGAGTTTGAGGTTTTACCAGAGGTACCTGGAATTTATTATTTTAGAAATAAGAAAAATAAAATTATTTATATAGGAAAAGCAAAAAACATAAAAAAAAGAGTCCTAAGTCATTTCTACGATAAAAAACAAAAAGAGCTTGATTTATGTAGAGAAACTGCTAGTATAGATTTTGAATTATCAGGAAGTGAATTAATTGCACTTCTTATGGAAGATGCAGCTATAAAACAACATTATCCAGAATATAATGTGACTTCAAAAAAAGCAATTCGTCCTTACGCTATTTTAAATTACACCGATAGAAAAGGAATTATTCATTTTGCGGTTAACACATTAAAATCTACTCCAAAACCATTAATTATAGTTTACAGCAAAAGAGAAGCTTTGCTTTATTTAGAAAAACTCTGTGAAAATTTTGAACTGTGTCCAAAATTTTGTCATTTACAAGAAAATGTAAAACAATGCAACCATTACAAAATCAAAACTTGTAAAGGTATTTGTATCGAAAAAGAAAGTATTGCATTATACAATACTAGGGTAAAAAAAGCACAGCAATTTATAATCGAAAATCACAAAAACTTAATACTAAAACAAAAAGGCAGAGAAGCATCCGAAACAGCATTTATTCAAATAAAAGACGGGATTTATCAAGGGTATGGTTTTGTGAGCAACGAAATTCAAATTACTAATAATGATGAATTAGAAGCTTATATAATCCCTCGAAAAAACAATATGGATATTGAGCGCATTTTAAGAAAGGAGCTACTACTTAATTAAAAAATATTTTTAAATCTTTTTTAATTAAACACCTTTCTAAGGTAATAATCACAAATAAGCTAAATATAAATAAGCTTATTCTATTCAAAATTTATTACAAATAAAACAGGGGCTATATTTAAAATATAGCCCCTGTTTGTTATTTATGATGCTGTGGTATAAAATTATTTACCGTCACAACCAGGTTTAGCATCAATATCCGTATCCAAACGAACATCACCAAGACCTATTTCAACGCCAGGCTCAGCTGTTAACATTAATGCTGTGTAAATATTTTTCATATCAACACCTAGCTTTTGAAAACAAGTTAAACTTACTCTATAGTCTTTCCATGCTCCAGCTTCAATATTAATTTCCAAAGTTTTATCGTAACAAGGATCATCTTTATCACAACCCATACTCAAAACAACTGTAGCATCTTTATTAGTAAAAGATTTTGCATAAAATGCCAATTCCATAGAGCCTGTTGTTTGACGTGACATGTCATTCGATCCAGGAGTATTTATACGGAATTGTTCTTTAATAGATTCTGATGGAGTCCACTTTAATCTTAAAGCATCTTCTTGAGCTCTATGATCGGTTTTACTAATAATCAAACCTCCTGTTGAAGTTGGAAAACTTCCGATTTGTTTATTTAAATCACCTGATTTTATCCAAAGTGTCCAAGGTGCAATTACTGCTCCTTTTCCATAAAATTTACCAGTTGATGCTACATTTAAACTCTCTAAGTTTGACTTTTCTGAAAGCTTATCTAAATTAGTATTACTCTTATAGGTTAAACCGTATCCTAAAGGAAATAAAGGTTTAGCTTCCTTAGAAAAAACCGCTGTATTTGGCCATGTGTAAGACAGTTTACCTGTAAAGTCATAAGAAGGGTCTCTTTGAAAAAGAAGATCTGAAATACCACCACCTTCACTACCTGGCAACCATGCTGCAACAAATGCTTCAGACATGTTTATTTCAGGATTGGTCCATAATGGGCGACCTGATAAGAAAACTGATACTACTGGAATACCTTTTTTATTAAATTTAGCCAATGTATTTACATCAAATCCATTTGGAGTAAAATCTAAATGTACACGATCTCCTTGAAATTCAGCATAAGGATCCTCACCATACACAGCTATTACAACATCTGCTTTTTCATTAGAATCTCCTTTAGGAGAAAAAATCACTTTACCACCTGCTTTTTTAGCTGCTGCCTCAATACCACTCAATACCGATTGTCCGTTAGGAAATTTATCGTTTGTATGTCCTGTTCCTTGCCAAGATAGCGTCCAACCTCCACATACTTTAGTTATACTATTAGCACCATCACCAACAACCATAATTGTTTTTGAAGCATCTAAAGGTAGCGTGTTATTGTTATTCTTCAATAAAACTAAAGACTCTCTCACAGCCTGTCTAGCAATAGCTCTATTTTCAGGCGTACCCAATAACTTAGCATCTCCTGCACTTTTTCTAGTACTTGGCGCTCCTTTTTCAAAAATTCCAGAAGCAATTTTAACTCTTAATATTCTACGTACAGCATCGTCCAATCTTGCCATTGGAATTTTTCCACTCTTTACATGTTTAAGAGTGCTTTCCCATAAACCTCTCCAACTATCTGGAGCCATATACATATCCAAACCAGCGTTTATTGCTTGAGGACAGTCAGTATTAGTACATCCTGGAACTTGCCCATGACCATTCCAGTCACCAACAATGAAACCGTTAAAACCTAACTGACCTTTTAATACGTCAGTTAGTAATTCTTTATCTCCGTGCAATTTTCTACCTCTCCAGCTTGAAAAAGAAGCCATAATGGTTTGCACACCTGCTGGTATAGCACTGTAGTATCCTGCTGAGTGTACTTCTCTTAATTCTTTTGCTGTAATTTTTGCATCACCTTGGTCAACACCGTTTTCAGTAGCTCCATCTGCTAAGAAATGTTTAGCACTTGAAATCACACGGCCGTCACCCATAAAATCACTTTTTCCTAAATGACCTTGTAGTCCTTCAACTATACGTCCACCGTAAGCATTTGCTATTTTAGGATCTTGAGAAAAACCTTCGTAAGTTCTACCCCAGCGTGGGTTTTGAGGCACTGCTAATGTTGGAGCAAATGTCCAATCATGACCTGAAACTGTAAGTTCATGTGCTGTTACTGCAGCAATTTCCTCCATTAAATCTGGATTATTCATAGCTCCTAAACCAATATTATGTGGAAAAATGATTGCCCCACTTAAATTAGCATGACCATGTACTGCATCAATACCCCAAATACAAGGTATCGCAATTTCAACTCCTTCTTTATCAATAGAAGCATTGAAATATTTATCTGCCATTTCTAACCACTGCTTAGTATTTGCATATGGTAGAGGTCCTGGAGCTGAATTACCTCCACTTAATACAGAACCAAGTCTATATTCTTTAACTTCCTCAGGAGTTATTGTCCCAGTATCTGCCTGAATTACTTGACCTACCTTTTGCTTTAAAGTAAGCTTAGGTAAAATTTCATCTATTTGCGCTTCAATTTTTGGATCTAAAGGAATTTCTTTGATCGCTTTCCAGGCTTTAGGGGTTACTTCATTATTAAGTTGCTCTTCTGTAAGTGGTGGAGCTTCTTCTACTTTTTGTTCTTGGTCTTTACAGCCTATAAAAAAAATAGACAAAACACAAAATAAGGAAACTGGTAAGGTAAAAAACTTGTCAGTACGCATGTTTAAATTAATATTTATTGTTATTTATTAGATAAGACTGTGTTGCTAGCCTTTTTGATTTAAAGGCGTAAGTTAAGCTTTCTTTGTGTATTTATGAATGGTTGATATCATTTTTTGATTTTCAGTTGATTTCTGAAGTAACAATTTCAATATATCATTATAGTAAATTACACAAGTATTTGTTTCGAAGAAGTTTATAAATTAGTTATTTAAATACAATTAATGTTTTCTCTTTTAGAATATCAAAAACAACTATTTATAAATTTTATATTCTTGCAATAATGAGTCTATTTTAGCTTCCCAAAGAAGTTGTTGTTCTCTATCTTTGGAATGAATAGTTTCTACATCGTAAGCGGATTGCATTTTATATCTTGAACTCTCCACATTTTTATAAATTACTTTTAAATCCTTACGTATATTCCTACCTAGTTTATATCCCGAAATAAGCATTCTTAATTTCCTTGCGTGTAATTCGGTAATATCATAGTGGCCTTGCTCATGAGCTAATAACATACTATCTTTTTTATGCTCAAAAACCCAAGAAGAGCTTGTATATAAACAAGCATTTACTTTATAAGTAAAATTCTGTTGAGCATTTTCTATATTATAGTCCCACTTAAAATCTAAACCTGTACTTACACTTGCTGCAAATTTGGAAGTATAATCCGACGCTGGTCGGACCAAAAAATCATTCCACGTAAGTTTGGGATGATTTTTATAATTCTTATAATTAAGAGTGTCGCTTTGTGCATAACCTCTTAAGACAAGCATAAAAAAAAATATGAATTGCAGTAGTCTCATTCTTAAAAGTAAGTATTATTCAACAACTTCAAAACGTAGTCCTTCAGAGTATTTAACAATATAAGAGGCTTTATTTACAATTCCCCCTTTTAGTGTTTTTTTATATTGAAATTTATTTTCAATGTATTCCGTTTCTAAATCTAAATTATTTAAATCGCTAATATTTTTAGATGCACACAACCTAAGTATCACATCGTACATTAAATCGTATCCACGAATGGCGTAACTATTTGGTTCATTTCCAAATTTATCTTTATAGGCTATCAAAAAAGATGTATTTATATTTTCTTCAACTTTATTTGTTGATGGATAATGAAAATTTAAGTTGGAAAGACTTCTATTAGATACCGATTCATTATCATAAACAGCTGTTTTATCGGTTGTAAATAATGTTATTTTATGTGTTTTAGCTCTAGCACTCAACAACGATGTTACATTACTCACCAATAACAAATTCGAACTTTCTAAAAAAATATAATTCGGCAAAATGCTTTCCTCTTCTCCAATTATTTCTAGCAAATCTTCTTCTACTATAAAATTATCTTCTTTTGGATTCAATACTTTTGCTTTAGGAAAAGACTTTAGTATTGAAGCCTTACTCGAATGGTGTTTTTTATCGGCTATTATAATTATATTTTTTGGCAAGGTATCTTTCTTAACAAAATTAACAATTTTGTTTTGCAAGTCTTTAGAGCTTGGTAGTGTTTGATATAAATTGGGGTACTGCGTTACTACTTTATTAGATATTGGAGAAAAAACAGGAACTTTTGAATTCTGTAATAAACCTGCTAATTTTTCAACATTCTTATTATAAAGAGGACCAACGATAGCATCGAAATTATTTAAATTCTTTTCCTCGACTAACTTAGCAACTACCTCTTTATTTTTCTGAGTATCAGCAACTGTAACTTCCACATCTACTCCTAGCTCTTTTATACGATCAAGAGCTAATAAAGTTCCCGAATAAAAATCGACAACCAACCTTGACACCTTACTTTTTTTAAGATGATTCTCATATTGAGAAGGCTCACTTGAAAAACCTGACACATCAAAAGGAAGCAGAATTGCTATTTTTTTCTTATTTAAATTAATTAGATTATCAATTAAATCTGTTTTAGTTAACACTGTGCTAGTCTCTTTTCCCGGCATCTGTATTACCATATCCGCCTTTAAACCTTCTGCTATTTCGGGATTTAACTTAATAATAGAGTCTGTTGAAATTCCAAACTCCTTAGAAAGACTATACAAGGTTTGTTGCGCTGGCACTCTATAAAGCATTAATTTGGAAGGTATTTTAACTGAAGGTATCGCTACTTTTTTAGGTACTAAAATAGCTACTCCCACAGGAAAATCAACTCCTAAATTAGGATTCATATTCTCCAACTCAGAAACTGTAATTCCAAATTTACGCGCTATTCCATAACGGGTTTCTTTCGGCTTTACAGTATAAATTTGCGTTTCAGGGGTTTTATTTCCTTCCAAATTAGAAGGCTTTCCCATGTCATTTAAACTTTTAAAAACTTTTTTTACTTTCGGAGCTGGTAAAGGTATTTTTAAGATATCTCCTTTTTTTAACCCATCGGTCACAACAAATTGATTGTACTTTTTTATATCATCGATGGATACCTTATATTTTTTAGAAATACTGTAAAGGGTTTGCTTTCTTTTTACTTTACACTTCTTAAACTCAATCCCTGCTACTGGTAATTCTGGGACTTCAACAACATTAGGTATTACCAATATCTGTCCTGGCTGAATCCCCTTTTCTGCAGTAGGATTAAGTTTATAAATTGCTTCAGGGGTCGTTCCATACTCCTTGGCTATAGAATACACATCGTCACCAGCTACTATTTTATGCTGTTTAAAGTTAAACTGAGCTACTGCAATTTGCGCTATAAAAAGCACTAAAAAAAATAAAAAAGATTTCTTCATTTAGTAAAATTATTCCCACTCAATTGTTGCTGGTGGTTTTGAGCTAATATCATAAACAACCCTGTTTACTCCTTTAACATTATTAATAATCTTATTGGATATTTTTTGTAAAAATTCATACGGTAAGTTTACCCAATCTGCTGTCATACCATCAGTACTCTCTACTGCCCTTAAAGCCACTACCTTTTCATAGGTGCGTTCATCTCCCATTACCCCTACGCTGTTTACAGGTAATAAGATTGCTCCTGCCTGCCAAACTTTATCATACAATCCATCTTCTCTTAATCCATTGATAAAAATAGCATCAACTTCTTGCAATATAGCTACTTTTTCAGCGGTAATATCTCCTAATATTCTAATTGCTAATCCTGGACCAGGAAATGGATGCCTTCCTAATAATTCAGCATCAATACCTAAAGACTTCCCTACACGTCGTACTTCATCTTTAAACAATGCTCTCAAAGGCTCTACAACTTTCAACATCATATAATCTGGAAGCCCTCCTACATTATGATGTGATTTAATAGTAGCTGAAGGGCCTCCTGTTGCAGATACGGATTCTATTACATCAGGATAGATTGTTCCTTGAGCTAACCACTTAGCATCATCAATTAATTTTGACTCATCATCAAAAACGTCTACAAAAGCTTTACCAATTGCTTTACGCTTACGTTCAGGATCGCTTTCTCCTTTTAATGCCGTCAAAAAACGCGCCGAGGCATCAACCCCTTTTACGTTTAGACCCATTCCATGATATTGTTTTAAAACACTATCAAATTCATCTTTACGAAGTAATCCATTATTAACAAATATACATTGTAAGTGACTACCTATTGCTTTGTGAAGCAACACCGCTGCTACAGTAGAATCTACCCCTCCACTTAAACCTAAAATCACTTTTTCGGTTCCTATTTTATCTTTTAACTCTTGAACTGTTGTTTCCACGAAAGAGTTTGGAGTCCATTCTTGAGCCACTTTAGCTATTTTAACTAAAAAATTCTCTAATAATTGCTTTCCATCTGTAGAATGATAAACTTCTGGATGAAACTGAATAGCATAAGTAGTTTCCCCTTCAATTTTGTATGCTGCATTTTCAACATCATGAGTACTTGCCAACTTCACGCCTCCTTCTGGCAAACTTTTAATGGTGTCACTATGACTCATCCACACCTGAGAACCTTCACTAACACCTTCTAAAAAAACTTCATTATCCTTTACAAAGGAAAGATTCGCTCTACCATATTCTCTGATGTTTGATGGAGCCACTTCACCGCCATGAAAATGAGCTAAATATTGCGCTCCGTAACAAACTCCTAAAAGTGGTTTTTTTCCTCTTATATTCGATAAATCAACTTTAGGGGCATTATCAGCTCTTACCGACGATGGCGAACCTGAAAGCACCACTGCTTTAAAAGTATCTAAATTTGATGGTATCTTGTTAAAAGGATGAATTTCACAATAAATATTTAATTCTCTTACTCTTCGCGCTATTAATTGCGTGTATTGAGAACCGAAATCTAGGATAAGTACATTATTTTGCATGCGCAAAAATAGTATTAAAATAATTTTTATAAAACATTAAGAAATCAAACTTATCATTTAATTTCAGAAACTTGTATTTTCACCTTAAAAATGAAATCCTTACTCTCCGCAATTTTTAACGAATTAACAAAGGGAAGCTCAACAATTAAGCACCCCTACCGCTATTTTTGCCTTTCGAGCATAGAGTGTAATAAACCACAGCAACGAATGGTTGTATTTAGAGGGATTACAAATAACACCATCTCTATCTATACAGACATTCGAACGCCGAAAGTCTCTCAATTATTATTAAATCCCAATGCATCTGTATTGTTTTATGATTATAAAAAAATGAATCAAATTCAATTAACAGGTACTATTGAGGTGGAAAAAGAATACGACGCCACTGTTTGGAATTCAATTTCTCCCAAAGCAAAAAAAGATTACACTACCAAACTAGCACCTGGAAGCGTTATCGATGAGCCTGACAAAGTTTTGTACGGGGATAATATAAATTTCTGCATTTTAAAATTCTCTTTTAATGAAATTGATTATTTAGATATCAATCGCCCTTACCACACCAGGGCAAAATTTAAATTAACAAACAACGAGTGGTTAGGTAATTATGTTATTCCTTAAAAGCAAAATTCCAAACACAACAGGCATTCTCTCGCCTTAAAAATTCATTCCACCCAAAGACTCAAATTACAAATTCATCAAAATTATACACAAATAATACTAAAAGTCGCAAAATCTAGGCTTTTCAAAAAGTCAATTTTAACAATTCAAAAAAAATAATAATTAGTGCTGATTTCAAGAGTTCTTATTTAAGTTTTAGTTTTCTATATATTTCGTTGAAGTACCACTGCCACTATCATTAGTACAAAAACACAAATCCACTTTAAAATCATTCTAAATAATAAAAAAACTTGGTACATACCTGTTTTTATGAAGATATTCGCAAGTGTTTAAATTAGTCAATATTATAAGTTTACACCAAGTAAATTATTACTAATTTGACTTTTAAACTTCCTTGAAGCTAAATAATAAGGCATTTAACTTCAATAAAAATCAAGAAATCTGTCCATGGTGTAATGATTAAGACTTTTTTCTGACATAAAACTTGCCTTAGGTACTGAAATACGTTAATCATTATGAATACTTACAAAGATTACATCAAAGAAATTGAAGAAAGAAAACAAGCCGGACTTCACCCTAAACCAATTGATGGTGCCGAATTAGTAAGCGAAATTATAGCTCAAATAAAAGATTTAAACAATGAGCACAGAGCTGATTCTTTAAACTTTTTCATATACAATGTACTACCAGGAACTACCAGTGCCGCTAGTGCAAAATCAATATTTTTAAAGGAAATCATCTTAGGACAAGAAGTTGTTAAGGAAATAACACCTGCTTTTGCTTTAGAGCAATTATCTCACATGAAAGGTGGTCCTTCTGTTAAGGTATTATTAGATTTAGCTTTAGGAAACGATGCTAACATAGCAAAAGAAGCGGCTAAGGTTTTAAAAACTCAAGTATTTTTATACGAAGCAGATACCGAACGTTTAGAAGAAGCATTAAAAGCAGGAAATGCAATAGCTAAAGAGCTTATAGAAAGTTATGCGCAAGCAGAATTTTTTACTAAGTTACCAGACGTAGATGAAGAAATAGAAATTGTAACTTTTGTTGCTGGTATTGGCGATATTTCTACCGATTTATTATCTCCAGGAGCAGATGCCCATTCAAGATCAGATCGTGAGTTACATGGTCAATGTATGTTTGAGCATAATAAAGAAATGCAACAACAATTACTAGCATTAAAAGAGCAGCACCCAGATAAGCGTGTAATGTTAGTTGCAGATAAAGGAACTATGGGAGTAGGATCTTCAAGAATGTCTGGTGTAAATAACGTAGCGTTATGGACCGGTGTTCCTTTTAGTCCTTACGTACCGTTTATTAACTTTGCACCAGTAATTGCTGGTACTAATGGTATTGCACCAATTTTCTTAACAACTGTAGGGGTAACTGGTGGTATTGGTATCGATTTAAAAAACTGGGTAAAGCAAAAAGATGCTAACGGAAATACGATAGTAGATGAAGATGGCGAAGCTATCTTAAAAGAAGAGTACTCTGTAGCTACAGGTACCGTGCTTACTATAAACACAAAAACAAAAAAATTATATAACGGAGACAAAGAGCTAAAAGACATCTCTGCAGCATTAACACCACCAAAAATGGAGTTTATTAAAGCTGGAGGTTCTTATGCTGTTGTTTTTGGTAAAAAATTACAAACATTTGCTTGTAAAGTTTTAGGAATCGATGTACCTCAAGTATATGCTGCTGCAAAAGAAGTATCTATAGAAGGACAAGGTTTAACTGCTGTAGAGAAAATTTTTAATAGAAATGCAGTAGGTACTACACCAGGTAAAACATTACACGCAGGTTCTAATGTTAGAGTAGAAGTAAACATTGTAGGATCTCAAGATACTACAGGTTTAATGACCTCTCAAGAATTAGAGATGATGGCTGCTACAGTTATTTCTCCAATAGTAGATTGTGGTTACCAATCAGGTTGTCATACAGCTTCTGTTTGGGACGATAAATCTAAAGCCAACATACCAAGGTTAATGAAATTCATGAACGATTTTGGTTTAGTTACAGGACGTGATCCAAAAGGGAAATACTTCCCGATGACCGATGTAATACACAAAGTATTAAATGACTTAGCTGTAGATGATTGGGATGTAATTATTGGTGGAGATTCGCACACACGTATGGCAAAAGGAGTTGCTTTCGGTGCCGATTCAGGAACTGTTGCCTTAGCTTTAGCTACAGGAGAGGCTACCATGCCAATACCAGAATCTGTAAAGGTTACTTTTAAAGGTGAAATGAAACCTTACATGGATTTCCGTGATGTAGTTCACGCCACTCAAGAACAAATGTTAAACCAGTTTGATGGAGAAAATGTTTTCCAAGGAAGAATTATTGAAGTACACCTTGGTACTTTAACCTCTGACCAAGCATTTACATTTACAGATTGGACTGCCGAAATGAAAGCCAAAGCATCTATCTGTATTTCTGAAGACGAGACGTTAATCGAATCCTTAGAAATCTCTAGAGATCGTATTCAAATTATGATTGACAAGGGAATGGATAACCCTAAGCAAGATCTTAAAGGTTTAGTAGATAAAGCAAACAACCGTATTGCCGATATAAAATCAGGTAAAAATTCTGCTTTAAAACCAGATGCAGATGCTAAATATTACAACGAAGTTGTAATTGATTTAGATAAGATTGTTGAGCCAATGATTGCCGATCCTGATGTTTATAACGAAGATGTATCTAAAAGATATACGCACGATTGCATCAACCCATTATCTTTTTACGGAGGCGTTAAAAAAGTAGACTTAGGATTTATTGGATCTTGTATGATTCATAAAGGCGATATGCAAATCTTAGCCCAGATGCTTAAAAACATAGAAGCACAACATGGTAAAGTAGAATTTAAAGCACCTTTAGTTGTAGCACCACCAACATACAATATTGTTGATGAGTTAAAAGCAGAAGGCGACTGGGAAATTCTTCAGAAATATTCTGGATTTGAATTTGACGATAGCGCACCAAAAGGATTAGCACGTACAAAATACGAAAACATGCTTTACTTAGAGCGTCCAGGCTGTAACTTATGTATGGGTAACCAAGAAAAAGCAGAAGCAGGAGATACGGTAATGGCTACTTCAACACGTTTATTCCAAGGGCGTGTAGTAAGAGATACCGACGAGAAAAAAGGAGAATCTTTATTATCTTCTACACCAGTAGTGGTATTATCGACTATTTTAGGTAGAACACCAACAATAGAAGAATATCAAGCTGCTGTTGAAGGTATTGTTTTAACAAAATTCAAACCTTCTACAAAGCAATTGGTAAAGTCTTAGTAATTTATCTTTATAATACATTTAAAAACCTGAATCTTCGATTCAGGTTTTTTTGCTTTTACCCTAATTCAAGCGCTTTCTATTTTTAACAAAACATTGTGTTTGATCATACTCTGTTATTTTTGTAACTTATTTTGATATTTATCAACCAAAAAAAACATCTATGGCATTTGATTTTGATATGATTAAAAAAGTGTATCAACGGCTGGCCAATCCTTTAGATACTACTCGTAAAGCAACTAAAAAACCGTTGACCCTAGCGAAAAAAATTCTTCACTCTCACTTATTGGAAGAAAAAATTACAACTGCCTATATAAGAGTAAAAGACTATCTTAATTTTGCTCCCGATCGTATTGCTTGTCAAGATGCTACTACACAAATAGCCTCAATGCAATTTATGCAAGCTGGTAAAAATAAAGTTGCCATACTTACAAACTTGCCTTACAGTCATTTAATTCTAACAACGAATCAAAGATATTATTGAAGTAAATTACACCTACAATCAACCTTAAATCAATTGACACAACAAAGGTGCTGCTTTAAACATAATTAAAAGGCTAAATACCTAATTTATCATATTGAAATCAATAAGTTGAGTTAATATTATATTTTATATACTTATTGATTGTAACTTTACATAATTCAAAATTTATACAAATACAATGAAACAATTATCAATTCTTGCTTTTTTATCTTTCCTGTCTTTGGCTACGTTTTCTTGTAGTAACAGAGATGATGATACTGAGACTGTTGTTGAAGCTTCAATAATAAATGGAGGACCTTATATTTTTTGCATTGGAGATGGAGAACCCAACTTTGCGGTTGGTCTAACTATTGTATCTAATGGTAATGGAGACGACTTTACTTGGATAGTGACCGACGAAGCTAACAAGATCCTCGAAATCCCTAAGACAATTCCTGATACTGAAATTATTAACTTCGAAAACTCTGGAACTGGGAATTGCAAATTATGGTTATTACATTTTAACAATAGGCCTACTAATTTACAAGTCGACGCTAACCTTTTTGATGATTTAAGTATCGAAGAAAGAACAGGCTTATCTAACGCGATTGATGTTACAAGAACTGGCGTTGACGTAAACACCAACACTTGCCCTACGCTGTAAACTGGATAATTTAAAAATATTCTTTTGAGAAGGATGTTTTATAAAAAAACGCAAAAGGATTTAGCTTTAACTAAATCCTTTTGCGTTTTTTATTGTCTCATATCAAAAAAATAATAAATCAAAACTCTAAAGCGACATATGTAGTACGATGAAAACTTCTTAAAAAACAACCTCTTTTGAGAAATTTTTCACTTTTTCAGATCCCCAGTTTTCATTTAAAAAAATCTAATTAAAACCATTTGTTAAATACTGAAATCAATTTACTTTATAATTCCCGTAAGTTAACCCTTATTTATTCTACTAACACTTTTAATAAACCAACTGCAGTGTAACCATGGAATCAATTTGGTATTGTGAAAAAACAGATATGTTCTCCCTGTTATGTCCTCATAAATTAAAGAAGTTTAAAAAAAATCACGCTTTTACTGTTTACCAGAAAAAGGATTTCATTTATTTTGAAGAAGACAGTGCCAAGCAAGTATACCTTATCGCTAATGGAAAAGTTAAAATTGGGTATTATGAAAAAGATGGTACTGAAATAATAAAAGCTATTTTAAATAAAGGGGAATTATTCGGAGAAAAAGCTTTTCTAGGTATTGACAAACGTAATGAATTTGCTCAATGCATTGATAAAACTACTGAAATTTGCCCATTAGATATTGACACAATGCATAACTTAATGCGCAACAACAAAAATCTTTCTGTAAAAGTTTATAAGTTTTTAGGAATGCGCTTTAAAAAGCTAGAACGAAGATTACAATTACTTTTGTTTAAAGACACTAAAACACGACTAGTAGAGTTTTTAAAGGATTTAAGGGAAGATTATGGATACTCATGCACAAACACAGGAATGATTATCGTAAAACACCCCTATACACAAAAAGACATTGCTAATTTAATTGCTACTTCCCGTCCAACTCTAAATATTTTAATGAATGAATTACAAGAAAGTGAAATTCTTCAATTTTCAAGAAATCAGATAGTTTTTAAAAATTAACAAATTCTAGACACTATTACATCTAGTGTCTTATTTTTCGGGTGACATAGATCCGAATGTCACATTTTACTCTTATTTCACCTCCTTAAAGCCCAATTGAAAATTCGGTAAACTTTCTAAACACCCAACTTTATCAACTAAATACTTGTCAATTATATCCTATTATATTTGAAGGTTCGGCTTTATTTTTTAACTCTTCCAAATACTTCATCTCCTCCTATCCAATTTCCAGTATATTTTTTAATTTCCGCTTTTAATTTATCTCTGACTTTTTTCTCCAATTTGTCTTTTGCTTTACCTAATACAAATTCTGTATTATATTCATTTTCAACATTTGTGATATAATCTTTTAAAAGTCTTCTTTCATATTCGTTCTTGACAGGAATATTCAAATATTTTAAGCCCTTATGTTTCCATCCGTTTTCTTCTAAAAACATTTTGTTCTCGCTGTTAATATAATTTTCAATATAGATTTTGGCTTCAGTTAATTTTAGAATACCTAAACTATCAACGGAATATATTTGTTTCCTAAATCCAAATGGCAAAATAGAATTTGGCATCCTATCTGTTGCAGCCCAGTACGAATAAAATACAACCTTATTAGCTTCTATCTCATAATTCCCAAGTTGAATATTAATTGAACTGCAATCACCTTCTTCTATAAATATTGTATGAGTCAATAGTTTTTTCTCATTTCTATATACTTCTAAAACTTTATTTTCAGCGCTTTCTAATGTATCTAATTCTATTTGCTTAAATAAAAAAAGTGTTCCATTTACTTCAATTTCTTTAGTCTGTCCATAGCCAAAACTTGAAATTATCGTAAAAATCAAAATAATAAATGTTTCTAATTTCATTTGTAATTATTTTTAGCTAACATGTAACGTGTTCATATATGAATTACTGAGTGTTTTAAGCACAAATTAGCAAATATAAACCGAATGAAGTCTGCGAAGGTTTTCATGAGTAAACTGGAACTAGTAATAAATTATATACGGTGCTAGCTATCGTTTTCTATTTACGCTCATATTCTTTTCCAATTTTTGAAAGATTCTCAAATATTTGCTTATTGAAATCAGAAGTGAAAATTTTATGTTGTTGCATTTTAGTACCATAAAACTTTTCAATTTTAACTTGTTCAGTCTTTATATCATAAAAATCATTAATTACCCAATAATTTCCAGTTAGTAAATTATACGATTTATTACAATGTCCTCCAGGAACCCTGTAACTATAATCAAGCCCTATTAATTCAACTTCTCTTAGGTCATTATTATATCGCAATTTTAGGTTGTAACCGCGATTGCCTGTTCCTTCTTGATAAAGTTGAAATTCGAGTGTCTTATTTTTAATTTTGGGTGGTAAAAAATATACTCCATAAAAAAGATCAAAATCTACTAGTATCGTTTTCTTTTGAGAAGAAAGATAGATTAACAGAAATTTCTTATTTGATCTCAAATCATCATATGTTTCATTATAAATTACTGTTATAAAATCCACTTTGTTGTCATTATCAAAATCAGATACAATTCGCTCAAATTTTTCTCCACTGGAAGGGCTTTTAGTGAATTCTGTGAAATTTTCTGGAATTAAGTTCTTTTTTTGCGAGAATGAAGAATGACTTATTAGAATCAAAAAAAGACAATAAATTATTTTCATTATTTTGTTTTAAATTACAGCCAACACAACTATGTCCCATAAAGTTACGTATAAGTTATCAAAATTTGATTCTGATTATTTTTACTAAAAAAGTGCTTTCAAAAAAGGCCAATAAGGCAATTTCAATATTATACCAATCTCTTGTTTAAGCGAAGTTTCTTCATCTAAAAAACGAAATAACACACTCAACCTAACTTTTGCATACATTGCTTCAAATATTTTAGGCCCTTTAGCATTTTGATTTTGCAAAACTTTTATAAAAAGCTTATCGTAAAATTTAAATCTTTTAGATTGTTTATAACCACTAATTGAAACCTGCCTAATTATTTGATCAACTATAAGTAGTGCATTCTTTTCTGCAAATTTAAATGAATAACCTGTTGAGGCCTTAACCCAGCCACCAGCAGTTCCTATTTTTAATATTTTTTTAGTATTCTCTTTTAAAAAAGGGTAACTAGTCATAGGTATTTCCCCTGCTTCAGTAGCTGATATGGTATATTTTTTATTTGGAAAAAAAGTTTCAAGGTATCCCTTAATTTTAGCATCCAACTCATCATCTAATATAGTAAAAGGAGCAAAAAAGGTGTATTCCAAAAGAGCCTTTTTATTTGAGCTTGGCAAAATATACATAAAACTGTTTGAATTATTCCATTGATAACGATAATCCATCATCGTAAACGAACGCTCATCAAAAACAGCTTCTTCAAACACAACTTCCCACCCTTTAAACGACTGAATCACTGAAGGGAAATTATTTTTATGCAAAAAATAATCTTCTGAAATCCTACTATCAAAAACAAAACTCGATTTAATGTTTGAATTCGTTAATTGTACCTGTGCAAGTTCAGCTTTTTCATTAATTGATAATATTTCCTCTTCAAAGAAATAAAAATTAGATTTTCTTTTTATTTTATCTAAACAAAAAGAAGAAAACTCTTTGAAGTATAGTGATTTGTAAGTATAACCCTCTAAATGAATATTTAAGTCTACATCCGCTGATTTAAATAATACTGAATTCCATGAACCATGAACAATGGTATCCCATGCTCCTCCATTTTTCTCCCAAAAACTTAAAATTCTATCCGACTTAGGAATAATAGATCGATCAACAATAGCTATTCTTTTATTATCAAAAAATTTGTTTTCAGAAAATTGGTAAGCCACATGCAATCCAGCTACGCCAGAACCAACAATAATATAATCGAATTTATCGTCCGAAATCAAATGATTATTTTTTGAAGTACTTTATTGGCACGAAAAGCATTCCAAAACATTCACCTTCTTCTTTTCCTAAATGCTTGTGATGAATCTTATGAGCTCTGCGTACTCCTTTTGCATACCAATTATCGGCATTCCTAAAAAGTTTGAAACGCTGGTGTATAAATATATCGTGAACAAAAAAGTAAGCAATTCCATATGCTAAAATCCCTGCACCAATAGGCAACGCATACCAAGCAATATCGTATTGCCACAAAAGAAAACAACCGATACTAATTAAAGCATAAAAAACGAAAAATAAATCGTTTCGCTCCCACCAACTCTTATGATCTTTATGGTGATGATCGGCATGCAAAGACCACAAAAAACCGTGCATAACATATTTATGTGAAAACCACGCCATACCTTCCATAGCTATGAAGGTTGCTAAAAAAATCAAAATCCAAAAAAGTAACTGCATTCTAAATTAAATTTAATCTGTATTTAACATAACTTCTCGCTAAGAGTTCTACCTTTTTATAATCAGAAACTCTTATTCTTGTTTCTTTCAACCTACTTGATGGTGTTGCTTTTAGTTTTTTAAGTAACCTTTGATAATACCTAAAAGCTGTAAACACTCCAAACCTTGCATCAATCGGCAAATTTACAATACCTGCTCTGGCTTCCTTAAAATCCTGCTCTATTTCACTAATGATAGCCTGTTTACTAACATCGTCTAAATTATTTAAATCTGCATTAGGGAAATAGGTTCGTTCTAACCCTTCGAAATCGGCTTTTAAATCTCTTAAAAAATTCACTTTCTGAAAAGCCGACCCTAATTTCATGGCGCTTTCTTTGAGTCTATCGTATAAATCTCGATCTCCTTTTGTAAAAACGCGCAAACACATTAAGCCAACAACATCTGCCGAACCATAAATGTATTGTTTGTATTCAATATCTGTTAAATATTCTTTTTTATGCAAATCCAAACGCATGCTATTCATAAAAGCTTCATACAATTCTGGCTCTATATTGTATTTATGTACTGTTTGTTGAAAACTATTTAAAATTGGATTTAAACTTATTTTTTGATCGATTGCTGCATACATCTGTCTTTCAAAATCGTCGAACAATATTTCTTTTGGATATTCATGAAAAGTGTCTACTATTTCATCAGCAAAGCGAACAAAACCATAAATATTATACACATCTTGCCTTATGCTAGGAGCTAACATTTTAGTTGCTGAAGAAAATGAAGTACTGTACGATTGAGTAACTTTTTTACTACAAATTTCCGATATGTTATCAAATATAGCTTTCATACGAGTAATATTTTAGTTGTTTTTCAAAATTAAACCAGATACTAATTTTCCTGATATTAATGCAGGAGGCACACCAGGACCAGGAACTGTTAACTGCCCCGTAAAAAATAAGTTATTCACCTTTTTACTTTTCAACTTAGGTCTTAAAAATGCCGTTTGTAATAATGTGTTTGCCATACCATAGGCATTACCTTTATAAGAATTGTAACGATTCACAAAATCACTAACACAAAATGACTTTTTAAAATTAACATTATTTCGGACGCTTTGCTTAGTGATTTTCTCAAAACGAGTTATAATTTTGTTAAAGTACTCCTCTCTCAACTCAGGCGTATCACTTAGCCCTGGAGCAATGGGTATTAAAAAAAATCCATTCTCACAATTTTCAGGAGCCGTTTCGGGATCTGTTATGGAAGTAAAATTGGCATAAAAAAGAGGTTCTGTTGGCCATTGCGGAGTATCGTAAATTTCTGTTGCATGTTGTTCAAAATCTGTATCAAAAAACAAATTATGATGGCTTACATTTTTAAGTTTCTTGTCAAAACCAACATAAAACAATAAGCTCGATGGAGCGAATGTTCTTTTAGCCCAATATTTTTCCGAGTATTGCTTTTGCTTTTCTTCTAATAATGTTTCTGTATGGTGATAATCTGCACCACTCAAAACGATATCAAAAGCCTGGAAAGATCCATTTACTGTAATTCCTTTTATAATATTCTGTTCCGTATTAATTTTACTTATAGTGCTGTTAACTTTAAACTCTACTCCTAAGCTTTCTGCTAGTTTTTGCATTCCCAATATAACTGAATACATCCCGCCTTTTGGTTGCCATGTTCCTAATCCAAAATCAGCATAATTCATGAAATTATAAAAAGCTGGTGTGTCAGACGGTTTTGCACCGAGAAACAACACAGGAAACTCTAGGATAGATACTAACTTTGAGTTTTTTACTTTTTTCCTAACATCACGAGAAACATTACTAAAAAACTGACCTAACTTAACTACCGTCTTAGGGGTAACTAATTCTAATGGCGAAATTCCTGGCCTGTATACTACATCTTTAATTGCAACATTATAGTTACTTTGAGCATCGCTCATAAATTCTCTTAACGCCTTAGCACTTCCTTTTTCAACCGATTCGAAAGTAGCATATATATCTTCTAAATTGTCTGCTATATCAATATTACTCCCATCGGAAAAAAAAACTGAGTACGCTGGGTTTAATTTTTGTAAGGTGTAAAAATCTGACGCTTTATGACCAAAATCTTCAAAAAAACGCTCAAATACATCAGGCATCCAATACCAAGAAGGCCCCATATCGAAAGTGTAACCATCTGCTTTAAACTGGCTAGCCCTTCCTCCTATAGATTCATTTTTCTCAAAAACGGTTACTTTTTTCCCTGCTTTAGCTAAATAGCAAGCAGCAGATAACGATGAAAAACCTGAACCAATTATAGCTATTGTATCTGACATATGTTAGTCTATAATTTTTTCAAAATCTTTAAACGAATAAATAACTTTTATTAAGGCCGAAACTGGAACTTCAACTTCGCTGAGTCGCCTACCCATAACCCATAATTCATGCTCATTAGGTAAACATATTTCATCTTTGAAACTAGTAATATATTCGTTTACATCTTCTAAATGAGGATACAGTGTAAAATAGGAAACAAAAACTAAGTTATTTTGTAGTTCGGCTAAGTTTTTAAGAAAATCAAGAGTTACGTTTGCTCCTAAAAAGATTGTCCTATAACCCTTAGATAAAATTATAGTATTGATAAATAACAGACTTAAATCGTTAATCTCTCCAGCGGGTAAATAAAGGACAAAAGTCTTTTCTATATTTGTTGATTTCTTTTGAAGCTGATCGATCTCAACCCAAAGTTTCTGCTTAATGATATTCGTAACAAAATGTTCATGTGTACTATTGATGGTATTCGTTTGCCACAGCATTCCAATTTCATTTAACAACGGCAACAATACATCATAAAAAACCGTTTTAAAATCGAAACGTTCCCTAAGCCCCTCTAAAGTATCAACAAACAATGCAGTATTAAAATTAAACATCGCTAATTTTAACGAGTTTAAAGACCTGTCTACAGTTGTTTTGTCAGACACAATACTATTTATATACTCATAAACTTCTTCTTCACTTAACTTCGAAATACGTGATATCTTATAACCACAATTCACTAAAAAAGAAACATTCAAAAGCTTTTTAAGGCTTTCCATATCATAGGTTCGAATATTGGTATCCGTTCGTTTCGGTTCTAGTAAATGGTATCTTTTTTCCCATATCCTAATTGTATGGGCTTTAATACCACATATATTTTCCAAATCTTTAATACTAAATGCCTGTTCCAAATTGTTTATTGTTTTAGGTATTGTGCTTAAACAAAAATAAAAAACACACTATATATTTCACTCTAATTATACTTTATTTATGATTATTAGTTAGGTAATTTTTATATTAAGGATTTCATCTGCTATTTCAGAAATGCTTTTTACGTCCGTTTTTAAAATATATTTGGCATTACTATAATAAGCTGAGCGCTCGAATAGGTGCTTAGCTATAAATTCTGATAGCTCGTCCTTAGTTTGTGTATGCGCTATTAAAGGTCGTTTTGCTCTTTCGCTATACAACCTAGCTGTTAACTCTTTTATTGACGTCTGTAAATAAATTGAAAATGTACTTTCAGAAGAATTTACAAGCTTCATATTATCACCAAAGCACGGTGTCCCTCCACCTAAAGAAAGAATGAAATTGGATTTATCATTAATTAACTCTTTGAGATATTTAGTTTCGAGCTTTCTGAAATAAATTTCTCCTTTTTCTGAAAAAATAGCTGATATTTTTTTTTGCTCTTTTTGCTCAATATAATCGTCTAAATCTATGAAATCTAAATTACTTTTCTCCGCTAAAACCCTACCTACAGCAGACTTACCGCTACCCATATAACCTAATAGAACAATATTACCCTTCATTAAAAAATCATTTAACAGCAAGTTCTACTATTTTAAGTGATAAAAAAAGTAAAATTTACAGTTTTTAAGCTTGTTAAATTAAATTAAGGTTGTATCTTTGCACCCGCAATTACAGTGTATAATTGACCTGGTAGCTCAGTTGGTAGAGCATCTCCCTTTTAAGGAGAGGGTCCTGGGTTCGAGCCCCAGCCCGGTCACAA
>CANNCQ010000008.1 GCA_947503135.1 uncultured Aquimarina sp. | reverse complement strand
GTGTCGTAACTACAATTTACTGCTATAGAGCAGAATGCTCAACTTTTTTATTCTTTAAATCATAATGCACTACGGGTAATTTCTTCATCTAATCCTACAATACTAGCAAAATAACTTCGAAACCAAAAGTGATTGCCCCAATATGACTTTTGCTTTAATTTAGGGTAAGTCTTAAATAACTTAATAGCTATTTTCTCTTTTAATATACCATGAATTCGGATACAGATAATTTTGGAAGAATTGAACAAACCAAATGAATGTGAGCCAATTAAATATTGAATTCCTGAATCTCAACATTTTTCCAACTATCTATAGTTTGCATATCGTGTTCTACTAGAGATTTTATCATCCCTTCTAGAATACGAAATCGATACTTTGGAGTGAAAACAATTTTAATCGCATTTGTAATAGTCATATGTCAATTTTCTATATTTAATCATCTTAAAAAGTTTTAAAAGGTAAACCTAAAAAATGGCAAAGCCTTTAAAACATGACCTCCGTCTTTGACAGTGGTTTTATAATCAAATAAAAAATCCCAGATTATCGATTTCTCATTCTTGGATTTTCTATTTTGATGTGAATTCGGTATAGTATCAATATGAAATAATTATTTCATATACATTTAAGAAAATTTATTAGAGGTAAAGGAACAGATGTCCGTTACACAAAAATTACACTGCAAAGAATTCAATTCCAAAATATTCTACATTTATAATCTTTGATCTATTCATATTCAAGAGCATCGATTTTGCTCGTTTAAGGACTTAACTTTAATTTTAAACTACTATGTAAGAGATCATGGAGATATTCCCGAAAACTAAAGATAATTTAAAGCGACACTGATTTTTAAGAGTGAAAAATGAGTGCTTCTAGTTTAGTAATTAAATTAGTGTTATAATACACTATAATTTCAGTGTATTATAATTCCAAGATAGAACCAATTCTAAACAAAAAAAGCACTACTAAGTTTTACCTTTTTAGTGCTTTCAATTTATATTGTATGCTATTTCTTAGCGTCTGCTACCCATATATTGCATTACAAAATATAGCAATGTTGCTAATGACCCTAATGCTGCAACCAAATAGGTACGTGCTGCCCATTTTAAGGCATCTTTTGCTGCTGCATGTTCTTCTCTATTTAACATGCCTGGAGAGTTTTGCAACCAAGCTAATGCACGATTACTCGCATCATATTCTACCGGAAGGGTTATAAAAGTAAATGCGGTGGTTACTGCAAATAATAAAATACCTACTAAAAAAACAGTACTACCAAAAGCAGTCCCTCCCGCTGCAAGTGCCATACCTGCCATAATTACAATATTGGAAAACTTACTTGCAATACCAACTACAGGCACAATTTTAGAACGCATTGTTAGCCATTGATAAGCCTGTGCATGTTGTACAGCATGTCCTACCTCATGAGCTGCAACTGCTGCTGCTGCTGCATTCCGTTGCGTATACACTACTTCACTTAAATTAACTGTTTTGTCTTGCGGGTTGTAATGGTCGGTTAACTGACCAGGAGTTGAAATTACTCGTACATCTCTAATTCCATTGTCACGTAACATTTTTTCAGCAATCTCTGCTCCACTCATTCCATTTTGTAACGAAACTTCAGAGTATTCTTTGAATTTGCTTTTTAGCTTATTACTTACATAGGAACTTACCAGAAAAACAATTCCAGCAATAGCATAATACATCATCATAATAATATCATTTTAGAGTAACTAAAATACAAAAAAAATCCTCATCAAATGACGAGGATTTTTAACACGCAATTCTATAAAATGATTTGCTACTTATATTTTAGCTTAAAATAAATTAACAATCCAACGCACATAGCCGTTACCACATTAGCCGCAAGTATAGGAATACTCATAATTAAAAATCCATACGTTATCCACAAGCAAACTCCTAAAAACAGCATTAATACCATAGGTAACGACAAGCTTTTAGCATCTTTGGTTCGCCATGTTTTATATACTTGGGGCAAAAAAGAGCCAGTTGAAAGTATGGCCGCTATAGTTCCGATTAATTCAATATAAAACTTATCCATATTACCCTACTATGTTTATAATTTTACCAGGAACAATAATCACCTTTTTGGGTGTACGCCCATCTAGTTGTTTTATTGTTTTTTCATGAGCCATTACTACTTTCTCTATTTCGTCCTTGGACATATCTAATGGCAACTCTAATTTAAAGCGCATTTTTCCGTTAAAAGAAACGGGATATTCTTTAGCGCTTTCTACTAAATGAGAGGCCTCAAACTTTGGAAAACTCGCTGTTGAAATAGACTGGTTATTACCTAAAACATTCCATAGCTCTTCTGCTATATGTGGTGCATAAGGAGCTATAATAGTCACCAAATCACTTAGTACTGATTTACTTGTACATTTTTGAGCAGTCAACTCATTAACGCAAATCATAAACGTACTTACTGAAGTATTGAAAGAAAAGTTTTCAATATCCTCAATTACCTTTTTTATAGTTTTATGCAGCGTTTTTAAATTGTCTTTCGTTGGTTCGGAGTCGTTAAACTTTACTCCATTTTCCCCAACGTAGAGTTTCCATAATTTCTTTAAGAAGTTATGTACTCCTGAAATACCTGCGGTATTCCATGGTTTTGCCTGCTCTAACGGTCCTAAAAACATTTCGTATAAACGAAGTGTATCTGCACCATATTCATTACAAATATCATCAGGATTAACTACATTGAATTTAGATTTAGACATCTTTTCCACCTCACGACCCACACTATATTTTCCGTCCTGTAAAATAAATTGAGCATCTTTAAAATCGGCTCTCCAATTTTTAAACGCGTCTGTATCTAATTCGTCTGAAGAATTCACAAACGAAACATCCACATGCACTGGACTTTTAGCGATAGTTAAAATTTCAGCATCAAAATGATCTATAATTTTGTTATCTAATAAATAATCTAATACCACCTTCTCAAATTCATCATCCGATTTGAAAGCAGTTTTTGAAACAAAAATTAGCGGGATTTTTTTAGTTATATCTTCGGTATTCTCATCTAAACTACACCCTGTTTTCATAAAAGGAAGGGCTTTATAGGCAAAAGCACTCGTTCCTAAAATCATTCCTTGGTTAATCATTTTTTTAAAAGGTTCATCAACCGATAAAAAACCTTTATCAAACAGAAATTTTGTCCAAAAACGACTGTACAATAAATGTCCTGTACCATGCTCGCTTCCCCCTACATAAAGGTCTACATTTTGCCAATATTCCAAGGCTTCTTTAGAAGCAAATTCTTCCGTGTTTTCCGAATCCATGTAACGGAATAAATACCACGAACTTCCTGCCCAACCTGGCATAGTATTCAACTCCAGTGGATGAATTGTTGTGTTATTAATTTCACTATTATTAACCACTGTATTCGTTACCGTATCCCAAGCCCAATCGGTTGCCCTTCCTAATGGCGGCTCCCCTTCTTCGGTAGGTAAATATTTTTCTACCTCAGGTAAGTTTATTGGTAAATGTTTGGTCTCGATTAACTGCGGCATTCCATCTACATAATATATTGGAAAAGGCTCTCCCCAATAACGTTGACGGCTAAATACAGCATCGCGTAAACGGTAGTTAGTTTTACCTAAACCACAACCTAAAGATTCGAAAGTTTTTACTGCAATAACACTAGCTTCTTTCGCTGATAAATCATCTAAAAAGTCTGAATTTGTAATTATTGCATTTGTTTTATCGGTATATGCTTCTTCGGAAATATCAACATCTTTAAAGATATTTAAAATTGGAATCCCAAAATGATTTGCAAAATCAAAGTCGCGCTGATCACCACATGGCACTGCCATTACTGCACCTGTTCCATAGCTAGCTAACACATAATCCCCAACCCAAATAGGCACCCGTTTTTTGCTTAACGGATGTTCGGCATAAGCGCCTGTAAAAACTCCTGATATTGTTTTTACATCAGCCATCCGCTCTCGCTCGCTACGTTTCGAAGTAGCTTCAACGTAGGCTGCTACTTTTTCTTTTTGTAAATCGGTAGTAATTTCAGAAACCAAAGGATGCTCGGGAGCTAAAGTCATAAAACTAACTCCAAAAATAGTATCGGGTCGCGTTGTAAAAACTTCAATAAATTTTTCTGAATCTTGAACAGGGAATTTTACTGATGCTCCTACTGATTTACCAATCCAGTTACGTTGTGTTTCTTTAATACTTTCTGACCAATCCAAACCGTTAAGTCCTTGGATTAAACGATCGGCATAGGCAGAAATACGCATACTCCATTGAGTCATTTTTTTTCTTACCACGGGATGGCTTCCTCGTTCTGAAAGACCATTTACAATTTCATCATTCGCTAATACAGTCCCTAAAACAGGGCACCAATTTACTTCCGTTTCTGCCAAAAAGGTAAGTCGGTATTGTAATAATATTTGCTGCTTTTCTTTATCCGAAAAGGCATTCCACTCCGTACCCGAAAACAATGTTACTTTTTCATCACAAACAGCCTCAACCGCGGCGTTACCCGATACTTCAAACTTTTCAATTAGCGTATCAATAGCTTCTGCTTTGTCACTTTCAACATTGTACCAAGAATTAAACAGCTCGCCAAATATCCACTGTGTCCATTTGTAATATTCAGGACTACTGGTGCGCACCTCCCTACTCCAATCAAACGAAAAACCTATTTTATCTAATTGCTCACGGTATCGGGCAATATTTGTTTTTGTAGTTAAATCTGGGTGCTGTCCTGTTTGTATAGCATATTGCTCTGCTGGCAATCCAAACGAATCATATCCCTGTGGATGCAATACATTAAAACCTTGATGACGTTTATACCTTGCATAAATATCACTAGCTATATACCCTAACGGATGCCCTACATGTAAACCTGCTCCAGATGGGTAAGGAAACATATCCAAAGCATAATATTTTGGTTTAGCACTAGAATTGCTGGCTTTGAAGGTTTGATTTTCTGACCAGTACTTTTGCCATTTGGCTTCAATATTATTAAAATCGTAATTCATTGGTTGCATTTTCGAAAGTGCAAATTTACGATTTTTAACGCTTGCTGTTATCTTAATTTTAAAGGCTTAAAAGTATATTACTAAGTAATATTTTAAATAAAGCGTTACACCATTGTTACTAATGAAAATGAATATCGTATTTTTGAGACTTAAATTTTTGTTAAATTGACTGTTTTACTAAGAATTCTTATTGTCTTAATCGCCTGTTTACCAACAGCATTACAAAGTTATGGACAGTGTAATCGCACCGAAACTATTACTATTTGTGACATTACTACCATTGATTTTGACACCGATGGGAACCCTGACGGAATTATTAATTTATATGATGAGTATTTTAACATAACAGGAGAAAACCTTGAAAGAGGTATTTGGAATACTCGTTCGGAATTAATGTTTACATTAACTCCCGAAACGGGTGATGTATTAATTTGGGATTTGAGAGAATCGGTAACCGATAGTGATTTAAATAAGTATGAATTTACTTTATTTAATAGTAATTGTGGCAACGAAGCTGCGGTTACCATCAATGTTATTTTAGGGGCTTTCTCTGGTGTTGCGTTACCTTCTTTTGGTATTAATGATGTGAATTTAGAGGTATGTGATTTTGAAGGAATAGATTTATTTAGTGCATTAGTTTCTGATAGCACTACACCATCGCCACATTTAAATGGCGTGTGGACTTACGAGGGTGGTGATTTACCTACTGTTGAAATTATAGGAGGATCATTTCCACAAATTGAAATTCCTTATCAACCTGGAGCTCCTTTAATTGATGAAGGCGTTTTTGAATTTAAATATACCGTAGCAAACAACAATAATTGCGGTTTGCTTCAAGAAACAGTCATAAAATTATCGGTAGTAAGACAAGTTAATGCCGGACTTAGAAATTCTGACGGTGTTAGAATCATATCCATTTGCGAAAATGACCTCATTGCTGGGAATTTTGACAATGATATCGACCTTAGAGATGATGACTATTTAGCTGGAGAAGATATTGAAGGTTTTTGGATTCAAAATGCCGATACCGGAGGTGAGATTACAGATCGAGACGATTCAATTATAAACTTAAGGCGTTTGTATGAAAATACGATAGCTAGTGAAAATAGGTTTGATGTTGTGCGCTTCACCTTTCAATATACTGTTCAAAAAAGATCGGGAGTATGCTCGGATGATAGTGCTTTTTTAGTATTCAATCTCTATGAAGCTCTTCGCCCATTTACTCAAAATACTAACAACAATTTATTATGCTCTAACTTTTCTTCTCCTACTACTTTTAACTTGTTTTCTTTAATTGAATTTACTGAAGAAAATGATGTTACTTATGATTATTTCAATGGAAATTGGAGCTTTATCTCGGGTCCTGAACCAATACCTGAAGAATCTTTAAGATCATTAAATATGGCTAATGATGGTATTTTAAATTTGAAAGTTGAAGAACCTAATAACACTCAGCGCTTTCTTAATCCTGGAAAGTATCGTTTAGGATATAATGTCACCAACAACTCTGTTGTAAACCCTTGTCCAGAACAATCAACCATTGTTGAAATAGAAATACTTTCTCCTTTATATGCGGGTGAAAATGTTAGCTCTATTGAACTTTGTGAGGTTGATGGGCAAGTGGACTTAAACTCACTCCTTATAGGCAATCCGGCTAATGGAGAAATCACAACTGGTGGGATATGGGCAGATAGTGAAGGTAATCCTACAAACAACATCTTCACTTTTCCTGAGCTTTCGAATAACCAAACATTTGATTTTACCTATACCGTATCTCATAATGATGGTAGATGTGAAGAAGTATCAAACCTAAATTTTACAATAATTAATACTGTAGAAATACCTTTAGTAGAAAAAGCAACTAAAGTATGTTCTGACAATCTTAATATTATCCTTTTTGAACAATTAGATGGAACTCCTGAAACTACAGGAATTTGGACAGGCCCAAACAACTATCAATCTAATAACCACTTGGGAGAATTTATTTTTAATAACCAAAATTTACCGCGATTAGAAGAAGGGATTTACACCTACACAGTTCCTGGCACTAACATTTGTAATCCTGTTTCTGTAACAGAATTAACTATTGAATTTGTTAACCCTGTAGAGAATTTAGGCGAAGATATTGGTGTTACCTTTTGCAAAGTTGAAACCCCTAATATCGACCTACTCACACTTTTGAGTACCGAAACTATTAGCACTGGGGTATTTACTGACTTAGACAGTAGCGGAGCATTAACTAACAACAACGTAGATTTCTCTTTGCTACCAGCTGGCATTTATAACTTTGAATATTCGTTACCCGACTTAGCTCCTTGTGATATTCCTAGTTTAAATATTCAAATTCATTTATTAGACATAGATACTGTTGATCTTGCAGGTGAAGATGCAACCATAACCCTTTGCAGTGATAATTTAAATATTAGACTGTTTGATGTCCTCGAAGGCGCACCTTCAACTAACGGAATATGGACAGGGCCTCGTGGTTATATTTCTGCAGATCACATAGGTGAATTTGTTTTTAATAATTTAAATTTACCGCGACTTGAAGCTGGTGAATACACATATACTACTGGCAGTATGGGGCCTTGCGGAAATGAAGATACTGCTACGGTAACAATAGAATTAATAGACCCTGTTGATTCTATAGGAAGCGATATTGTGATTACTTTTTGTAAAGATGAACTTAACGTGGATCTTTTAACAGTCCTTCCCATAGGTACTGTTCAAAATGGAGAATTTACTGAACTTGATATTACCGGAAATTTAACCGGTTCTATTTTCAACTTTGAAAACCTTGATGCTGGCTCATATAACTTTGAATATTCACTACCCAACTTAGCGCCTTGTAACATCCCTAGTTTAAATATTCAAGTGCGCATACAAGATGAAATTGCTGTTGACAATGCAGGGATTAGTTCTCAAATTAATGTATGCTCCGCAGACTTAAATATTATTTTATTTGAACAATTAGGAGGAAACCCCGATACTACAGGTACTTGGTCAGGTCCTGAAAATTACAGATCAAATGATCATTTAGGAGAATTTATTTTCAATAACCAAAATCTCCCAAGACTTCTCGAGGGTATTTATACTTATACCATTGAAATGCCAAATGCCTGTAGTGAAAATATAGAAGCTACTGTAGAAATTATATTAGAAGAACCAATAGCTGAATTTGGCCCTCAAATTGAGAGCACTTTTTGCAAAACTGATGGTGACATAAACTTAACTGATTTACTCCCAACCAATATTCCTCAAAACGGAATTTTTACGGATTTAAGCAATACTAATGCATTATCAGGCACCATACTAGATGTAGCTACTCTTGTTACAGAAACCTATAATTTTCAATATACATTAAGTACTACCTCAGCCTGTGAATCTCCTATTCTTGATCTTGAAGTTAGTATTATTGATACTTTAAATTCGGAAACCGCTGGAATAAGTAATTCCATAAAAGTTTGCTCTAATGATATTGATTTAAATTTGTTTAACCAGCTAGAGGGTAACCCGTCAACTTCCGGAACATGGAGTGGCCCCTTTGGATATAGTACAACAACTAACGCTGCTATTTTTAACAATACAGACACAAACATCGCAAGACTAGAAAATGGTATCTATACTTATTCAATTATTAATAGCGTTTGTAGCAATTCAAACAGTACAAGTACCATAGAGGTTGAAATTATAGAGCCTACTACCCTTACAGAAATATTACGCTTTACTAGATGTAAATCGGACAGTAGTGTAAATCTATTTTCTTTATTAGACAACAACACACCTACAGAAGGAATTTTTACTGATACTCAAAATACTGAATCACTTTCTGAAGATGGTAGGGTTAATTTTGAAATGCTAGCTGCTGGAACGTACAACTTTAGGTACACCCTAAACAATCAAACACCTTGTGAGCCTTCGATTTTAAATATTGAATTACAAATTATTGCTCTTGAAACACCTATAACTCCAACTACAGGCTTCTGTATTTTAGATGCTATGCGATTAAATGACATTGAAGTATCTGTTTTAAATTATAATTGGTATCCCTCTTCCAATAGTGAAGATCCAATTATTGACAACCCTATTTTGGAGGACAACACCACTTTGTACCTTACTAATATAGATTCTGAAAATTGTGAATCTGATCGCGTTGAAGTACCTATTCGAATTTTAAATGTAGGAGAAGAGTTTGAGGTATTGAACAGCGATGGCATTTCAATAAGAGTAGATTGTCCTCTTGACTTTCAAGATGGAGTTACTCCAAATAATGATAACCAAAACGACCGTTTCGAACTTACCAAAGAGAATCTCTATAACATTCCTGAAGCATTTCCTGATTTTAACCTAGAAATATATAACCGTTTTGGAACTATTGTATTTAAAGGGAATAAAAATACTGAAGAATTTAGAGGAGAGAATAATGTGAATTTAAGTCTTGGTGATGATTTACCGTCAGGAGTTTATTTTTATGTATTCAATCCTAATTTTAAAAATAACAGTCCTATACAGGGGAGTTTTTATTTAAGTAAGTAACTATGAAATTATATTTTATAAACGCTTTAGCACTCGTTGTTTGCTTTTCTGTATTTGCGCAACAAGACCCTCAATATACTCAGTATATTTACAACATGAGCACGGTAAATCCCGCTTATGTTAAAGATCAGCCTGGGTTGATTTCCGCAGGACTTTTATACCGACAGCAATGGCAAGGAATTGAAGGTAGCCCGCAAACGGCAAACGCCTTTATTAATTTTCCTGTAAAAAATAAAGTAGAACTTAGTGCTAATTACGTAAGAGACGAAATTGGTGATGCAATAAAAGTAACTACTAATTTTGCGAATTTAGATTTTGCTTATATCTCTCAAGTCTCGTCTAACCTTAAACTCTCTTATGGCTTAAAGGTTGGCTTCAACAATTTTTCATTAAATGCATTAGGTTCTGATGTTGCCGATGATCCAGCATTTTCTAATCGAATTTCTGATAATACGATTACATTAGGAATCGGATTATTTTTATACAATAATAATTTCTACACGGGTATTTCATCACCCAATATTTTATCTCGTAAGGTAGAGTTTAACGGAATTGGAGTTTCGGAAAGAGCTAATCAACTATTTGGTATTGTAGGCTATATATTTGAGCTTTCTCAAGAATCAAAACTAAAACCTTCTGTGATTGTACAACAAGCCGTAGGTGCTCCACTATCCTTTAGTGCAGGTATTAATTACCTATATGCAAACCGATTTGAAATTGGAGGTGCTTACCGCTATCAAGAAAGTGTTTCGGCGATAGCGGGTTTTCAGATAACCCAAAACTTAAAATTAGGTTATGCTTATGATTACACACTTAGTAATTTTAGCCAGCTAAGTAATGGTAGCCATGAAGTATTTCTTATTCTAGATTTTGACTTGCTTTCATTAGGAAAAAAATACGTTTCACCTAGATTTTATTAAACTATTATGAAGCCTTACTTCACTATTATTGTTTCATTATTTTTATGCTTTACTGCGTTTTCTCAACGCAAAACTAGAGCCGATCGTTTTTTTAAAAATGGGGATTACTACAATGCTATTTCCGCTTATCAAAAAGAATTGGAAAGCTCAAGCCTTTCTAAAAAAACAATTCAAAATTTAGCTATTTCTTATTACAATACGTTTCAATTCAGAAAAGCATATCGCTACTTAAACTATATTGTTAAGGGTAAATTCAAAGAGAAAGACAAAAAATACGACAATAATTTCAACTTTAAACTGTATCATGTACTCTCCGCTTTAGGTGAGTACGACAAGGCTATTCCGCATCTTGAAACTTATCAAAAAAATAAAAAATTAACACCAAAAAACTCCGCTAAAGTAATTGCAACTATTGAAGAATTTAAATTAAAAGATGATGATTTTTCTATAAAAACCGCTACTTTTAATAGTGAAAGTGCCGAGTTTGGAGCAATTAAAAAAGACAGCTTAATCTATTTCACTTCCGACAGAAGCCCCAACAACCTTTTAGAAAAACGCTATAAATGGACACACCGACCTTTTTTAGATATTTATAAAGTAGCCGTTGATAGTACCAATAAACCTATTGGAGAAATCACCTCTTTTTCCTCTAAAATAAATTCTAGCCTACACGAAGGTAATTTTTGTTTCAGTAAAGATGGTAAAACAGTTTACCTCTCTAAAAGCAATAACGAAAGAGGAAATCGAAAATTTGACAGCATCCGAAGTAATGCTATACACCTATACCGATCTTTTAAGAACGATAGCCTACAAACTTGGTCTAAACCCGAAAAATTACCCTTTAATAATATTGCGTACACTGCGGAACACCCTGCTTTAAGTCCTAATGGCAAACATTTGTATTTTTCATCAAATATGCCTGGTGGCTATGGAGAATTCGATTTATATGTGGTAGCTATTAACGAAGACAACACCTTTGGTAAACCTCTAAATTTAGGTGAAGGAATTAACACCCCTAATAGAGAGCAATTTCCTTTTATTTCTGAAAATGGGGACCTGTTTTTTTCTTCTAATGGCCATTTAGGGCTTGGAATGCTTGATGTTTTTGCCTGTAAAAACAACCAAGGAATATTCGAAAAACCTATTAATTTAGGAGCTCCTATCAACTCTAGTTTCGATGACTTTTCGATGACATTTTACGATTTGACAAATGGTTTTTTTGCTTCCAATAGAAGTAAAAAAGGAGATGACATTTACAGCTTTAGTCAAATTGGAAATATCTTTCCTGAACCTATTAAAGTAAGGTTTGAAGTGAAAGATTTAATGACTCAAAATTACATTCCAAATACTACAATTAGCTTACTTGATAGAGACAAACAAGAAATTTACTCTAAAACTACCGGTAACATAAGTGCTTTTGATATTGACATATTACCCGGAAGGTATGATTTAACAGCAGCCGCTAATAATTATATAGGGCAATCAAAACCTTTTTTAGTTAAAGAAAAAAAGGGTGAAGTATATACTTTATACTTAAAACAGAAAGAAATACCTGTTACAAAAAAGGAGCCTGTAGTTTTATCTATAAAAGAACAGCTACTAAAAGATAAAGTTGGCCCACCTGTAAAAGAAATAAATGGAAAGTTATTTTTTGAACTGCCTCCTATTTACTTTGATTTTAACAAATGGAATATTCGTGCGGACTCTAAAAAAGTATTAGATGAGTTAGCCTTAAAACTTGAAAAGTACTCCACAGTACAAATAAAAATAAGAGCACACACGGATAGTCGCGGTACTGAATCTTACAATCAATTACTATCAGAAAAAAGAGCGGAATCTACCCGAAATTACCTTGCCTTAGTTGGTTATGTAAATGCTCGTCGTATTAGCTTTGAAGGTTTTGGAGAATTACAACCACTAATTAATTGTAAATCAAAAATTTGTACCGAAGACGAGCATCAAAACAATCGTAGAAGCGAGTTTGAAATTACTAAATTTTAGTTACCTACCGCTACGTCAGTAATTTTATTTAACGCACCTGCAATTTTAGTAAGCACCTCCTCAGAGTTGTCAATATCGTGTCTGTTTTTTAAGTAAAACGGATCGTTATAAGCAACTTTCACCTTGTTTTCCGCTTCAAAAACTACTATTTTCTGTGGTAAATCTAGAGCTACAGTTGCGCTGTTTTGCATTAACGGTGTTCCTAGCATTGGATTACCAAATAAAATTATTTTAGTAGGTCTTAATTGTAAACCCTTAGAGGCAGCATTTTTACTATGGTCTAATTCCAATATAATTTTAAGGTTTGGATTCGACTCCAAAACATCATGCAATTTTGTATAAGTAGTATTAAAATCGAATTTACTCTGCTTAACTACTAAACCATTGTTCTCCATAAAATGCTTGTTTGTTTTATTTTGATTACACGAAAACAACATTGTTGTTATACCCAAAAAAAGTAAAGCTTTTAATATCGATCTCATATATTTGAGTAAGTCGATTGAAAAAATAAATCCTTTCTTTTATGCTTATATAAATTTCAAAAAAACAAACTTTTCTAGAAAGCTATTACTCTACTATCAATTTAACCGTAGTTAATTTATTCGAAACCATTAACCGAATCAAGTAAATTCCCGTCGAAAGAGAATTGGTATTTAAAACACTATTTTCTATACTAGTATCTAATATTTTCTGACCTGAAAGGCTATAAATAGCTACACTTGAATATTTCAAAGATGGCATATTAATTGTTGAATAACCCGTATTTGTGGGGTTGGGATAAAATGAAACTTTCGATTTTTTGTCAGAAAAATCAGTTACAGAAAGAGCTAAATTGTTCGAGTTCAAAGTTCCTGGAGTACCATTATCACCACTACCGAAAAGTGTTGTAGAAGATTGCCAATTTGTACCATCATCATTTTCTATTGCTGTAATACCTGTAAACTCCATACTAGACCCATCAGGATCTGGAAATGAAGCACCATTATCATATTCAACACTATCAATAATTACACCTGTTGGTGTTGCTAATACAACTTCGTCAGAAGTATTCGTTAATAAAAAGGAAGAGTATACGTAATTTGGCGCGTATCCTCCATTAAGCATTATATCTCCATTTCTGCCAAATACAAAAAAACTATTAGCCGGCACCAATAAAGGACCTCCATTTGATATAATGTGAGAATCGGTATCATTATCTCTAATTATCCATCCATTAATATCAATACTATTTGAGGTTGTATTGTAAATCTCAAAATACTCACCAAAAGAATCGCTTACTACTTTAGGGTTTTGCATAATCTCCGTAATTACCAAATCACCTACGTTTTGACTGTAAAATACTGAGTGTAAAAATGAAGCAAATAGTAACACATAACATTTCATAATTTATATATTTTAGACCCTAAATATACATAAAATATTGAATATCTGTAAGTTACGAGTTTATCAATACTGTTTCTATTAACATAATCAAACATAAAAAAGCTTCTAGAATAGAATTCTAGAAGCTTAAAATTAATAGAGGATACTCTATATTATTATTTTTTATTCGCCTTATCTATGTACTTTCTAAGCGCCATAGTCATGGACGGTGTTTCTGGTGTAGGAGCTACAATATCACATACTAACCCTCTTGATTCTGCCTCCTTAACGGTTGAATTACCAAATACTGCAATACGAGTGTCATTTTGCTTAAAATCAGGAAAGTTTTCAAATAATGATTGAATTCCCGAAGGACTAAAGAAAACTAATATGTCATAAAAAACATCTCTCAATTCCGACAAATCACTAACTACTGTTCTGTAAAATGTTCCTATTTTCCAATTCACCTCTAATTCATCCAACAATGCAGGTATAGCTGGTTTAAGTTTATCGGAGGAAGGAAGTAAGTATTTTTCGTTTTTGTACTTCTTTATTAATGGAATCAATTCAGGAAATGTACGCGTACCTACATAAATTTTACGTTTTCTGTACACTACATATTTTTGCAAATAATAAGCTACTGCTTCACTTTGGCAGAAATATTTCATTGCGTCAGGAACTTTAAACCGCATTTCCTCTGCTATTCTAAAGAAATGATCAATAGCATTTCTACTCGTTAAAATAATTGCTGTATACTGAGAAAAATCAATTTTTTGATGACGAACTTCTTTTGATGTTAATCCTTCAACATGGATAAAAGGAACAAAATCAAACTTAACCTTCTGTCTTTCTTCAATATCATGGTACGGAGAGTTCTCCATTTTAGGTTCTGGCTGAGATACCAAAATCGTTTTCACTTTCATAGACTTCTGTGTTTCTAAAGTATCTTGCTTCATAGTCTTGTAATATAATAAATCACACCTATAATTGGGGAAATTTCGAATGCGCAAAGATACAAAATAAAATAAACCAAATGACTAAAAAACAATTCTTTAAAGTGTGTTAAAATTAACAAAAACGAAAGTGAAAAAATTACAAACCACAGAATAACAAACAAATACAACCAATAATTACCCACAATTGGTGTGTAAATAAAGAATAACAATGGTAATAGGCTTATGAATGTTATGTATGAAAAATAGGTTTGTTTTTGAAAAATGTAGTGCGAAATAGTTTTTTCAAAACCTATTACTTTAGCTAAAAGCAATTGAAACATCATTTTCAATAAATAAAAAAAGCTAACAAATAGTGCTATTTTTAAGTATTGAAAAAAATTAAACTCAGCTAAATATCCTATTTTGAACAGTAAAACCTGAATAATCAGCGGAAAAAAAAGTAACGACACCCCTATGATTAACAAATGGAAACCTTTCAATAAACTGTCCTGCTTGTAGGTCTTCATGTAAGTATCAGAAAAAAACAACCTACTAAAATTTAATAATTTGTAATTGGATTTCCTCTTAGCTATAATCAATAAAAGCGCTACTAAAATGTAAATAGCAATAACCCAATCTGAGACTATTAAATTTCTGAATGTAGCTTCCAAATTGTTATGTATTTATTACAAATTATAATCACAAATGTAAACGCTAAAATTGAGTTTTGTAGTATCTTTGATTCAAATTTATTTGAATGCCTAGCAGCTTAGTAATAGTACCTACCTATAACGAAATAGAAAACATAGAGGCTATTATTAATGCTGTATTTGATTTAAAATCCTCGCATTCTTTACCTTTTGATTTGTTAGTTATAGACGATAATTCGCCCGATGGTACTGCTTTAAAAGTCTCTGAACTTCAAAAAACATATCCATCTAACTTGTTTTTAGAAAAAAGAAATCAAAAATTAGGTTTAGGAACTGCTTATATTCACGGATTTAAATGGGCTTTAAAGAGAAATTATAAATACATCTTTGAAATGGATGCTGATTTTTCTCACAACCCTTTAGACCTTGTTCGATTAAAGCAAACCTGTGAAGAAGAAAATCTAGACATGGTTATTGGTAGCAGGTATGTAAAAGGTGTTAATGTAGTAAATTGGCCTATGAGTAGGGTACTTTTATCGTATTTAGCCTCTAAATATGTTCGGTTAATTACCCGAATGCCAATACATGACACTACCGCAGGGTTTGTATGTTATTCGAATAAATTATTGCAAACAATCGATTTAAATAATATAAAGTTTGTCGGCTACGCTTTCCAGATAGAAATGAAGTATAAAGCGTATTTAAAAAATTTAAAGTTTAAAGAAATTCCAGTGATTTTCACCGACAGAGCACATGGAGTTTCTAAAATGTCTAAAGGAATTATTTCTGAAGCAATATTCGGAGTAATTCAAATGAAAATAAATAGTCTATTCAATAAAAGATGAATAAAATTTTAATTAAAAACACCAAAGTTGTTGACCAAAACGGGATTACTGAGTGTGATGTTTATATAGAAAATGGTTTTTTTAAAGAAATAGCTGAAAGCATAAGTCCAAAATCTCCTGAAGTAGAAGTTATTGATGCTGAAGGGAAACATTTACTCCCTGGAATGATTGACGACCAAGTACATTTCAGAGAACCTGGGTTAACACATAAAGCCAACATACAATCTGAATCTAGAGCTGCTATTGCTGGTGGCATTACTAGTTTTATAGAAATGCCCAATACCGTTCCGCAGGCTACTACTATTGAAAAACTTGAAGAAAAATTCAAAACTGCCGACGAAAGTAGTTATGCCAATTATTCTTTTATGTTTGGAGGAACAAACGACAACTTAGAAGAGATTTTAAAAGTTGATAAAAAAAAGGTAGCCGCCTTAAAATTGTTTTTGGGGTCTTCCACAGGAAACATGTTAGTTGACGACCCTGAGGTTCTTAAAAAAATATTTCAATCTACCGATTTATTAATTGCGGTACATTGTGAAGATGAAGAAACTATTAAAACCAACTTAGCCAAACATATTGAAGAGTATGGTGAAGATATTCCCATAGAGCTTCATCCGATTATAAGGAGTGAAGAAGCCTGCTACTTATCCTCTTCTAAAGCTGTAGCGCTTGCTAAAGAAACTGGAGCCCGCCTTCATGTTTTCCACTTATCAACAGCTAAAGAATTGGAATTGTTTGACGGCAAAACACCTTTAAAAGATAAGAAAATTACTGCCGAAGTATGTGTACACCACCTATGGTTTAATAGCGACGATTATCAAACAAAAGGTACTCATATAAAATGGAATCCTGCGGTTAAAACTGAAAAAGACAGACAAGGGTTAATTGAAGGGTTGAAGTCAAATAAAATTGACGTAATTGCAACAGATCATGCTCCTCATACTTTAGAGGAAAAAGATGCTATTTATACTAAAGCTCCTTCTGGCGGACCTTTAGTTCAGCATGCATACCCTGCCTTATTAGAAATGGTACATAAAGGAGAACTTACAATTGAAAAAGTTGTTGAGAAGGCTTGTCACAACCCTGCTATATTATTCCAAATTGAAAAAAGAGGATTCATTAAAGAGGGCTTCTATGCTGATGCCATACTCGTAGATCTTAATGCACCATGGACAGTTTCTAAAGAGAATGTAATTTATAAATGCGGATGGTCCCCTTTTGAAGGTTCGACTTTTAAATCTAGAATTACACATACTTTTCTTAATGGAAATTTAGTATACCATAATTTTAAAATATTAGACAAACCTAGCAAAGCAATGCGCTTAACTTTTGACCGATAGTCAATGTACAAAAAAAGCCTTTGAGAAAGTCAAAGGCTTTTTTTATAGATCTCATATCGTCATTAAATTCAGTCCACTATCGTTTTGCGTCCTTCATTCCTTCTTCAATCATATCGTAAAACTGATCTAATTTAGGAAGCACTATTATTCTTGTTCTCCTATTCGCTGCTTTGTTCGCTTTAGAGTCATTTTCTTTTAAAGGCTGGTAGTAACTTCTACCCGCTGCAGTAATTCTATTTGGGTTTACGTTAAACTTGTTTTGAAGAACACGTACAACAGCTGTTGCCCGCTTCACACTTAAGTCCCAGTTATCTAAAAGCTCACCTTTCCTAAAAGGCACATTATCTGTATGACCTTCTACCATAAAATCAATATCAGGCTTATTATTAACAACTTTTGCCACTTTACCTAATACATTTTCCGCCTCACTACTTACATTGTAACTACCACTATTAAATAAGAGCTTATCGGAAATAGAAATAAACACCACACCTTTTTCTACATTAATCTCAATATCCTCATCATTTAAATTACCTAAAGCGCCTTTTAAACTTGTAACCAATGCTATTGTCACTGAATCTTTTTTACTAATAGCATCTCGCATTGTTTTTATCTGAAGGTCTTTTTCCTTTATACTCTCAAGTGATCTTTCTAAATTTTCGGCTTCCTTTTTAGATAAAGTTGCTAAATCACCAACATTATTCAATAAAGACGAATTATTATTTTTTAATAGTGCTACTTTCTCTCTTAGCACTTTTACTTCACTCGTATTGGCCGCCTTTTCTTCCTCGCAAAGATTCAATTTAATTGTAGCATCATCTAAAAGCTCCTGTTTTTTACGCAATTTATAATTTAAGTCGGTATATTTTTTTTTAGAAACACAGGATGCTAACATTAAAGATATAGCTATTCCTGCAAACAATTTTTTTTTCATAAATCTATTTTTTCGGTTTAAATAATAGTGTTTATACATAACGTAAAATCTTGAAAACAATTACGTATTAGAATCCAAAATTAACCAATTACAGTATTATGATTTAACTCCAACCTAAAATATTGTTGCTTTAATGATAGTAAATAGTAACTTTGACTTATTCAAACAGCAACCGTAAAAGCATGCCAAAATATATTCTTTACATTTTATTATTCTTATCCATTTTAAGTTGCCAAAACGTAGATAAAAACATAGCACCCGATAAAATTTTGACTAAAAACCAAATGGCTTTGGTTTTGATGGACGTTGCTCAATTAAAAATTATTAAAACAAATTATTCTAAAGAATTTGAAAACATAGGTGTAAATTCAAATGATTACTTGTGTGCTAAACACGATGTTGATAGCATTACTCTTCAAGAAAACCTAAGGTATTACAGCTACGAACCAAATGTGTTAAAGGAAATTTATGAAAAAGTTTATGATTCACTAGAAAAATCAAAAAACCAAATTACAAATTTCATCGAAAAACAATCGAAAATTCAGGAAACCAAGACTAAAAAAAAGGATAGTGTACATATTAAAAATTCACAAAATAAACCTTCCTCTAATGTACTTAAAAACAAAACTAGAAATTAGTTTATAGCATTTTTAGCCACTTTTTCTAAAACAGGGATTATAGTCTCAAATTTAAAGTCTAATGCTTTTTCTATTTTTTCAGAGGAATATTTTGAAGTTACAAAAAGGCTATCAACCATATCTAAAGCAATCTTGGGGCTGTAGCCGAATAAATTATCTAACACATACTCCACCCTTGCGACCAATAATACTAAAAACTTAGGAGCTTCAAAAAATGGCTCTTTTTTATCATAAATACCTGTGATGGTTTGAGTTACTTTTCTATGATTTAAGTTTTCTGAAACTAATATAAAATTGTCGTTTTTAATATCGGAATCCATGAGATCAGTAATGGCTTTTGCTACATCAAAAGCACTAACATAACCCGTGCTACCATTAGTGTAAAAAGGCATTCCTTTTTTTAAATTCTCAAAAATATCACCGCTACCTCCTTCTCTAAACACCTCTCCTATAATAACTCCGGGGTGCACTATAATAACAGACAAACCTTCCTCTGAACCTCTCCAAACTTCCATTTCTCCTCCGAATTTTGAAATCGCATAGCCTGAATTATTTTGCTCTGAACTCCACCGCGAAGTTTCATTAAAAACCCTTTGATTGGCTTCTAAATTTAAGGTTGCAATACTACTCACATAGCAGAATTTTTCCACTTTATAATCCACGCTAAAATTCACCATATTAGCTGTGCCTTCAATATTTACTTTTTTCAAAGTATCGAAAGCTGATCGCCGAAAAGTAACATAAGCTGCGCAATGGTATACTTGTGTAATTTTATAAGCATCAAATATACGCTCTAACGAAGGTATTTCTGTTATATCACCTTCCACCCATTCTATTGACTCCCATTCGTCTAAAGTGTTATTTTTAAGAAAAAAAACAGAAGCTTTCTCTAGTTTATCCAAAGATCTATACATAGCAACAATACGGAGGTTTGAAAATTTACAAAGCCTCATCAGCAAATAAATCCCTACCAAACCTGTTCCTCCTGTTACTAGTATCATATAAACTATTTACATGTAAAAATACACAATAAATACTCGAAGACTTCTTAAAACTATTCCAAAAGAAAAAAGTTGAAATTGTTTGGGTTTGTTATCTTTGCGCCCAGAAAACAACGGAATTATGGCTGCCAATTTTATAGAAGAAATTACATGGAGAGGAATGTTGCACGATGCAATGCCCGGAACTGAGGAACACCTATTGGAAAAAATGCGATCTGCTTATGTAGGGTTTGACCCAACAGCGGATTCTCTTCATATAGGAAATTTAGTACCTATTATGCTTCTAAGCCACTACCAACGATGCGGACACAAGCCAATAGCATTAATTGGTGGTGCAACTGGTATGATTGGAGATCCTTCTGGCAAATCTTCAGAGCGTAATTTATTGGATGAAACTACCTTAAGACATAACCAAGAGGCTGTAAAAAAACAACTTTCACAATTTTTAGATTTTGACGGAACTAGCGAAAATGCTGCTGAATTAGTCAATAATTACGATTGGATGAAAGATTTTTCTTTTTTAGAATTTATTAGAGATGTAGGTAAACACATTACTGTGAATTATATGATGGCAAAAGATTCCGTAAAAAATCGTCTATCGGGAGAAACTTCGGATGGTATGTCTTTTACTGAATTCACCTATCAATTGGTACAAGGTTATGATTTTCTTCATTTATATAAAAACAAAAATTGTTCTATACAAATGGGTGGTAGTGACCAGTGGGGAAATATAACCACAGGTACTGAGCTTGTTCGTCGTATTGGAAACGGTAAAGGTTATGCTGTTACTTGCCCACTTATTACCAAATCCGACGGCTCAAAATTTGGAAAATCTGAAGGTGGTAATGTTTGGTTGGATAAAAACAGAACTTCTCCTTATAAATTTTACCAATACTGGCTAAATAGCAGTGATGAAGATGCTGAAAAATATATTAAAATTTTTACTTTTCTGGATCAACCAACTATCGAAAGCTTAATAACACAACATCGTGAAGCTCCGCATGCACGTGTATTACAAAAGCGCTTAGCAGAAGAGACTACTTTAAATATTCACTCTCAAGAAGATTTAGATAACGCCATTAAAGCTTCTAATATTTTATTTGGAAAATCTACTTCCGAAGATTTGAAAAATTTAGATGAAGCCACTTTTTTAGATGTTTTTGAAGGTGTTCCGCAAGCAGAAACAAACAAAAGTGAACTTAATGATGGTGTAGGTATTATTAGTGCTCTTGGTGAAAAATCGAATTTCTTAAAATCTAACGGCGAGGCACGTCGAGCGCTTAAAGAAAACTCAATTTCTGTTAATAAAGAAAAAGTAAAAGAAGATTATTTGTTATCCGAAAATGATTTAATCAACGGTCAATTTATATTACTGCAACGGGGTAAGAAAAATTATTTTGTGTTACGATTTGTATAAAATTGTAAACCACTTATCAAAAAAGCTCCATTTTCAGTTGAAAATGGAGCTTTTTTGATAGTATATCTTTTCTATCTAAAAGGGTGTTTCGATAAGCTTTTAGTCGCAAAAGGATGTGCATCATTTGTTATTGCTGCTACTTTTGCATTTCTTAAATCGTATGCCAACTCTAATGATTTCAACGTTTCACAAACACCGAAACCATTCCCCGCAACAATATGCTTGTAAGATTCAGTATGTAAGTCTGTAAACCCTGCACTAAACTCTAATTCTTCACCATCAATATTAATTGTTCTGAATGTACGTTGTCCTTTTGCTACAATTTCCGCAGGAAGGGTTTCTGAATTTATAGACAAAAACCACCGCACATTAGCGTTTTTAAGTTGCAAAACTCCCGAAGCTCTATCGTGTTCCATTAAGTGTACAGTACTCTTCTGAACATCTCCAAAAATCCAGATTAACATATCAAAAAAGTGAATTCCAATATTGGAGCATATTCCTCCGGATTTTTCCAATTGCCCCTTCCAAGAAGCGTAATACCAATTCCCTCTAGAGGTAATATACGTTAAATCAATATCGTGAATTTTATCCTTAGGTTCTGAAGCTATTTTATTCTTTAAGGCTATAATTGAAGGATGCAACCTCAACTGAAGTATTGTATTTATTTTATTTGAAGAAGCCTCTTCCAATTTCATTAAAGCCTCGGCGTTCCAAGGATTTAAAACCAATGGTTTCTCACAAATAGCATCCGAGCCATTCCGCAAAGCAAAACGTACATGGGCATCGTGCAAGTAGTTAGGAGTACAAATAGAAACGTAATTCACCGACTGTTGTTGCTCTAATCGCAATTTCTCAACATGACGGTCAAAACGCTCAAATTCAGTAAAAAATCGTGCCTTTGGAAAATACGAATCAATAACCCCTACACTATCATTAGGGTCAAAAGCAGACAATAACTGGTTACCCGTTTCCTTTATAGCTTTTAAATGTCTTGGAGCAACAAAACCTGCTACACCTGTTATGGCAAAATTTTTCATTAATTACATCATCTAAATAGTGTTAACTTTTTTTCTTTAAAAGAATAGATCTATAAAATTAGTCAATACTACTGACTTTCAAAAAATCTCCATCAATTTCATATCGTTCCTTGGATTCTATGCAAGAAACCAATTGATTATTCTCAAAATTTAAGCGGTGCCCCGCTTTACTTACCCAACCAATCTGTTTCCCTGGATTTCCTAATACCAAGGCATAAGGTTTTACATTCTTTGTAATTACAGCTCCAGCTCCAATCATTGCATATTTGCCAATTTTATTACCACAAATTATAGTTGCATTAGCACCTATGGTAGCGCCTTTTTCAATATAGGTTTCCTTAAATTCTTCTTTACGGATGATGAAACTCCTAGGGTTTATCACATTGGTAAATACTACTGAAGGGCCTAAAAACACATCATCTTCGCAAATTACTCCCGTATAAACAGAAACATTATTTTGAATTTTAACTCCATTACCAATAACTACATTAGGGGAAATTACTACATTTTGACCTATAGTACACCTATCGCCAATCAAAGAGTTTTCCATAATATGGGAAAATTGCCAAATTTTTGTTTCGACCCCAATAGTAACATTATTTTGTATAATTGCTGTTTTATGAGAAAAATATTTTTTTTCCAAATGTTTATTAATTTTTGCTGAAAAGATACTAAATGAATGTAGTTTTTAACCAAAAAAAACGCCCATTATTAAATGACCGTTTTTCGAGATTAATCTAATAACAATTTACTATTTCTTTATGTATGTTTTATTTCCGTTTTTATTTATATAATACTTCCCTCCTTTAGGACCTTGATAAATCGTTCTTCCTTTAGCATCTTTACCAATCGATTTGTCTTTTGATTTGTTTGGTTTGTTATAAACTTTTTTTGAACTTGATGTCTTTTTTACAGTAGTTGAAGTTTTTTTCTTTGTAGAACTACTAATAGGAGTTTTTTTATTTACAGTTTTAGTAGTTGATGAACTCTTTTTAGCAGGTTTAACCGCCGTTTTCTTCGTACCAGATTTTACCTTTTTCTTGGTAGAACTTGCTTTTTTTGAAGTACTTGAACTTTTCTTTTTTACAGTCTTACTCGTTGTACTCTTTTTTTGAGCTTGCGTAACTGTTAATGGAGCTACTATAAAGAAAGCAAAAAATAAATATTTCAGTAATTGTTTCATGTTTTTTTATTGGCTTTATATGTTACTCCCAATATACTTTAGCTATTAACTCTTTCAATTACTAAAAGAAAAACCATTAATAAAACATCGACTAAGTACGTTAAAATTCGATAAAAGAAACTTACCCCCTATACAATCTCTAAAATATTTAGCATTTTTTCAGTTGCTTTTATTGCTGAAACTGTTTGGTCACTATCTAACCCCCGAGATACAAATTCTTTTTCAGCATCTTTCCAAGTTATTACAGTTTCACATAAAGCATCCGAATGACTCCCTGGTGGAATCCTTACTGAGTAGTCAATTAATTCAGGAATAGATTTCCCTTTTTCATCATACAATTTATGAAGTGCATTCATAAATGCATCAAATTGCCCGTCTCCTTGGGCATGAGCTTCAATTAGCTCTCCATCAAAACTTACACAAACAGTAGTAGAAGGTCTTAAACCTTTTGCGTGTGTTAATACGTAAGATTCAATAACTACCTTAGTCTCTAGCTCGGAGTTATCTAGTACGTCGGAAATTATATAAGGCAGGTCATCTTTAGTTAACACCTCTTTTTTATCACCTAACTCAATAATGCGCTTGGTGATTTTCTTTACTTCTTCCTGATTTAACTCTAAACCTAACTCCTCTAAGTTTTTTTCAATATTGGCTTTACCTGAAGTTTTCCCTAATGCATATTTGCGTTTACGACCAAAACGCTCAGGCATCAAATCATTGAAATATAAGTTTTTCTTATTATCCCCGTCGGCGTGTATTCCTGCGGTTTGAGTAAACACATTAGCTCCTACTACGGGTTTATTTACAGGTATTCTAAAACCTGAAAAATTTTCGACAAGCTTACTTACTTTGTACAAAGCTTTTTCTTCTACACCAATTTCAATTTCTTCATTTAAGAAATCATTAACTACAGCTATTACACTTGCCATAGGCGCATTACCGGCACGTTCTCCCATTCCATTAATGGTTAAGTGTAACCCATGTGCACCCGATTTTAAAGCTTCCATTACATTAGCCACACTTAAATCATAATCATTATGGGCATGAAAATCAAAATGCGTGTTTGGATATCGTTGAATTAACTCTGAAATGAATTTTTTAGATTCTTCATAAGTCAATACTCCCAGCGTATCAGGTAACAAAACACGCTCTATTGGCTGTTGTGTTAAGAAATCTAAATATTGAAACACATACTCTTTAGAATCACGCATACCATTACTCCAATCTTCCAAATACACGTTGGTGGCAATTCCTTTGCTTGTAGCTAACTCTATATTGGCTTTTATATCCGAAAAATGCTCTTCGGGTGTTTTTTTTAATTGATGTGTTAAGTGATTTAATGAGCCTTTGGTGAGCAAGTTTTGAACTGTGGCTCCTGCGTCCAGCATCCAATCTATAGAAATCCCTTTATCTACAAAAGAAAGCACCTCAACTTTACTTAGTAAGTTCTGACTTTTAGCCCAAGCTGTGATATCTTTTACAGCTTGAAACTCTCCTTTTGAAACTCTTGCAGATGCCACTTCAATACGATCAACTTTCAATTCTAAAAGCAATAGTTTTGCTAAAGTTAGCTTTTCTTTTGCGGAAAATGACACTCCGGAGGTTTGTTCCCCATCTCGAAGCGTGGTATCCATAATTTCTATATATCGTTTACTCATTATTTCAACTTTAAGCTATAGCCTACAAGACTTTAGCTGTTTTTGTATAAACTTAAAACAAGTTTAAAAAGTATTGGTATTAAACAACAAAAGCGCCTCAACTTTATAGTTGAAACGCTTTTATATACTATAAATGCTATTACTATAAAGGAGAATTTTCTGCAAATGCTTTAATTTCTTCTTTCATATTTTGAAGGTAATCAATATCATCAAAACCATTAAGCATATTTCCTTTTTTGTACCCATTAATATCAAAAGACTCGCTTTCGTCAGTAGCTACAATTGTTACTTTTTGCTCGGGTAAATTTACTTCAATTTCAGTTTTAGGATCCGCCTCAATTGCAGCAAATATTTTATCTGCAAAACCAGCGCTTACTTGTACTGGAAGCACTCCTATATTTAAACAGTTACCTTTAAAGATATCTGCAAAAAAACTAGAAATCACACAACGAAATCCGTAATCGTATACTGCCCAAGCTGCGTGCTCACGTGAAGACCCTGAACCAAAATTTTTACCTCCTACAAGAATTTTTCCTGAGTAAGTTGCATCATTCAAAACGAAATCTGCCTTTGGTGAATCGTCGTTATTATATCTCCAATCACGAAATAAATTATCTCCAAATCCCTTACGCTCAGTAGCCTTCAGGAAACGTGCTGGAATTATTTGATCAGTATCCACATTTTCTATTGGTAATGGAACTGCCGTACTTTTTAAAATTTCAAATTTATCGTATGCCATTTTATTTTGTTTTTGGCTATCGGCCTACAGCTATAAGCTTTCAGCCTTAAATTTATTAAATAATAAGCTGATCGCTGAAACTTAACAGCTAACAGCAAAATTCACTTAGCGAATTATTTATTCATTAACTCACGAGGATCTGTTACTTTACCTGTTACCGCTGCCGCAGCTGCCATTAATGGCGAAGCTAACAATGTTCTAGATCCTGGCCCTTGTCGTCCTTCGAAGTTACGGTTTGAGGTACTTACTGCTAATTTACCTGCCGGTACTTTATCGTCATTCATTGCTAAACACGCTGAACAACCTGGTTCACGTAACTCAAATCCTGATTCATGTATAATATCTAAAATACCCTCTTCCTTAATTGCTGCTTCTACTTTATGCGAACCTGGCACTAACCAAGCGGTTACATTATCAGCTTTTTTGCGTCCTTTAATAATCGATGCAAAAGCTCTGAAATCTTCGATACGTCCGTTAGTACAACTTCCAATAAAAACAAAGTCAATTGGCTTACCAATCATATCCTCACCTTCATTAAAGTTCATGTACCCTAATGATTTTTTGTAAGTAGTTTCACCACCTTGAACATCTTTAGCATTTGGTATACTTTTAGAAATTCCGATACCCATACCTGGGTTGGTTCCGTAAGTAATCATTGGTTCGATATCCGAAGCTTCAAAAGTCAACTCTTTATCGAAGGTAGCATCTGGATCAGTTTTTAATGTTTTCCAGTATTCCATTGCTTTATCCCAAGCAGCTCCTTTTGGAGTGTGCTCACGTCCTTTAATGTATTCGAAAGTTTTCTCATCTGGAGCAATCATTCCTCCACGAGCACCCATCTCAATACTAAGGTTACATACCGTCATACGGCCTTCCATAGTCATATTTTCAAAAACTTCTCCTGCATATTCTACAAAATAACCTGTAGCTCCTGAAGTAGTTAATTTTGAAATAATATACAAAGCAACATCCTTAGGAGTTACTCCAAAGTTAAGGTCTCCCTTAACGTTTATTCTCATTTTTTTAGGCTTTGGCTGCATTATACATTGAGTTGCCAATACCATTTCCACCTCCGAAGTACCAATACCAAAAGCAATGGCTCCAAAAGCACCGTGTGTAGAAGTATGCGAATCACCACAAACAATAGTTGCACCAGGTTGAGTAATACCATATTCTGGACCAACTACGTGTACAATACCATTTTTTTCGTGTCCTAAACCCCAATGGCTAATTCCGTGCTCTGCTGCATTTTGCTCTAACGCTTTTAATTGATTTGCAGAAAGTGGATCTTGCACTGGTAAGTGCTGATTAATAGTAGGTGTGTTGTGATCTGCAGTAGCAAATGTTTTATTAGGATATAAAACGCCAATACCGCGGTTTTTGATTCCTAAAAATGCAACTGGACTGGTTACTTCATGTACCATATGACGGTCGATTAACAACACGTCAGGTCCATCCTCAACACTTCTCACAACGTGAGAATCCCATACTTTGTCAAATAATGTCTTACTCATTTCGGTTTTTTTTAATCTTTTCTAAACTGAAATCAAATATTAATTCTCAATTTAGGAATGCGAATTTACGAAAATATGAAGTGTAAATATGCGTATTTTATTTAAATAGAATGGCTCTCAATAATTGAAATTTACGATGTTCAAAGGAATTACACCCAATCTTTTGGGTTTTTCAAAACCTCTAACAACTCAGCTTCAGCGGAGCCGTCTTCTGGATGATGATCATATACCCATTGTACATGTGGCGGAAGACTCATTAATATACTTTCTATGCGTCCGTTTGTTCGTAACCCAAATAAAGTTCCTTTATCGTGTACTAAGTTAAACTCCACATACCGCCCTCTTCTAATCTCTTGCCAATTGCGTTGTCCTGGGGTAAATTCTAGATTTTTTCGACGTTCTAAAATAGGCACGTATGCTTCAACAAAACTATTTCCAACTTCAGTTACAAAATTAAACCAGTCTTCAATAGTTTTTCCATTTTCAGCTTTGCAATAATCAAAAAACAAGCCTCCAATACCACGGCCTTCATTACGGTGCGCATTGTAAAAATATTCGTCACATTTCTGCTTGTAAGTTTTGTAAAATGTAGCATCATGTTTATCACAGGCTTTTTTACAGGTTGTATGAAAGTGAATTGCATCTTCATCAAATAAATAATAAGGCGTTAAATCTTGTCCTCCACCAAACCACTGATCTACAATTTCACCTTGTTTATTATACATTTCGAAATAACGCCAATTAGCATGTACCGTGGGGGCCATAGGGTTTTTAGGATGAATTACTAAACTTAAACCACAGGCAAAAAAATCAACATCTTCTACTTTAAAGTACGCTTGCATGGCTTTAGGCAAAGGCCCATGAACTGCTGAAATATTTACTCCCCCTTTTTCAATAACGTCTCCACCTTCAATTACTCTAGTTCGTCCGCCACCGCCTTCAGGGCGTTCCCACAAATCTTCTTTAAATTTTGCTTTTTTATCTTGCTTTTCTAAAGCAATGCAAATTTGATCTTGAAGCTGTTCTATGTATTTGTAAAATTGTTTTTTCATCGTTATAGCTTTTGGCTAATAGCAGTAAGCTCTTTGGTTTTAAATATCTTTTACTTATTATTTCTCAGAAACACTCTATTTTAAGAACAGTTGTATTTCATTTTTTTAAGCAACCAATTAAGAAGCTTCCTGAACTGCAAATTGTACTTCGTATAGGTTTTTATAATATCCGTTTTCGTGTTGTAACAACTCTTGGTGTGTTCCTTTTTCTACTATTTTACCTTGATCCATTACCAAAATCACATCAGCATTTTGAATTGTTGCCAAGCGGTGAGCTATTACTATTGAGGTTCTTCCTTTAGTGATTTTATCAGTAGCGTCTTGTATTAGTTGCTCGCTGTAGCTATCTATTGACGAGGTAGCTTCATCTAAAATTAAAATTCGCGGTTTCGACACATAAGCTCTTAAAAAAGAAATCAATTGTCGTTGCCCAGAAGAAAGCATCGTTCCACGTTCTTTAACATTATAATGATACCCTCCTGGCAATTGCATAATGAAATCATGAACCCCTATTTCCTTAGAAGCTCTAATTACCTCTTCCTCAGAAATTGTTTCGTCTTTTAATGTTATATTATTATAAATAGTATCTGCAAACAAAAACACATCTTGCAACACTACAGCAATGTGACTTCTTAAATTTTCTAATGATAAATTATGAATATCGGTACCATCAATTTTTATAGTACCTCCATTAATCTCATAAAAGCGATTCAATAAATTCACGATAGTAGATTTACCCGCTCCTGTAGAACCAACAATAGCTACTGTTTGCCCGGCTTTAACTTCAAATGAAATTCCTTTTAAAACCTCTTCATTTTTAACGTAGCTAAATTTTACATTTTCAAATTGAATAGCGCCCTTTACATTTTCTAGAGTATCTGTAATATTTTCGACTATTGCCTCTTCGGTCTCCAACACATTAAACACTCTTCGCGAAGCCACCATACCCATTTGAAGGGTATTAAACTTATCAGCTATTTGGCGTAGTGGACGAAACAGCATATTTGTAAGTTGAATAAAGCTAGTAATAATACCTAAAGTAATTGCACCGCCTTGAACACTATTTAAACCTCCATACCAAACAATAAGTCCGAAAGCCAAGGATCCTGAAAGCTCGGCTATTGGAAAGAAAATAGAGTTATACCATACTGTTTTAATCCATCCATTTTTATGCTTCTCATTAATTTGCTGAAATTTCTCAAATTCCGAATCTTCACGAGCGAACAGCTGTACTATTTTCATTCCAGAAATATGCTCTTGCACAAACGTATTTAAATTTGAAACCTCTGTACGCACTTGTTCAAAAGCAACTTTCATTTTTTTATGAAAAACTCGTGTTGCATAAACAATTATAGGCATTACTGCCAATACTATAAAAGTTAGTCTCCAACTCGTTATGAGCATAAAAATTATGATCACTAGCATTTTTAACAAATCGCTAATAATCATAAACAATCCTTGACTAAAAATTTCTGCTATTTTCTCAACATCATTTACTGATCGAGTAACCAATCTTCCTACCGCAGAATTATCATAATATTGCATTTTAAAATTCAAAATGCGTTTAAATAGTTGAGAACGAATATCCTTAACAATGTGTTGCCCCAACCAATTGGAATAGTAAATAAAAGTTAACTGCGAGGTCACCTCTAAAACTAAAGATAACAACATTAGCAATGCAAACTTCAGTAAAATTTCGGAGTCGTTTTTTTGAATACCAAAATCAATGGCTAATTGTAAAAATTTAGGTCGAGCCACAGCAAATGCAGAAACTCCAACAGCTGTAAGAGTAACCAAAAAGAATATCCCTTTATAGGGTTTTGCAAAAGCAAAAACTTTTTTTAGGATACTTAAATCATATGGGTTTCCGTCTTTACTCATCTATTACAAACGTATGCTTTCTGGGTATAATACCTCGGTTAAATATAAGCCTTTTGCAGGTACTGAATACCCCGCTTCACTTCTATTTTCAGATCTAATAATACGATCTATATCTTCTAATTCTAACTTCCCACTACCTATTTCCAAAAGGGTACCCACTATTGCTCGCACCATATTTCTTAAAAATCTGTTTGCTGATATTTTAAACACCAAACAATTATTTTCTTGCTCCCAAAAAGCATAAAACAAATCGCAATTATATGTTTTCACATCTGTTTTAGACTTACTAAAACATTTAAAATTTGTGTAAGCTAACATTCTTTTCGCCGCTAAGTTCATTTTATTAACATCCAAAGGTAGTTTTACTAAATGTGTGCTATTTGTTTCAAAAGGGTTTTTCTCGGTTACAACTCGGTATTCGTAAGCTCTTGCCATAGCATCAAAACGCGCATGAGCTTCATTTTTAACAATATAAATGTTATAAATGGCAATACTTTCTGGTAAAAAAGAATTGAGCTTAAATTTCAGTTGCTCAGTTTCAAAATTAACGTCCGTCTCAAAGTGCGCTACCATAAACTTAGCATGAACGCCTGCATCTGTTCTACCTGCCCCAACTATACTTTGAGGTTTTCTCAATAAAACCGACAAGGCTTTTTCAATACTTTCTTGTACCGAAATAACATCAGGTTGAATTTGCCATCCGTGAAATGTAGCGCCATTATAGGAAAGTTCTATAAAATACCTCAAATCTTAATTTTTGTATCTAAATTTACACAAAGATAAGGCAGTTTAATTGTCCTTGTAACATATTACCATTTCTTTAATTTTTTTTAAGTTGAAAACTAAATTTGCTCTTCACTTGTGTTTGCTTATCTCACTAATCGGATACGCTCAACAACAACCCAAAATAAGCTTATTAACTTTTGAAACCGGAAACAAATCCTATACTGTTTTTGGACATACCGCTATTCGAATTCAAGACAACACTAGGCAAACAGATTTGGTATATAATTTTGGGATTTTTGATTTTGACACTCCTAATTTTTTGGCGAAATTTTGTACAGGAAAGCTAGATTATATGTTAGGGATTCAGCCTTACAAACCTATGTTAGGTCCTTATTTTAATGAAAACAGGCAAGTTTTCGAACAACAATTAAACCTAAATGGCACGCAAGCCCAAAAATTAGCAGACAAACTCCACTATTTATACCGGCCTGAAAACAGGTATTATCGCTATCGTTTTTTGAATCGTAATTGCAGTACTGAAGTTAGAGATTTACTATTTAAAGGTATTGAAAATGTAAATTACACACCTCAACCGACAAATCGTACCTACAGAAATTACCTTGATGATTACACTCGAAAAACTCCTTGGTTTAAATTTGGGATTAATTTAGCATTAGGAAGCACTATTGACAAAAAAATAGACACCGCTGAACTTATGTTTCTACCCGATTTTTTAAAACAAGAAATTGACAAAGCAATATTAAATGATAAGCCACTCGCTGAAAAAGCAACCACTACATTCAAAAATTTAAAACCATCAAATTCTGACAAATGGCAACTTACCCCATTTATAGTTTTTGCTTTTCTTTTAGTCGTAATGATTTTTGGAAAGTCTAAATTTCTAATACGCTCCTATATTTTTAGTGTTGGTTTTTTAGGATTAATTGTTTTAATTATCAATCTTTTTTCAGAACATCCTGAAGTGCAATACAACTACAATTTATTATGGCTAAACCCATTATACTTAGTAAGCTTAGGATTACGCTTCACAAAATACAAGCATTTTTTAAAAACATTATCCACTATACTCATACTTTGTTTACTAACAATGCTAGGCGTTTGGATTTCTAAAATACAAGGGTATGACATTGCTTTTTTGCCTATTTTAATTTCACTGCTTTGGATAAACTTAAGGCAACGACAATATGCAAAAGCTGTTAGTTCGATATAATTAAATGATTTCCTGCTCTTTACTTACAAAATCTCCCCAATTAGCAATCGAATGTATTAACGGTATTAAAGTTTCACCTAATTCTGTGAGTGAATACTCCACTTTCATTGGAGGCTTTGAAGTAAAAACTTTTCTTTCTACTATTCCGTCTTCCTCTAAAGCTTTTAATTGTAAGCTCAATGAGCGTTCGGTTAGTTTTGGTATTTTCTTCCTCAATTCATTATACCTCAAACTATTGCCAATTAAATAATACAAAATAACCGTTTTCCATTTACCCCCAATAACTCCCATCGTTAAACTAGCACAACAAGGATATTCTTTTCCATTAAATTGATACATAAAAAAATTTAAACTATACTTTTTAACCCTTATTGCAAAGGTAATTTAGTATGCCTAATTTAGAACTATAAAAAATATAGTTTATTATGGACACACCTAACATTTCTAAAGAAGATATCATTAATGCCTTTATGTACAGACATGCTACTAAAGAGTTTGATGTCACAAAAAAAGTAACCGAAGAAGACATCAATTTTATATTGAAAACAGGAAATCTTTCTCCTAGCTCATTTGGTTTTGAACCTTGGCATTTTGTAGTTGTTCAAGATAAAGAACTTAGAGCACTTTTAAAGCCTGTGGCTTGGGGCGCACCGGATAAGTTAGATACCGCGAGCCATTTCGTATTGGCCCTAAGCATGAAAAAACCAATGATTAAATGGGATGCGGATTACATTAACCATATGATGAAAGAAGTTAAGCAGTTTCCTAAAGATGTAATTGAAATGTACAGCACTTTTTATAAAGAATTTCAGGAACGTGATTTTTTACTTGATACTGACAAGAAACTGTTTGATTGGGCTTCTAAACAAAGTTATATCGCCCTTGGTAATATGCTTACCTCTGCTGCAATGATTGGCATTGACAGTTGCCCCATTGAAGGATTTCATCAAGAAAAGGCTGAAGCATTGTTGAGCGATAAATTTGGAATTGATACCCAAAAATATGGATTGTCATACATGGTTGCTTTTGGATACCGAAAGGAGGACCCTGCGCATCCTAAATCGCGAAGAAATTTTGATGATATAGTAACTTGGAAATAATACTCCTACAAAAAGCTCCTTGGTATTTTTATTAATTTAAAATTACCAAGGCACTTTTTAAAAGAGCATGAACTTTAAAACTTATTAGAGACCCAAATGAACTGTAAAATCAAAGAAGTGTTTACATTTGCGTTACACAAAATAACTCTATTTTTTAATGAAAATCCTCTTGCTAAGTGACACCCATAGCTATATGGATGAGCGTATTTTATATTATGCTTCTTTAGCAGATGAAGTATGGCATGCCGGTGATATTGGAGATTTATCTGTCACAGATAAATTGCAAGAAGTCTGCTCCTTAAGAGCTGTTTATGGAAATATAGACGACCATGTCGCTAGAGCTCAATTTCCTTTAAACAATCGTTTTGTTTGTGAAGGAATAGATGTGTGGATTACCCACATTGGTGGCTACCCTCCAAATTACAATAAAAGTACTCGCGATAAAATTAAAAGCAATCCTCCAAAATTATTTGTTTGCGGACATTCACATATACTAAAAGTAATGCCCGATAAGCGTTATAATTTATTACATATGAACCCTGGTGCTTGTGGTACCTACGGCTTTCATAAAATTCGTACTATGCTTCGGTTTGAAATAAATTCAGGTAAAATAGAAAACTTAGAAGTAATTGAATTGGGTAAGAAATAAAGTTACTAATACTCTTTATTTAAAAATAACGCTTCCTTATACATATTGCTTTCATCTGAATGGAATTCAACCTTATAATGAAAACCTTCTTTGTTTAGCAGCGTGTACAGTTCAGACAGCAACCTATTTTGGGCATTTGTCAACAAAGTAGACTTTTTTATTTTTTTTCGAAGTCGTGTGTCTACTAGGTTTGATATTTTGGTGTAATCTTTTATTGTAAAATCATTTAAAAAATCAGATTGTATATCATAATACTCTAATTTGGGATAAATTTCCAGCTCTGCCTTTGGAATATTTTTGATTAGCAGTACTTTATTTTTATGGTCCACATCAAATTTTAATTGACTTAAATCGTAAGCTACAGTAGCTTTTGCATTCACCAAAACCACTGCTTTTTTTTCGGCTTTAAGCCAACTAAGGTATATTTCCTTAGCGTCTTTATAAGTAATTATATCCGAGTAATGTCCCTCTGTAACAATGAGCTTGCTCACATTTTTAAGGGTTTGCTCTAAAACACCTGTGTCTTTTATAGTGGTTTGATTTGCCTTTTTTTTACCCAAAAAATAAGCTGCCAAAGGCAACAATGCTAATAAAAACCCTAAAATAAATTTCTTCATATATTTTTAAAATAAAAAAATAACACCCATAAGTTACACATTTTACAACTTACCTGAAGTCCGAGTTATAACTAGAAAATGAATTTATAAATTTCAATATTTTTTTAAGTACGATCGCTACAAATAATTACTCGATTCATAATTGTAGTGTTTTGATAATCAATACACCCAATAGCTTTTAGGACTTCAGATTCACACAGTGACTTACAAAACATTAAGTTGTAACTACTAGAAAGGTAGACCTCTGAAAATCATTAACACAATTACCTCACTCTAAATTTTTTAACTCAAACTTAAAGTTTCTTTTAGTATTTTTTGTAGTAGTTGGACATCACTACCAGGCCCTATAGTTAACAATTTAGCCCCTGTAATAGGTTCTCCGTTAAATGGACGAATAAACATTTTGCCATCAGGAGTCCTTTCAAAATAAATAAATCCATCTTCCCCTTCAATTCTACCACAGCCTTTTACTCTCAGTATTTGGCTTGGAATTTTTTCTCCAATGATTTCTATACACTTTCTGTTAGGAAGGACTGGTAAATTAATTGAACATGAAGACCAGTGTGCTTTAAGATGATCCATTTTCTGTGGATTGCTGTGATTGGCTTGTAACTGAGGTAAAGTATGTATATCTACATCTTCATAAGTAGTGATAACTGCCACACTATTCCATCGTTTAATATCCTCAACTACCTGCTGCTTTCGCTCCGCTGACACCTCCTCTAAGTGCGTTAGTACAATCATTGATGCCACTTGCACTTGTACCGCTTCAAGCTCATTATGTTCGCCACGGCATTGCCAATTAGCTATATCCACAACGGCAATTTGTATTGGAGGCAGAAAATGTTCTTTCACCCCAACACCCAAAAATTCCATTAATTTACAAGCATCAGATGTACCGTTGGCTTCAATTAATGTAATTCCTTTTTCTCGCATAGGAATTCTATTTACCGTATCGCGAAGTTCTACAATACCACTGCAACAAATGCAACTTCCGCTAAGTGCTTTTAAGGATTTGGAATCTAACTGATTCGAAAACTGCTGTGCGTCTAAATTGGCATTTTCGTAGTCATTCAAAACTACATAAGGGCTCCAGCCATCATTAGTATAAGCTGCTACTAATTTTTTTAGTAGCGTAGTTTTCCCGGAACCTAAAAACCCTACAATGGTAATAATTGCTTCCATAATTACAATACCTTTTTAGTTCAATTATTTTGAGGTTAAAATAGTCTAAAGACAGACTCACCATGCTCTAAACAAGGACCTATAAATCAATACAATTATAAAACAACCACATTACCGTAAGCTCTACTTAAATCATCTGCTTAATCATAATGAGTTAGATGATATGCTTATGACTAGAAATATTATCCCACAACTAACAACTTATTTACTCTTTAAATTTAGCACATTCGTCGATCATAGAAGCCACCACGCCTGTCCACCCTGTTTGGTGCGTCGCGCCAACTCCTCTCCCAGTATCCCCATGAAAATATTCATAAAAAAGAACCAAATCCTTGAAATGAGGGCTAGTATATATGTCTTTATCCAAAGCGTGAATAGGCCGTTGTCCATGAGTGTTGTTTGCAAACATAGAAATCACCCTTTTACTAATTACGTGCGCCAGTTGTTTTAAATTAAGCTGCTCGCCATCTACTTCCACTTTAATATCCTCCTTATAATATGTGTAATATTCTTTTAGGGTTTGAATAAATAAATAATTCATTGGCATCCAAATAGGTCCGCGCCAATTCGAATTTCCGCCAAACACATAATTACTAGATTCGGCAGGCTCATAGCCTACACTAAATTCTTGTCCGTCTACGTAAATACGATAAGGTTCGGTATGTATTTTAGACATCCCCCGAATACCATAATCACTAAAAAACTCTTTAGTATCTGTAAGGGCTTTTAATAACCTGACCATTCTGTTTTTTGGCACTAAGGATAATAACAAATCTTCTCCTTCCTTAAAGTATTCCACTACTTTATATGCATTATTTTTACTCCTATAATTTAAAAACCATTTTAAGTTTTTAGAGAAGTTTGGAAGTTTGGCTAACACCTCTTTAGTTAAAACCAAATTGGCATTCAAAGTCATTAAACCTACTAAAGATCGCACTTTAATGGGAATGTGTTTTTGACTAGGAAGTATTAATAAATCGTAGAAAAAACCTTCTTCTTCATCCCAACTCCCTGTCCAGTTACAACCTAAAGTATTCAAAGATTCGGCGATATATACAAAATGTTCTAAATACTTGGTTGCCATGTCCTCGTAGGCACTGTCATGTTGCGCAATTTCTAAAGAAATTTGCAACAAATTAAGACTATACAACGCCATCCAAGCCGTACCGTCTGCTTGTTCTAAAAATCCACCACCTGGAATTACACTGCTTCTATCAAACAGTCCAATATTATCTAAACCTAGAAAGCCTCCCTCAAAAACATTGTTATTATTTCTGTCCTTTCGGTTTACCCACCAAGTGAAGTTTAACCCTAATTTGTTAAGCATTCGCTTCAAAAAATCGATATCTGGAACGCCTGTTTTAGCTTTGTCAATTTCAAAAACTTGCATGGTAGCCCAAGCCTGTACGGGAGGATTCACATCCGAAAAAGCCCATTCATATGCGGGTATTTGTCCGCTAGGTGCCATGTACCATTCTTTAGTTACCAGCAACAATTGTTGTTTGGCAAATTCAGCATCTAGCTTTGCTAAAGGCACACAATGAAAAGCGGTATCCCAAACTGCATACCACGGATATTCCCATTTATCGGGCATGGTAATAATATCTTCGTTGTTAAGTGTTTTCCATTCGTGATTACGACCCTTTTTTCTGGACTCTGGTGGTGCAATTAGACCAGGGTCACCATTTAACCACGTATTTACATCTAAATTGTAATACTGCTTGGTCCACAACATCCCTGCAAATGCTTGCCTCTGTATATTTTGTAAATCGGCATTTTCATTACTGAACTGACTGTAAAACTCATCCGTTTCCTGTATTCTTTGCGCAAAAGTAGCGGTAAACTTTTTTAACAACGGATTTTTAGAATACGCTTGTTTGGAAAGTCGTAGTCTAATTTCCTGAGAACCATTGGCCGCTATATGTAATTTATACATCGGAGCAAATTTGGTCCCCTCTTCTACTGCATCCGTTAACTCAAAATTATCCTGAATTACTACATCGTGAAATAAATCTTTCACATAAGGACTTTCATTAGGCACACCAAAAAGCTTTTCCGTATTGGTTTCGTTATTGGTAAAAAGCCACTTATCAGGATTTTGAAAATTCAAATAATAATCTCCTAATTTTGGATGGGTTAACTTTACAGCACCAAAATCTTTAGCCTGCTGCTGTTTTTTAATATTGTGATAGCCCTCTGCTTGATTAAAAGACCATAAATTTCGCAACCATAAAGTGGGTAGCACCCAAATATCTGCTGCTTCGGGCGCTCGGTTATGAACCGTGATTTTTATTAAAATATCTTCTTCATTCTCTTTTGCGTATTCGGTATACACATCAAAATATTCCTCATTATTAAAGACCCCGGTATCTAAAAGCTCATATTCTAAATCTGCTTTCCCCCTAGCTTTATTAGTATGTACCAAATCGGCATACGGGTATTCATTTTGAGGATATTTGTATAAATGCTTCATGTAGGAATGTGTGGGGCTACTATCCAAATAGTAATACAGTTCCTTACAATCCTCCGCATGATTTCCTTCGGGTCCAGTAAGCCCAAATAAGCGTTCTTTAAGAATAGGATCTTTACCATTCCACAAGGTAACTGCAAAAGCGATAGCGCAGTGGCGATCGCAAATACCTGCAATACCATCTTCTCCCCAACGGTATGTTCTGCTTCGGGCATGGTCATGCGGAAAATAATCCCACGCCGAACCATCCGCACTATAATCTTCACGTACGGTTCCCCACTGGCGTTCACTTAAATACGGGCCCCAATGCAACCAATTTTCTTCTTCTGAATACGTTTTTTTTAACCTTAAATCTTCCGCTTTTTCCATGATAACTAAGTTATGTGAAATGACGTATAAAATATATACTATTTGAAATTTAACACTAATTTATAGCTTCAACGTGTTTTTCTATATAAATTAAAATAATTCTTTTTAAAAGCCAAACTCACAACCTGCTATTTACACATCATCATTAAGTATTAACAAGGAAATTTTATAACATAAATTACTTTATCCAATAATATGAACAGAAGTTCGCTAAATACAAAAAAATCATTGATAGCTGGAGCAATAGTAGGCCTAAACAATAATTAATAAAAATTCCATTTGGTATCAAATCGCTTAATTGAATGGATGTAAAAGACTTCATTTTAGCCTTATATGACGCTATGCTAAAAATGTCGCGTACTACATTTAAGCTTTTTTTCGATACTCCCAATAAAAAATAGCCGTTTAATTTCCGCTTCGATTTCTCAAAAAATAAATTCAGAATACTATTAAAAAAGCAACAGTGCTTTTTTAATAGCTTAAAGTTAACAGGATCGACTTAAATGTGAGAAGCTTTACAACTAAAAAAAGCTTTAATAAATCTATTGCTTTTTCTCTGGCGGGTACTTTGCTAAAATAGCAGTAACAATTTCCTGAATACGCGCTTCTTTAGCCTCTGGCCCATTTACCAATGCAGCAGTACCCACACCTTGCCAAATAAGTTCCTTTTTATTAGCATCGATAATATCAATAAATAATCTGCCTTCAACAGTTTCAATAGTATTAAAATTATTAAAACCACCACCAAACCAAAATGGATTGTACCAACCCCATCCGTATCCGAAACCGATATTATTTTGATATAAGTTTACATTTCTTTCTGCCTTAGTAACAATACTTACCAATAAATCCGGAGTATTAGATTTAACAAAACCCTTTTCTTGCATGGTCTTATCAATAGCTCTTAAAATACGTTTTTTATCTAAATCACTAATATCAACCTTATCAATTCCAGGTTTAAAAAAACCAAAACTTTTATACTCTCTAAAACTAGCTTTGGTATCATAATCCGTCTGAACTCTTACTGTAGCACAGGAAACCACTAAAAAAGAAAGCAGTATTCCTACTATATATTTTGTTTTCATAACTTATAATTTTATTATATGCAACAAATATTATACCGTTATTCTGCTAAATTTTTGCTGCTTTTCATAAAATCATAAGGACAGTGTCTGCAACCACTTTTACAACAATACCCCCTTTTTAAATGATATTGTTCCGTAAAACATCGATACCCCTCGGGAGTTAAGTAATAATCCCCTTCTTCGGGCTCTATTTTTTCATAAGACATCCTACAAAGGTATTGTATTTATTATCTTGCTAAAACTATAATTATTTATAATGTGTTCAGCTGTTTTTAACCAACCCATTAATGAAGATCTATTCCGCGATTTTGAAGTAGAGCTTTTTTTAAAACGAGAAGATTTACTACACCCATATATCTCTGGAAATAAGTTTCGAAAACTGAAATACAATTTATTAGAAGCTAAAAAATCGAATCACAAAACCCTACTCACTTTTGGCGGGGCTTACAGCAACCATATACATGCTACCGCTTACGCTGGAAAAATAAATAATTTTAATACCATCGGAATCATTAGAGGTGATGAGTTAGGTGGTTCCAATTTAAAAAAAACACTTTCACAAAATGAAACACTCGCTTTTGCTAAAAAAAACGGAATGCAACTTCATTTTATAAACAGAAGTGACTATAAATTAAAAAACACTAATGCCTTCATTGAAAATTTAAAACAACAATTAGGTGATTTTTATTTATTACCCGAAGGAGGAACTAACGATTTAGCTATTAAAGGTTGTAGGGAAATTTTAACTCAAAAGGACGTTGATTTTTCACATATATGTTGTGCCGTTGGTACAGGCGGTACAATAACTGGTATTATTCAGCATAGCAATTCCAAGCAACACATAATGGGCTTCCCTGTTTTGAAAGAAAATTACCTCCATACAGAAATACAAAACAAAGTTGAAACTAATAATTGGGAGCTTATTAGATCAGCTCATTTAGGAGGCTATGCAAAAACAACTACCGAATTAATTCACTTTATAAATTCGTTTTACGAGAAACATAAAATAGCCTTAGATCCAATTTATACAGGAAAGCTACTTTTTGGAATTTTTAATGAAATAGCACAAGGAAAATTTCCAAAAAAATCACGTATTTTAGCAATTCATACAGGGGGCTTACAAGGCATTGCAGGCGTTAATGCAAAGCTTAAAAAAAAGCACCTAGAACTTATTAAAATTAACTATGATTTTTAGAGTATTCGCCGCACTTTTTATGAGTTGTTTATTATTAGGCTCATGTAAAAGTAAAAAAAGTATTGCTTACAAAAAAAGACCTCCCGTAGTAAGAAAATCTTCCCAAGTTGTAAAAAACACGCCTAAGAAATCCACTTCTAATAAAGAATCTATTTCTAAAGATTCTGAAATCCCAACTCCTAAAACGGTTAAAAACACCTCAAAAAAATCTGCTCCTACCTATGGAAGCTACAATTTAAAAATTGAAAATTACATTGATTTGTATGCTGAAATTGCTATGGAACAAATGGTGCAATATAAAATTCCAGCAAGTATTACCCTTGCACAAGGAATTTTAGAGTCAGGGGCTGGCTCAGGTGAACTAACTCGAAAAGCAAATAACCACTTTGGTATAAAATGTCACAATTGGAAAGGAGCAAGAGTATATCACGATGATGACGCTAAAGGAGAATGTTTTAGAAAATATAGTACTGCAAAATTCTCTTTTCAAGACCACTCTTTATTCTTAACAGGAAGAAGCCGATATTTAAGTTTATTCAAATTAGGGAAAGATGACTATAAAAGTTGGGCTAAAGGCTTACAAAAAGCAGGCTATGCTACAGACACAAAGTATCCCAAAAAATTAATTAGCCTTATTGAACGTTATAAACTTTATAATTATGACGCTAAAGTTTTAGGAAAAGACCCTAAAAAAGCAAAGAAAATTATGGGTAATAATGGCCAGCATACCGTTAAAAAAGGAGACACTTTATACAGTATTTCAAAAAAATATAAAATTTCTGTAAACCAACTTAAGGAATTCAATGGACTAGGTGATAACAACACCATTCATGAAGGTCAAACACTTTTTGTTAAACCCCTACCTAAAGATTTTTAGTATATGATGTTGTATCAACGAAGCAGTGCTTTATTTTCAGACGCTCAAAAAGTAATCCCAGGAGGTGTAAACTCGCCTGTACGTGCTTTTAAAGCTGTAGGCGGAACTCCTATTTTTGTTAAAGAAGCCAAAGGCGCTTATTTATTTGATGAAGATGGTAATCGCTTTATTGACTATATTAACTCTTGGGGTCCTATGATACTAGGCCATGCTTACGAACCTGTAGTTAATGCGGTTATTGAACGAGCAAAAAAAGGAACTAGCTTTGGAATGCCTACTGAAATAGAAACTCAAATTGCAGAGTTAGCCGTAAGTATGGTTCCCAATATTGATATGATTCGTTTTGTAAATTCGGGTACAGAAGCATGTATGAGTGCTGTGCGTTTGGCCAGAGGTTTTACGGGTAAGGATAAAATCATAAAATTTGCTGGCTGTTATCATGGCCATAGCGACTCTTTTTTAATACAAGCAGGTAGTGGTGCTGTTACATTCGGTAGTCCAAACAGTCCTGGCGTAACAGAAGGAACCGCAAAAGACACTCTTTTATCAGAATATAACAATATTGAAAATGTAATCAATTTAATAGAAGCTAATAAGGGGGAAATTGCTTGTATTATTATAGAGCCAGTTGCAGGTAACATGGGTTGTATCCCTCCCAACAAAAGTTTTCTTCAAAATTTACGAAACCTATGCGATTCTAATAATATTTTATTGATTTTTGATGAGGTAATGACAGGTTTTAGACTCGCACCCGGTGGCTCTCAAGAACTTTTAGGCGTAAATGCCGATATAATTACTTTTGGTAAAGTAATAGGTGGCGGTTTACCTGTTGGTGCTTTTGGAGCGCGACAGGAAATTATGAACCATTTAGCTCCTCTTGGTCCTGTTTACCAAGCAGGAACTTTAAGTGGTAATCCTTTAGCGATGTCTGCTGGTTTAGCGATGTTAAATGAATTAAACAATAACAAAGACATCTTTAAAAGTATTGCCGAAAAAACAGCTTATTTACATAAAGGAATTCAAGAAGCACTCAAAAAGCACGGCGTAGTTCACACCATTAATCGCATAGGATCAATGATCTCTGTTCATTTTTCACCAGATGATGTGATTGATTTTGCAACTGCAGCCACTGGGAATAATGATACTTTTAAAAAGTTTTTTCACGGAATGTTAAACAATGGCATATACATAGCCCCTAGTGCTTTTGAAACCTGGTTTATCACCGACGCTTTAAGCTATGACGATTTAGATACCACCATAGCTGTAGTAAATAAAATTGCACCTGAATTGGTTTAAAAACTAGGATACATAAATTGATTAAACTTTCTTTTTTCGATCTATGTGTCCTAACTTTTTTTCTGGAGCTACCTGATCTCTAACTAATTGTTTTAACTCTGCAATTTCAGGAAAACCATTTTTCTCTTTTCTCGACCAAATTAAATTTCCATTAGCCCTTATTTCGAAAATTCCTCCCTTACCAGGCACTAAAGAAAGCGCTGTAATTTCTTGATCAAAAGTGGTGAGTAATTCCTGTGCCATCCATGATGCACGTAATAACCAACGACACTGAGTACAATAAATAATTTCTATTTTGTTTTCCACAGCTTAAAAATAATAAATTTAATATTACTCCTCTATTTGTAAAGAATGAAACATAAAACACTTAAAAAAAATCGTCTAGAAATTACCTCTCTAGACGATTTATTAAATTAAATATACTTATTATTGAAATGTAAAATTCGAAATACACTAATACTTTGTTAGTTTACAATTAATTTAGTCTTGTAAACCTCTTCATTATCAGCTATAATTTTCACAAAATACATTCCCTGTTTAAACATATTTTTGGTTAAAAAATTAGTATTCTCTTCCGTTATAAACTCTTCTAATACTATTTTACCAAGCATGTCGTACACAAACACTTTAGCTTTATCAATACCTTCCATTTCAATATTAAAGTTGCTACTTGCCGGGTTTGGATAAACATTAATGAATGATTCGCTTGAAATACTTTTCCTATTTCTCGAATTTATATTTCCTGAACGCAATCTAACTTCTATTTTTTTTATCATAAAAGACTCTAAATTTAACACTTCAGTAAATCTAGACCTATTACTAGATCCTTCAATATTTTTAGTACTGCCAGCAACCCATGGTGTTGCTTGAAAGTTATTGTAATTCTGAAGCTTATTTGCATCTGTTTCCAACTGAGCCAAACGGTTTCTTTTTACTGAACCACTACCTCCCATTGCTTTTGATATGTGTCCATAAGTAGCATTAACACCATTCTTTAGCCATCCGCCATTACTTTGTGTTGTTTTATAGTTTGTATTTACATCTTTCAGTAAATTAAAAGCGCATTGGTCTTTACCATAAGTAATTATTCTATATTCATAATTTTTACCCGTAGCTACAGGTAACTGCATGCTAACTACCACTTTTTCTTTTTCTGTGGCGTATTCAGGCACACTGCTATAATTAGAAACTATAGCATTATAGCGCCTACCATCGCCTTTACCTGTTGTTGTAAAAATAGCATCGACGGTATTATTATTTTTAGTTTTAATATCGGATTTGTATCTATATCTATCTTGACCCTCTATTCCTCTTAAAAGCTTCATAGCCATACGCTGTGGAGATAATAATCTACCTATTTTTCCATAACCCCATTGGTTAATTTTTTTTATACCTCGCTCGTAAGCTAACCTAGCAAGCTTTATAAAAAATGCTGACCCATGTGAAGTTCCTACATTAACCAACAAACCGTTACCAAAGTTTGTAAAAAGCCAAAACTCATGAATTTCTACTGATGCATTTTTATTAAAATCTTTGCTTTCCGTTAAAGGCTTTATTCCTTCATCATAGTATTTAAAAACATCAAGACCTCCTAAACCCCCATCTAATCTATCGAAAAATGGATAATATGAAACCCCCATAAAGTCATAAGGAACATCGTTTGATTTAGCCCATGATATAAATTCTTTTCCAAAAGATTGGATTTTTTGTCCTTTATAATTTAGTTTCTCAGATGAAAAACTAGCTTCTCGCAAGTGTACCCCTACTTCAGCATTGGGCACTGTTTTTTTAACCTCCTCGGCAATTATTCTATAATGTCTAAAATACTGCTCCTTTGTTCCAGCCCAATGACCTGAGGTTTCTATTTCTGAACCTGCTCGAAAACGCCATTTTTCAACCGTAGATTCGCCAAACTCATCCACTAAAGCCTTCATAACAAAACGAATAAACCTCCTCCATCTGTAATTATCATTTGGTGGTATTGCATTACCATAAGTCTCTATTTCTGTAGACTTTAAATAATCTACATTATTACGAGTAGTAACAAAATTTAAACCTCTTTGAAATACCCATGGCGGATTATCAAGTACTATTTGATTAATTCGTACTCCATTTCGCCTATACTGCTTTAATTTATTAATCATTTTACTAGCATCGAATACATATTCGCCGTCTTCAAATCTTGCTAAATCGCCACTGTAGTCCTTAGCCGGAACTCCATTTTCAACTTTTCTCCATCCTCCTAATGTTCTTACAAAATTTAAATTCCTCGCTCTCCCTCCATTATCAACCTCACTTTTTTCAACAGTAGTAATAGGGCCTGAAAATATTTTATTTTCAATATCCCAAAAATTGAACGTTTTATTTCTTTTATTTTCCGAATTACTAAAATCGCAATTCAAGGATGACTGAGAGAAAGCAGCTGAAGCTAAAGCAAATGTTAAACAAAAGATTGATCTTGTTTTTTTAATCATGTTTTAAATTTAGTTGTTATTGTTTTTAATAGTTTTTTTAGTGTAATTAACGGGGCAAATTAATTACAAATTATTTTAACACCATCTAACAACTATAATGTTTTCGTTAAACGACAACAATTATCTATAAAAGCATCTAATTTCGAAACATACGCCTTATAAATATCTAACTAGCAAATATTTATTGGATTTAAGAGAACATTGTTATTCAACAAAATTTTACATAATACTTATCTTGAATTCACATTAATTATTGTATTACATAAAATTATGAGAAACTACAATTCATCCAAGCGGATATCCCCAATTTGCGAAATATTTGTAAAATAAATATTTCGTTTTTTACACAAAAGCTCTAGCCCTCTTAACAAATAATGTTTATTATTTGCTGTAAAAATCACTTTTCTAGGCTGAGTTTCTTTAAGAAGCCTTTCAAAATTAATTTTTGGTGAATTTGAAATTATTAATATGTCAACAACCGTGTTGAGTTTAGGTATATAATTATCAGATACAATTAAAATATTTTTATTGTCAATAATGTAGGCTTCTTTTAAAGGATTGTAAATTATATTAGGCTGATGTAGTTTTGCTGAAATAGGTTCTATTTTAAATACTTTATCTATATCAGTCAGCTCATTTTCAGCATGAATTTGAATTTTATTTGCAGAAATATCTACGATAATTGAATTCCTGTAATCATTAAGTAACCAAACTTCATTTTTTATTCTTTTTCTATTAAATTCTATAAAGCCAGTAATAGCAATAAGTGATAATGGAAAACTTAAATACTTCAAAGCTTTTTCAAAATTTGAATAAATCCACCATAGGTACAAAAAAATGATATAAAATACCCAAACGGTTATTTTAGAAATATAAACTTCTTTCAAAAGAAAACTATCCAAAGAAGCCATCCACCCTACAAAACGAATAAGATATGTGATACTAAAATTATAAATTGAACTTATTACATTTGGTAACACTACAAAATAACCACATACGACCACAAAAATGGCGTAACCCATAATTACTGGAATGCAAAACATTATTGGGATATTAGCGACTAAAAACAACAACGGGAACTGATGAAAATAATAAATACTCAACGGTAACAATCCTATTTGCGCGCAAGTACTCACACAGGTTATTCCCCAAAGGTATTTTAACAACCACCATTTAGACTCCAAAAGTTTTAACATTTTAGGTACCCCAATAATTATTGATGCAACAGCAACAACACTAAATTGAAAACCTACGGAAAATATAATTTGTGGAGTTACAAAGAAAAGCACAAAAACAGACAGAAATAATGCGTTTAGCGGATGTTGTGATCTTAGTAATAAGCGAGATATTTCGAAGCAAGTAACCATTGTAGTAGCTCGCAAAGCTGAATCGCTCGCTCCAGAAAACCATGCGAACATCCACAACAAAAATATCACTGTAACAGATCTAAAAAAACGGTATTTGTATTGATAGAATAGCAACTTAAAAAGCCATACAAATACCAAATAAATTATTCCTATATGCAAGCCCGAAATGGCCAAAATATGTATAACACCCGCATTCTTAAAATCGGCAGAAACACCTTTATCTAATTCCTTTTTATTCCCTAAAACCAATGCCTGAGTAAATTGAATTACTTTAGCATCAAGCCGTTGTTTTTTTAAAGCAGTATTCAAATTAATTTGAAGATTTGCTATAAATTGTACTAATTCATTACCTTGATTGGGCAGTAGTATTAAATCCGATTTGGAAGCCCACACTTGATGAGTAATCCCTTTACCCCTTAAGTAATCCGCATAATTAAAGCCATAAGGAAAAGTTTTATTCGCTAACTTATTAAGCTTTAAGTAACCTATATAAGTTGCTCCTATTTGTAATATATCAGCACCTTCACCCTTAACTTTTAGCAGTACAGATCCGGTAGCCTTATTTTCTTCAATTTGCTTTATGGAAGCTTTATAATTTTTCCATTTTTTAGATTTTTTAAAACTCTCAGTAACTGTAAATATGGTTTTTACAGGAGCTCCTAAATTCGTTTGATGAATTATGTGATTCCTTTGATTATCTGGAATCGCTAATTGATAACGCAAGCCCCCTATGAAACAAAATACAACACACGAAATGATTATAAATGTCGTTGATTTTTTTTGCTTAAGCATTGCCATCAACACAAGCAGTAAAAATAGTATTGAAACAAAAAACCACTTAATACTTAGGACTTCGAAAGAAAACAATAACGCACCTAAAATTAAGGAAATACACATACTCCAAAAAGGTATGTTATAAATTTTATTAGATTTCAATTTACTGATTATTAGGTTTTTATAAATATAACCAATAATCAACAAACACCTTTTACTTATAAAAATTCATTAAATCGATATATTGCCAAACAGCATTGGGAAGTAAAGGTCTACAATTTTTAGAGGCTTTAATTGACTTTCGAATAAAGGTTGATGAGATCTCCATAATAGGAGCTGCTACTACAGTAATTTTAGGGTGATTTTTAAATTGCTCAGGAATCGTTCCTTCGGATATTCTTGGGTATACGTAAATTTGATAATTTTCAAGAATTACCTCGTAATTTTTCCATTTATGAAGGCTTTTTAAATTGTCGGCACCCATAATTACCGAAAATTGTTTGTTTTTATATTTTTCCTCTAAATGTACTAATGTGTTTACTGTATAATTTGGCTGCTCTAACTTAAACTCTATATCACTAGGATTAATTTTGGAGTAGGATTCTGTGGCTTTATACACCATTTCTAACCTATGGTGATTATCTAACAACGAGTTCTTCTTTTTAAATGGGTTGTGCGGTGTAACTACCATCCAAATTTCGTCTAAATCAGAAAACTCAACCATATGATTTGCAATGGTTAAATGCCCATTGTGTATGGGATTAAATGTTCCGAAATACAATCCTATTTTTTTCATTATGCTTTTAAAAATTTAGATACTAACTGATAAGCTTCTTGCTTTGCAATTTCTAAATTGTCGTTGGTAATAATAGCATCAAAATCTTTGGCATAGCCCAATTCTTGATCGGCTTTTGCTAAACGCATCTGTATTTTCTCTTCGGTTTCTGTACCTCTTCCGCGCAAGCGTTTCTCAAGCTCTTCTTTATTGGGAGGTTGCACAAAAATAGAGAGGGTTTCTTTTGGAAATTGTTTTTCAATATTTAATCCTCCTATCACATCAATATCAAAAATTACAGCCTTACCAAGTGCCCAAATACGCTCTACCTCACTTTTAAGTGTACCGTAAAAATTATTAGCATACACTTCTTCCTGCTCTATGAATTCGTTGTTAGCAATTTTTTTTTTGAATTCCTCAATACTCAAAAAATAATAATCTTTACCATTTACCTCTTCGCCACGTGGCTCACGTGAAGCTGCTGAAATTGAAAACTCCAACGGTAAATTGGTCTTTTGTAATAAGTGTTTTACTATAGTTGTTTTTCCACTTCCCGAAGGTGCGGAAAACACAATTAACTTTCCGTTAGCTGCCATTACAATACGTTTAACAATTGCTCTTTTATTTTTTCCAATTCATCTTTCATTTGGACTACTAATTGTTGCATTGGGGCAAAATTAGATTTACTACCAATAGTATTAATTTCTCTTCCCATTTCTTGAGAAATGAAACCTAATTTTTTACCGTTGGAAACTTCAGAATCTAGGTTTTCAATAAAATAATCTAAATGGTTTTTTAAACGCACTTTTTCTTCGGTGATGTCAAATTTTTCAATGTAATAAACCAACTCTTGCTCAAAACGATTTTCATCAACACGCTCTTTTAGTTCGGCTATTCCTTTTAATAAACGTTCACGAACTCCTTCGATACGTTGTGGGTCCATTTCAATAATTTGATCCAAAGTAGTGCCTATGGTTTGAATACGTAACCTGAAATCTTTTTCTAATACGCTACCTTCGTTTAAGCGATAATCGTTAATGTTTTCCAAAGCCTCAACCAAAAGTTGCTGAATTTGAGCAAATTCAGCTTCATCAATTTCTTCTTTCTCCGTTTTTAAAACATCTGGCAAACGCATAGCAATAGCCAACAAATCGGCTTCTTTTGCTAAAGAAATATCGCTTAGCTGTTCTATATATTCGTTTACTACAGAAATATTTATTTTTGAATTTGCTACTTCCTTAGTGCTTTCAATATAAAGACTAAAATCAACTTTACCACGAGTTAGGGATTTTGCAATTTGATTACGTAATATTAATTCTTTTTCGCGGTATTGTTGCGGCATGCGCACATTAAGATCTAAATTTTTACTATTTAAAGACTTAATTTCAATATTAATTTTTTTGTTTTCTATTTGAAGAATGGCTTTTCCAAAGCCGGTCATGGAGTGTATCATTGGTACGTTTCTAAGGGGATAAAGATAGTAGTTTTTATGGGTTGATGTTAACTCTAAATATGAATCCTATGAGGTTTAAAATTCGAAAACTTGATAATTGAACGCTTTTGTATTACTGTTTATTTTGTAACAACTTAATATCCGCCAATAATTGATTCATTGCTAATTCTTCTGTACCGTCATAATATCCTCTTATTCTGCCTTTTTTATCGATTAAAGTAAAGTTTTCGGTGTGAATTAATGCATTGGGATAAGTTGGATTTTCTTTTGCGACAAAATACGATTTTCGAGCTAAATTATACAGTTCTTTTTTGGTTCCTGTTGCAAGTCGCCATTTTTTGGGATTTACTCCTTTTTTCTTGGCATAGCGTTGTAGCTGCGCTAATGTATCAATTTCGGGCATTACGGTATGCGATAATAGTAAAACATCTTTAGAGTTCATTAACTCTTTTTGAAGCTTACCCATGTTTTGCGTCATTTTAGGGCAAATGGTTTGGCAGGTGGTAAAAAAGAAATCGACTACGTAAATTTTATTTTTATAAAGCGCTTGGGTAATGGTATCGCCTGTATGACTCAATAATTTAAAATCTTTAATTTTATGATACTTCCGAACCTCTTGCATGGTACTGTCTACTAAATCGGTATTGATTTGATAGGGATCATATATTGGCAAAACGCGTTTAGGAGTAAGAGCTTGGTATATTAAATAAATAATAACTGCCGATAAAATCAACAAAAAGATTCCAAATTTTTTATAGGGAGCAAAAAACTTTAGCATTTTTATTTGCAAATATAATTATTAGACTTTGTTTGCTTGATGCTCGTTTGCCTTTTTGTGATTTGTTAACAAGCTTTACTGTTAGTTGTGTACGCTAAAATATTATTGCTTGTTTTTTTCGTTAAGGATTGAATGGTTACCCCACAGCCAAAGCTTGCGATGTGCGAGGCGTATGAATGAAAGCCTGACCCATAGGGGGACGCCCTAAATAGTATTAAAACTTTATTAAGTTAGATTTAAGAAGTTGAACCTTACGAGTGTATTTAGTTTATGTATTTTTGTGAAAAATTTCAATTTATGGAACTGCTATCGAAAATAGCTCAATTTATATTAATGATTTCAATTTTAGTGATTCTTCACGAATTTGGTCATTACCTACCTGCAAAATTATTTAAAGTTAAAGTCGAAAAATTCTTCTTGTTTTTTGATGTGAAATTTGCGCTTTTTAAAAAGAAAATTGGCGAAACCACTTGGGGTATTGGTTGGCTACCACTAGGCGGTTACGTTAAAATTGCAGGAATGATTGATGAAAGCATGGATAGGGAGCAAATGGCAAAGCCATCACAACCTTGGGAGTTTAGATCGAAACCTGCCTGGCAAAGATTAATTATTATGACAGGAGGAGTGATTGTTAATTTTTTGATTGGTTGGTTTGTACTTTCGGGCTTATTATACACTCATGGTGATACTTACATCCCCAACGACGGTTTAAAAAATGGTGTTGCAGTAGATTCGATAGGGAAATTAATTGGATTTAAAACTGGCGATAAAATTATTAGTGTTGACGGAAAACCTATAAAACGCTTAACGGAAGCTAGGGTTGAAATTCTTTTAGGTGATGAGGCTACTATTGAAAGAAATGGACGGCAAATTAAATTACACTTTACCCCTGAAAACAAAAAATTATTACTGAAAACACAGTCTCAAATTATAGGGCCTAGAATTGGCTCTGTAATCGACACAGTGTTACCAAACTCAAAAGCTTTAGAAGCTGGCTTACTTAAGGACGATGAAATTATTAGTGCTAATGGTGTGGATACACGTTTGTGGACCAATTTAGTTAAGGAAATTACAACCCATAAAAACGACACGTTACAACTACAAATATTACGGAATAATTTGACTATTAATAAAATGGTGATTTTGGACAATACAGGTAACCTGGGTATAGGCCCTTCTTTTGAAGGTTTGTACACGACTGATACTATTGGCTTATTAGAGTCGATACCTGCGGGCTTAAATAAGGCAATTTGGACATTGTCTTTTCAAATACGACAGTTCAAACTGTTTTTTAACAAAGACACTGAAGCTTATAAAGAAATGCATGGGCCTGTTGGAATTGTGAAACAAATGAACCCTGAATGGAATGCAACTCGATTTTGGTCTCAATTAGCAATGTTTTCTTTATGGCTGGGTTTTGTAAACATTTTACCTATTCCTGCCCTAGATGGTGGACATGTAATGTTTTTATTATATGAAATTATTACGCGCAGAAAGCCAAGTCAGCGCGTTTTAGAAATTGGACAGATAATCGGATTTTTATTAACCGTAGGACTAATGCTTTTTATTACAGTGTTTAATGATATTTTATAATCTCATGAATATGCTTCGAATAAAAAAAAATCATTTTTTTTGAGAAAAATTTTGCAGAACTATTTATTGGTTATATATTTGCACCCGCTTAGGCACTAAAGTTAAACGCTACGCAAAAGCTGATAATTTTTGCATTTTGAAATAGTTCTATATGAACATTCCTCCTTAGCTCAGTTGGTTAGAGCATCTGACTGTTAATCAGAGGGTCCTTGGTTCGAGTCCAAGAGGGGGAGCTTAATAAAGACAAGCCATTCAAGAAATTGAGTGGCTTTTTTGTTTTCTACATGTCAAACATATGTCAAACATTTTCTATATTTAAATATTACTATAAGAAACTAAAGACAATGTAATTATGGACAAGCAAGCTTTTGAAATTCTCTCATTTTACAATGAGCTTATTTTTCATAATGGAATTGAGCAATTAAAAGTAGATTTTGAAAATTGGGGAAAATACAAAGACCAAGGCTATACTTTTAAGAAAGAAATAAATTTACCAATTCAAGGCGTATTTAAACCAGCAAATTGGTGCCCGCCATCTGATTCTGATTATTCTGTTCATTTTGATGTTGAATTATTCGATTATCTAAAACATAGATTAAAAAAAGAAAACAGCTCTTTATTAAAAAAAGCTGAAACCATACAATTTAAACTTTCTCCTGAAACATTTAAAGAGCTGCTTAACAATGCCTATCTCTTAGCAGAAAAATACCTGAAAAAAATAAATAAATCAAATGACAACATAATTCCTAAGAATCAACTTGAAATAGTATCCTCAAATTTAAATAATGTAATTGCAGATTTAAAAATGAAATTTTCAAATGAAATCTTAATACAGGAGACATCTAAAACTAATCAAAAAACCATCTATTCTTTTTTTGACCCAGTTATTGAGAAAGCTTTCTTTTTTAAGGACTTATACAAAGTAACTTACGAGTTATCTATAATTGATGACGTAGAAGTTTCCGTGGAAAGTTTCCAAAATGTATTTACTGAGCCTAAACCAACAGACAATATTCAATTTACTTGCAACGGCTCAATAATTTCCTACTATTTTGAAAGCATACAATGCTTTTTCAAACAATTATCCCCTAAAAAAATAGAAGAAAGTAATGCTTTCCTATCTAAACAAGGAAAAGTGATTACTAAACAAAATCTATATACATCAAAAGAAAGAGGCAAGCATAAATACTTAGACTTTAAAGAAAGAATTGATGAACAGGTAGAGATACTAAAATCCACTTATATAAAGTAATCTCACAGAAAATCTCACACTTTTACTCACGCACTTCTTACGCTCTCACACTTCCGACTCCCTGATTAGCCATCTTTGAACCATAGTTAATCAGGGTAGTCGACTATCCATAATTTTTCAAAGATTATGGAATTTATCCAAAATGAAATTAAGGAGTTAAAAAAACTTCTGTTAGAGAATAATTTGAACACTAAAGAAATATTTAGTGTTGATGATGTAATTGTATACCTGCAGATTTCTAAGTCTTATTTATACAAACTTACAAGTAAAAGACAAATACCTTTTTATACACCTGGAGGTAAAAAGATTTATTTCAAAAGAACTGAAATAGATCAATGGATTTATGATTCCAAAGTTGAATCAATTTCTGAAACACAAGATGACGTTGAACGCTACATAAGTAGAGCTAAATAGTCTTTGTGATGATAGATTTTGTAAAAATTTACTATAGGAATAAAGACTTAATTGAACCATTCATCCTGTCTGAAGAGAATTTTCCAAACTTAAAAGCTGAAACTGGTTATCATACTGGAGAGCTAAATTACCCTTACAAAGATAAGATTGAGAATATGAATCTGATAGTTAATGAAAAATCGTTAGCTATTTCAAACTCTCTACACAAGTTGAAAAATTACAGAGAATTTGGTGAAGATCATAATCATAACGATTTTACCTATTCTGAATTAATTAAAACTATTGACTTTTTAGAAAGTAAGACTGTGGATATTGAATCATCTAAACTTACAAGATTTGAATTTGGTTTAAATATAGAAGTAGACAAACCCGCTGAAGATATAATAAATGATTCCGTTTTTATGCACTCATTAAAACTACATAGTCTTGATAATAATTTCAACGGCAGGGGAAGACTAAAAATGTTTAATCATAATGAATATGATATCAAGATATATGATAAAGCTAAGCAATATGGACTTCCAAAAAATGTGTTGAGGTTTGAAGTTAAATATAAAAAATCTAATGCTTTCAATAAAAAAGGCATTTACAAGCTTAGTGACTTAAAACAGAAAGCTGCTCTGATGCTTCTATTTAAAGACTTAATTAAAAGGTTTGATGAAATGATAATTATTGATGATAGAATCCTTGATTTTTCCACACAAAAAAAACTAACAATTTACACATCCTTTAATTATTGGGAACAATTTAAACATAGAGAAAATCGCAATAAAAAAGCAAAGGAGCTTAAAAAATTTAATCAGTTCCTTGAAGACAATAGTTTGTTACAAACTAAAAAAGAGTTGAGATTAAAGCTCATTCAAAAGTTTAGATTCTTAATGACTAATTAATTATTAATCGTGACATAATCACTTATTCTAATATTGTGATTATGTCACACTTTAAATACAAAACCATTATGGCAACTATAAATATTACACTTAGAAAATCAATAAACAAACAAGGAAAATATCCTTTAGTATTAAGAATTACTAAAAACAGAAAATCAAAATTAATAACTCTTAACCTTACTTGTAAACTTAAAGATTGGGATAATAGTAAAAGTGAGTTTAAAAGAACTTACCCTAATGCTACTCAAAGAAACAGGGTATTACTAAAACTAAAAGAAAAGGCTTTAAAAATAATAGATGAATTTCATTTAGAAGATATTGATTTTACATTAAATCAATTTGAAGATAAGTTTAGAGGTAAAGCAACTAATAAAATTACAGTATCAGAATTTTGGTTAGAAAAAATTGATGATCTCAACAAGGCTGGAAGAACAGGAAACGCTAGGGCTTATAAAGGTGTTTATACTTCATTTTTTAAATTTCAAAAAAAATCAATTTTATTTAGAGACATTACCCCTGCATTACTTGACAAGTATGAAACGCATTTAAGAAGCAATCAAAATACTGACGGAGGCATCGCTGTAAAGATGCGTGAAATTAGAGCCTTATTTAATGATGCTATTAACAAAGGTATAGTTCAAGAGAAATACTACCCATTTAAAGCATACAAAATATCAAGATTGAAAGGTAAATCTATTAAGAAAGCTTTATCAAGAGATGAAATCAGACTTCTTGAATCTATTGATACCTCAAAATATCCTTATTTAACTAACTCAAAAAACTTTTTGATATTCAGTTATTATACAGGTGGGATGAATTTTGTGGATATGCTAAAATTAAAATGGGAGAATATAGGTGTTAACAGAATTGATTATACACGTTCAAAAACTAAAGGGAATTTTTCAGTAGAAATACTTGAGCCTGTTAAGCAAGTCTTAGATTATTACAAAAGTCAATTAAATGTAACGGATTATGTGTTCCCTATCCTATTAAAAAACAATTTAACTCCTATTCAAATTGAAAATAGAAAATTAAGAACACTAAAAAAGTTTAATAAAGATCTTCAAGAAATAGCAGAAATACAAGGTGTACAAAAGCATGTTACCAGCTATACAATCAGGCACAGTTTTGCTACTAATTTAAAATTTGCAGGTGTTTCTACAGATGTTATCAGCGATGCTATGGGCCACCAAAGTATTGAAATAACCAATGCATATTTAAAGAAACATACTAATGAAACTATTGATTCAGAAATGAAGAAATTATTACAAGAACCTGAAATTAGATATGATAGGATAGCCTAAGTAAACAATATAAATTCTCCTCCAGGCACATCACAATTAAAATAAATCTTTAAAATTATTAAAATGAAATTGAAACAAAGTAAAAAACAAAATGTAAAACTCAGAATAGGCTTATCTGGACCTAGCGGATTTGGTAAAACCTATTCAGCTCTCCTTCTTGCTTATGGAATGACAAAAGACTGGTCTAAGATAGCTGTCATTGATTCTGAGCAAGGTAGCTCTAATATGTACTCAGATTTAGGTAATTTCAACGTATTAGATCTAAATGAACCATATTCCCCTTCTAGGTATATTGAAGCCATTAAGACGTGTGAAAATTCAAATGTTGAGGTGATTATCATAGATTCCGTATCTCATGAATGGAATGGAACTGGTGGGTGTTTAGATATTCATAGTAGCTACGGCGGTAGATTTCAGGATTGGTCAAAGGTAACTCCTCAACATCAGGCATTTATAAATGCTATTTTAAAATCTAAATGCCACATCATTACAACAACTAGAAGAAAAGTAGATTATTCATTAGATCCAGGTACAAATGGAAGAACTAAAGTAGTAAAACATGGCACTAAAGAAATCACGCGGGAAGGCTTTGAATATGAGTTGGCATTAAACCTGGAATTAATTAACGACAAGCATTTAGTAAATGTTTCTAAAGACAGGACAGGTTTATTTACAGGAAAACCAGAATTTAAAATTACTCCTAAAATAGGTGAACGCTTAATTAAATGGTGTAATTCTACTACAGTTTCTAAAGAAGATATTTATGAGAAAATCAACTCTTGTTTATCCGTTTCAGAATTAACTAAACTATACAATGATTACCCTAATTATCAGCAAACCTTAAATGCTGAGTTTAGAGCTAAAAAACAACAATTAGAACAATTAATTAACCCTCAAAACTTTTCAAGAAATGGAAATCACACCAACAATTAGCAAAGCACCTGGAAAGGACATAATACTTTATCCAGGTATTTTACAAACACCAGAAATAGAGATAATAGAAACTATTAAAACCACCCCATTTATAGAGGCTAACACAAAGGATGTTAGCCTTTCTTGTTTACAGCAAGATTGTGTTATACCGGTATTCGCCAAAGACAACGAAAAAACTATAGCACATCAGGAGTTTATTGAAGTAACTAATGATTGTATAAATTCAGTATTTAGTCAGCACCAAATTGAAAAACCTGAAATAAGAGTATCACATCAAATAAAGGGTAGAACGCCAGATGCTATTCACAAATCAGCTAAAGACTTATTAGATTTTGAAAAAACACAATACTTTGAAAGGATGGCATTTATTATTAGAGTTCCTTCAATTACCCATACTCTGGATGGTAATCAGCTATCTCTTATGGTAGGTGGAGTGAGGGCATATAACCGAGAAAATTTATATAGTAAAAAGTCATTTGAAAAATTCCAAGTGTTTATCGGTTTTCAGAATATGGTATGCTGTAATTTATGTGTCTCTACAGATGGTTACTCTTCAGAACTTAAGGTGTCAAGCATATCTGAACTAAGAGAGAAAATAATGGCTTTAATCAACTCCTATCAGCTTGATAGGCATATCCAAATGATGAAGAATTTAACTCAGCAATCCATTACAGAGACTCAATTTGCACAACTTATTGGTAGAATGAAATTGTATCAGTATTTATCTAAATCAGAAAGAGCAGGGATTCCTTCTCTTTTAATAAATGACAGCCAAATTTCTAGTATTGCTAAAGATTATTATCAAGATGAAAGATTTTGCAGAAATGAAGATGGTAATATCAATTTATGGGATGTCTATAACCTGTTTACCTCAGCTAATAAGAGTAGTTATATTGATGGCTTTGTTAATCGCAGTGCAAATGCTTTTGATTTTACTAATGATTTGTGTACTAAATCAAATAATTGGTTTTTAAATTAACTTATGCCCAATCTCTATTTTAGAGGTTGGGTTTCTTTTTTCCAATACCTCAACCTTAAAATTTGAACTACAAATAAACAAGTTAAACCAATTACCAATAAAGGATACAGAATAATAAAAATGAAGGTATTTACTTCATAATAAGATAACCCTAAAATATTAGCTATGTTGATTACAAAATCTGTACAATAAGCATAAACTAAGTTGACTATATGCATCAATTTATCCATTCTTTAGCCATTTGATTTTTCTTTGAATACTAATGCTTTTTACTAAAAGCACATATATTAATGCAGGAAATAGAATTACTAAAAAAATGATATTGGCTAAGCCATAATCTCCTGCATTATGTAATAATTTAATGATACCAAAATAAAAAGGGTCAATTTTAGAGGTATATTTTTTTAGTAGATCAGTATGATGCTTTTTACAGTAACCAGTATCTGCATGGCAATACCAACTACATTTTTCAGGTGTTTTTACACTTGAATTTATAGCTGTAATCCCTTTTCTAACAAAACCTTTATTTGAGTTGTTAAGTCTTGAGTATTCGTTTGTAAATACTAAAAAAAATAGTGGTAACAATAAAATTGAGGTGCTTCCTAATAATAATCGTTTCATTACATATTGTATAAGAGCTTTAAAGTGAAACTCTAAAACAGCAGCTAAGCATTATAATTCCTTTGAGCCTTTTTTTTAAGTATAATTATTTTAACCTAAACCACAGCTGTTTTTTTTAAATAATTTAAAGCCCTATGTATTACAGTTATAAATTTATTAATTTATATCACACACTAAATAATTTAGTTTTAAATTGTTAAATTTCAACACTCTAACGCTATATTATGAAAGAAAAATTACTCCTCATTTTTTTCAGTCTGTTTACGATTTTACTATACCCTCAAAAGATTACCATTGCGGAACTTCAAAATATTTGTTCTAAAAAAAATTGGGAAGAGGTTAATGATATAATGAATAATAAAGGTTGGGAATATCATCAATCTTCTAAAGGTGATTCAGACAAATACAATACAATTGTTTGGTCCTACAACAAATCAACATATAATGATGAAGCTGAAGCTTGGTTTTATTTATATACCTATGAGGGTTTTCCTAATAAAGTAGCCTTTAATGTTTTTAACAAAAAATCCTATTTATCATTAAACAATTCAGTAGGCAGCTATGGATACAAAAAAACGGATAGTACTATTAATGACGATGAAATTTCAATTAAATACACCAATCAAAGTTTTATCCTTGAAATTACAAGCTCTAAAAGAAAGAAATCTGAATCCTATTCTTTAGATGATGAGAGTTTTACAAGCTATAAATTCAATCTGACTAAAAAACGTAGTATATATGATTTTTTGAATGGAGAAAAAACAAATTATTATTCTGATGGAACTATCAAAGAGAAATACACCCTTAAAAACGGAAATAAAGATGGTGTTTACCAAATTTACCACCCTAACGGACAATTAAAAGAGATACACAATTTTATTAATGGTGTTGAAAATGGTATAACTAAAGAGTTTGATGATAAAGGGGCTAAGATTTTAGAATACAATTCAGTAGATGGAAAATTTGAAGGTAAAGCCCTTCTTTTTAAAAACAACCAAATTACTAAAGAGCTTTGGTTTAAAAACGGAGAAAAAAATGGTCTTTTAAAAGAGTATTCTTATTCAAAGAACGGAATGCTAATATCAGAAATTAATGGCTACTATTTAAACGATTTAAAAGAAGGTAACTTTATTAATTACGTATATAATAATGGAGTAAAACAAAAATATACCTATCAAAATTACAAGGCAGGAGAACTAAATGGAAGTGCATTGGAAGTTGATAATAGTAAAGTTATATTTTGCAATTATAAAAACAATAAACTTGAAGGAAGATATTTGAAATTTAATGATACAGTTGCCGCACTAACCAATACAATACCTGTGATTGATACTCTAGTTTCAAGAAAAAACTCAAATATAAAAAGGCTTTTAAAACTTCAAGAGGGTAACTATAGTAGTGGTTTAATTTCTGGTAAATGGAAAGAATTTTCAGATAGTGGAGAATTAGAAGGGGTTCTTGGTTTTAAAGATGGTGTTTTAAATGGTGAAACAAAGTTTTACTTACTTAGTGAAGATGTAGAAGGCAAATACCCAAATTTATTAGGTAACGTTGGGGAGCTACAAAATATTTATAATTATAAAAATGGGGCGCTTAATGGTATAGCTTACAAATATTTTTTATTAAGTGGTTCAGGGGCTAAAGTAATTGAAAAAACAACCTACTTAGATGACCTAAAGCATGGTAGCTATCATTCAATTAATAAAAACACAGCCACAGAAGTACAAGGAAACTACTTAGAAGGAAAAGAAAATGGCATTTGGACTTTGAAGCATGTTGAGGGCAAGTATGAAATTTACTATGAAAATGGTGAAGTTGAATATTCCAATTATTATAACAATAAAAATTCAAAAATAAGAAGTGTAAAAAAGTCTAGAAGCTACAATCACTTTTGGGTAAAAACATTGTTTAATGATCAAAAAGAAAGTCAAGAATTTTGGGTAAAAGAACCTTCAGATATTATTACCCTCAATATAGATAACTCTTTATCGGTTAACAACGAAAATATGTATAGAAATGGTAACTATATAAAATACGATTTAGCAGGAGACATATTAGTTAGTGGAAAATATTTTAAAAGAGATAAAGTAGGTTTTTGGCACCATTTTCACAGAAAGCAAGGGATTAAAATTGAAACAGTCCCTGAGGCTGAAAAACAAATTGAAAAATACTATGACTCAGTTAATAATCTGTTTTCAGGTGAATTTATAAGATATAATTCTTCTGAAAAAACCAAAGAAGTTATTAAAATTAAAAACGGGTTAAGAAATGGAAAGACTGTTTTTTATAACATTGATTCAGGTAAAAAAATTAAAAAAGTAAATTACAAAGAAGGTATAATAAACTAAATAACAGCATAACTACTTTTTCCTTTTATCCCCTACTCAAATAATTTACATTTGACTATACTACCAAAACTAACCTATGGCAATAAAAAAATCTGAACTTTACAGCTCCCTTTGGGCTAGTTGTAATGAACTACGTGGAGGTATGGATGCCTCACAATATAAAGATTATGTACTTACTTTACTATTTGTAAAATATGTTTCAGACAAGTATGGCAATAAGCCAGATAGTTTAATAGAGGTTCCTAAAGGAGCTTCCTTTGAGGATATGGTAAACCTTAAAGGCACTACAGACATAGGAGACCAAATAAATAAAACCATACTTAAACCTTTATTTGCAGCCAATGGTTTAGAAGGCACCATGGAGCTAGTAGATTTTAATGATGATGACAAGCTAGGGAAAGGGAAAGAAATGGTGGAAACCCTAAGTAACCTAATTGCTGTATTTGAAAACCCTGCTCTAAATTTTAAAAACAACAGAGCTGAAGATGATGATATTTTAGGAGATGCTTACGAGTTTTTAATGAGACACTTTGCCAGTGAATCTGGTAAAAGTAAAGGGCAGTTTTATACCCCTGCCGAGGTATCTAGAATATTAGCCAAAATTATAGCTGTAGATAAGGCTGAAACCTCATCTTATTCTGTATATGATCCTACCTGTGGGTCTGGTTCCTTACTTTTAAAAGTTGCTAGTGAAGCTCCTAATGGGTTAAGTATTTATGGGCAAGAAAAAGATATAGCTACCAAAAGTTTATCCATCATGAATATGTGGCTGCATGGTAGTCCTACAGCAGAAATAGCCTCTGGAAACACTTTGGCTAACCCACAGTTTAAAGAAACTGATGGTAGTTTAAAAAGGTTTGACTTTGTAGTAGCCAATCCTCCTTTTTCTGTAAAAAGTTGGAATAAAGGAATAGATGCCCTTAATGATAATTATAATAGGTTTAGGGGTTATGGAGTGCCACCAGATAAAAATGGAGATTATGCCTTTTTACTGCACATTATAGCTTCTTTAAAAAGCACAGGTAAAGGTGCTATTATACTACCCCATGGAGTGCTGTTTAGAGGAAATGCAGAAGCAGAGATAAGGCAAAACCTACTAGAAAGAAAATTAATAAAAGGTATTATAGGCTTACCTGCCAATTTATTTTATGGTACAGGCATACCTGCTTGTATAATTGTTATAGACAAAGAAAATGCTACTAAACAAGAAAAATTACCTAAAGAGCAACAAGGTATTTTTATTATAGATGCTAGCAAAGGCTTTATAAAAGACGGCAATAAAAACAGATTACGCGAGCAAGATTTACACCGTATTGTAGATACCTTTAATGAGCAAATAGAGCAACCCAAATATGCACGTTTTGTACCTTTTACAGAAATTGAAGCTAATGAGTATAACCTTAATATACCTAGGTATATAGATACCCAAGAGGCAGAAGATGTACAAGACCTAACAGCACATTTAAAAGGAGGCATACCAAACAGAGATATTGATGGTTTAAATGCGTATTGGCAAGTATATCCTAATTTAAAAACAACGCTATTTAGTGAGTTAAGAACAGCTTACAGCCAACTAAACATAGATACAACAGCCATAAAAGAAACCATTTATAACCACACAGAGTTTATAAGCTATAACAACCAATTAAAAGAAGTGTTTACTACTTGGCAAGTACAAGCAAAAGCACTACTAGAAGGTATTGATAAAGCCACCAAACCTAAGCTATTTATACACCAATTGTCAGAGGGCTTGTTGCAGGCTTATAAAAACAAACCACTGGTAGATAATTATAAAATATACCAACACCTAATGGATTATTGGGAAAGTACTTTAAAAGATGATGTGTATTTAGTGGTAGAAGAGGGTTGGAAAGCTACAGTAAAAAGAATTGTTGAGAAAAATAAAAAAGGTAAAGAAATAGATAAAGGTTGGACTTGTGATTTGTTACCTAAAACATTGGTTATAGATACGTATTTAAGTACTGAGAAAGAAGAATTACAAAGCTTACAAAACCAATTAGAGAATACTGGTGCTACTATTTTAAGTTTACAAGAAGAGCATGCAGTAGAAGGAGGTTTATTAGAAGATGCTACAAATGATAAAGGAGCTTTTACCAAAGCCATTATAACTGCATTTATAAAGAAAAATAAAACTGATAGCACAGAAAAAGAAGCTGTAGCTAAAGCTAATGAAGTTTTAACAGCATATACTAATGAAGCTATGCTTAAAAAAGAGATTAAAACAGCAGAGACTAATTTAGATACATTACTCTTAAAAAAATATGCTGAATTAACTGATGATGAGGTGCAAGATTTAGTAGTAAATCATAAATGGTTAGCTTATTTACAAAATGCTTTACAAACTGAGGTAGAAAGTATTTCTCAAAGTTTAACTGCAACTATAAAAACATTAGCAGAAAGATATAGCAAAACATTAAAGGAGCTAGATAGTGCAGTTACAGATTTGGAAAGTGAAGTAAATACGCACTTACAAAAAATGGGTTTACTATGATAGCAAAAGGTTATAAACAAACAGAGGTTGGAGTTATTCCTGAGGATTGGGATGATAGAGAAATAGGTTTAATCTGTAAAATAACTACAGGATCTAAGGATACTCAAGATAAAGTTAAGGAAGGAAAGTACCCATTTTATGTTAGGTCTAACACTGTAGAAAGAATTAATAGTTATTCTTTTGATGGAGAAGCTGTTCTTACTTCTGGTGATGGTGTTGGAGTTGGTAAGATTTTTCATTATCTGAATTGCAAATTTGATTATCATCAAAGGGTTTATAAAATTTATGGTTTTAATGAAACCATAAATGGAAAATATTTTTTTTATCAGTTTTCAACTAATTTTTATGATAGGGTTATGTCTATGACAGCCAAGTCATCAGTAGATTCAGTGAGGAAGGAAATGATTTCAGAAATGAAAATCCCGCTACCTCCAACCCTAAAAGAACAAGAAGCTATAGCAAAAGTTCTTACAGATACAGATAACTTAATACAAGGTATAGAAGATTTAATAGCTAAAAAGAAAGCTATTAAAAAAGGAGCTATGCAACAGTTACTTACTCCACCAAATAAAGGAGGTAAAAGATTACCTGGTTTTTCTGGTGAGTGGGAGAAAACAGAGATAGGAGATTTATTCACAATTATGGCAGGAGGAGATATAGATAGAGATAATTTTTCGAGGTTAAAGCGGGATGATTTTATTTATAACATTTATGCTAATTCTTTAATTAATAAAGGTCATTACGGTTATACTAGAATAGCAAAATTTAAAGCAAAATCTATAACTGTAACAGCAAGAGGGAGTTTAGGAAAGGCTGAATATAGAGATGAGCCATTTGATGCTATTGTTAGGCTAATAGTTTTAGAACCAAAGTTTAAATTAAAAGGGTTTTATTTTTCTGAATATATAAATAGTAAGATAGAGTTTGCTTATGAAAGTACAGGAGTTCCCCAGCTTACAGCTCCTCAAATATCTAAATATATAATATGTCATCCAAAGAAGTATGAAGAACAAGAAGCCATAGCAACTATTTTAAGTGATATGGATAAAGAAATAGAAGCTTTAGAGGTTAAAAAAGAAAAGTATATACAAGTAAAAAAAGGTTTAGCACAAGAGCTATTAACAGGTAAAACTAGGTTGGTGTAAATATGAAAAAAGCTACTACTCTAACGCTACATAAACCTTTAAATGAAATAGGTCTGTTAACCATTAATGAGTTAAATACACACCCTGAATTAGATACTTTTTATGTGAGTAGCTATCAAAGAGGTTACAGGTGGGGCAAAGATGAGGTAGAGAGTTTACTCACAGATATAGATGAGATTACTCAAAACAAAAAGTACTGTATTCAGCCATTAGCAGTTACTAAAAAAGAAGATAAAGTATGGGAACTTATAGATGGGCAACAACGCTCTACCACTATATATATAATCCTTTCTGTATTTAAGAACCATTTCTCCAAAGCACCTAATGGTTTTTACAAATTAGACTATAATACTAGAAAGGCAACTAAGCTTTTTTTAGAAGAAATTAGTAATAAAAATCAGGTTGATAGTTTTGTAAACACACTAGATAAAATTAAGTCTTGGGAAGATTTAGTAGCACTCTATCCCCAAAAAGACAATATTGATAATTACCATATTTTTAATGCCTACATACTTATTTATAGCTGGCTAAGTAAAAAAGAGTCTGTAAATGATTTTTATAAAAAGCTAATACACCAAACTTATGTAATATGGCATCCTGTAATAATTGCACAAAATAGCTCACAAACAGTAGAAGATTTCTTTATAAATATGAACGCTGGAAAGATAAAGCTAACCAGTGCAGAGCTTATAAAAGCATTATTTATTTTAGAAATTGATAAGAGTGACAAGCCTTGGGATATAAGGGAATTTGAAAAGAAAAAGTTAGCTAATGAATGGGATGGTATAGAAAATGAATTACATAATAACTCTTTTTGGTTTTTTGTGAATAATAATGAAAAGCAAAATTATCCTTCACGTATAGGAAAACTATTTGATATTGATTGTAATAGAAAAGATAAAGACAAAGACAAAGATATGTATGCTTACTTTCAGTATTCAAACCCTGAGAGTAAAAAGAAATTAAAATGGCAAAATATTAAGCAAATTTTTCAACGCCTTAAAGAATGGTATGAAGATGTTGAAACCTACCATTTAATTGGTTATTTAATTAACACTAATTTTCTGTCTTTAGCTGAAATTATTAGCGAAACAGAAAAAAAGAAGAAATCAGAAATTATAGCTTTTTTAAAAAAAACTATTGTAGAGCGTTTTAAATCAGAGAGGCAAAAAGATAAAAAGAAAGTCTTAGTGTATGATTTAAAAATACTTGATTATGTGGAGTCTTATGCAGAATGCAAGAATGTTTTATTACTGTATAATATAAAACTTATAGAAAACACTTTTCCAAATCAGCGCTTTCCATTTGATTTATATCAAGCTCCCAACAACCAGTGGAGTATAGAACATATTCACCCACAAAACCCTAAAGAGCTTAAAAATATTGAAGAGGCTAAAGCTTGGTTGAAAGATTTTGAGTTTAGAATTATAGAAGAGAAAGAGGAAAACAAGGAAAAGTTAGAAGGGTTGAAAACAGCTCTTCTAAAAGAAAAAAACTCTTTGTCAAGAGATTTATCAGCTAAAATTAATGAGTTTTCAGACCTTATGAATGATTCTTTTGAATTACACAAAATGGGTAATCAGGCTTTACTAGATAAACACACAAATAGTAAAATTGGAAATAAAAGTTTCTTGGAAAAAAGAGGAGTAATTCTAAATTCTGAAAACAGAAAAGACAGTTATATACCCTTGGGTACTATCAATAATTTTTTGAAGAAAACTACCCTTCTAGAAAATGATGAAAAAATGCAGATGAACTATTGGTCTTCAAAAGATGCAGAAGACTATACCAATGATATCAAGCAACTTTTAAAAGAATATTTACTTAATACAGAAGATTACTATGTCTAAAACATTTTGGGAAATATGTAAAGAAAGCCAAATAGAAATCCCTGAAATACAAAGGGATTACGCACAAGGTAGAATTGATGATAGAGTCAATTCTATAAGAAAAGGTTTTGTAAAAAGTTTACTTAATGCAACAGCAGAAAGGCAAAATTTAAATTTAGATTTTATTTTTGGAAAATCTATTGATAAGAAAAACCAAGCAAATTTTAATGAAAACAGGCATAACCTAGAGCAAATGCTTGTGGTATTAAAAAAATATAGTGATACAGCAGGTGTAGCTTTTAGCAGTTCTATTTCTCAAAAGCCTTTAGCTCTAAGTGAAAATAAACAACTTATTCCATTTGATGGACAACAGAGACTTACAACTTTATTTCTATTACATCTTTACATTGGTGTTAATGCTAATAAAGAAATAGGTATTTTAAATAACTTCTTATATAAAACAAGAGAAAGTACCAGTGAGTTTCTCAAAAGCCTATTAGATAATTATAGTGTACTAGCTAAAGAAGATACAGATACAAAAAAGATGTTATCGGAGTATATTATGGACCAGTCTTGGTTTTTTACATCTTGGAAAAAAGACCCTACTGTTTCAGGTATGTTAGTAGTGTTAGATGAAATAAATAAACAAGCTACAGAAATTGATGTTGATTTTGAAAATGCGTGGTTAAACATAACAGAAAATAACGTTATTAATTTTGATTATTTTGATATTCAAGAAGAAGGATTTGATGAAGACCTCTACGTAAAAATGAATGCCAGAGGAAAAGGTCTTACAGATTTTGAAAACTTCAGAGCTTGGCTGGAAAAAAAGCATAAAGCAACTTTACCTGAATATAATTGGATTTATAAAATAGATAAGGACTGGCTTGATTTATTTTGGAAAACAAGAGGAGTCTTAAAGAGCAAAGACAAAAAGTCAACTGTAAAAAATATTGATACTAATTTTTTAGCCTTTTTTAAAAATACCGCTTTATTATTTCATCTTTCAAATTCTGAAAGCAAAAAAAAGGATTCAAATTTTGATAAAGAAAAAGAGCTTACTAACTTATTAAGCCCAAATAAATTTGCTACCACACTTCAATATGAAGAGAATGGTATATTTAATACAGAATCTTTAAATTTTATATTTAAAACACTAGACATCTTAGCTAATGATAAGTTAAAACTCATAGATAAAACTGTTAAGGAAATCTGGGTTTCAACATTTTCTATAAAAGAGAATAAGTCGTTTAGCAAGCTACTTTTAACTGAATTTGATAATTTAAACTTATTTCATAAAGTATTCTTTTTTTCAATATTAAAATTCTTACATCTACTAGGGAAAAGCAAAACAGAAAACTATACAGAAGAGGATAAAAGAAATTTTAAAAACTGGATAAGGGTTAGTAGAAATTTGATTTATAATACTAGAATAGATGATATTTCAGCATATGTGCCAGCTATAGTTGCTATTGAAAATTTAGAACCCAATTATATCTTAAATATTGCTGAAACTCTCCCTGAAAAAATTACTGCTGAAACCAAAAGATGGATTGGATTCTATACTTTAGACCAACAAAAAGAAGAAATAAAGAAAAACAATTTAATCCATAGACAAGATAATGGTGACAAATGGTCTGGGTTAATAACTAGAGCAGAAAATCATTTTTATTTTTATGGTCAGATAGGGTTCATTTTACATTTTTCAGCTAAAGATATTACTGAAGTAATTTTAAACAATGGTGAAGTAAAAGATTATGAAGAACATAAAAATGCTCCTTTATACGATGTAGAGAAATTTAAAACTTACCTAATCAGGCTTGAAAATTTATTTAGTGAACAAAATATAAATTCTCCAGACTACATTTTACAGTGTTTATTCTTTGCTTTTGATGATAAAGAAATTTGGTTAAATGAAAAAACAGTCAATAGATATAGCTTTTATAAATCTTCATATTCTAACGCAAGGGATAGGGATGAAAATTGGAGGATTGTATTTGAAAGACCTGAAAAAAAAGCTATTTTAAAGAATTTTTTGAATAGTAATAGTTGTTCAAAAGAGTCTGTTTTAGAAGTTATTAATTCTAAAAAACAAGAATTAAACATAGACAATTGGAAATATTTAATTCTTGACAAACCTCAAATACTTAGGCATTGCGGGAAATCATATATTGCTATTTCAGATAGCTACCTAGATTTTAAATTATTAGAAAAAGAACAAAAGTATTCAAAGCAAAGAGAGTTAAGGTCTTTTCATTATTATAATAAAATATCTAAACCTGAATTTGATAAAGAATTTTATGCTCCTTTTGAAACCCTAAGATACTTTACAGGGGAAAGAAATAATTTTAATCCTTGTATTATTTTTGAGAATTGGGAATACAAAAAGGTAAACTATTACATAGTCTGTATTTTCACTAAAAATAATTTTGAAATTAAACTTGGGGCTTGGAATAATGCAGAAATAGATGAAGAATTACAAAGAGCATTATTTAGAGATAATACGTTTGAAAATTCTCTGCCAGAAGAAAATGTGATTTCAGTTAAAAATATTAAGTACTCAGAGCTTCATAACAATTTAGAGGCTATATTCATTACGGTAAAAAAACAGTCAGTTTTATGAATCATATAGGCAAACCAGAAAGAGCTACACAAGATAGAGTGATTCAATTTTTTCAAGATACTATAGGCTACAACTATCTAGGTAACTGGGAAAAGGAAGAGCGTAAAATTCCTGTAGAAGAAAACATACTTTTAGATTTTTTAACTAGCAAGCAAGGCTATTCCTTAAGCGTAGCCAACAAAGCTATAACAAAGTTAGTAAATGCAGCTACAAACCTTTCTAATGGTTTATATGAGGCAAATAAAGAAGTCTATAGTTTATTACGTTATGGTGTTGCCATTGCAGAAGAGTTAGGCAAACCTAAAGAAACCATTCACTTTATAAATTGGAAAGACTACAACAACAATAATTTTGCTATTGCAGAAGAGGTTACAGTTAAGGGTAGAGAAAATACTAAAAGACCAGATGTGGTAATATACATTAATGGTATAGCTCTAGGTATTTTAGAATTAAAAAGAAGCAAAACGGGTATAGAAGAAGGAATAATGCAAAATTTAGACAATCAGTCTAATAAATTTATTCCTAATTTTTTCACCACCATGCAATTAGTATTGGCTGGTAATGACACCCAAGGAATACGTTATGGTACCATAGAAACTAGAGCAAAATATTACCTAAAATGGAAGGAAGAAAGCTCACAGGAACATGACTATGTACTAGACAAACACCTCTTACAATTATGTAATAAACAACGTATTTTAGAACTTATATATGACTTTGTAATTTTTGACAAAGGCGTAAAAAAACTATGCAGACCCAACCAGTTTTTTGGCATAAAAGCAGCTCAAACTAATGTGCTCACTAGGCAAGGTGGTATTTTATGGCACACCCAAGGCTCAGGAAAATCATTAACCATGGTGTGGCTTACCAAATGGGTAAGAGAAAACATAAAAGATAGCAGGGTTTTAATAATTACAGATAGAGAAGAATTAGATTCCCAAATTGAAGGGTTGTTTAAAGGGGTTGAAGAACCTATATACAGAACCAAAAGTGGTAAAGACTTGATAACTACCCTAAATGGTAAAAGGCACAGTTTAATAGCTAGCCTAGTACATAAATTTGGTAGAACAAATGAAGAGGGAGATTTTGATAGTTACATTGAAGAATTGAAAGCTAGCTTAGGTACTGACTTTAAAGCCAAAGGAAATATTTTTGTTTTTGTAGATGAATGTCACAGGACACAATCTGGAAAATTACATGATGCTATGAAGGTTATACTACCTGAAGCTCTATTTATTGGATTTACAGGTACTCCTTTACTTAAAAAAGACAAACAAAAGAGTATAGAAATATTTGGACCCTATATTGGGCAACCTTACAAATTTGATGAAGCTGTAGCAGATGGTGTTGTTTTAGATTTACTTTATGAAGCCAGAGATGTAGAACAGTTCATAACAGACCAACAAAGTATTGATGAATGGTTTAATGCAGAAACAAGAGGACTTACAGATATAGCAAAAATAGAGCTTAAAAAAAGATGGGGAACCATGCAAAAAGTATTAGGTTCTAAATCTAGACTAGAAAAAATTGTATTTGATATAGTTAAAGACTTTAAAGTAAAACCAAGGTTAGCTAACAATACAGGAAATGCCATGTTAGTTTCTGGCAGTGTGTACCAAGCCTGCAAATATTACGAGTTATTTCAAAATGCAGGATTTAAAGAATGTGCTATAATTACAAGTTATCAACCACACATAGCAGATGTTAAAGGAGAATCTATTGGAGATGGCACAATAACAGAAAAAGCCTTAAAATATGAGGTTTATAAAAAAATGCTAAATGGTAAAGACGCAGAAACTTTTGAAGCTGAAGCTAAGTCTCTATTCATTAATGAACCTGGTAGAATGAAGCTCCTTATAGTTGTAGATAAGCTTTTAACAGGTTTTGATGCTCCCTCCGCAACATACTTATACATTGATAAAAAAATGCAAGACCATGGCTTATTTCAAGCCTTATGTAGAGTAAACAGAGTACACACAGCAGACAAAGATTTTGGTTATATTATAGACTATAAAGATTTATTTGAAAGTATTGAAGATTCTATTGGAGACTATACTTCTACTGTTTTTGACAAGTATGACAAAGATGATGTTACAGGGTTGTTAAAAGACAGATTTGAAGTAAGTAAAGATAGGCTAGAAACATCTTTAGAAGCTATAAGGGCTATTTGTGAGCCTGTACACCCTAAAAATGAACCTGGATATATCAAGTATTTTTGTGGTAATACAGAAATTAAAACAGACTTGCAAAGAACAGAAGAGTTAAGAGTTACTTTATACAAAGCAACTTCTGGCTTAATAAGATCTTTTTCTAACCTAGCAAATGAAATGATTAAAGCGGGTTATACTCAACTAGAGGCTAATAAAATAAAAGCTGAGGTTGATTTTTATTCAGATGTAAGAGATACTATAAAACAAGCTAGTGGAGATAGTATAAATTTCAAACTTTATGAAGCAGGTATGCGCCAACTTATGGATATGTACCTAGATGCTAAAAGCAGTAAGAAAATATCAGATTTTGAAAATCAAACTCTAGTTGATTTAATAGTTAATATCAGTAAACCAGAACAGGATATAGCCAAAGTAAAATCTAAAGAAGCAGTTGCAGAAACTATTGATAATAATGTAAGAAAAGTAATAGTAGAAGAGTCTCAAACAAACCCTAAGTACTTTGAAAAAATGTCTGCCCTGTTAGATGAGTTAATACAACAACGCAAAGAAGAAACTATAAGTTACCAAGAGTACCTCATTAAAATTAAAGATTTAGCAGTACAAATTACAACTCCCTCACAAGCCTCTAATTATCCTGACACTATAGATAGCCAAGCTAAAAGAGCTTTATTTGATAACCTTGAAGGAAATGAAGTTTTAGCTATTGCTTTAGATAGTGTTGTTAAAGCTCAAGCACAGGATGGTTGGAGAGATCACACTTTAAAGTTGAAAAAAGTAAAAATAGCTATAAACACTTTAATTAATGATGAAGATAAATCAGCCCAAATTTTAAATATCCTTAAAGCTAACAATGAGTATTAATCCCTCCTCATTTACCATTGCTAACATAGATGTAGATATAGTAAGAAAAGATATCAAAAATATGCATCTAGCAGTATACCCACCACATGGTAGGGTAAGACTTGCTGCACCTAATAAAACAGATTTTGAGGTATTAAGATTATTTGCAATTTCAAAATTACCATGGTTAAAAAAAAACATTAAATCTTTTGAAAATCAAGCTAGAGAAACTGTGAGAGATTATGTTTCTGGAGAAAGTCATTTTTTTAAAGGAAACAGGTATTTGCTAGAAGTAATTTATCATTCAGGTCATAATAAAATAGTTTTAAACAATAAAACAATAAGCCTTTATACTAAGCAGTCAACTACAAAAGAAAACAGAAGTAAAACATTTAAAGACTGGTATAGAAAACAACTAAAATTACAAGTCCCAGAGCTAATAAATAAATGGGAAAAAGTAATTGGTGTAAAAGCTAATGACTGGGGGGTAAAACAAATGAAAACCAAATGGGGTTCATGCAATATTGAATCTAAAAGAATTTGGTTAAACCTAGAGTTAGCTAAAAAACCAACAAGCTGTTTAGAGTATATTATAGTTCATGAACTTGTTCATCTACTAGAAAGAAACCATACAGATAAATTCATAGCCCACATGGATGAATTTATGCCTAAATGGAGATTATACAGAGATGAGTTAAATAGTTTGCCTGTAGTACACAATGATTGGGGGTATTAAATATTAATTAAAACTAGGAGAACAGTCTAAATTTCCACTATAAGGCTGAATATGTTTCCAAAAAGCTTTACCAGCACTATCATAATGATCTAATGAATAATTAGATTGAGTACTAGAACTTACTTGATATATATATTCATTGCATGAAAAAGAATATTCCTTTTTAAAACAGACAATAGCAAAGTAGTGAGTTTGATACTCTATTGAAACTGTATAAAATGTAACTTTAGATATAGCTTCACTATCAAAGCTTGTATATGTTGTTCCGTAATCTTTTGATTTCACAAAATCCATTAATTCTTCACAAGATTGGGAATAAACCTGAATGCAGCTAAAAAGTATTGAAATTAATACAGTGATTTTTTTCATAAAAAGGAGTCTTATATGCAATGCGATATAATTATAAAAATATGATTGTAAGATACTTGTGATTTAAAAAAAGTTGATTTATTCAAAAACATATAACAAATAAAATGTATATTTTTTTTAAAAAATTTTCACACCTCCAATTCTAAATATAAGTACACCCCTCCCTATGCACACCCCCACCCATGTTTGGGAATGGGGAAATACTCCCCCCATAATTTAAATTATCAAATTTTATAGCCAGTGTATTTTAAAGCAAGTTGATAGCTGTTTTAATTCTCTGGCTTTTTGATTTGGTAGTATGTCTAATTAATAAATTCAAAAAACTATGGTAAGAATTATTAACTACAATGAAAGAAAATCTGATGATGGAAAAGTGTTCTTCACGCTTGACATCCAAGGAGGAATAGAAATGGTACAAAGCGTAAATACAGGTAAATTTTATGCCACTGCACACAAATCCAGCATTACTACAACTTTTGATGAAGCTACTTGTAAAGCCTTAGTGGGTACAGAACTTCCAGGTACTGTTACAAAGCAAGAATGTGAACCCTATGAATATACCATTAAGGATACTGGAGAAGTAATTACACTAACGCATAGGTATGAATTTGTACCTGGAGATAATACTTCAAATGCACCGCAAAGTAATCTTAAATCAAATCAAAATAAACCTATAACTGCAAGTTCTGAAGTATTCTCAGAAAACGGAATTCTTGAGCCAACTATGTAGTGTTAATCAGCTCCTTTAGGTATATCCTATTGGAGCTTTAATCTTTTAAATTTATGGAAATAGCAGAAGTACAAGTTTCGTATAACAACACAAATAAAGAACACTTAAAAATTACCAATAGTAGAGCAACGTATAACTTGCTTTTATCTTGTTGGAATAAAAACACGATTGAATTACAAGAAGAATTCAAAGTTTTACTACTTAACAGGAATAATCAAATTTTAGGTATTTACTCTTTATCTAAAGGAGGAGTCTCTGGCACTGTGGTAGATTTAAAATTATTATTCTCTGTGGCATTAAAGGCTAACGCTTCAGGAGTAATTTTAGTTCATAATCACCCTAGCGGTAATTTAAAAGCTAGCCAAGCTGATAAAAATATGACTGATAGAATTATCAAAGCTTCTAAGTTATTAGATGTCCAGGTACTAGATCATCTTATTATAACCAAGAGTGATTATTTCAGTTTTGCAGATAACGCTTTAATGTAAATGAGTTCAATTATACCTTAACTAGTTCATTTTTAAATGAAGGTATTCCATACATCATACTTATAAAATAGCTTTTTAAATGATTTTAATCTTACGATGATGAGTTTCATAATAATTAATCATTATATTTCTTTGTTAAGTGCATTTAAAAAGTTTTAAACCATTGAAGTAGATGACAGACTATTACAAGATGCTTGGAATTGAAAAATCAGCTTCTTTACAAGAAGTAAAAAAAGCATATAGGAAACTATCACTAAAATTTCATCCAGATAAAAATGATGGAGACATTTTTTTTGAAAACATGTTCAAACAAATTCAAGAGGCTTATGAAATTTTAGGGGATATAAAAAAAAAGGAGGATTATGACAGAAAGCTTAATAATCAAAAAAATAATTATTATGGCTCACATTCCAATTTTGAACCAGTTATAGACTACTTTGAAAACGACAAAACTTTATTCTGTAGTGGTGATGAAATAAAATTTAAATGGAAAACATACAATGCTGACTTAGTTGAAATTAAACCGTTCGGAGAAGTTAGTATAGTTGGTAACAAAACTTACAAACTTAATAATGTCAGTAAACAGTTTTTAATAGTTGAGTTAAAAGCAACAAATACAAATATTTCTAAGTATGTAACTAAGCAAATTATTCTCGAAAATAAAATACTTCGAGATGCAAAGTATCATGAAACTCGCAAGAGTGAATATTCGAATATTAATCAAGAATTAAATTTAAAATACACTACAAATTTAAATAAGGAAAGTTTTTGGTCAATTAAAGGAAGATTAAGAAGGAGAGATTATTTGGTTAGGGTAATGTTGTTAGTAATAGCATATACTATAGCCTATAGTGTTTTAGGAAATTATTTTAATGAAGATTCTGTTTTTCATTTAATTCTTTTTGCGGGATGTTTTTTAATATTAGCTATCCAAACTATAAAAAGATTGCATGACATCAATATGAGTGGATGGTGGTATATAACTTTATTAATTCCACTTACTGTTTTATATTTAGGACTTATTGTTTTTGTTGAAGAAGGAACTAGGGGGACAAACAAATTTGGACTTGATCCAAAAAGTAGATAAAAACTATGTCCAACATTAATAATTAGACTCTAAATCAAACACAAAATTAAACAAGCTTTCTATGTTAGATTTTTTACAGAAAGAAAATTTTGTAGTAAATACTTTAAACTACTATGATTTGCACAATCATATTCTTTTTGTGTTTGATGAAAGTCAAACAGAAATAAAGGAATACGTTACCAATAATTATGATGATATTCGCCTAAGATTCACTTTAAAAGAAAAAGTGTTTAGCCCTTTGTTGGAAAAAAACCACCCTAGAGATATCATTAAGGTAATAAATTACTATTATCCAAGTATTCAAAGTATTACAGTTAGTTCTTTTAACCTTGCTAATTCAATACTAAAAAGGGATTCTGATTATATTATAAAAGATTTTATAGGCTATAAAGGAGGTATTAAAAGTGGATTTATTGATATTGAAAGTGGTGTTTTTATAGAATTTAAAGATACTAGTGTTGAGAAATTTAAAGAGTTATTAAAAGAGTGTCTTAATCATTTTGGAAACTATTATGATTTTGATGACATGCTACCTGGAGAATACTTTGGTGCCGATGAAAATATTAAAGTAGATTCAGTAACACTAAAGGAAATTGAAGCAATAGAAGCTAAATTTTACGAGCTTAAAAAATCTGGTCAATTTCTGCACATTCTACCAATTTTAAAAAAACACATAGAAGAAGCTGAAAATGCAACCTCAACCATAAGCAAATTATATATTAGTGAAGATTTCAAAATTTATTTATCAGACTATAATAATTTAGAAATCAAACTAACCCCTATAACTAAAGCTATATACTTACTATTTTTAAATCATCCTGAAGGGATTTTACTTACTGAGCTGTGGAACTACAAAAAAGAGCTACTTAACTTGTATTTGAAAATATCCGCCAAAAGTGATTACAATCAAATTACGAAAAGTATAGAGGATGTTGTAAATACTAAAAATAACGCAATCTACGTACATTTATCACGTATCAAATCTGCTTTTAAAAAGGTGTTATCTCCTAAATACGCAGACTATTATTATGTAGATGGTCCTAAATTAGCTCCTAAAAAGATTTCATTAGATGATTCTTATATTGTCCGTTAGCATATAAGACTTTGCAACCTTGCAAAAGCAATATATCTACACAATTATAAAATATATTTGAAAAACAATTGATATTAATTTTTTTCAATTAATTTAATATCAGTATTTTAGAGTAATATCAGATATAGAAACGTTTAAATAAAATGCAATTTTATGAAGTGTATACAAAGTAGGATTAGTACCTCCAGCTTCAATACGGCTTAAATTAGATTTTTCAATATTACATTTGGCAGCTAAATCTTGTTGAGGTATATACCTATCCTCTCTAAGTTTTTTAATCTGCTTACCTATAGCAATTTGTAAATCTTTTTTAGCAATCATTTAAATTAAAGAATAGTTACCAAAAATGATAATTAATCAATATTTTTGGTTAGCATATATGATAAATAAAATACTTTATATGATTATATTTATACTTTCAATTATTCTCCTAATGTATTCGTTTGCTATGCACACACGTATAGAAAACCACAAAAAAGTGTTTTATTACCAAAAATTTTTTTTCTTATACCATCTAGTCCCTACAGGAAGTTATATCCTTCTTTGTATAGCTTGGGTATATCTATTAGATATAAAATGGTATTATTCTATTCCTATTCCTTTTGTTTCAGGTTTTGTTGGAGGACTATTTTTCAATACGCTTAAACCTTGTTCACCTAAAGTTGCGCAGAATATGTTTTTAAGCTTTATAGTTGGTGTAGTATTATTAATTATAGCAATAATTATCTATTAAAATTATTCTCTTTAAACTATCCTATTCTTATGAAAAACAATATAATATTTGGAACTATGATAAATATAGCTTTCCTTATCATAATCTATATTATTCCAGCGTACTTACTTTGGAAATATTTACATCCAAAATCTTGGACTTTAATTATTTTTCTTGCTTGCTACCTTATTGCAGTTAGAACACTAAAGTATTTAACTACAATAATTTATAAAATCTTAACAAACAAATCAGAATTTGATCAATTAATAGATAGTTTTTATGATGTATATGATCGCGATAAGTGGGGGGGGAAATACTCGAATTTAGACAATAATCTAATTATCACAGGAGGTAGTATTTTTGAAGGGTTATTTTGTTTAAAAAAACTTTTAAAGGACTAAAAAACTTTATCATTTTACAAAAATGAATAATATATTAAAAACAGCACTATCAATTCTCTTTCTAGGTTGCCTAGCAGATATGCCCTATGGGTATTATCAATTTGTACGTTTTGTAGGGATGTTTGGATTTGGGTATTTAGCTTACATTAAATATGAAAAAGATGATACTTGGGCTATAATTTGGGGTGCTTCAGCTTTACTAATAAACCCTATATTTAAAATATCTCTAGGAAGAAATTTGTGGAATATTATAGATATTGTTTGGGTAATACTTCTAATTTATTCAATAGTTAAAACAACTAAGAATGATTTCAATTGAAAACAAGGATATAGAAAATTACCTAAAAAAGAATATTATGACGGAAGATGACATATTACCTGGAGAAGATGGAAATTACATTAAAGCAGAGATTGAAGAATTAGCTGAAATTACTAAAAAGACGGCTAATAATTTAAAAGAAAGAGATAGAAAAGATCCTACTTTTGAAGAACTATTTCAAGAAACATTGGACGCAACAGAAGTTGGAGTTGAAGCATATAGACCACATTTAGAATCAATGGGTCTTGCCTATGAACTAGCTGGCTTAGGAGAAAGTAATTGGAAAAATGTTTATAATAAATATTATCAAGATATAAAAAACAATCTTGATATTGTTAGTAGAGCAAGCTTAGGTGAAGCACTTAAAAATAAGCAAACTACTCCTGAACAAGAACAAAAAATTCAAGAAGAAACTGAAAAGGCTATTGAGCAAAAAGATTTTATTGATATACTACCAAACACAATTAAAACCAACAAATATGCATCAAAAGTTTTAAAAGTAATAACTCATTATGGATACACTTTTTTAATTGCCAGCATAATTAACCTAATTGCCTACAACTTTTTTGTGGAACTAAAAACAATTTATTTACACATATTGTTCTCTTTAGTTAATCTAATCTCATATGTAATTCTCATAGAATATACCTCTCAATTTGTGGAATATCAGTTTGAAAAGTTATTTGATCGTCTTAAAATATTAAACCCTAATTGTCTAAAGCACACAGTAAAAAAGACAGAAGACTCTAACATTGAAGAGATTAAAAAGTTCTCTACAAAAATGACAAACACAATAACAATCGCTTTTATGCTCACTGAACTAGTCTCTGTTTTTTATTTTAATGAAACTATCATATCAAAAACAATAGGTGCCATTTTTGTTCTTTTCTTTTCAATTGCTTATGGGAGTGAATATCACAGATAATACAAATGATAATTTCAGCATTAAACAACTAATTATTAATGCATTTAAGCAAATGAGTATATCTCAATTGGAAACTCATTGCCCTACAAATGTTTCATTTAGGTATAAAAAAGACGATTTTTTATTTAGGCTAAAAAAGCATTTTAAGGAATACAAAAGAAAAGGAGATACTGCATTTATGGTAGTTCAAGGTATTCTTATTAAAAAAAAACAAGAATGTGGTTTTAAGCCAGATATAGGATTCTTTTTTATTGGAAACAAAACGCAAGACTACTTTACATTGGGTTGTTGCGAAGATGAACATAGCTATTTTAAGTTTGGCAGTCTCTATAGTAATTACCATTTTCTTGAGATGCCAAATAGTTACATTTCTTTAAATAGTGATCATAGTTTCAGTTATGTTTCCACCTATGATAGTTTAGGTTTTTGGAATAATTTCAAAAAACTTCCTCCTATTAAATTATACCTAGAACTTCTTGATAAGGACGATAGATTAAGGCTTAAAGATATTAAGTACTGGCTATCATTAAACGAACATAAGTATATTAATAAAGGCTATGATATTGAAAACTATGAAGGAGTATGCGCGTCAGATTGTGAATTAGAGAATCAAACATATAGTCTATACATCGGTTTTTATAAACTTAATATTTGTATTAATAACAATACTTATTTTAAAGAGAAGCAAGAAGAATTTGAAGCACTCAATGCCAATACAGAAGAAACGAATAAGTGGTTAAAAACTCACAAAACTGATATAGAGAAAAGAATAGAGCAATTTGATAGTTTGTGTTGGAGAAATAATGAAAAATACGATTACACAGATCACGTATATTTATTTTCATCTTGTCTGAAACAAATTTACTTTCGACTGGCAGAATTTCACTCTACTTATAGCTTTATTGAAACATACTATAAATTAACCTACAAAAGAATTGAAGGTATTATTATAAACATAGGTGAAGAAATAAAATCATATGACCATCAAACTGGATTATTACAAAAACAAAAGAGAACCGTAACAGTAGCAGATAAGACAAGTTTTGATATTTCTTTTCTTAATAAAAAACTTGAATTTTTAGAAAATTATAATATTGGGGATACTATAACAGCATACTGTAAAGAACACCTATTTGAAGATAAAATATATTACCTCGTGTGGAGGGTTACTAACTAAAACTAGAAATTATGATTTGGATTATTGTTTTAGCTATAATTGTATTTATAGCTTATAAATTTATTAGAAGTTTAAATGAAGACAACAAAGATTTGATGGGGCTAACCTTGGATAAAAGATTTAGTTCTTTAGCAACCTATATAAATCATGCTGCATTTAGTAACCAAGGAACAATTATTTCCAAAAGGAATAATGATTTTGCTATATATAAACCTGGAAGCAGTCAGATAGTAGAGTTCTTGTATAGTGCCAAAGTGTTGACAATTACATGGAAGTTTAAATATATGCAACAAGAAATGATTCACAGAAAAGATATTCAAAATCCAATAATTAAAAGTGAAGATGATTTGCTAAATATTGCCGAAAAATTAGCCTATGAAGTATCAGATAAAATGAAAGCACACATTAATAAAATTGATCTTCAAAATATCTTTTAAAGATGTATAAGAATATAATAATTATCATGGCAAGCTCATTTCTTGTAATCGGCTGTAAAAAGAGTAAATCATCTAATATACAGTTGAGTAATCAAGCAATAGAAATTTCCAAAGTGGAAAATATTAAATACAGATGGAATACTCTTGATTTTGAATTTACCTCAGACTATGACAAAGTCATACACACTAATCGCCAAATTATAGATAAGCCATACATCTATGATGTTTATACCAAAGCAAACAAAAAGGTTTTAAAGTTAAAAGTTACTGGTGAAAAGTCTTTTGTTTTTGATTTAGAAATACCTAACGGAGTAAGTATGGATATTATATCTCATAATCTAGGTGATGACTATATTTTAAATTGTATCTTGATTGTTTCAATAGAAAAAATTCATAAAATTCCATTTATAATTAATAGTTATTATGAAGAAGAAGATGGAGAGATATACCCTTATATTGAGCTAGAGGAAAATTATAATTTCAAAGGTTCAGGCAAACTCATCAAAATAACATCTATTAAAAAATGACAGAAAAAAAAATAAGAATCACTGGATATATTACAATACTTGCTGGAGCGATATGTTTTTTAAGTTCTATATTGGGAATTTTTGTTGGTAGTTCAGATTTTTCCTTGGAAATTCTAGCTTTAACATTATTAGCAGCAATATTTGGTTTCTCTACTTTAGTGTACGTAAAAGATACGCTTCAAAAGAAAATATTTATTTCTGAACTTGACCAGATAATAAACGAGAATCAAATTTTAGAAACTAAAATCAAGAAAAAGGAATTAAACAAAAAGAATTAAAAATAAAACTAGCTGAGTAATACTATAATTCTCATGTCAAACATATGTCAAACATATGTCAAACATTTAGCCTAACAATAGGATAATAAGTGATACTAAAAACAACATACATCTAAGTAAATCACTGTAAACATGGAGGTAAGAAACTAAAGGAAGTCAAAAGCAATATTAATACTACCGCCTGTTAATCAGAGGGTCCTTGGTTCGAGTCCAAGAGGGGGAGCTTTTATAACAAACACCGTATATTATACGGTGTTTTGTCGTTTATAGCCTTTTTTTGTTTAATCATCTTCGGCTTTAATCTTAACGGCATATTGCATATACCGTTTGCTTGTTTTAGATGTTCTATATGCTTTTTGTTCACTAAATTCCTTAGTATATTATTAAAATTAACTCCTATTGGGTTTCAAAAGGAGTATTTCCGCCAAGAGCAGCTTGTGGGCTTTAGGTATTGTAGCTACAAATAATTTTTTTAAAATAAGTAATAAGTAATGGTAGATTATTAGGATGATTAGGATATAAGAATTGGTGTTTGATCACTTTATTAAGAGCTTCTATCATCGTATTAGAAAATGCAACATATTTTTGTGCAAGGATATGTTCGATAGGCATATATTCTTGACTGATAAAATCTGAAACTTTTGTGTTTCCATTTTTGCCTCCTCTATCGGTAAGAAAAGTGACCTATTCTGGATTATATTTATTATTAGCTTCTTTCTGTAAATGTAGAATAGCTGAACCTGATGCACTTTTATCTACTCGATACCTTAAGATCATTTTTTCTAAAATGATCTTAAGTAAATTAATGTAATGTTTGGTGCCATCAAGCGTTTTTAAAATAGTTGCATCGGCACACCATAATTGATTTGGTGCTGTGTCTTTACAGGGCAAGAATCATCAGACTTGCGTCTTCTAGGTTTATTTTAAAAACCTAGAAGACGCAAGTCTTTGTAAAAGGCAGTCTGCGTGCAGTGTAGTTTTTTATCTCTTACAGCTCTTAAATACATAGATGATTTTGACCAAAACTTATAATTATCATTGTTCATATACTTTTTAATAATACGTACTTCTTTTGGAAATAATTGATAAAGAAATCGTTTTACACACTAATGAAAATACGAAGCTTTACATTTATGAATGACAATGGATTTATGATTTTCGTAGGTACTCCGAAATATTCGGAATACTTTGATGGCTAGATTTATAGAACTAAATGTATTTATTAAACTTTCTGTTAGTTGAAACACTTTAAAGGATATTATGGTTTTTTATCTAGTTTTTAATTAATAGTTTTTCATTATTTGTAAGTGAATGGATGTGTGAGTATTATGGGAGAAAATAACGATTTTATGAAGAGAACAATTTTTATCCTTTTACTAAATATATTAAAAACAGAAGTGAGGCAGTGTATATATTTACTACCAACAAAAAATTAAAGGGATTAGTAAATTTTAAGTTGGAATTAAATATACTAAGACTTCAAAAAATAAAGCAACTACTGAAACAACTGATAGTGAATCAATATATAATTATTAGACCTCTTATTGCTCAAAGGGTTGCGATTTAGTCAGAAAAGCTCATTACAAAGTAGATACAGACGATATACGATTAGAAAAATTAAATTTTAAAAACCAATGAAGAAACTTTTATTAACTAGTATAGCACTATTTTTCACATTAATTCTAAGTGCACAAATCTCAGATTTAAATAATCTAACCTCAGGAGATATCGAGATTTTCTCTCCTCTAAAAGAAGTAGATGGCACTTTTTATGGGTACTTTTTACTCACTAATTTAGATAAAGTCGACGAGAAAACTGAAAAATATGAATACCTGATTTTAGATAAAAACCTCAATAAAGTTTCTAATGGTGAATATGTCGATTTTAAATATAAAAATTATGAGACTTATTATTATACTCCAGAAAAAGTAAATAATAAGATACTTATCAGTAGGCTGAACAAAAAAATAGCATACACCAGTGCAGCCTTAAATAAAGTAGAAAAGACAAAATTTACATCTCATAAAATTTTAGATCTAAAAACGAATACGGTTTCGAATTCTTTTATGTATGCTAATGATAAAATTTTAGATATCAATTCGGACGATATAAAAGAGATTGCAAAGGTTTTAAAAAAACAAAAAACAAAGCATTATCCGTTAAAGATTAATGATGGGTTTTTAATGTTTGAAAAAACGAAGTTTAAAAATAGTGCTTTAAAAGATGTTAATAATATTAGAGCTTATGCTACTGATAAGAAACTTAAGTGGGAATATCAATTTAAAAACGATAATACACTGACATACTATTCTGTAGACATCGAGGATGATAAAAATGTTTATTTAACGACATTTAATACAAAAACAAAAGAAAGAGATATTCACTGTATCGATCAAAAAACAGGCAAACTTGTATTTAAATATACTTTTGAGCATAAAAAGTCCGATTATAGTCACACTTTAGATATTTACTCGTCAAATGATAACCAAACTGTACTTTTAGGAAAGATGAGTAAATATAAAAGCTCTGGATATGAATTTGAAAAGGCGTTAGGTTGGTATCGCATTGTATTAGATGAAAAGGGTAATGAAAAATCTAAAAAATATTTTTCATGGAAAGAAGCCCAAGGAGTTATCGAAATTAAAGACAATGGAAAGTTAGACAAAGGCTATCGATTAGCAACGAAACAGTATTTCCCATTTAAAGATGGATCGGTATCTATATTAAATGAAAAAAGAAAGGATAGCTATAATTTTTTGGCAAATGGGCAGACAACAAAAACAACCGACTTTACAATTCTAAATTTTGATGCAGATTTTAATCTGAAATCTTCTGAAACTATTGAAAAAGAAAAATCGAAGTGGACAAGTACCGATTTTTTGTATTCACAGAGAATAGATAATGGCAATGGTGTAGCTTTTTTCTATGCGGACAAGAAAAAAGAAGAAGGAAAAAGAGCGAAAAACTGGGTCTTAGGAATTGTAACTATAAAGGATGGTAAAGTAAATAACGAGCAGTTACCTATGACATCAAACAAACATTATATTTTACCATATATTGCAAAAGAAGGATATGTTCTATTAAGAGAATTAAACTTTGAAGACGAGGAAGATCCTTTTGATCAAATACGATTAGAAAAATTGAATTATTAAAATAAAAATGTTTTCATTTAAGCTTGTATTTGCAAAGAGCGCCTCTTTAAATAGTTGCTTTTTTTGAAACATGAGGTTAATTTACAATTACCAAGAATTAATTGATATAACCAATACATAATCGAACGATAATGTATTCTCAATCAGTTCTTAATTATATTTAAAAAAAGGGTTTAGTTTTAAAAACTAAACCCTTTATATTTTAGACTAATGCACTTTTTAGGATTTTGCTCAATTAATTTCTCGATAATAATCACTGATTGCTTTAAAGTCACTTAGGTTTAAATTCCAAATAAAACTTAAAAATTGTTGGTAGCTTTCATCTTGTTCTTTAGGCACAATTTGGTCTACATAACCATTCAGTTTGTATGATTTTTTTGCTTTATAAAGTGCTTTGAAGTTATTTGATAAAACGTTGAAATAATATGAGTTGCCTCCGTATTTTTGTAACTTATACAACGTTAAATAAGTGCTAAAGCCATATAATTCTAAATAATATAGATTTGATATGTCTTCATTTATTGCAATGTTTTGAAGCTTTTTAAATGTGCTGTTATCATAGTTAGAAGTTGTTTCAGTATTTTTTTTCTCCGAAATAATGATAGCCTCATTATATTGCTCTAAAAGGTCAATTCTATCAATGATTTCTGGATGTGTTCGAAGAGAATCTTTATCTATTTTTTCTTTATAGTGATCATAATTATAGTGATTAAATTGTTCCATTTTTAACCACTCATTTTTAAATGATGCTGTAGGGAGATCGAAATATTTTTTATAAGTTTCTTGTTTTACTAAAATTTCAGGCAAACTATCTAATTCAGCATATACTTTTAAAGCTCCTAAAAATTCTTGCTTAGGATATTTGGTGTTTTTGTAGAGTTCAAAACCTAAAGAGTCTGCTTGTTTTTCATGAAATCGATGTCTTTTGCTATTTGTAAATAAATGTTTTTTTAAAACATTGAAGGCCTTATCATATTGATTGTATTTATTTCGTCTGATTTCCTTAGCCTGTTTTTCAAATACACCGTCTTTTTTTTGTTTAGCTTTATATAAAATGTTTTTTTGCATATGCTCTAGCTGTTGGTGTGCAATTTCATGACAAACCACGGCAACGAATTGAGCTTCGTTATCTAAATATTTAAAAAGCCCCATATTCATAATAATATACCCATTCAAGAGGCTTAACGCATTGGCAGAATTGTGTTTTGAAACATAGATTTTAAGGTCATTACTTAATTCAGGGTTTTTCGAAATAACCTCATCAAGTATTGAATTCACATAGTCGACAAATTCAGGATTGAAGACCAACTCTTTTTTCCGAATGTCTTTCTCAAAACTTTTATATAATTGGCTATAGGAGTTTTCAAGTTCTTTACGGATTACTCCTTTATATGTTTTTTTTAATAGCTTTTTTGTTATTGTGTGTTTTTCTTTTAGACTACTGATAAGAGCCAATCTTTTGTCGTAGTCGGTTGTGTCAATCACCTTATAGGATTGTGCTAGCGTAGTCAATGACACCATAATGGCGCCCCACAAAATCAGTTTCATTTTTTTGGGAATAAGATAAGGTTTATTCTTGGTATAAAAACATTAACAGTTTGCTTTTAAATCTCTTTTATAGATAATTAATGTCGTTTATCTGTTTTTTAACTATAATTTTTAAACTGCTAGATTATAGAATATTAGAATAGATAAATTTTATATTTAAATCAAGTGTGGTTTGTCAATATTTCAACTCAAATATTTTGACATGAAATTTTTAAAGTAATTATCCTTACAAGTACTGTTCTTAATTTACAAGCACAGAACATTCCTAATATTAATATTCTAAAGCCCAAAAATTTGTTTCTTCAGGCTTAACAGATAGTATAGCCAAAAAAGAGAGTTTTTAAATCAAATATTTGAGTGTTTATAATAAAGTACATTCAAAGGAGATCATATAATTGTTCCTGCAATTTTAATAGGTAGTACACTCCTATAAACACAGGATTATGATTTGAGGTAATGTCAAGAGAGGGAGCTACTATCACTAAAGCCATTCAATTTCTTGAATGGCTTTTTTGTTTTTCATATTTTTCCTGAAAATTACAGATTTCTCTTGTTCCCTAATGCATCAAAATAAAGCGTTTTTGAGGTGCTGTTTTTTTTATAATCACTAATAGTCATTGCTTGGTAATTATCGTGCTCCACAGCATTTACTATCGCATCAAAACGTTGACTAGTCGTTGTGCTTAGCTCTATACTGCAATGTGCTTCTACTTTCGAAGATAAAACGTGATTGTCCTGTACCTTTACCTGTATTCCTTTTCTGTAAAGAGCCATATATAATTCTATAGCTTTCGAATCTTTCAATTCGTTTGAGTTTTTTTTGCTAGTAATTCCTTTTAACAAAACACTGTAGGCTTTTTTAATAGGTTGCTGTTGCTTTAATGCGGTTTCAATTCTATTTGCAATAATATTAGTTGAAATTACTTTTTCTGGCTTAATCACTGTTAATACTGTGATGTTTTCGAATACGTTGTGTACTAATTTTCGAGTTTTACAATCTTCACTTTCAACTACATTTATTTTATTGTTTGATGTAACTGAAGTAGTGCTTGCTTTTCTAAATGCTACCGTAAAGTCTATATTATTCAATAATCCCGAAATACGCTCTAGCATACATATACTATTTTCTTTTACCAAACTGCTATTCTCTATATTTTGAAACACCACTACATCGCCTACTTTTAAATGCTTGGCTACAGCAGCCGTGGCTTTTTTGAAAGTTAGTTTGTCTGTTGAATTTGTTATTACATAAAATTGGGCTACTTCTAACAAGTTGGTAATACTTGTAGCGAAGAAGTCTTTTCCTGTAAAGTTATTAGATGTTATGTTTTTAAAGGGATGTTTTTGTTGCTGTATAATAGTTGTAATGTCCCTACTAGTATCGTAACCAATTACTCGGTATTTGGATGCCAAATATAAGGCTGTAGACAAACCATCTGCCTCTAAACCAACTACAGCTATTTTGGTTTCTTTTGCGCATAAATTACTTAATAATACTGCTGTATTTTCTGTTTGATCATGTGTATTTAAAATTCCCATAGTAGTAAGTTTAAAAGGTTATACTGCTAAATTATGTTTTATGTTCCTCGCCCTAGCTTGTAATTAGATTGTTGAGCAATTACTTAAGGTAAATAGCTCTTAACTATAGATGAGCTGTTTTTTTTGCATTAGGGATAGCAGTGAAAATCCTTTTTATGAGGAACGAATAAAAAGATTGTAGCGAATAGCCCGACCCAAAGGGGAATGCCCTAATAACACAAAATAATAGGTTTTATAGGCATTAAAAAGTGCTGCTAATTATTAAACCATTCGTCGACACATATCCGTTATCCGTCGATAAAAACAAGAGTACTACCGATAATGATCTATTGAATTTAAATTTTAAAATCATTTTTGTAGGAATTTAATTATCAACCACTTAAATTAGAACCAATGCAAGCTATTTCATTTTTACTCATTGAAGACGATTTAATTGAAACCATGAAATTTAAACGTGTTTTGGACGGTTTAGATGCTAAACATACAATTAGCCTAGCTGAAAATGGAGAGGAAGCTTTAACGTTATTAAAAAGCAATAAAGATCTTCCTAATGTAATTTTATTGGATTTGAATATGCCTAAAATGAATGGAATTGAGTTTTTGACTTTATTAAAAAATGATACTGTTTTAAAATATATTCCTACTATCATATTATCAACTTCCAATAACAGAAAAGACATTTTGGAATGTTACAATATTGGAATTGCTGGTTATATTATGAAACCGTTAAAATACGGAGAATACAAAACTAAAATTGAAAATTTAGTAGCATACTGGAGTAGTAATGAATTTATAAAAGTATAATATGAAAGGTATTGTTTTTACAGAATTTTTAGAACTAGTTGAAGCTAAATTTGGATTAGAGGTTGTAGATAAAATTATTACTGCAGCCAACCTACCTAGTGGTGGTGCTTACACTGCTATAGGCACTTACGATTTTGCTGAAATGTTGAGTTTATTAACGCACCTTAGCAGCCATACAAATATTGCTATTAATGATTTATTACTGGTTTATGGGGAACACTTTTTTTCGGTTTTAGCGAGTAGTTACCCCCAATTGATAGACAAATATGAAAACCCAATAGCCTTATTATCTTCAATAGAAAATCACATACATGTAGAGGTTCGGAAAATATACCCCGATGCGGAACTACCTACTTTTGAAATTGTTGAAAAAGCTGAAGATTCGTTAATTATGCTTTACAAATCGAGCAGAGCAATGTCAAGCTTTGGATTGGGTTTAATGAATAAAACATTTGCTCATTACAATACCAATGCTAAAATTTTATTAGAACACTTAAAAGAAGATGGAACTGAAGTGAAATTTAGTATCACTAAAAATTAATGACCCGCATTAATCCTGAAATATTACAAAGGGCGTTACTCCGTGAAAAAGCGGCACGTAAACAGGCGGAAAAAATTTTAGAAGACAAATCTAAGGAACTATATTTAATTACTGAACAACTTCGAAAAGCAAATAAAAAATTACAGTCTGGCCTCACCGAAAAAACTACTGAATTACAAGGCGTATTCGACAATTTAGTAGATGCCTATGTATTAATGAATTTAAAAGGAGATATTATTAATTTAAATGAAGCCGCTAAAGAACTATTTGGTTACGATGTTTCAGAAGAAAAAATTAATGTGATTCAACTGATTTATAAAGACGATTTTGAATATGCAATAAACTCCTTTAAACTATTAATTAGTAAAGGTTTTTTTAGTGATTACATAGCCCGTGTAAACACTAAAAACAAAGGAATACGCTGGGTACATATTAATGCTAGTATTATCAAAAACAGCAATCAAAAACCTATTGGAGCCCAAGGTATTGTTAAGGATATCACCAACCAAAGAGCTATTGAAGCTCAAAACAAAAAGTTATTACACGATTTAGAGAAAAGTAATGAAGAGCTTGGCGAGTATGCCCATATTGTATCTCATGATTTAAAATCGCCACTTAGAAGTATCAACGCCCTTATAAATTGGTTACGAGAAGATTATGAAAGTGTACTCGACGATTCCGGTTTAAAGAACATTAGCCTTATTGAACAAACGCTTGAAAAAATGGAGCATTTGATTAATGGTATTTTAAATTACTCCAGTATAAATAATACCGATTTAAAGAATACGGATGTAGATATTAACAGTGTATTACAGGATATTATTAACACCATTTATATTCCTAATCATATAACAGTAACTAGTTTGCAACGGTTACCCACAGTTAAAGGAGACAAAACAAGGATACAACAGTTGTTTCAAAATATAATTAGCAATGCTGTAAATTATATTGATAAGGAGACTGGTACTGTTAGCGTTAGTTTTCAAGAAAATCAGTCGCATTATATTTTTGAAATAAAGGATAATGGAATTGGTATTGAAAAGGAACATTTTGATAAAATTTTCAAAATATTTCAGTCCTTGGGAAACAACAAAAATTCAACAGGTATCGGTCTTTCGATTGTAAAAAAAATAGTAGAAGCTTACGAAGGAGAAATTTGGTTGAAAAGTGAACCAAAAGTGGGGACTAGTTTTTTCTTTAGTCTAAAAAAATAACCTATGAAATTTCAGCAATACGAAAAAATAAAGGGCAGTCAATGGACTTTAATATCTCCAAAAAAAACAGTGCTAAAGAAGCCTTTGGTTTTAGTGTTTGGAAATCGCCTAATGCTTGAAGAAAATTCGACATACGACGATGTAAGAAAAATGTTCCCCGACGGAGAAATTATTATTGGTTCTACCGCTGGAGAAATAATTGTAGAAAAAGTACACGAGGACTCTATAACTATTACTGCCATTGAATTCGAAAAAAGCAATTATATAGTTAAACATTCTAACATTCTTGATTTTAAAAAAAATGCCGTTTCTATCGGAAAACATTTAGCGCAACAACTTCCTCAAAACAATTTGAAACATATCTTCATTGTGTCGGAAGGAAGTTTTGTGAATGGCTCGGCATTAATTAACGGGTTAGAATTTGAAAACACCAACACTGCCATTACTGGCGGCTTATGTGGTGATGATGCTCGCTTTGAAAAAACTTTGGTTGGATATAATGAAAATCCTAAAGAAGGTGAAATTATAGCTATTGGTTTTTATGGAGAAACTTTAGAGATTAGCTATGCGCAATATGGTGGCTGGACACCTTTTGGCCCTGAACGCATTATTACCAAATCCAAAGGAAATATACTTTTCGAATTAGATGGTTTACCTGCCTTAGATTTATATAAAAAATACTTGGGGGATAAAGCTAATCAACTCCCCAAATCGGCATTACTATACCCCCTAAGTTTAAAGCAGAAAGACAAAAAAGAATCAATTGTCCGCACCATATTGGCAATTGATGAAGATAAAAATACCATGACGCTAGCAGGAGATGTGCCCGAAGGTTCTAAAGTACAGTTAATGATGGCAAATATTGATAATATTGCCGAAGGTGCATTGAAAGCTGCTGATATTGGTATGAAAACTAGAAAAAACAAACCCGAACTTGCTCTTTTGGTAAGTTGTATTGGAAGGAAATTAGTAATGGATCAACGGGTAGAGGAAGAAATTGAGGAGGTAATAGAGGTTATTGGAAAACAAGCTGTAGTAGGTGGTTTTTATTCTTACGGAGAGTTGGCGCCCTTTCACGGCAACAAATCATGCGAACTGCACAACCAAACCATGACCTTGACTTTATTTAGCGAATAATTATGAATTCTTTATTAGCTCGTCAACTTCGAAAACTACTAGATGAGGATCTTAAAAAAGATCCTAGACTTACTCCTTTTATAACTGCGATTGAAAAATCGTATCAAAATTACGAAGATCAATTTAGCATGCTCGAACGTGCTATGTCCATTAGCTCTGAAGAATTGTTCGAAGTTAATTTGAAGCTAAAAAAGGAAACTAAGCAACAACAAAAAGTTATTGCTCGATTAGAAAAAGCAACCAAAGTATTGGAGCGTATTTCAATACAAGATACTAGTGGCAAAAAAAGCACTTCATTAAACGGAATTGAGCTTGCTGCACTCATTGAAAGCCAGGCTAAACAGATTTCAAAAATCGAAAAACAACGCAAAAAAATTTTTAAAGATTTAGAGAAAAGTAATCATGAATTAAGTGAGTATGCACATGTAGTTTCTCATGACCTTAAATCGCCGTTACGAACTATAGATACTCTAATAAATTGGATTAAAGAAGATACTCCAAAAGACTTACCCGAAAACATCAAAAATAATCTCGATTTAATTGACAAAAACATTGAAAAAATGGATTGCTTAATCAACGATATTTTAGAATATTCTTTGATCGGTAAAAAACCTTCGTACGATGTTATTGTAGATACACAGCAATTATGTAATGAAATTATAGATTTAACTAATGTCCCCGAACATATTAAAATTATAATAAGCGATTTACCCACTATTCAAACTGATAAAACACGGTTAAAGCAAGTATTTCAAAATCTAATATTCAATAGTATTAAAAGTATTGATAAAGCAACTGGACTTATAAAAGTACAGGCTAAAGAACAAGTAGATTTTTGGGAGTTTTCTGTTTCGGACAATGGTAAGGGTATTGCCGAGCAGTATCACAAAAAGGTTTTTGAGGTTTTTCAATCTCTGGAAACCGAAGGTAAATCTACAGGAATTGGGCTTTCAATAGTTAAAAAAGTGATCTCTTTATTTGAAGGAAAAATTTGGATAACCTCAAAAATAGGGGTTGGTACAACATTTCATTTCACTATAAAAAAAACACCCAATGAACGAAGTTCCTAACGATGATTATATAAAACAATTGGCCAATGGCAATACCGAATTTGAACAAAAACTAGTGGCTATTATAAAGCGTGAATTTCCAGTAGAAAAAACGGAATTTTCAGAAAATTATTCCCTTAAAAAATACGCCGCAGCTGCAGAAAATGTACATAAACTAAAAAATAAAATAGGCATGCTCGGGCTTGAAAAAGGATATACGCTGGCTATTGATTTTGAAAACAATTTGAAAGAAGAAAAAACTATTTTATATCCTGAATTTATGCTACTTTTAAATCAAATGGAAGATTTTATTTTAAACTTATAATTTTGATAAACAATGAATTGTATTAGTATTGATGATGAAGAAACGGCAAGAGTGATTTTAGAGCAATTGTGCGAACAAATTGATGGCTTAAACCTCGTTGAATCTTTTCCTAATGCAATGCAAGCCATTAAGTTTTTAAATAAAAACGATGTAGACCTTGTTTTTTTAGATATACACATGCCCGATTTTACTGGTTTCGATTTTATTGAAACTTTAAAAAATCCTCCAAAAATAATACTTACTACTTCCGACAAAAATTTTGCTCTTGAAGCTTTTGAGTACGATTGCATTGTAGATTATGTTTTAAAGCCTATTACACAATCTCGTTTTAACAAAAGTGTTGAGAAGGCTAAATCTATTACAAAACCTGCTGCTTCTAAAGCGATTATTGCTTCCGCTAAACAATCAGAAAGCACGGTTAGTGAAACCGATTTATATGTAAATATAGATCGTAGATTAATTAAAATTAACTTTACAAGTATTGCCGTAATTGAAGCTAAAGGAGATTATATTTTAATAAAAACCGATAGTAAAAATTATACCGTACATTCTACTCTAAAAAAAATTCAAGAAAAGTTACCCGATCATCTATTTTTAAAAGTGCATCGCTCGTATATTATCAACACTAAAAAAATTATTGATATTGAAGACAATAGCGTACTTATTGCCAAAGATGTGATTCCAGTAAGTAGGTCAAACCGTTCGGAATTAATGAAGCGATTGAATTTATTATAAACGTACTTAATTATTAAAACCTCTGTTTCCGTTACGTAAACCCCATCCGCCGACACTAAATTGCCACTCACCGAATATCCTTAAAATACAGATAGTTAAGATCTATTTTTGATATATATCAAACTTTAAATCTCTACTGTCATGAAAAAAATTATACTTGTAATAATAGCCTTAGTAACTTTTCAGGCATATTCTCAGCAACCATTTGATTGTAATGATGGTAACTTTTATCAAGTAATTTCGGGTGCTTTAAAAGCTTACGACCCAATAACAGGTTCCTATTCGGAGGCACTAAATACTTACTCTAGCTATAATGCTGGAGGTTACAATCCTCAGGATAATTTTTTATATGCTATAAAAAGTAATGATAAGCATTTGTTAAGAATCGGTATGGATACCATTGTTGATTTGGGTGCAGTAGCACCTTCGGGAACGGTGGTTTTTGGTGGTGGTTATGCTGCAGATGTTGATGCAGACGGCAACTTATGGGTATATCAAAACAATACTAAAAACACCTTTCACAAAATAACTAATCTTAAAGATTTAGACGGCACCAACTCTCCTACTTTTGAAGTAGTTACTGTAGCAACAACTTCACCTAGCACTTGTGCCGATATTACATTTATAAACGGTTCTTTTTATGGTGGTAGTCGTGGTAAATTATACCAATGGAATCTTACTTCAGGCACACCTGTTTTCTCTAGTAAAGAAGTATCAAACCTTCCTCGAAGTACTTTTGGCGCAGCATATACCGATGCTAATAACAGACTATATTTATCTGATAATAACGGAGGCTTATATCTAGTAAACAATTATGAAACAGCTCCTACAGCTTCTTTGTTAAATTTAACAGAAGTTACCAGCTCTAACGATGGTTTTAAGTGCGCCAACGGAATTTCGCCGATAGACAAAGATCGGGATGGTGTTTTAGATACAATAGATAGTGATACCGATGGTGATGGGATTCCTAATATTATAGAATCGAACGGGAATAACCCTTTTGGAGATGATGATGGAGACGATATGTATAACTATTTAGATAATGATGTTAGCGGAAATGGCGATAATGTAGTACAAAGCGCCTTTGATAGTGATGGTGATGGAATTCCTAACTTTTTTGATAGCGATTCGGACAATGACGGAATCTATGATATTGTAGAATCTGGAAATGGTAATTTCGACACTAATAAAGATGGGGTTTTTAATAATTTAGATACTAATTATGTCGACACCGATTTTGATGGTTTAGCCAATGCTTTTGATGGTGATACTGCTGGTGAACTAATTTTAGTAGATACGGATAGTGACGGTATTTATGATATGTATGATATTGATTCTGACAACGACGGTATTGTTGACATAATCGAAGGTCAAAATGCCGCAAATTACCTCCCTTTATCAAATATAGATGTTGATCATGATGGTATGGATGATACTTTTGACATTGATTTTGGAGGGGTTGCAAACGGTACTATCAATACGGATGGCGATTTTGCTTTTGATTATTTAGATTTAGATTCAGACAACAACGGTATTTTGGACACTACCGAAGCTTACGACAGTAATGGTGATGGCATTGCCGAAACCTCAACCTTTGGAATAGATGCTGATAAAGATGGCTTAGATGATAGTTTTGACCTGATGAAAAGTAGTTTTATTTCTGATAACGGAGGGCAAACTCCTAACAGTTTTCCTATTCCTTCTTTATGTAACAGGTATAACTATTTAGGAGAATTTAATGCCGAAGGAACGCCACTTTATTTTGATGAAAGTGATGTGATTTCTCAAGAAACATTAGACAGAATTAACAATGCATTACCTGAAAGCTACCCTGTGCCCGACTTTAATCCTCATTACATTTCTTCGGGTTATGACACCGATATTAATGTTAAAGAACAAGCCGATATTTGGGTAACTTTTGTAAGTGAAGGTGCGGGTTATAAAAACACTTTAGGTTTTTATACTTACGACACTCGAAATCCTATTACAACGACTCCCAATCCTGAAGATATAACTATAATTTTCCCTAACATTTCTGCTAAAGGCAGCGGTGGAGAACTAGAGGCTGGCAACAAGGTAAACATCGGAAGTTTTCCTCCAAATACAAGTATAGGGTGGGTGTTATTAGCAAATGCATGGGCTAATGGTTGTGTTGGAGCTGGTAATTGGTCGTTATTTTCAAATCCTAACTTCAACCCTGAAAGTAACCCTGTACTACAGTATCATAACGTGTTACTTTCTGATATGGATAATGAGAGAATCATTCTTGGTTTTGAAGATATCAGAAGAGATTACGCCTCTTGCGATCAAGATTTTAACGATGCCTTATTTTATATTACAGCAAGCCCTTATAGTGCTATAAAAAATGAAAATTATGCCGCTATTGAAAGTGCTACTAATGTAACTTCTGCTAATGATGGTGGGCTGGAAAGCAATGGCGATTTAGCCAAATTGATTGCTAAACGTAATTTTAATAGAGCTAAAGGAAATACATTTCACAATAAAAAAGCAACGCAATTAAAGTTCGTCTCAGGAGGTCGTTCTGGCAAAGGGTTAAATGCTTCAAGTACTTCAAATTCTTTAGATCAATATTTTCCAAGTACAGGAATGTTTGGAACAGAAACTACCTTTATTTCGAGCCCCGAAGATTTAATTGAAATTACGAATGCCGAGGAAGTATTTGCTATTGATTATTATCAAGGGGATGCTAGAGTAGCTGCAGCTTTTGCTACTGCAACTAATGGAAGTATCTACGACCATTCTAAAATTATTTGCGACCGATTAAATGGATCTAGTTTAGAAGATGTACGTACACTTTCAATTAGAAATCACACCATAATTAATACTAAAATTAAAAGAGCCAATGGCGAGGTTGAACAAGCACTAACCTTTTCTATAAAATTAGGAGAAGCTACTAACGAAATATTTAGCTTTTGGAATATCGATCAGTACCCTGAAGGCGATTACTTAAACTTCCAAGTTTGGGGAGGTTCTGTGTCACAAGTAGCCAATATTGCAAATACTATTATCGACAAATTAAAAGTAGCTAAAACATTAATAAGCACTCCTGTTGCAGATCGAATTCCAACCGTATTTGTACAAAAAGGCGCTTACAGAAATGGAAAGTTATTCTTAGATGTTATTAACAAAAATGAAGTAACAGCATTGAAGTATAGTAGTAATTTAAGAAGAACGGAATTGAGTGACGAAGCGTCTTCCGTTGAAATTTTAAGTTTAACTGGCGATTATAAAGAAGTATTGATTATTGATACTGGATACTTATTTGACATTGGCTTTTCGGTTACTGGAATTGATTCTGAATGTTCCGACGCACTTTACTTAGCCGATGGCCCATGGGGAATAGATTATGATGCTGAATTAGTTACCGTGAATGCCTTTAAAATTAACGCTCAAGAAAACACCACTATTAGCAATAATTATTTAGTAGAGCGCAGCATTGAGCTTAATGGCGAAGTAAAAGGAACTGTAAATGTTTTTAGAAATATTATGGCTGGAGAGTTGACTTATGACACAAAAAATGCTGAAGGCATAGAGTTTACTCTGAATAGTAACATTGCTATAGAAGTGATTTTGGTACCAAAAGAATTAGAAAACTGGAACAACCGATTACGCTTAAACATTGAACCATCTAACGAAAATGTAACCCATAAATTATCATTCAATGATTTTGTAGACGCTTCAGGACAAACACAAAATTTATCAGAAATTAGAAGTGTGGTATTCTCTATTCAAGGCAATTATATGGAATTCAAAACTTTCGAAGTAGCAATTTCAAATTTAATGATTCTTGAAAATTCAGAAAAAACCACCACTCCTGAAATCCAAGAAATTGTAACGGTTCCTACTTTATCAGAAATTGAAAATGCAACTAAGCTTAGTAATTACCCGAATCCATTTACAATGAATACAACACTTATAGTGCCTGAAACTACTAATGCTAAAATTAATGTTCAAGTGATAGATATAACGGGTAAAACAGTACGATTAGAATCCTTATTCCCAATAGTAAATGGGCAGTATATTTTTAAAAGAAAAAACTTAAGTAATGGTTTATATAAATACCTAGTTACCACAGAAAAAGGGCGTTTATTCCCTGGTAGTTTTATATTAAAATAGTAGTTTTTAATTAATTATTTTGGTTAGTAAAAAGGGTAAAGCAGTATATGTTTTGCCTTTTTTTGTTTAGAAGTATTTCAACTATAAAATATTAATTTTTATTCCTCTTCAATGCCTCTATCTTTTTATTAAAAATAGGCCGTCTTAAAAAATACCATTTAAGCATTAATCCAAATTCCGTGAATTGAAATCCTGCTGCGGTGGCAGAGGCGATATTACTATGTTTAGCATAAGTTTTTACTGAAAAACGATCTGAGAATTTATAACCTAGTTTCCCTTCGAGTCTAAAAGCTTCGGATGCTGGGTCATCTTCTATAAACTGATAACCCGCAGCTACATTTGCTGCATAAAACCAATTGCCCGATTGGTTACTAATTAAATCAATAAACAACTCAACTACATGAAATTTTTCGGGACTAAAATAAATAGTAGGCACTTGATTTTTAAAACTAAGCGTTTGGTAATTAATTCCTGTTTTTACTACTGGCCTATGGAAAATAGTGTAATACAAAGAGGCAAACAATAAGTTGCGTGTATTATCATCGGTTTGATTGGTAAATATGTACTGTGCATATAGCCCTAAATTAAAATTTGTACTTAAATTATAAGTCAAAAAATAATTGTTCATTATAATTTCTCGATCAATTAAATCTGCATTAAAATTTTGCAATTGCCTTTGGTAACCTAGCTCTAAATTTTGGAGTCGGTAAGGTTTCGTTTTTAACTTTACTTCACCAATTAATGAGGTGAAGCTTCTTGTTATAGCATTAGAAGTTGTAGCCCCTAAGCTTGAAGCTAACAACAGTTTTCCTGTAAATTTATAGGAAAATCCTAAAGAGAATTCATCCGTTGTTGCTTTTACTTTTGATACCGTATTTTTGGTATTACGGTGACTATAATTAGCGCTTACTATTGCTTTTGTAGAAAGTGGAATTTGTGCAGATAGTTCTCCACTAAGGCTCTCATTGTTTCCGTTATCGAAAGTGAATACTGTTTTTTGTTGTACCCATGGTGTGTGGGATTTTTTTAAAGTTTTAAGTAATTTCTCAGCATCGGGTTGTTGATCGAAATAACTTAGCGTATTAAAAATATACTCATAACTTTTTATATCGTTTCCTGTAGCTCTATATGCATTTGCAATTCCTAAATTTCCATCGAATGATTGAGGCTGTTTTTTTAAAATGGACTTATAATTAGCGGTACTCTTTTCAAAGTTACTCGTAAACATTCCATGCGTAGCTTCTAAACTTTTTACCCTTGTATTTTCAGGGTATAACAACTTTATTTTCTTAATTTCTGCAGCAGCAATTTTATATTTTCTATTCCATAACAAAGCTTGAATATACCGCTCTTGAGTTGCTAAATAAAGTTCTTTTTCATTCGTATGATTTTCAACTTTATTTTTAGCTTTGGTACTAATTTTTAAGGCTTCTTTATTTTTAAATTTTTTATGAGCTACTAACGCTAAACCGTTAAAGGAAATGATGCTATCCGTTGGCGAAATGGCCATCGAACTATATACTTTTTCTGCATTTCCCAAATTGTTTGTAATTAAATAAATATTGGCTTTGTTTAATTTTGAATCTTTATCGTTGGGATTCTCTTTTAAGTTATCATCTAACAATAATAATGCTTTGTCATATTCTTTATTTTGTGCTAACACATTAGCATATCCCAAGCGAATATATTTCCTAGAGTTTAGTGCATTTTTGTTTCCTTTTTGCAACTCCAAAGCGGCATTTACATTATCTAATGCCGATGGATATTTTTTTAAATTTGAAAGTGTATTTGCATACCCCAAAACTGCTGGAAAACTTAATTCATCTTCCGCTACTAAATTCTCATAAAAACTTTCAGCCTCTTTAAATTGCTTATCCCATAATAAGGCTTCGGCATAATTCAATTTTATTTCAAAATCTGTAGGATATTGTTTTTTTAAAGCTGTAAAAATGGTAACCGCTTGCTTGGAATCTCCAAGCAAACCCACAGCACGACCGTAGCAAAGTTTAGCTGTTTTATTTTTTGGATAGTCTTTCAAAACTTCCTTAAAAAAAGAGGCTGCTTTTTGATATTTACCGGTTTCTAAATACGTAAATCCTTCTTGCATTTGTTGTCCAAAAAACAACGTGTGAAATAATAAAAAGAGTACTACAAGTATTTTTTTTAGCATATAATTACTATCCTTTTTTTGTTACACTAAGTTAATCATATCTTTTGTAGATTAACTTAATTCCCTTACTTTAAATGAATTAAACACCACTAAACACCTATGCCAATATCTTTACCCAAAAAAATATCTTCCGAGCATTGGTTTATGTTAAGTGCTTTGGTTGTAAATGCTGGTAATTATGCCTACAATTTAATACTAGGCCGAATTTTAGGCCCTCAACAATTTGCCGATGCGGCTATTTTAATAACACTTTTACTAGTGCTATCTTTCATCGCAATGACTTTTCAATTAGCTACCGCTAAATTTTCTGTATTGTTTGAAGCTGAAGTATTCTCTGGATTCATAAATAGTATTTACAAATACGCATCGTTAATTGGCATTTTACTAGGGGTAGGAATTGTAGTTACGGCTTTCCAATTCCAATCTGTTTTCAACACCAAATCGCACACCATGTTTGTACTGTTTGGTATTGGCGTACCACTTTATTTTATAATGAGTGTAAACAGAGGAATTTTGCAAGGAAAAAATCGTTTTGGAAAATTGGCCTTTACTTACCAAACGGAAATGTTAAGTAGACTTATAATTACCATTAGTTTGTTACTCCTATTCAACCAAAATTCATCTGTACTGGTGGCTTCGGGTATATTAATTTCTTTAATTTTTGGATTGTTCCCTTTTGCTAAAGAAACCATTAATTTTAAAAAGGTTACTGCCTTTACACAAGAGCATAGTAGTCACATCAAAAAATTCTTTTGGCTTACGGCGTTTTATGAGCTCAGTCAAATCATTATCAATAACAGCGACATTCTTTTGGTAAAACATTATTTTGAAGCCTACGAAGCGGGCCTGTATGCTTCCTTGGCATTAATAGGTAGAGTGGTTTATTTTGTTGCTTGGATGTTTGTAATGATTTTATTGCCAAAAGTCGTACTTCTTCATAAAGAAGGAAAATCAACCCGTCCTGTACTTTCAAAATATGTACTTTATATTGGAATACTTGCTTTCTGCATTGTTTTAACTTGTTATTTGTTTCCAACTACAGTGGTACAATTGCTTTTCGGAAGCGCCTATATAAGCATAGCTCCTTTACTTTGGAAGTATGCCATTGCGACCTCGCTCTTTGCTATATCTAATATTTTTGCGTATTACTTTTTGTCTTTAGATGTCTATATTCCTGTATTACTTTCCGCCTTATTAGGCGTAACGCAAGTAGTACTTATTGTTTTTTTTCACGATAGTTTACTCCAAGTTGTAATGGTACAAATATATGCTATGTCGACATTGCTAACAGTACAGTTAATATATTTTTTTGGCTTTTCAAATACCTACAATACAGGTATATCTAAAACATAACGCTACTCACCTATACCAAAGAGTCATTCACCGAATTACCTCAAATAATTAGTGTGAACAAAATATATTTATCCCATAACCAAACCTACACCCCATGAAACTTGCTATAATAACCGCCTTCCCGCCAAGCAAAGTAACTTTAAATGAGTATGCTTATTATTTGGTGAAACATTTTAGACAACATCAAAAAGTTAGTGAACTAATCCTTTTAACCGATGTACAACCAAATACTGCTGACATTAATTTTGAAGAAGAAGGTTGCAAAATTACCGTAAAACACTGTTGGGATTTTAATAGCTACACCAACTTATTTTCAGTAATGAAAGTGGTGAATACTGTAAAACCAAATGCCGTATTACTCAACCTACAATTTATGAAGTTTGGTGATAAAAAATTAGCTGCAGCACTTGGGTTGTTATTGCCATGGGCTTGTAAGTTAAAAGGTATCCCAACCATAACATTACTTCATAATATTTTAGAACAAGTAGACTTAAAAAGCGCTGGCTTTACCAACAATAAATTAATGCAAAAAGCCTATAATTTTATTGGCGTCACATTAACCCGTTTTATATTAAAATCCGATACCGTAGCAGTAACGATTAGTAAATACGTTGAAATTTTAAACAAAAAATACAAAGCAAAAAATGTAAAGCTAATACCTCACGGAACTTTTGAAATTCCGAAAGCGCCTAACTATAATTTACCCGAAGGTCCTTTAAAAATTATGACTTTCGGAAAGTTTGGAACGTATAAAAAAGTAGAAATTTTAATTGAAGCTGTAGAAAAAATTAGAGCAACTACCAATAGAGATATTGAAATAGTTATTGCTGGCACCGACAACCCTAATGTCCCTGGATATTTAGCCGAAGTTGCTAAAAAATTCATACATGTGCCGCGACTAATTTTTACGGGGTATGTAGCAGAAGAGGATGTTGCTGGTTTGTTTGAAGAAAGCGCTGTGGTCGTATTTCCATATACCTCAACTACAGGAAGCTCTGGAGTGCTACACCAAGCAGGCAGCTACGGTAAAGCTGTTGTGATGCCTAACCTAGGAGACTTAAGTGTTTTGGTTAAAGAAGAAGGCTACCGAGGGGAATTCTTTGCTCCTGAAAGTGCCGATAGTTTAGCCAATGCTATAAAAAATATTATACTAAAACCCACACATAGAATTGCTTTAGGGCATGCAAATTACAAAGCAGCAACTGCATTGCCTATGTCAAAAATTGTAGCTATGTATATTGACGAATTCAACTCAATTTCTGGTAAAAAATAAATACCAAAAACAATTTTATTACTCCCCCTTGAGAACCTCAAAAGCCTTTTTGGGGTTTCCCTCATTATCAATAAAACCAAAGTGCTTTTGTTGATGTTTCCGCCAAGGTAATTTACCTACAACTGAGGAAGGCACCTGTGTAAAATCATACAATGTCCACGGAAGGTGATGGATGTTATTTTTATTTAAAATTTCTTGAAAATCGGTATAATACTTTGCTTGTTTTTTTTCATTAGCTCCTAGTGGATCCCAAAGCCCTTTACTGGAAGACAAACCATATTCTTGCAACACTAAAGGCTTCCTAATTTTAGAGATTAAGTTTGAATATTTGCCTTCAAATTCACTCAAATCTTCATAGTAATGAAAGGAAACAAAATCCACCTTATCTTTTAATAAATCGGCACTATCAGTATTTGACCAACCGATGGTTATTAAATGATTTGGATCGTATTTTTTGATTTGTGTAATCGTTTCTTTTAGCCACGCCAAAACAGTAGTTTTGTTTCGTGTTTGAAAATCTAAATTAGGCTCATTTTTAACATCCCAAGCAAGTATTGCTGTATGATCTTTTAAGGCAGAAACTACCTGCTCTACATGCCGATGTGTAAGTGTCCAATCTAAAACTTCGTAGTTGCCGTAAAAATCGAAAAGGGTTACAATTGCTTTTAAATTATGTGTTTTTGCTAAGTCTAAAACCTGCTTTAATTTGTTTAGTTTTTCTGGGATTACTTCGGCTTCCCCAAAGTCTTTATAACCCACGAATATTCGAATCGTATTTAAGTTTAGTTTTTTTATAATTTCGAAATCTTTGGCTATTTTTTTTACATCAAATTTTTCTCCAAACATATCCCAAGGAGTGTTTTGCGGGTAGTAATTGATTCCTTTAATTTGATAAAGCGTATCGCCTATATAAATGTTATTTTCTTTGACCGTACATAACGGAATAGTTGTTTCTTTTTCTACTAAATTCGAGCTGGGTTGCTTTACCAAATGACGTGTTTTCCAAAATCCATCTTCTAACAATAATACTACTTTGTAATTCGCTTCAAATTCTGTTTCTAAAACTAGTTTATCATCTTTAAACACACGTTGATATTGCTTGCTATCTCTATCTGTTAAGACTGCCAACTGTCCATCTAAACTGTAAAAATCTAACGATAAATTATGGTGAATACTTGTGGCTTCTATTTGTATGTTTTTTTCTTTCTGATCTTGTAAATGATTCAAAATATTAAGTCGTGCACTCTGGGTATAGAAATCTTCAATACCTAAAGAATTATTGGTTTTATAAGCTACATTTTTTACGTACCAAGATTGTAAGTAATTAGATTCAATTTCTGCTAAAGTTTGCTTCTCTATTGGTCGGCCAGGGTTGCTGGTGTTTTCCCAAGTAACTTTAGGTAAGTACACTTTCGCATCGGGTAGCGACGTATGTAATATAGAGGAGCGATCTACTCCTGTATTTAAGTATGAAAATAATTGCCCGATACCGAATAGAATCAGAACGTTTGCTCCTATAAAAATACTGAGCAATACAACGCGGTAAGTGTTTTTGTAAGAACTCATAGTTTCATGTTTTGGTGTTCGACTTTAAGTCCTAAAGCTTCAATTTTAAAAGAGTAAAACCCCTGTTTATAAAAGCCTTTTTCAAGCTCAAACACTACACTCCCTTTATCCGTGGTTTTCAATTTAGTTTCTACTAATTTTTCATTTTGAAAAATAGCTAATTTTACTACAGCTCCATCGGGTATTAATTGCCCCATAAAACTTTGTAGCGGACCTACTGTTATTTTTCTATTTTTTTCAGCGAAAGCTACAGGCAATTTATTAGTAACTGCTTCGTAGGCAAGGGTAATTTTATTACTTACTGCCATGCCACTTACATAAGCCGTTACCTGCCAAGTATCGGCATAATTAGGATGCAATATTGCTGCCGTAGCTACACCTCGAATACTACTCCCTCGCGTTTTCAATACCGCTCCTTTAGTATTTTTAATAACAAAATCTATAAGTGTTCCGTCGCTAATATTGTTGTTGTATGTATCTTTAATTACCGATGTTGTGAATGTAGTAATTTGATTACCATCGGCATAGGAATGTTTACGACTATAATCTATTTTAAAATTAGTAGGCTGCGCAGGAAACACTTCTATAGAAAACTCTTTAGACTGAATTTCGCTTACGCTAGAAGCTACTAATAATCGCCCTGAAGTGGGGTAGGAATAAATATTTTTCCAAGCGATAAAATCACTAATTTTTTCTGTGGAAACCGTACGATTTTCCAAAAATTGATGCTTTATTTTTACAGGCGTTTTATTCGCAATAGGATTATCAAAAATATCGGTAGGAATTACCACTAGCATAGTATAATCATTACCTCCGGCAGAAATACTTGGCGGACCAATGTACGACTCTAATGTTTTGTTAGTCTCTTTGCTAGCTGTAATTAAAATACTCCCTGTAATTATCGACTCTCCATTAGCGATTAATGTATAATCTATAATTCCTTTTTTTGAAGTTAAAAATTTAGGCAGCTTAAAACTAGCCTCATCAGTATCACTATGTACTAGTGTGCCCCCGTAAGAGCCATTACAATACAAACTCACCGCTAAATTGGTATTGAATTTCAAAACCACAGGGCTTCCTGCTTCAAAGCTTGCTGTTTGTGTAAGTAATTGTGCTAACGGCTTTTTTTGCGCATATAACAACGCTGTAAACACCCCGTGAATAACACATAGGTTTACTATAAAAATAATATATCGTTTAGTTTGCTTCAATGTTACCTTTAGTTTGGTGCGCCTATATAGCTATTGATTTCTATTTTAATGAATGAAAAACCTTTTCCTTTGAAAGGAATAAGCTGTAACGTGCTTTTTTCTTGATTGACTCCCAAATCTATTTTATCGTTAAGTGATTCGTTTGGCAACCCGTTTACAAAAGCATTTTTTGTATCTGATTTTATTGTTTTTAAGTTTGAAATATCGGCAAGTGGTACACTAAAAAATTGTTTCCGTTGTTGACGAATTCCTTCCGCTAAAAAATGATGATCTACCCAAAGTAATTTTTTATGTTCATCGTAATACGATAATAATAATTGTGGCACGGTTACCTCCTGTAAACCTGAATTAAACAAAGTACCATTTATACTATGATCTTCAAAATTCACCTCTTGTATTACTACACTTTTGTACAAATCTGTATTGGCGACATTCCCTGCACATTGCAGGTCATAAATACTTGGTTTTTCTGTTATCGAAATATCTGTAAATTCTTTAGGATTGAATTTTTTTGGTGCTTTGTCGGTGCTTTTATTCCAGGCAATTCCCTCAAAATTAATACGGAAACTAGTAAGCTCTTTGGGAAGCAATTTGTGCTTCATTTGATGCATTACATTATAACTTGCCAGTTGTTTATTTTTACCTGTATACAACGAACCGTTAATAACCACATCGGCGGGTACGTCGTCAACATTTTGAATTTCTCCCACAATACTATATTTAGTATTTAAATAAACCAATTTTGAAGATAACACTTGTAATACAGGTTGTTTTAATACATCTTCATGATAGGTTTGTTCAGAGGTAATTCTTCTTCTCCCGTGATTGAAAAAAGTAGTTCTATTTGAAGTAAATAACTGGTCGGGCGGAATATCCAAATCGTAAGCCAACGGAGTAACAAACCACTTATTATTGTACTTACGTAGTTCGTGGTGAAATGTTTTTTCAACCTTTTCTAATGGAGTAATCCAAAAGGTCTCTACTTTAACTTTAGCCAGGCTATCATTCTGCGAAAGCACTGTAGGTTTTATAGCATCTAATTTTGCATAGGAACTTAGTAAACCATCATTTACTGCGACTTCCAACATATACTGATCTTTTGTTTTTTTACTACTTGGATTAATATAGGAATACGCACGCTCAAATTCTTTAAAATCAATAGCATCGTAGTAAGCAGAAATCACATTTTTAGGGCTTATTTGTGTGGCATTAGCTATATAAAATCTATACACTCCAAAGACAAAAAGCGTCGTTACTAATAACACCCATCCAAAAGAAAAACGAACCACTTTAGGATTGAATTTTTGATAAGCATTATTAAAATTTAAATAAGCTGCCTTTTTAGTTTTTCCTGTTTTAAACACTCGAAACCACAATAATTTAAAGTGTAATAAAAACACTATTATTACAGTAAGCATAGGAACGGTTCCCCACAATATTTTTTGAAACGTTGGTATGTCGTCCTTAGGCAAAATACTTGATAATGGTTTTACGTTTAATTTCTCCCAAACCATAATTCCATTTTCTAACTGACGTAAGCGTTGCCAACCACAGAAATACAAAATAGGATCGTAAAACTTATCATTAGAAAACACGTATTTTAAATGGTATTTTTCGGGTACTGTTAAAAATTGTTGCAACGATCCCAAGCCTTCTATTCCTCTAAATTTAGAGTTCTCCAAACGCTCTACTGCCCTACTTGTAAGCTCAGGCAATCTACGTGCCGAATGGTAGTTTCCATCGACTGTCATGGCATTGGTTTGCGCCGAAAGCCAAGCCATTTGATCGCCAAACCCTAAAGGTAAAAATCGCCAATGATCGTGTTGATCTTGATTCAAAAAATTAAGAATGGGAAGCATTTTAATTTTTTGAGGTTGTGATGGTTTAAAGTAACTAAGGTTTACCGAAAAAATGACTAATATAATTACTCCTAAAACTAACAAACCACCCAATAAACGATGAAAAATTGCACCAAATTTAGCTTGTAAATACTCTTTTAAATCTCCTTCGACAAATCGATATAAAAACTCTCCAAAAATAGGCAATGCCATTATAGATGCCCATAATGTAAAACGATCTAACGTAAGTATATTAAATGCATTTTCGCCCAACATTAGTTTAGGTAGTGGTGTGGTACCACCCGTTCCTAACAAGGTTAAAAAACTAAACGATAATCCAAAAAACAAATATCGCTTAGTGTAATATCGGTAAAACAAATACGGAAAAACAAAAAGCAATATTCCCCAAGGAATTAAAAAAAACACCAAGCCCGACGAGGTAACTTCTAAAAAACTATCTCTTGACCCGTGTGGTATAGGCACTTGAGTAATAGGATTGTTTTTGGTATTAATCCAATAAGGAAGTATGCAGAAAGTAATTAATACTAAGGAGCTTAATCCGAAACCTAAAATGCGTTTAAAAAGTTTAAAAAAAGTATTCAAAAACAATCGAAAACTTATGTTTTTATAAGAGGCTACTTTTTCACGTGAGCTGTCCATTACCACCATCCCTATAAGTGGAAAAATAAAGAATACCATCCCAAAAATAGGAGTTACATGATGTGAAGTTATCGTAATGGCTAATAAACTTAAAGAAGTCCATAAGTGTTTATATTTTCCTGATTTTAGCCATAAATATATTTCGGGTAGGGAATGCATTAATACTGAAATACCTATAATACTAGGCAATTGACCAAAAATATGTAATGTTTCTATGAAGGAGGATGAAAACACTGCTGCTATTGCGGCATAACCGGCGGTATTTCGATTCCCTGTAATCAGTAATGAAAAACGATAGACCCCCGTTATAAATAATAGTATTCCTATAAATGCTACCGTAAACAAACCAAATTTAAGCCCTCCTATTAAGGAAAACAAAGCAATACTTTGATGTACTAGTGGCGGATATCCCATGACCGTAAATCCCGTATACCATTTATAATTCCAAGGCTCAAACCAGCTTGTAGCATAATGTTCGGCGAAACATAAATGTATAAGTGCATCGTAGGTGGTTTCAAGAGTAAAAAATATACTCACCCCGTGAAATACGATTCCTATTAATAGGGCACTTATTAAATATTTGTTTGTTGTATTGGGCATCTAAAATAAATATACAACAAAGGCTTTATTCAGTAATAACAGTTTGACTTTTAATTAATTCCATTCATCTACAGCAATCTCCTACTCACCGAAAAACCCCTATTTACAGCGGGTTGTGGCGGTACATTTGAGTATAATTAAAACCCAAACTATTATGAAAACTGGAATAATCATACCTTGCTACAACGAAGAGAATAGATTGAATGTTTCTGCATTTAAAAACTTTATTTCTAAAGAAAACAAGTATCATTTATGTTTTGTTAATGATGGAAGTAAAGACGATACAGTACGGGTTTTAAAAGAAATTCAACAAACCAACCCTGCAAAAGTTAGTGTAATTGACCTTATTGAAAATGGAGGAAAAGCTACTGCGGTTAGAGCGGGTGCTAAATATTTATACACTAAAAGTAGTGTAAAATACATAGGATTTATGGATGCTGATTTATCTACTGATTTCAAAGACTTTGGAGACTTAGTAAATACATTACATACCAATAATAATTTAGGCTTTGTTTTTGGCTCTAGAGCAAAAGAAGCTTCGGAGGGAATTAAAAAAGATGGGGTAAGAGCTGTTATTTCAAAATTAATAAATGTGTTAATCGTTTTTATTTTAGGATTATCAATTTCCGACACCCAATGCGGAGCTAAAGTTTTCGAATCTAATTTAGTACCCTTACTTTTTGGAAAAAAATTCAAAACTAAATGGTTGTTTGATGTTGAAATGTTTATCCGCTTAAAAAGATACTTTGGTAAAGAAAAAACAGTAAGCTTTATTTGTGAGCAGCCTTTAAGCCGATGGGTGCACATGGAAGATTCAAAATTAGGATTAAGAGATTCTATTGAAATTCCTTTTAGATTAGTATCTATATGGGTAAACTATAACTTATTAAATAGCATATTTGAAACTAAAGTGGATACCTACTTAGAACCTGCAATGCGTATTTTTGAAGTGCCTGAAACTTTAATGGCTGCATAAAGCTTAAGAAAATAGAAATCAATAGAAAAACCCTCTAAACATAATGTTTAGAGGGTTTTCGTGGTCCCACTTGGGCTCGAACCAAGGACTTTCTGATTATGAGTCAGATACTCTAACCAGCTGAGTTATAGGACCAGAATTAAAAATATCAAAACTGATATAAAATTCGGTTTGCAAATGTATATAATTGCCGCAAAGCTTCCAAATAATATGCTCACGAATTACGGCTTTTTTTATTAGTGCCACTAAATAGCGTACTTTTGCACTATGGAAACAAACAGACAGAAAAAAATATCAGGGGTATTACAAAAAGATATAGCAGATGTTATTAGCCAAGCTTTGAGAGATTCTGGCAGAGGAAACATTATGGTATCGGTTACTAAAGTAACCGTTACTACCGATTTATCGGTCTCTAAAGTATACATGAGTGTATTTCCACATAGCGAAGCTCAAAATATTTTAACAGAAGTACGATCCGTAGGAACGCAAATTAAGCATCAAGTAGCTTTAAAGACTAAAAATCAATTGCGCCGTATGCCTGCCTTAGAGTATTTTGTAGACGATTCTTTAGAATATATTGACAAGCTAGATGAAGCTATAAAAGGAGAAGAAAATCCTATATTAGATCGCAGTTTATTAGAAAAGCGTAAAAAGAAATAAACCTATTGAACTTTTCGTTGTACATCGCTAAGCGGTATTTATTTTCGAAGGGAAGTACCAACGCCATCAATATCATTACTGGTATTGCTATGCTTGGTATTATTATTGGCGCTTTAATTTTAACCATCGTACTCTCTGCTTTTGGCGGTCTTAAAGAATTGCATTTACAGTTTACTTCGATTACCGATCCCCAACTGAAAGTGTTTCCGTCTACTGGAAAATTTTTTAGCTTAACTGAACAACAGAAAATAGAAATTTCGAGTTTAGATGACGTAGCTAATTTGGCGGAAATTGTAGAAAATCAAGTTTTTTTAAATTATAAAGACAAAAAGCAATACGCCAATATAAAAGGTATTAGCAAAAATTACAGTAGCGTTATCCCAACCGATAGTATTATAGCCTATGGCGATTGGGATTTTGACAATAAATATACGGTGGTCATAGGAGATCAAATAAGTAATTCTTTAAGTCTCGGAATTAACAATACTGTAAACCCTTTGGATTTGTACATGCCCAAGGCAGGAAAAGGTCAAATTACCAACCCTATAAATGCTTTTATGAGCGAAAGTGTTCGTGTTAGTGGAATTTACCAACTCACCAGCGAAATGGACGATAAATATGTGTTTGCTCATATTGATTTAGCTCGAAAACTATTAAACCTCTCCGTGGATAAAGTTTCAAATATTGAATTAAAATTACATCCAAAAGCGAACGAAGACGAAGTACGCAAACAGCTTTTGGAAATTTTTAATAATTCTGTTTATATCAAAAACCGAGCGCAGTTAAACGAAGCCACTTACAAAATGCTTAAAAGTGAAAACCTTATGGCATATTCGGTATCTACACTAGTGTTAATTGTAGCTTTATTCAACCTAATTGGATCAATGATTATGATGATTATTGACAAAAAGAAAAATCTACAAACCCTTTATAAAATTGGTGCAACGGTTTCTAATATTCGTAAGATATTCTTTTTACAAGGAATGTTAATGACAGTAATTGGGGGCGGAATTGGTGTTAGTGTGGCTTTGATTATTCTTTATTTACAACAAAAATATGGACTAATTATGATTACCTACGACATTGCCTACCCTGTAAAGCTAAGTGCGCTCACAGTGCTTATCGTACTCACCACCTTACTTGTTTTGGGTTGCTTAGCTTCTTTATTTGCTTCGCGAAGCATAAAAAAGAGTTTAGTCGTTTAAACCAAGCTTGTTAATTACTGTATTACCGTAACTAAATCTTCATTAACACTCAAAGTCATTTCCTTCCCAAAAACGACCGCTCTATTGTCTGCGATATGTCCAAATGGAGCATCAAATACTACTGGGTAATTATATTTAGCCGTTATTTCTAAAATCATTTCTGTTACCGTATAACCGAAAGGCTCGGTATTATCGTGCATATTACTCATTGCCCCAATTACCAAACCTGCTAAATCTTTAAATATTCCATTGCGATCTAAATTTTGAAGCATACGATCAATATGATATAAATATTCATCTAAATCTTCTAAAAACAAAATTTTCCCTCTGGTATCAATTGCCGACGCAGACCCGCATAAGGAATACAAAATCGAAAGATTCCCACCAACAGCCATTCCCTGAGCTTTACCTTGTATATTTTCCCGCGTAGACGGAAACGAATATGTCGTTGCTTTTCCTAACAATACTTTTTTAAACGATTCTTGAGCTTCCACGGTAGCCTTTGAAATATCAAAAGCCATAGGCGCATGTACAGTAGTCATATCAAGTGTATGTAAATGCGAATGCAATACCGTAATATCCGAATACCCTATAATATATTTAGGCTGTTTTTTTAATGAAGAAAAATCAATGTTATCAATAATTCTTACCGTGCCATATCCTCCTCGTGCACACCAAATCGCTTTTACTGTTTTATTATCAATCATTGCTTGTAAATCGGCAGTACGTGCTGCATCCGTACCTGCAAATTGATAGCTCTCTTCCCCTACAGTTTTTCCTAAAAGGACTTTAAAACCTAAATTCTCCACCCATTGTATTCCTAGTCGAAGCTCATTAACGCTAATTTTTCGAGCCGTTGAAATTATAGCAATCGTATCTCCCTTTTTCAATGGGGCTATGGGATTGGGGCTAAAAGGAGTATCCATTTTAAAAAGTTTTAGTAAAAATAACAAAAGCTTACTGCTTATAGCTTATCGCTTACTGCTAAAAAGCGAAAGCTTTTTCCTAAATTTGCGCCTTTATTGATATACCATTATGAGCACGCCAAAAAGATATACGATTACCACAGCACTACCTTACACTAACGGACCTATACATATTGGCCACTTGGCTGGTGTTTATGTACCCGCAGATATTTATGCCCGTTATTTACGCGGAACTGACAAAGACGTGGTTCTTATTGGTGGTAGTGATGAGCATGGAGTGGCGATACCTATGCGTGCCAAAAAGGAAGGTGTTTCACCACAGGTAATTATCGATAAATACCATAACATTATTAAAGATTCTTTTGAAGATTTTGGGATTTCGTTCGATAATTATTCGCGAACTTCAAATAAAATTCATCATGAAACCGCATCGGATTTTTTTCAAAAAATGCATAATGCGGGGCAGTTTATAGAAGAAGTCACCGAGCAATTATACGATCCTGAAGCTAAACAGTTTTTAGCCGATCGTTTTGTAACGGGTACTTGCCCTAAATGTAATCACGAAGAAGCATACGGCGATCAATGTGAAAAATGTGGAAGTTCTTTAAATGCTACCGATTTAATTCATCCGAAATCAACAATTTCAGGAGCTGAACCTATTACAAAAAGTACCAAACACTGGTTTTTACCTTTGGACCAGTACGAGGATTTCTTAAAAGAATGGATTTTAGAAAGCCATAAAAAAGATTGGAAAACTAACGTTTACGGACAATGTAAATCGTGGATAGACGATGGTTTAAAACCCCGTGCAGTAACTCGCGATTTAGATTGGGGAATTCCTGTTCCTGTAGATAGAGCTGATGGAAAAGTACTATATGTATGGTTTGACGCTCCAATTGGGTACATTTCCTCTACTAAGGAATGGGCTGAAAAAGAAGGCAAAAACTGGGAAGACTATTGGAAAAAAGACGATACTAAATTAGTGCATTTTATAGGTAAGGATAATATTGTATTTCACTGTATTATTTTCCCTAGTATGCTTAAAGCAGAAGGTACTTATATTTTACCTGAAAATGTACCTGCTAACGAATTTTTGAATTTAGAAGGCAATAAATTATCGACTTCAAAAAACTGGGCTGTTTGGCTACACGAATATTTAGAAGATTTTCCTGGTCAGCAAGATGTATTGCGTTATGCGCTTACTGCAAATGCCCCAGAAACTAAAGACAACGATTTTACTTGGAAAGATTTTCAAACCAGAAACAATAGTGAGCTTGTAGCCATATTCGGAAATTTTATTAATAGAGCTGTTGTTTTAACTCATAAATACTACAACGGGGTAATACCTACTCCAACTACATTGGAGGCTATTGATATTGAAACTTTGGAAAAACTAAAGGCCTACCCTGCCGTAATTGCTAGCTCTATTGAGCGCTACCGTTTCCGTGAAGCATCTCAAGAGCTAATGAATGTTGCGCGTTTAGGAAATAAATATTTGGCAGACTTAGAACCTTGGAAAACAGTTAAAGTAGATGAAGAACGTACCAAAACCATAATGTATGTTGCCTTACAAATTGCTTCGGCTTTAGCTACTTTATCAGAACCTTTCTTTCCTTTTACAGCAGCTAAACTGAAACATATGTTAGCTATTGATGAAGGCTTTGTAAAATGGAATGACATTGTAACTGCAGATACGCTTTTACCTAGCGGACATCAAATTAATAAAGGAGAGCTATTATTCAGTAAAATTGAAGACGCTACTATTGAAGCGCAACTTCAAAAACTAGAAGACACTAAAAAAGCTAATGAAGCGGCTGCTAAAGAAGTTGAACCACAAAAAGACATTTGTACTTTTGAGGATTTTTCAAAATTAGACATTCGCACAGGAACTATATTGGAAGCTAAAAAAATGCCTAAAGCTAAAAAATTATTAGTTTTAAAGGTCGACACTGGTATTGATGTACGCACCATAGTATCAGGTATTGCCGAACATTTTGCTCCTGAAGCTATTGTGGGAAAACAAGTAAGTGTGCTTGTTAATCTTGCTCCTAGAGCTTTAAGAGGGGTGGATAGTGAAGGAATGATTTTAATGACTGAAACACCAAACGGAAAGCTTGTTTTTGTAAACCCTGATGAGGATGGTGTAAGCCCTGGCGCTGCTATTAGTTAATATAAATTAAAGACAAATGACACGAATTTTCTCATTTTTACTTATTCTTAGTTTTATAACTTCCGCTTTAGCTCAAAAGCAAGTTGCTAATTTCGATTTAAATTATAAAGCTAAGTCCTACGGAAGCAAAGAGTCGTTATCAATTTCAAATCCAAACACGGGTGAACTTGTTATTTTAATAGAGGATAAAAATAAAACTTCCGTTTATTTATTAGATTCGGAAATGAATATAAAAAGTACTCTTACCACGGATAGATTAGAGTCTACTTTTAGGAGTTTTATTGGTTATCAAATTAATGACGACAACAGTTATGGCATTATCTTCTCGGATAGTTACAAGAAAAAATTTGGAATCTTATCATTCAATTTCAACAATAATAAGATTTTTCAAAAAAACTTAATTTTCAAATTTAATAAAGAAAAATACGTTGAAGGGATTACTCAAAACGGAGTCTTCTACTTAATGACTGTTAATAAAAAAACAGACGATGTTAATTTTTATGCTTTAAACAATAACACTTTTAAAAAGCACACAGTTTCCTTTGCCGACATTACTTATGAGCTAAATGGCTTGAAAAAGAAAGTATCTAGTATTCTACTAATTGCCTCAGGGCTATCAAGGGTTGGAAATCTTACAAAGATAGATGCTAATAGCCCTAATGCTATTGATAATACTTCTAAGAAAAACAAGTTATATCAAACCGAAAACGAATTAATTTTCACTTTTGATTCGGAAAAAGAATACACGCGTTTAGTTAGAGTTAAAGTTCCTGAATTTACAGCAACAACTTCTCTATTTGAAAAAAAGAAGCTTTTTTCTAAAGTAAATTCTTACGAAAGCTTTTACAATCATAATTCTTTCCTCCACAAGAATACTTTATATCAAATTTCTGTAGATAATTCTAAAATGTTTTTTTCTGCAAAAAACGCTACCGACAAAAGTTTAATCAAAGAAATTACTTTGAAAAAGGAAGATAGTATCACCTTTAAGAATGGACCAATTATACAAGAGGGAGGAGCCTCCATATTTGCTGAAGGTAGAGTTAGAGAACTTGAAAAGACTTCTAAATTTTTAAGGAAAATTTCCCGTGGTAATACTGGAATTTCTGCTTATGACTATCATGACTCAACTCAAATAACTTTGGGAAGTTATATTGAAATAAAAAGAGGAAACGGTGCTGCATTCGGAGCATTTGGAGGGCCTTTAGGCTCTTTAACATACACTGGACTTACAGCAACATTTAACCCCACCTATGCTGCTTATGGTGGATACACCTCATCTAAATCTACCTACATAGACTGCTTGTTCGACAAAGATTTCAATCATGTAAAAGGAGATAAAAAGAAAAATATTTTTGATAAGATAAAAAGTTTTGAAAAAAAATTTAAAAATCAAGGCTACTCTAAATTAAATCAAAATGAAAGTAATAGTTCTGTTTTCCCGAGTATGAAATTAAAAAATGTGTTTTTTCACAATGGCAGTCACTACCTAAGTTACTTACATAACAAAGATAGAAAGTACTATATTATAGAATTCAAAAAATAATTTTATTCCTCTAAATATTTAATATTTCCTGCATTCAAGTCATAAGTGCAAAAAGTTAATTTCGTTTACTTTTTTAGCAAAAATGGTTACTGGATTATCAA
>CANNCQ010000007.1 GCA_947503135.1 uncultured Aquimarina sp. | reverse complement strand
TGCGTTATAGCATAAGTTGCTGAAAGTGTTTGATTCGCATTAGGCGCTAAACTTGTAATAGTTCCCACCAAACTAGGTGTTAACAAACTATCTTCTATGTTTATAGAACTTACCGTTACATTACCTGTATTGGTTACTACAAAAGTATAGGTAATTTGATCGCCAGGACTTACAAAACCATCACCGTTGGTATCACTATAAGCACTTGTTTTTACAAGTTCTAATTGTGGAGCACAAGCTGTAATAGTTACTGAAGCAGAATTAGTACAGCCCGTGGTAGGGTTAAAATAAACATACTCAATTATATGGTCTCCAGGAGATTCTACTGAAGGATCGAATGTTGTATTAGACACTCCATCGATAGTAATATCAGTTCCTATTCCTCCAGTTGAGAAATCTGGACTCACAACTGCTGTTAAGTCTAATGGCGTTTCTCCTGTACACACATTTGCTGGAGCGTTTATTTCTACCGTAGGTAATTCATTAATAGTAAGAGCTACCGTATCTACAGCGCTAGACCCTGAACATGCACCCGTTGTGGAAGCTGTTTTAGTAAGGGTTACATTTCCTGCTGATATATCTAAAGCACTTGGTGTATAATTAGGATTTTCAGCCGTGGCATCATTAAAAGATCCCGAACCACTTGTTGTCCATAATACAGTTGCGTTGCTAGATGCGCCAGTTGTTACCATGTACATCTCATTAGAACAAATCGCTGCCGTATCTGGACCTGCTTGTACGGTAGGAGCTTGTTCAATAGTAATGGTTACGGTGTCTGTTGCTGGTGTACACGGTGCTGTCGCATCTGTGGTTAATGTCAATACATAAACCCCTGCTGCTGTTGCTCTAAAGACAGCTGTTTCGGGAGAAGAGGATGCTGTTGCGGGTGTAATAGATCCGTTACTTCCTGGATTGGTCGTAATTGACCAAGTCGCTTCTGTTGCTCCGCCAGCAAAGCTAGCATCAGCTAAAGTATAGCTTCCAAAGTCGTTACAAAGTGTTACGGCATTTCCAGCCTCAACAGTAGGTAATTCATTAATAGTAAGGCTTATCGAGCTTGTTGCATCTGGACAACCACTATCACCTATAGTATAAGTAATCGTTATTTGTCCAGAAGTTAAAGGGATAACTAAGCCAGATATACTATCTATTGTTGCAACACTTTCATTGGAACTGGTAAACACACCACCAGCTTCTCCATCTGTTGTAATTGTTGTTGTTTGATTGGAACAAATTATTGTTGTACCACTTAATGTACCTGCAATTGGTACAACATCTGGTTCAGTTTCTATATTTACGATTCCTAAATCCATAGGACATTGATCGTTGCCCCATCGGGTAAATATTTCATAAGCTCCGGGAGCTAATGAATCATAAGTTACACTACCACTATCGTCTCTTGGAGCAGGTGCTATGTAAGTTGCTCCTCCATCTAAACTAAATTCAATATTTGTTCTTACAATATTATCAAAAAATGAAAATGTTATAGAACCATTATCCAAACCGCAAGTTGCATTTGTCGTTGTAAACGTAACATCTTGTGTGCTAAAATATGTAACCCGAACAACATCTGAGGCTGTACAACCATTTTCGTCGGTTACGGTTACGGTATAGTTTATATTTTCAGTGGCATCTCCTTGGAGTACATGTGTAAAAACAGGCGATTGAACATCAGGTACACCAGGTACATCCCAATCATAAGTGATTCCGTTTCCGATAGCAGTTGCCGATAATGTTGTAGGCGTACCTTCGCAGACTATTGTTTGATCTGGGCCTGCATCTACTTGAACATCTGGAATTATTATTGTTACTGTATCTGTTGCAGGATCACAAAAGTTTGGTGCATCTGTAGTAAGGGTTAATACGTAAATTCCCGCTTCTGTTGCTGTGAATGTAACTGCATTAGGGTTTATTGTTGCTGATGTTTCACCCAACATACCATCACCAGGATTGGTAGTAATAGACCAAGTCGCCTGGGTAGCACCACCACCAAAGCTAGAACCTACTAAAGTATAGCTTCCAAAGTTGTTACAAAGTGTTACCGCTTCGCCAGCTTCTACCGTTGGTGATTCATTAATTGTAAGTGCTACAGTATCTGAGATATTTGTCCCTACACAGGCGTCCATCCCCATAACCGTCTTTGTAAGTGTCACTATTCCTGCATTAGCATCAAGATCACTTGGTGTATAGATGGGATTCTCTAATGTACTGTTATTAAATACACCAGACCCTGAAGTTGTCCACAACACAGAACCATTAGTTGATGTACCTCCTGTCACCGTATACATTCCATCGGAACAAATCTCAGCTATATCAGCTCCTACACTAACAGTCGGAATAGGGTTAATCGTCACGGTTATTGTTTCAGGATTTCCTAAGCAATTTTGTGACGAATTAGGAACTACAGTATATTCAACAGCCAGCGGATTACTTGTGGTATTCATAAACGAATCGTTGACTATAGCATTAGAAGCCAAGCCCGATCCTGTAGAGGCATTATTACCATTAGCCATTAATGCCGGATCCACCACTATATTTGTGATATCCCAATTAAAAGCAGCAACACTTGCTGGGTTTGTATCTAGCATTAATTCTATCGGATTATCACTACAAACAGTTGTATCTAAGGTACTCGATACGGTAGGTTGTGGATTAACCGTGACTAAAACTTGAAACATTTCTCCATCGCAAGCCGCATCGGGAGTCGGGTCTACAAAAGTAACATCGTAAGTTATGGTAACCGGTGCTCCTGTTTCGTTTATGTAAGAGTCCCTAATATTAGCTGCTTGAGGACTAAGCCTATTATTTTGATTCGCAGGTACATTACTAGGATCAGAAGATGAGACCGTGTAGGTTGACATGAAAGAACCGATACCTATATTAGTTGATTCACCAGAGCATACGGTTTCCATAAAATTAGGAAAAGGTGGTGATATAATTTCTAAACGAACTTCAAAACGAGTCGGATTTGTACAGCTTGTGTCATTATTTGTTAATTCAGCAAAATATGAGATAGAGCCGATTTCATTTAAAATTGGATTAGTAACAACCATTCTACCAACAGGCGAATCAAACCATTGTATCGAAACATTTGGTTCTGGAGAAATACCCATATTTGCGTTCAGGGTCTGCAAAGGCATCTGTTCACACTGGACAATATCCGTCGTCGTGGCCATTGGTAAAGGAAAAACACCTGCAGTTGCCGAAGCTGATGTTGTTCGCGTACAGCCAGGCTCGTTATCATAAGAAAGTTCTACATCTAATTCATATTGACCCGCAGAATTACCAGCTACAACTGTAGGGTTTTGCGTATTAGCATTCAAAAGTGTTACATCTCCAGAAACCACACTCCAATTAAAATTAATTGGTAAACTACTAGGGCTAGAAGCATCCACTGTAATTTGAGCACTATCCCCTGGACATAAATCTGGAACGGTAATAGGTGTGTTCACTTCTGGTGCAAAAACAACTCTCCAACGTGCTTCATCAATACGAATACAATTTGCACCACAAACATTGTCTGTCTCATCACTAGAGTTACGAGCCCCACCTCCAATAGAGTGTACTTCTAATCGAACGACTCCATCTCCAGACATTGCCGTTATATCATCTCCATTTAGCCTTACCGTAACAGAATTGACCGGTGGAGACCCTCCAAAAATAGAATTATTACATTCTGCTAATCCGTTTGGAGCAATACAACCTATAATTTCATTAAACTCATTAAATACAGCAACCCATTCTGTACCACTATTAAAATCCCCTATCGTACTAATTGAAATTAGAGCTTCAGAACAAGTTTCTCTCTCGTTCTCAGGAATTACAAATTCGAAAGCAAAATCAGGCCCTTCTCCTTCGGCACAATAAATTGAGTTTTGATCTAAAGTTTGATCTCCTCCTGCAGGCACAGCAATATATAAAGTAGGGTCAGCATCTCCTTCTGGGGTTTCAGCATTTATTTGAAAAATTCTATTACCTATACCTAAATCTCCAGGATTCCCGTTTCCAGGTTGTATTGGATTAAAAAAAGAATTTATTGCAGATTGCGGCATATTTGCACACCCTGGTTGAGATTGTATCTCAGCAGTAGTTTGTGTTTGCTGAGCTGACACAAAAAAACCAATGCTCAACATTACGATTAATGATAAGTTTCTTAAATATTTTTTAAAAATAAAAACGTATTTTTCTTCCATAGTATTATGTTGACTTACAAAATTTTAAGAAAAAAAAGCAAAAAACAAATTCTTAAAATTTTATTAATAACAAAATTAAATCTAAACTTATTAACAAGTTATAAACATACCACTAAATAAAATACAATTCAAAAAAAAACCCGTTTAAATACCTCTTTTTTCAGAATAACTGCAAAATACTAGGCTAAGCGCTGTAGAAATGATTTATTGTATAAAAGGTGTTTTTTACAAATTATATTAATGTTGTAAAACGTTATTAATGAAAATAATAATTGCTGCAACCTGTTGTTTTAATTTCTAACATCTTATTAAAACCTATGATAGTAATTTGAAGAATATGATTAGATTTTGTCTGCTTATACAGGAAATATTATAGTATTAAACAAAGATTATTGCTTCAACTATCAAGAGTTATGATTTGATAAAATCATTAAAGGAAGCTATGCATACGGGAAGTGAAGGATAGTTACCAACCAAACAATTCTAAACAGTGATTTAAATAATGCTTTAGCTAAAAAACACACAATCATCAAAAATCACAGTGATAATAGAATTACATAATGTTTAAAAAATTAACATTAAATCTTTAAGGGCTTCTTATTTTTATTTACTTCAAAAAAGACAATATGTATTCGTGTCAAAAAAAGAAATTGAATTTAAAAAACGTTTAACAGCTTTATATGTAGCAGATAATGCAACTTAAGCCTATTCAAATAAACTGTATTTATTTACCCTGTAGCCAAACCAAAAGACTTGGGTTTATAATAAAAAGAATCAAAATGTAAAATTATGGCTCAGTGCTTAATCAAAATTAATCACTTAGCCTACGTTCCCCAATTCGAAATGTTTAAGAAAACAGAAAAAATTATCTCAACATAGGATTAATCCCTAAAGTGTGAAACAATTTTGCACGAGATTTTAATAGCTTAATTTGAATTTTATTTTGCTTTAATTGAGCATCTATTAATTTTGATTCACGCGAATTTACCAAAAACAAAGAACTTTCGCCTAAGAAAAACTTACGCTCTTCAGCATTCACCATTATTTTGTAATTAGCTAACACTTCGTTAACCATTTTAATTTGAGTATTCAGTGAATTAATTTCAGCATAAGCCATATTTACTTTATTCCTAATTTTAAGTTCGGTAGACAAACGCTCAAAATTAGCATCTTGAAGTTTAAATTTTGCTACTTTTAAATCTCCTCGCTCTTTTCTAAGAAACAAAGGAGTACTAAAACTAAAGCCTGATTTATACTCGTTAGAATTAAAAGTATCAACTTGATCAGGGGTTGCACTTATAAAATTATAATTAAAATTCAGTTTTGGTAGTAGTTTATTCAGCTTCAGTCTTCTATCCACATCCAAGCCATCTATCTTATATCCTAAAGAAAGTAGTTTGGGGTGATTTTCCAAATTAAACTCACCTTCTTTTAAATCTTGCATTGCTAATGCAGATTCAATAACTAATACCGATGGCTTACTAGGAACAATATCCTCTTCTATTTGTAACGGTATATCGTTTACCCATAAATAATTACTTACCTTATATATAGACTGTATTCGTTTTAAAGATGCCGCTTCTTTATTTAAAGCTCTATTTTGAATAGTAATTTTTGATTCTACAGAATCAATAGCCGCTTTATCACCTGTTTCCACACCCCTGACTGTTGCCTTAAAACGAGTAACTGCGTTTCCTAAGAAACTACTAAATATTTGTTCTTCATTCGTTGCTTTTATCCATTCAAAATAGGCTTTCGTAGCTTCAAATAACAAATCATTAATCACTAAATTTCTATCAGCTTCACTTTGTTTCAAAAAAAGCTTAGCTTTTTTAAGTGTTGCCATTCTATCGTTTATCAGAAAACCTTCTAAAGCATCTACGCTAACCCCTGCACTGTATAATCCCTCTTCTGGCACATTGCGCTCAGCATTTAAAAACACTCCTGTGTTTTCTTCATAATTTGCCTTAAACTCTACCCCATACCATGTAGGTACTTTAAAAGTTGCATTAAAAATATCATAGTAATTAAGGTCTTTAAAATCTTTAGCACTGTAATCTACCTCAATCTTTGGATCGAACCCCCCTCTTGATTTTAATAACTTTGCCTCTCCATTGCTTAACACTAAATTTGCTTGTTTAATTATGGGATGGTACTTTTTGACAAAGCCAATATACTCTTCATAACTTAATACTTTTATATTTTCAATTAAGTTAGCTTGAGCGTTAGTTACAAACGAAAACAATAGCATATAACCGGATACTATATATTTAATTATTTTCATTTCTTTTTACTTTTAGAGGATTTTACTTCTTTTCCCTCGGGAGTGTAATAATTCGCAGGAAAGCCATTTAGCCTTCGCCATATTTCATACCATACAGGGACATCTTCCAATAATGCGATAGTATAAGCACCTGAACCTACCCTAATGTTTTTAGGCCAATCGTGTTTTTTTTCTTTTGAACTTGGTGCTATTAATATTCTGAATTTTCCGTTTTGACTTATAAAAGTCTCTACGGCTACTACCTCACCTGCATAAGTACCAAATGAAGCATTGGGCCAACCACTAAAAAATATTGCTGGCCAACCGTCAAACTGAATTCGCACTTTTTCACCCAAATGTATTAATGGTAAATCAATAGGATCTACAAAAGTTTCTACTGCCAAATCATATTCGGCAGGCATAATACCTACTAATTGTTCCCCTTCCTTAAAAGTCTCTCCAATACCCGTTTTCAATGCTTTATTTATATATCCACTTTGCGGAGCTTTTATGTAATACATATTATTTCGCAATTGGTAATTTACCGATTGCGTGTTCAATTTACTAACTTGGGCTTCAGCATCATATTGATTGGACTCTGCTGTAGAACGGTCACTTTGAGCTTTGGCTATTTTATCAGCAAAACTTGCCGAAGTACGGCTAATTTCTACAATCGAATTGATTACTTTATTTTTACTAGTAAGCAACTTATTTTCTTGGGAAATTAGCTTTGCATTCATTTCCTGAAGCTTTAATCTTTTAGCTTCCACATCGGTTAAAGGTTTTAAACCTTCACCATTTAAAATTAAAGCACGTTCATATTGCGTTTGTGCAATTTTAGTATTGTTACGTATTGCTTGTAAATCTATACTATCGGAAATTACTTTAAATTTATCTTGTTTTAATTTGTTTTCTGCTTGTTGAATTTTAAGCTTTCGCTCTCGGTTTAGAGCCTGTATTTGATTATTTAAAGCAACAACTTTATTCCCGTAAGAATTTACCGATCTACTTTTAGCATCGCGCTGCGCTAGGGTACGTTCTACCAATTTTGGATCGAGGTATTCATTTTTAATTTCAGAAATAAATATTATAGTGTCTCCTTTTTCTACATAATCGCCTTCTCTTACGTACCACTGTTCAATCCTTCCCGGTATAGGTGACTGAATGGTTTGTGGCCTTTGCCCAGGAGTTAGTGTTGTTAAATAGCCGTTACCCGTAACATTTTGCGTCCAAGGAAGAAATAAAAAAACAATCCCTACTATAGCAAATATTAGCAAAAATTTATTAAACCTTTTATAGTAACTTTTATTGAACAATTTCTCAAATGCGTTATATCCTCGTAAGGCTTTTTCAGCATTTACCTTGTTATTTGAAATATTTAGCATTTTCTAATATTTAAGTGTTCCTTTAACGATCTCTACTGAACCGTTACAACTTTGTTCCCAAATAGGGTTTTTACTACTAACAACTATGGCCCAAGGTTGCTTCTCATCGGTTAAATACTTAACAATTGCCATCGTTTCCTGTGCCTCAAAATGTTCTAAAGGATCCTTTAATAGTAATAATTTGGGGTTATTAATTATTGCTCTAGCTAAAATAATACGTCTAGACACCGTATGGGGTATATCGTGACCTCCTGAATATAATATGGTATCTAATCCTTTTGCTTGTTTTTTCACAAAAGGGAGCAAACCTATATTGTGTAAAATATCATTTAAACGATCTCTTGGAATATCTGGATTACCAAATGTTATATTTTCAAGTATAGTCCCCTCAAAAGGCAATTGATCGGGTAATACTTGGCCAATATTGCACCTATATTTATTAGGCCAAATACCTTTCATCGAATTATGATTTATGTACAAAGTTCCTGATGTAGGTGTTAAAATCCCCGATAAAATTTTCAAAAGTGCTGCCTTTCCAGAGCTTGAAGTTCCTTTAAGCTGGATCCTATCCGTTTTTTTTATGTGTAAGTTTATGTTATCTAAAATAGTAGTTCCATCAAAATTTTTATAACCTAAACTTTCCACTTCCACGCATAAATCTTGTTCCGTTTCAAAAGGGTTTACTCCTTTTTGAGGTTCTAATTCTTTATCTACAACCTGTCCTATTTTTTCTAATGAAGTTAATACATCATAAAAGGTTTCTAAGCCTGTTATTAGTTTTTCTACAGAACCTAATACTAATAGTATGATAATTTCAGAGGCTACAAACTGCCCAATATTCATTTGCTGATTTAATACTAACAACCCCCCTATTATCAACAAACCAGCGGTTACTAAAATTTTGAAACCAATCATTTGTAAATATTGAAAAATCAAAATTCGAAAATGATTTTCTCTTGCCTCTAAATACTCTTCGGTATATTGATTATTTCTATGCATCGCAAGATTAGTGTTTCCCGAAAGCTTAAAACTCATTAAAGAACGAGCTACCTCTTGAATCCAATGCGCTACTTTATATTTTATTTTTGATTCTTTTAAGCTGGTATCTAAACCTTTTTGAGCTGTAAATTTAAAAAGAACGTAAATTAAAAATATTAACAAAAAGCCATAAATAATAAAAAATGGGTGATAAAACGAAAGCAATATCAAACCAAATATAATTTGTAAAAATGCTGTTGGAAAACCTATTAAAATTTTAGACAATCCTTTTTGAACGGTAAGTGTATCAAAAAAACGATTGGCTAGTTCTGGCGGATAATACTTATACAATTCGCTAGTTTTAATTTTAGGAAATCGGTATACGAACTCAAACGAAGATCTTGCAAAAATCTTTTGCTGAATACTTTCCATTACGCGTATTTGCATTATTTGCAAAGCCCCTTGAAATGCTACCCCAATAGTAACCAACACCACTAAAACAATCCATGACGAGGAAATCTGAGCCCCTTGAATTAAATTGATAATTGCTTGTATACCTAGCGGTAAGGTTAGGGCTACCAAACCTGAAAAAATAGCATAATAAAATATTTGTTTAATGTCTCTTTTATCTAATTGCAACAGGCTTATAAAACGTTGCCAAGGTGACATAATTTCTTTCATAAAATGAAAACTTAATATATTGAAAAATGTGACATTCTGATTGTCTATAATAAAATTAATCCGATAAAATTAGACAACTTTTGGGGGAGGAATTACGACTTCAGAAATAAAATTTGAATATGATATTTTCATTTTAGGACAAATCTTTGAACGAACAGTTATGTGCTTCACTAATAAAAACAATTCGGTCTCAACAAACAAATAATCCTCATTAAAATCTTGCTCTTGCTTTTCTTTACCATCACTATCAAAATCTACAAAACAAATTTTGTGTTTTGAATTTGATATCAAATTTACAGTAACTAATAATGGCTGTAAAACCAACACTAAAAAACCAATAATTATTACGATTGATTTCACTATAAACTGATATGTCGTTTTAGCTGCATTCATTAATTAACTGTTTTGTTAATCATTCCTAAATAAAAACGAAGAATATTATTTTTCCCCTCCTGATGATCGGTTAAAGCTGGTAAATGCTTTGAAAAATAACGTTGGTGTTGCGCCCCTTCTATGATAGTTGATACTAGCATATGAGGGAATTCAAAATTTGGGTTTATTGCTAAAACAAAATCACTTACTATTTCAACAACACGCTTATATGTTTTATAAAAACCTTTAGCGTTTTCCTTATCAACATCTTTAGTGTAGTATGCCTTTGACGATTCTTTAATAATAATTTGATGAAGTTTTGTTTCATTTATGTACAAAAACGAATTGTCTTCAGTGACCGTTTCTGTAAGTAATTCAACTGCTTTGTTTAATTTATCATGAGGGCTTTTTAAATCTGTGGTTTTATAAACCAATCGATATTCTATCCAGCTCCAATACCAATTTACTAGGTAAACTAACAATGCATGTTTACTTTCAAAATACCTGTATATTGAACTTTCGTTGGAACCTATTTCAACCCCTAACTTTCTAAAAGTAAAACATTCAAAACCTAACTCATCAATCATTTCTATACTTTTAGAAATGATTTTTTGACCTAATTTTGAAGAGTCAGGATTTTTAGTATAAAGCCCTTCGTGGATTTCAATATGTACTTGTATATTACCCATAATTGCAATAAGCTAAATTAATAGTAATACTATTAACCTAACCGTGTTTAAGTATATTTTAACAGCTCTTAATTTTTTAGATAAAGCTAAAATCTAGCTTATCAAAATTCAATTGTATTGATATTATTTTAATGCCTGAAATTAATTCACATTAACATCAAACCAATACCCGATAAACGCTGTTAACCCCATAGCAGCAGTACCCCAAAAGGTGATTCTTAAAATAGCTTTCCAAATATTGGAGCCGCCTGTTTTTGCTGATATAGCTCCTAATATGATTAAAAATAAAAGCGCAAATACGTATTGTACATAAACCATTTGTTCTACAGAAAATACTATAGCCACAAGCACTGGCAAAACTCCTCCAAAAACAAACGCTGCTCCTGAAGCGAAAGCAGCCTGTAGTGGATTTGCTTTTGTCATTTCATTTATTCCTAATTCATCTCTAGCATGCGCTCCTAATGCATTGTGCTCCGTTAATTCCTTGGCTACTTGTAAAGCTGTGCTAGGATGCAACCCTCGTAATTCATAGATTTTTGCAAGTTCTTCAAGTTCATAATCCGGGTTTTCTTGCAAGCTTTGTTGTTCTCTCTCAATATCTGCAAATTCAATATCGGATTGCGAACTTACAGAAACATATTCCCCTGCAGCCATAGAAAGTGCGCCTGCAACTAACGCAGCTACTCCTGCCAATACAATAGGGTCTTTAAGATCACTAGCTGCAGCTACTCCAATGATAACACTAGCTGTAGATAAAATTCCATCGTTAGCCCCTAATACCGCAGCCCTTAACCAATTACTTCTGTTTACATAATGCTCCTCAGCCTTCATCTAATATCAAATTTGATTTATAATATTACTATAAAATTCTCTAACTTGAACTTATTTCTTAAACTTAAAAATCTATTTAGCAAATAATTCAATATACTTATTAGCAATGAAACATTTAGTTATTTTGTCGGGCGCTGGAATGAGTGCAGAAAGCGGCATCAACACCTTTAGAGGCTCCGACGGTTTATGGGAAGGACACGATGTAATGGATGTAGCTACATTAACGGGTTTTGAAAAAAATCCTAAACTTGTTTATGAATTTTACAATCAAAGAAGGCGTCAACTAAAAGAAGTTAAGCCCAATAAAGGCCACCTTATTTTAGCCGAATTAGAGAAAGAATATAAGGTATCCATCATAACCCAAAATGTTGACGATTTGCACGAGCGTGCCGGAAGCTCAGCGGTACTCCACTTACATGGAGAATTAAAAAAGGCTCGAAGTACCGTCGATGAGAATTATATTGTTCCTTGGAATGAAGATTTAGACCATTTAAACTACGACCCAAAAGGCTACCCCTTACGTCCCCATATCGTATGGTTTGGAGAAGAAGTCCCTTTATTGGATACTGCCGTTTCAATTATAAACAAGGCTGATATTGTTGTAATAATTGGTACCTCCTTACAAGTATATCCTGCAGCTAGCCTGTTTCAATTTGCGCCCAATAACGCAACCGTTTTTTATATCGACCCTAAACCTTCAGAATCGATACCTCCCTCTATTAAATTAATTAAAGAAGGAGCAAGTAAAGGTTTAACCACCTTAAAAGAAGCTCTAAAAAGTCTTTAGAATTCCCTAACTTCGCGTTTCTATTTTCATAAGATTATGCTAGATAAATTAAATATCGTAAAACAACGTTTTGATGAAATTACTGATTTGATTATCCAACCAGATATCATTTCTGATCAAAAGCGCTATGTTAAGATAAATAAAGAATATAAAGACTTAAAAGCCATAATGGATATACGTGACACGTATATTCAACTAACAAACAACCTTACTGAAGCTCAAGAAATTATTGCCGATGGTAGTGATGACGAAATGGTTGAAATGGCAAAAATAGAGCTAGATGAGGCTAAACAAGCATTGCCTGAGATGGAGGAGAAAATTCGCCATATGTTGGTACCCAAGGATCCTGAAGATGCTAAAAACTGTGTTGTTGAAGTAAGGGCAGGTACAGGTGGGGATGAAGCAAGTATTTTTGCAGGTGATTTATTCCGCATGTACGAAAAATATTGTAGTAGCAAAGGGTGGTCTACCAGTGTTGTTGATATAAGTGAGGGTACCAGCGGAGGTTTTAAGGAAATTATTTTTGAAGTCAATGGAGAGGATGTTTATGGAACATTAAAATTTGAAGCTGGTGTGCACCGAGTACAACGTGTTCCGCAAACAGAAACTCAAGGGCGCGTTCATACTAGTGCTGCTACAGTAATGGTACTTCCCGAGGCTGAGGAGTTTGATGTAGAATTAGACATGACTGAAGTGCGTATTGAACGTACCACATCAACTGGGCCTGGAGGGCAATCTGTAAATACTACCTATTCTGCAATTAAACTACACCATGAACCTACAGGAATGATTGTAAGTTGTCAGGACCAAAAGTCGTCACATAAAAACTTAGAAAAGGCATTGAAGGTTTTACGTTCGCGACTATACGAAATTGAATTAGCTAAAAAAATGGAAGCTGATTCTGCTAAACGAAAAAGCATGGTTAGTAGCGGTGACCGTTCTGCAAAAATTAGAACCTATAACTACCCGCAAGGGCGTGTAACCGATCATAGAATTGGTTTAACGTTATACGATTTACAAAACATAATAAACGGTGATATTCAAAAAATTATTGACGAACTTATGCTTGTCGAAAACACCGAAAAGCTTAAAGAAAATAATGATGTTTTTTAAGTTTTAATTGATTATTTATACATTAGAAAAGACCGCTGTAATCAATTTCAGCGGTCTTTTTTAATGTATTTATCACTAGAGTAAAGTTTTACCGATCCATTATTTACCCCTATTAATATGCCTTTATTATTTTGAATACCTAAGCTTAAAGGCAACATATTTTTTACATTTTCGGGAATAAACAAACCACTTTCTTTCCGAGACAAAGCCCTAAAATCGCCCTTTCCATTACCTTGTAATAAAAGCCCTATTGAAGCATCAGAACGAGTTGTTTCTACCTCAACATTAAAACGGTTTCCTCCTAATAAAATATCTTTAATGTTATCACCATCAAAGTCATCCACAACAATACCATTAACGGTGGAAAATTGAGTCTCAACAGGAAGTTTATTGATCTTAAAAAAACCGTCAGTATTTATTAAAATAACACTTGAAAAAAGTGATACTTTATATTTAGTTGATTTACTTTGATCTTCTCCAATAATATCTAATAAATCGGCATTTGCAAACTCATTATAAGTCTTAAATTTTTTAGACAACCCAGGAAGCTGTTGTGTGGAGCATTCTTTACCTCTTATAGGTACTATTTTCCCTTTTACCCCTTTAGCCAAAAATACATCTTGAGTTCCATTTTTATCATAGTCGTCTGCATATATATAAAATGGTTTTTCTTGACTTGCTTTAAACTTATAATTTAATCCGAGATTACCAACTATTAAGTCCATATCACCATCGGCATCAACATCATCTGCAACAACCGTATTCCACCATCCATAAGTGTCTCTCAATCCAACTTTACCCGTAATCTCCAAATACCTATTAACCACCCATTTAAATACTCTTACTTGCATCCACTCACCTACAATAATTAACTCCTCTAAATTGTCGTTATCAATATTTGCTTTTACAGCTGAGGTAACCATACCTAAATCCGCAAATGAACTTGCTACTTTTGAAGTAGCATCAATATAATTACCCTTAACATTTTCTAACAAATAACTTTTCGGTGCTTTTGGATATTCTCTTGGAACATGCCTCGCACCAACAAAAAGATCTAAATCTCCATCATTATCAAAATCCAAGGACACCACACATGATCCACTAGAAGTAATCGAAGGTATTTGATCGCTTTTAACAAACTTCCCTTTGTCATTAAGGTAAAGTCTATCTTGATAATAAACACTTCCTCGCTCCCATTCATTTCCACCGCTTACCACATATAAATCCAAATCTTTATCCCCGTCAACATCTAAAAATTGGGCCGCTACATCTTCATACCCAATATCAACATCAAACACCTTTTGATTACTCTCATTAAACATTCCTCCTGCAGTTTGCACCATTAATCGGCCTTTAAAATCTTTTGCCCCTCCAACATAAAAATCCTCTAAACCATCGTTATTAAAATCCCCTGATGCCAAAGCTGGTCCCAAAGTCGACAACTTGTGCGGCAATAGTATTTGATGCTTATAATCATCATAACTATTTTCAACATGAGTTATTCCTCCATTAAAAGCAGTCTCAGAAACCTCTTTCAACAATGGAGTTTTCTCTAATTTTATAACCTTGTCTTTAGTTGACTCTTTGTAATCAATTTTCAATATTTGATTTGCGCTAATTTCATAAAGCCTATTAACACTTCCGTCCAACCATTTCACCTCAATAGAATCAATTTTTTTGAGTTTCTCTAGCCCAAAATGCATCATCGGCTCAACGGATGACAAGTAGCCTCTTACCGTTTTGAAATCCTTATACTGAATGCTATCTGAATGATATAAGGTCACCTTTGCTCCCAAACCATTGCCATTTTTAATTGGGCCTTTCAATTTAATTTTTAGGAAATTATTCTTCGATATTTTTTCTGTATTGTTTTTATAAATAAACGCTTCATCGTCAATATTATTTACCACTAAATCTAAATCACCGTCATTATCAAAATCCGCATACGCTGCACCATTTGAAAAGCTTGGCGTGCCTAAACCCCATTGTTGACTCTTATTTTCAAATTGAAGTGAACCTTGGTTGCGATACATGTAATTTGACAATTTATTAGAAGGAAAAAAATCAACAATTTCCTTAATTATTTGATTTTTAGGTTTGTTTTTATGCAATCCTTTTTCACTGTATTCTAAGTATTTTTTATTAGCGTCTTTATTCCAAATATCTCTTTTAAAACCATTAGTTACATAAATATCATTTTTACCATCATTATCAAAATCTGCTGCTAAACAAGCCCAACTCCAATCTGTTTTTGCTATCCCTGCTAATTGAGAAATTTCACTAAAAAAATTATCTCCTCTATTTAATTGTAATGAATTATGCATGTATTGATTATGAAAACCTTTATCAATTAATGTTTCGTATTGTTTTACATTCATTGAGGCCATATTTGTTTTAGACCTCACATAGTCTTCAGGAGACATTTCCAAACTAACAATATCCTCTAATCCATCATTATTAAAATCGGCTACATCAACCCCCATACTCGAAAACGAAACATGCTTAGTAGCTTCCTTTATTTTTTGCTCAAAAAAGCCGCTCCCGTCATTAGAATATAAATAATCATGTTCAAAATAATCATTAGCTACATAAATATCTATAGCTCCATTGTTATCAATATCAGAAGTAACGATTCCCAACCCATTGGCAAAATTATCCGTGATTCCTTTAGTTTTGGAAACTTCCTTAAATTTACCTGAATTATTTATGTATAGCTTATCGCTAAATTCTTCCTTATTTTTTTGTTTTAAATCGAGATAATATGATAATGGCATAAAAAAGTCTTTAGGCCTATTTACCAAATACATGTCTAAATCGTTATCATTATCTGCATCAAAAAAAGAGGCCATCATAGAAAAGCCTGAATCATTCAAACCATATGCTTTTGATTGCTCTTTAAAAGTATCATCCCCTTGATTAATATATAACAAATTCTCTCTTTGTGTTGGCTTATCTACCCAACCTCCTTTGCATATATAAATATCAAGCAAACCATCATTATTAACATCCACCATAGTAACTCCATTATGCCATGAGCTATTGTATTTAAAACCTGATGTTGATGTAATATCTTTAAATTTAAAATCACCTAAGTTCAAATATAATTTATCCTGAACTTGGTTTCCTGTAAAGTATATATCCGGTAATCCGTCGTTATTAATATCACCAACCGCAACCCCTCCCCCGTTATAAGCATAGTTATATGCCTGAAAAAAATTAGTTAAGCTTTCCTCTATCAAATTGTTAAACGTAACTCCTGTATACTCAGAATTTAATTCACTAAACTGGGTAAACTTCGCCTCTTTTATTTTACCTGTTTTAGAACAACCTAATAACAGAAATATTAAGAAATATTTATACATAATGACGGGTTATAAAATTATATGTAATGAATAAATAAATCGGGGGTTTTAATTGAATATATAGAAACACACTTATGAATGAAAAAATAAGATCCTATTTAAAAGGCAAAAAAGGAAGCACAAAATGACCCCCTTTTCTGTTTGGTAGCTTACTTAAAAAATCAAAAAAAGCAAGATTCCCTCTGTTTAGCTAACTAACTAAACTACTATAAACAACAACAATGTATTATTGGGCTACCGACCATACTCCATAACTATTTGGTGGGATCGGTAGTGTTATGCTCCCATCTGAATTTGTAATTGGCTCTAACTGCACATTACGAGTGTAATCAAATAAAATAGCATTATCCCAATTAGTATCGACAACAATATTTTCAACCTCGTCTGAAATGTTGATTATATGAATTAAACCTGGATTATTATCAGACCCTTCTCTTCGCATTGCATACAAATCCTTTGAGCTAAATAAAACAGTAACTTCTCCTGAAGCAATTGAATTGTGAATTGCCATCAGTCTTTGTAAATCTTTTCGAAAATCTAAGTTTTCATAATCACTTATAAAAATTGTAGGCTTCCCATCGTGCGCAAGTATATAAGAATAGGCAATCATCTTTTTTTCAGGACTAATGAATCCATCTTCTCCTACTTCGTCTCGACCATCGGTATCATGATTAGCTGTAAAAGTAAAAGCTAGTTCAGGATTAGTCTTTCTTAACATATCACGATCATTATTTGCTAAAATTCTTAGGTCATTATTTCTATCTAAAGCTTCATCTAACTTAAAAAAACAAGCAAAATCAAAAGCAGACGATTCTGCTTCAGCCGTCCACCTCCTTAGCACATCGGCATTGCCATCAAAATTTTCACCAATTGATGTACCACCAACCTCAGCATTCCATGCTTTTATCCATTCGGTACTAAACCCTTTTACGAAATCAAAGCGCCAACCATCAAAACCTATACTTTTATAATATTTAGCTACAGAATTATCATTTTTCCAAAGCCAATTTTGAACATTAGGCTTACTATGATTCAAATCGGCAAACCCCCCAAACCTTCCTTCATCTTCATTTCCTTCACTGTCAGGATAAAAATCATCGAAAGTTCTTGGAAAAAAACCTGTAGGTGACATATAATTGGTAAAAGTCTCTGTACCAGTGTTTGGATTAACTTCTAACTGTCCTCCCGAATTATGGTTTAAAACAATATCTGCTATCACCTCTAAATCATTACTATGAGCCTCATCAATTAGAGCAACTAATTCATCCTTAGTTCCAAATCTAGTTCTAATTGATCCATGTTGATCAAACTCTCCTAAATCGAAATAATCACAAGGGTCGTAACCCATAGAGAATCCCCCAGATTGGCCTTTCCCTGGTGGAGCAAGCCAAATACGATTAACACCATTATCAGCCCAATTTTTTAGCATTGGTGTTACCTTATTATACCATTCTCCTACTGGCTCTACATCCCAATAAAAAGCTTGCATTAATATTCCATCACTTGTCTCACTGTTAATCTGAGATAAATCTAGTCCAGAAGTAATTTTCGCTGGTATAGGATCTTGGGGAGTATTAAATATGGTACTTTCATCATCATTACACGAAACAAAAGCAAGGCTAATTCCAATAAAGCTACCTAGAAGATTTATTATATTTATTTTCATATGTGTTCTTTTTTATAAAGACTTAGATAGAAATAAATTCTCATCTAAGTCTTATTATTTTAAAAGTTAAATCTTGCTAACTAAAAGCTCAATTTAAAGATATTTATAGCCCAGAAACAGTAGTCGAACCCCTAATTCCAATAGCTAATTCTATATCATAATTACCTGCTACAACTGGAAAATTACCATCGCCTATATCTTTAGCTGTTGAGCTCGCATCTGTCCCAATATTAAAATCCCAGTCTCCTCCGCCTAAATCCTGTCCTGTGTTAGAGCTTCTAAATTTCAATTCGCCGTCGTTTAAATTTTGATTAAGCATAAAGCTATTAGATTCAAAATTATAAATCAGGGCTGTTTCACCATCCCATCCTAATGGTGTTGAGTCTCCAATGATTCCCCAATTCATTTGAACTAACTCAAAAGTCAACGCATCTATATCAACTCTTACATAATAGAACCCTTCAACACCAGCTCTAATATCAGAACTACCTCCATTATTAGTAATTTCTCCATTATTTTCACCCGCAGTTTCAAGCCCATAGTTACCTTCTAAATCTGCCCAAGGAGCTGCGGCACTAATAAACTTAATTCCATCTTCAGCACCTATTTTAACGTAAGCTTCAAATAATTGAGTAGTACCATCACCAATATAAGCCATTGGTAAAGCCTCTTCAGGTGTCCATGCATTTACACCATAATATGCTTGTATAGCTCCTACTAAAAACAACTCTGGCTGTCCTTCTACTGGTGGAGGTAATACTTCAACTCCTGAATCAAAAGGAATAACTGATAGTGTAACATCCTGAGCACTAACTTTAGTGTTTGTTCTAGCCCCCAAGAAAGCTAAAACACGTAAGTTTAATTGTGCTTCAACATCTGGTTCTATGCCTAATAAAAGAGCCGTGTTATTTATCGTTTCTCCCGTAATTTCTGCAAAGACTTTAGATGTTTCTGCGATCACCTCATATTCGCTATCATTTGCTCCTGGCAAACCCGCTAGTACTTCATAAAAAACTGGGGTTGGTGTTTCTCCAAAATCAGCTCCTTCCCATATCAGAGTATAAGCAGTATCAGCTAAATTATCAGCAGTTACTGCTATCAAAGCATCTTCGCTAACAATAATGGGTTCAGTTACTAAACTTGACACAAAATCTATATTATCATCTTCTTGACAAGAAAATGCAACTGTGGCTAATATCGCAATTGCGATGTATTTAATTAAATGTTTCATTTCTATATTTTTTATATTAATTATTAATATCCTGGGTTCTGTTGTAATGGATTCGCGTTTACATCGATTTCATTTTGAGGAATTGGGTATAAATCTCTAAAAGCTGGAGTAGTTTGTCCATTAGGCACTCCTCCTTTAAAAGGCCATGTCGTGTTTTCAGAAAACTGATTATAACGTACTAAATCAGTTCTACGGTGATTTTCCCAATACAACTCCCTACTTCTTTCATCAATAATAAAATCTAAGGTTAAATCATCTGCACTTACATTAAAATCAGCTGATCCTTCATGCGCTCGGACTCTAAGGGTGTTTATTAAATTTAAAGCCGTATTTAAATCTCCGTTTGTTGCTCCTCTCAAAGTTGCTTCGGCATAGGTTAAATAAATATCCGATAATCGAAACATATGAAAATCCGTATCTGGATGAACGTTAGGATCAGATCCTGGTGTGCCATCAGATTTTATGTTTTTGAATTTTGTTATTCCGTAACCTTGCTCAAAAACTGTTAAACTTTCTATTTCAAGAGTCTGTCCTGGCGTGTGACTTATTAATCTTTTGTCTTCCCATTCTCGTTGGACATCGTCTGCCTCATCATTATTAGTTGGCTCACCAAATAAATCGATTAAAACTTCTGTAGACCTAATACCTGCCCATCCACCATTAATACCAAAATCAGCAGGAACCATGCTTCCTCCAACTGCTGCATGAACCAGGAAAGTTGAACCTCCAAATGATTGTGTATTAACACCATCGTAAGGAATTGTAAATATCGCCTCGCTTTGAGCTCCATTTAAATCGTTGTCTGCCAAAAACAAATAACTATATGGTATATTTACATCAATTGAATAACCTGCATTTATTAAACGATTACAAACGTCAATACAATCGTTGAAGCGTCCATTTCCTTCTCCCAAATAAACTTCAGAATTCAAATACAGCTTACTTAGCAAGGCCCATACTGCTCCTCTATCCGCTCTTCCATATTGATTTTCTCTTGGCCCTGCTATTTCGTTTTCTATAGCTAATAATTCACTTTCTATGTATTCAAATAAATCAGCTCTACTAATTTGCTCAGGAGAGAAAAGCCCCACTCTATCTTCAGTTACAAAAGTTGGGGAACCGTACAAATCTAAAGCATGCCAATAACTAAGGGCTCTTAAAAATCTAGCTTCTGCTCTAAAGCCTCTTATTACATCGAGGTCAAATCCTCTTCCTTCAATATTACCAGAGTCCGTTTGGCGTAAAAACTCATTTATTACGGCGACTTGAAAAAATATTCTGGAATAAAAAGCACTAGAAAACGGGTCTGAAGAAGTCCATAACTGAGTGTTTAAATCCTGAATAGTTTGGTCATTCCAAGCAATTACTGCTTCATCTGTTGGTAATTCTTGAAGTTGATAATACAAACGCATATAAGAAGAGAAGTCCTCACCAATACCTTGTATATCACCATCTCCTTCTGGCCCATCTTGACCTGTTAATGACAACCCTCCATAAGCTTTCGCTAAAAAAGATTCAAAATCATTTATACTAATCAAAGCCGCATCTTGAGTTAATCTATCATCTTCTGGAAGAACATTCAAATCGTCTTCACAGGACCATAAAACAACTAACATTATTGTTAGCGGAATTATTTGTTTAAAATATTTAATCATAGCTGTAATTTTAAAATTTAACATTAACACCGAAAACATATGACCTAGGTCTTGGATAAGCATTATTATCTACCCCAATATCAAGACCATTAACAACCTCAGGGTCTAACCCATCGTAATCGGTTATTGTCAATAAATTTGAACCTGTTGCTGATAATCTAATTTTTACTTTTTCTAAATCAAACGTATATCCTAGTGAAACATTATCTAACCTTACAAAGTCTGAAGATTGGAGGTAGATATCTGAAAACAATTGAGGTTCTTGAAAATTGGTGTTTACAAAATCTGAAGGTAGATTAACTACAAAACTCCCAGGAGTATCCAAGGCTGAAGCTATATTTCCTGCATTAGATTGAATATTATTATAATTGTACCCTCCAAAAGCACCTCTAAATGTAAAACTAAAATCGAATTCTTTGTAATTCATCGTAGAGGTTAGTCCCATAAACACATTCGGATTAGCTTTTTTTCCAGTTACCCTATCCTCATTATCGATTATTCCATCTCTATTTACATCAACATAAGCACCTTCTATTGGTCTTCCATCAGCATTGAAAACCTGTCTAAATGTGCTATAGCTTGTTGGGTCGAACCCTACCTCAAGTACTTGTATCGTATTACCCCTTCCTCCAGAAATTCCTGCAATTGGTATAGATGTTTCCGAACTACCACTAGTAAGTCTATCTACTTCGTTTTCGTTAAAAGTTACATTATAAGCTAAATTCCAATTGAAGTCTTTTGAACTAAACACGTCTCCATTAACACTAAATTCAACCCCACGGTTAGTTAGTTCACCTACGTTTGCTACAAATCTATTAGCCGTAATAATACCTGAAGGAAACGGGACTTCAAATAATAAATCTGAGGTCTTTTTTTCATAAACATCTACGCTTCCTGATAATCTATTATTAAAAAAACCAAAATCTAAGCCTATATTAAAATTACTAGTTTGTTCCCATTTTAAATCTTGATTTAAAGGGCCTGGTCGTTGTGTGGTTACAAATTGATCTCCAAACTGCACTCTTGCACTATCTTGAGACGGCTGAAAAACGGATAAAAATGGGAACGATTGTGAAATTTCCTGTTGTCCTGTTATACCCCAACCCGCACGAAATTTTAATTGATTTAAACTTTTAAAATTTTCAAAAAATCGTTCATTATGTAATTTCCAACCAACAGATATTCCCGGGAAAATTCCAAATTGATTTCCATCACCAAATCTTGAAGAACCATCTCTTCTTAAAGATCCCGAAATAAGATATTTATCAGAAAATTCCACATTTACTCTACTAAAGTAAGAAATCAATAAATTCCTACTAGTACTAGGTGCAGGTCTAATTTCATCTGTCAATTCAGGATTCACAAAATCTCTAGTTGTTGTTGAGCGTCTTGTTCTAAAAAATTCTTGATAAGAATAACCCGCAACCGCATCAATCTTGGTATTAATTTGTTCAAAATCCTTAGTATAATTCGCAGTAGTTTCGAGCAATTGGTTTCTATTAAATCCATCTGAAACCCCTGTAAAAGTGGATCCTTGTACATCTCCTCTAGTTAATACCGTAAATACATCTTGGAATTGTCTTGTTCTTGACTCTGTATAATCCAAACCCAAATTTAAATTAAGCTTTAAACCCTCTACAAAAGGCAAAGCATATTCCGCATTAAAATTATGAATCATTCGTTGAGCAATACCCCTATTATCATCCTGTTCCAATGCTGCTACTGCATTAACAGGAGATTGTGTTTCTGTACCATCTAAAGGGTAAGTAAAAAAACTTCCATCTTCATTTCTTATAGGTCGTGTTGGATCAAGGTTTAATGCACTACCTATTCTACCTCTATCAGCAAACCTGTTTCTAGTTTCTGCTAATTTCGATACTAATTTTAATTTCAAATTGCTATCAAATAAATCATGTGTAACTGTTGTGTTAAAAGAGTTTCTTTTAAAAGAATCTGTTAATAGAATTCCTTCTTGATCAGAATGATTAAAACTCGCTCTTATAGTAGTATTTTTAAAACCTTTTGAAAGCGTAAAGTTTGTAATATTTCCTACTGCTGTTTGAAAAATAGCATTTTGCCAATCAGTGCTAATTGACTCATTTTCATTAAGTAAAGCAACTTGAGCTGAAGTACCATTTTCTGTTACAAACTCTCTAAATTGAGGAGCATTAAATACATCAATTGTTCTTATTACTTCTCCAAAAGAATATTTAAAATCTAAAGCCACTTCTAAGGGGCTTTCTTTTCTCCCTTTTTTTGTAGTAATTAAAATTACCCCGTTTGATGCCCTAGATCCATAAATTGCAGTTGAAGCCGCATCTTTAAGTACTACAAAATCTTTAATATCATCTGGATTAATTATATTCAAAACATTTCTCACTCCATCTATGCTTTGCTGATCTAAAGGAATACCATCAACAACGATAAGCGGATCACTAGTTGCGTTAATTGAAGAACCTCCACGAATACGAATCCTAGACCCCCCTCCTGCATCTCCTCCGCTACTAGTTACCTGAACACCTGCTGTTTTTCCTCTTAATAAATCCTGCGGAGAAACAATTGCCCCTTGATTGAATTGATCTTCCGAAACTTGAGCAATCGCACCTGTGACATTTTCTTTTTGAGCAGATCCATACCCTATTAATATAACCTCCGATAATTGAGAAACATCTTCTTCTAAAGAAACATTTAAAGTTTCTTCTCCATTATAAACCAATTTTTTTGTTTTAAAGCCCAAATAATCGAAAACTAAAATTTGACCAACGGTTATAGGTTCAATTCTAAATTCACCATTAAAATCAGTAACGGCTCCTCTATTAGTATCCAAAATAGAAATATTTACTCCTGGCAATGGTAAGCTTGCATCTGTGTCGGTAATCGTTCCTAACACAGATGATTGCGCTTGTAATAGCAAAGGCACTACAAAAGCAATGTACAGTAGTTGTTTTATTATAATCTTCATTGTTTTATTATTGATTATTATTAACTGATTGTCGTACAATTATATTGTCATAATTTTAACATTATAATTAACTAATCAATAAATACACTTAACACTTTCTGCTTACAAAGTTACTATTAAAACGTTTTCGCAAACAAGTTAAATATTACGAATATACTAACGAAATCGTTTGAGTGTTTATAAGTTTTTGAGTTTAACACAGTATTAGACTTAAAACATTGAAAAATAATATTCTTTTTACAAATTTAAATGCGAAATTCGCAACAAAGCTCTTCTACACAATCTCAAGAGTTGTATTTTAGTATTTTAACAACGAAAACGATAACTTATTTATGAAAGGAAAGATCACACTTAAACATATTGCAAAAGAATTAGACATCTCCATATCAACAGTATCAAAAGCTTTAAAAGGGAGTCAAGAGATTAGCGAAGACACTCGTAAAAAAGTAAAAGCATTCGCACAACTCTATAACTATAAGCCCAACAATATAGCATTGAGCTTGAAAAACAGAAAAACAAAAACTATAGCTGTTATTATTCCTGAAATTGTTCATCACTTTTTTACCACAGTAATTGGAGGTATTGAAAAAGTAGCTAATGAAAAAGGATACCATGTTATTATTTGCAGCTCTAACGAGTCTTTTGACAAAGAAGTCATTAATATGGAAACCTTTGCTGCAGGAAGTGCTGACGGCTTTATATTATCTGTAGCTAAAGAAACGCAGCAAAAAGAAGATTACCATCATATAGAAGAAACTATAAACCAAGGGATGCCTGTAATAATGTTCGATCGTATAGTAGACGAAATTGTATGCGATAAAATTATTGTTGATGATGTACGGGGTGCTCAAAATGCAACCAATCACTTATTACGTAATGGATGTCGAAAAATAGCTTTAATTACAACTGTCGACTATATAAGTGTTGGTAATTTAAGAACGCGTGGTTACAAAAGGGGACTATGCTCCTATGATATTCCCTTTGACGAAACATTAGTTTTAAAAATAGAAGACGTTGACAACTGTGACTACCAAATTGAAGAATTCCTAAAAAACATAGACATCGATGGTGTTTTTGCTGTAAATGAGCTATTTGCAGTTTCAGCTTGTAGAGCTCTTAAAGAATTAGACAAAACGGTACCCGATGATGTTTCTGTTATTGGTTTTACTGATGGTATCTTATCCAAGCATATGATTCCTAGCCTATCGACCGTAAGTCAACACGGCCATGAAATGGGCGAACGCGCTGCACAACTTTTAATTCATAAACTAGAAAACCATGAAGAAGGTGTTGAAGAATACAAAACAGTGATTATTGATACTGAACTTATAGAAAGAGAATCTACAAACAAGTCTTAATTCCTTTATTTTATTTTAAAACATAAATAAACTAACAAGTTACCAACATGCAAACGTTTTCGTTAATCTTGTGATTATTTTATTACCAACTTTAAACATAAATTAGATAATTGATAACAAATAATCATATAACTAATTAAAAAACGTGAATTATGAAATCGTTACGATTTAAAAAAGCAAAAAATATGCTAAAAAGCATAATAGGTTTTATTTTCCTGCTAATATTTAGTAGCCAAAGCGCAACAGCGCAAGATGAAGATGTTATGCTACAAGCCTTTGATTGGAATGTACATATTCAACCCGCAGGTAGCACTTGGCTTCAAGTATTATCGAATAACAACCAACGTATCGCCGATGCAGGTTTTGACATGGTTTGGCTACCACCAACTAGCGACTCGGCTGCCCCACAAGGATACTTACCTCGTGAGTTATTCAACTTTAATAGTGCCTATGGAACGGAGCAGCAATTACGCACTTTAATTAATCAATTTCATAGTAATGACGTAAAGGTTATTGGTGACATTGTAATTAATCATCGTGTAGGATCTCCGGATGCTGTAACTTTCGTAAATCCTAACTGGCCTACCTTTTTTATTACTGCGGATGATGAAGGTCGTAATTTTGTAAATGGACCTGTTAACTTCAGTATAAATAGTGATTACGTACCTGGATTTGCTTTGAAAGCCGATGGATCAAACGGTACTTTTGCGGCTGCTAGAGATTTGGATCACTTTAATCCTCAAGTACGTCAAGAAATTACAGCTTGGATGAATTTCTTAAGAAATGACTTGGGCTACGATGGATGGAGATACGACTTTGTACATGGGTACGATCCTATATATAACAAAGAATACAACGACGCTACGCAACCTTACTTTGCTGTTGGTGAACTTTTAGAAAGTAGTAGAGTACAAATTAATAACTGGGTGAATTTTACTCAACAATCCTCTTCTGCTTTTGATTTTAACTTAAAAGTAAGTTTGCAAAATGCCTTTAGAGCTAATAACTTATCCTTTTTAAGAGATTTTGAAGGTAATGCTTCTGGCTTGGTTGGAATTAACCCAAGTAAGTCGGTTACTTTTTTAGAAAATCACGATACCGGGGTTGCGCAACAATGTTGTGGACCTAATTTTATTTTCCCTGGTGGGGAAACTAACTTAGGAAAAGGGTATGCGTACATACTTACACACCCAGGAGTACCTATGGTATTCTGGACACATTATTTTAATGAAAGTCAAGGCTTTAGAGATACTATAGACGGTTTAATAGAAACCAGAAAAAGAGTACGCATTTTCGCAGGATCTTCAATGAATATAGCTGAAGCTAGAAACGATTTATATGCTGCTTATATTGATGGTAGAGACGGAACTATTGCTATGAAATTAGGTAGTGGAAACTGGTCGCCTGATGGTAATGGATGGGTTTTAAGAAACTCTGGTACCGATTACGCTGTATGGACTCAAGGTGGCTCTGACAACCAAGTGGTAGATAACGAAGAAGAGGAAGAAGTAAATAACGGTACTCCTTTTACTGTTTTTGTTCAAGGATTTACAAATGCATATACTTTTGGTAGTACCCCTGATACTTCCGGAGCATGGCCTGGTCTTCAACTTACTGCTTTAGGTAATGACTGGTATAGTGGCGTTGTTCCTGGAGATTGTACTAATATTATTTTTAATAATAATGGTAGCAATCAAACCGACGATTTAAATGTTTGCAATACGGCTCCTTATTATGCTAATGGGCAGTTTGTAGCGAATCCTCCAAGCGATTTCCCTTCTGATAATAATAATCAGGACACCGACGACAATAGTCCTTTTACTGTTTTTGTTGAAGGATTTACAAATGCGTATACTTTTGCAAACAATCAAGATACGTCTGGTGCTTGGCCTGGTTTACAACTTACAGCATTAGGAAATAACTGGTATAGTGGTCAAATTCCAGGAGATTGTACCAATATAGTTTTCAACAATAACGGAAGCGGACAAAGTCCCGATTTAAATGTATGTAGCAATGCTCCTTATTACACTAATGGTCAATTTGTATCAACACCGCCTAGTAGTTTTCCTGGCAACGATGCTACATTTACTATTTTTGTAAGAGGTTTTACAAATACTTATACTTTTGCGAACAATCAGGATACTTCAGGTCCTTGGCCTGGAATTCAAGCAACTTCTATAGGTAACAACTGGTACCGCACCGAGGTCCCTGGCCCTTGTACTAATATTATTTTCAATAACAATGGCAGTAATCAAACAGCTGATTTAAATGCTTGTAATACGGCTCCTTATTATGCTAACGGGCAGTTTTTATCAAATCCTCCAAGCGATTTTCCTTCAGGTTCTTTAAAATCTATTACAGCTAATAACGCTCCTAAGGCTAATGTATATCCTAACCCATTTGTTAATCAATTTGAAGTTACGCTTTCCGCTAGTATTACAGGAACTGTAGTATTTGAATTAGTGAACAGCTTAGGGCAAATAATCACTTCTCAAAAAGAAGATGCTAGCTCAACTGATAGTTTTAACGTTATTTTATCAAACGCTTCAATCACTTCTGGTTTATATTTCTACCAAATTTCACAAGAAAATGAAATATTAACGACAGGAAAACTGTTAAAAAAATAATTTCTTTAAGTTGAAAATATAGGTTTCTCAATCGCTTGAAATCTATATTTTCTTCAAACACAACATCTCAAAACCCCTGAAAACATTGAACTTCAGGGGTTTTTTATTTGGTATTAACAAATATTTAATCTTATCTTTACACTATATCAAAATGTACATTTTTCACTTTCTACTTTAAAATTGAGTTTTGATAAGAATTTTAAAAAAGTATTTACATTATATCTAAATACTACTTAAAGGATTCGCTTATCATATCAAAACAGTAATAATTAATTTTTACTTAATGAACAAGCGTAAACTAAGTTTTTGGGGAATCTGGAACATGAGTTTTGGATTTCTAGGAATACAATTTGGAATGGCCCTACAAGGTGGGTTTATGTCACGAATTTTTCAAACATTAGGAGCCGATAAGGACGAAATTCCTTTATTGTGGATTGCAGCACCTTTAACAGGTTTATTAATACAACCTATTATTGGTTACTTAAGCGACCGCACATGGAGCCCAAGATGGGGAAGACGCAAACCGTTTTTTTTAATTGGAGCTGTATTAAGTTCCCTTGCTTTGTTTTTTGTGCCATACTCTCCTGCATTATGGATTGCAGCAGGTTTTTTATGGATTCTTGATGCTTCTATAAATATTTCTATGGAGCCTTTTAGAGCTTTGGTAGCAGACAAGCTACCCGACTCTCAAAGATCTTATGGTTTTGTGGTACAAACTTTAATTATTGGAATTGGTACATGGGCTGCTAATTATTTGCCCTGGCTGGTTTCAAAATTCGGAGTTTCTAATGCTGCAGATCAAGGAATTGTTCCCATGTCCGTAAAAGTTGCTTTTGGAATAGGTGCAATTATATTTTTAGCAAGTATTTTGTATACGGTATTTACAACTTCTGAATATCCTCCCGAGGATATGAAGGCTTTTGAAGAAGAGAAGAAAAAGAAAAATACTTTTATTTCTGATATTCTTGAAAATATAGGTAGCATGCCTTCTACAATGAAGAAATTAGGAATAATACAATTTTTTAGTTGGTTTGCCTTTTTTACGATGTGGAGTTTAACAAATCCTGCGTTAACCGAATTTGTATTTATGGCTCCTGCTCCAGATGCTTCTTTATTCGATATGAATATACCGTCTGCAGCTGCTGCATTTGAAGTTGCAAATACTTCTTTTCAGCAAGCTTCAAATAGTGTTGGTTTTTATATGGGTATTTATGGTTTGTCTTCTATGGTTTTTGCATTACTATTAGCAATGTATACCTCTAAGAAAAACATTAACAGAAAATACACTCATTTAATTTCGCTAATTCTAGGAGGACTTGGTTTTATTTCGATGTATTACATCCCATCACCAGAGTGGTTGGTTTTATCATTTTCATTAATAGGTATAGCTTGGGCTAGTATGTTATCAATGCCCTATGCAATGCTTTCGAGTGTGGTAAACCCTAAACGCATGGGGGTTATTATAGGTATTTTTAACATGTTTATTGTTATTCCTCAAATTATTGCCGCTATTGGCGGAATTAATTTTACCTATAAACTATTTGGAGAAGGTACAATCAATGCAATGCTTGTTGCAGGTATAAGTTTAATTATTGCTGGTTTATGTAATCTACTGATTACTGACAAAAAAGCTATTAGTTACCATTCTAAACAAGCATAGTTATGAAAAAAAAAGGATTCATCTTTGACCTCGATGGGGTCATTGTAGACACGGCTAAATACCATTATAGAGCTTGGAAAAAGTTAGCCGATCAATTGGGATTTAAATTCACTCACAAACACAACGAGTTACTAAAAGGTGTTTCTAGAAAACGCTCTTTAGAAATTTTATTAGCAATAGGTAAAATAAGTGCTTCCAATGAACAAAAAGAGTATTGGATGCATTCTAAAAACCAGGAATATTTAAAATACATCCGTAAAATGACTGCAGAAGAAATTTTACCTGATGTTCCTAAAGTATTAAACTTTTTAAACTCAAACAATCAACCTATAGCTTTAGGTTCTGCTAGTAAAAATGCTGAAGAAATTTTAACCCGTGTTGGTTTATTAAAAGATTTTAAAACTCTTGTAGACGGCACCCATGTATCCAAAGCAAAACCCGACCCAGAAGTTTTCCTTAAGGGAGCAGCACTATTGGGAATTAAACCCCAAAATTGCGTTGTTTTTGAAGACGCTTCCGCAGGAATTGAAGCTGCGAAAGCTGCTGGTATGACAGCAATTGGCATTGGGAAATCTAGTAATTTACCCGGAGCAGACTATGTTTTTAGTGACTTTACAGAAATAAGCACTGATTTTATAGCACAATTATAAATAGAAAATTCAATTTACATTATCGCCTTCCACTCTATTTCCTGAGTGTGCTTTAGGCTACATAACTGTAAAATAATTGCAAAAGAAAAGGAGTAAATACTCCAGTTTAAAAAATTAAAAAAAAGCTGAGTTATGCATCAGGATTATATAAAAGCAGCGAAATGGTCAATCCTTGAAGAAGGGTTTGATAATGATCGCATAAAATCATCCGAAAGTCTTTTTAGTATAGGTAATGGCGCCATGGGGCAACGTGCTAATTTCGAAGAAGATTATTCCGGAGATACTTTTCAAGGAAGTTATATTGCAGGAGTATATTATCCTGATAAAACACGCGTAGGTTGGTGGAAAAACGGATATCCTGAATACTTCGCTAAAGTTTTAAACGCTCCTAATTGGATTGGTATTAAAGTAAGTGTTAATGGCGAAAACCTAGACTTAAACACCTGTAAATCAGTAACTGAATTTAAGCGTGAGTTGAATATGAAAGAAGGCTGGTATCAGCGTTCTTTCACAGCTACTTTACCAAACAACATCATTATTAAAGTACAAAGCACACGTTTTTTAAGCCTCGATTTGGACGAAATTGGAGCTATAAGATATAATATCACACCTATAAACGCAGAAGCAGAAATAAGCCTTTCTCCATACATAGATGCTGGTATAACCAACGAAGATTCGAACTGGGATGATCAGTTTTGGGAAATTTTAACTATTGAAAATGATGCCAATGGTGCTTTAATAAGTACACGTACCTTGAAAACAGATTTTCATGTAGCTACAGGTATGATTAATAGACTAAGCTTGAATAATGAAGAGCTAAATATTTCTGCTAAACAAAGTACTTCAGCTAACAAAATCTCATTTACCTATATAGTAAGCGTTAGCAAGGAAAACACCCTAACATTAGACAAATTTGGGGGGTATACTGTTTCTACAAATCATAAAAAAAACAAGCTTAATAAAGCTAGTAAAGTAGCCTTGCAAAAAGCCTTCACTATAGGTTTTGAAAAATTACTTAAACAACAAAAAAAGGATTGGAAAGCTATTTGGGATATGGCTGACATTGAAATTGAAGGCGATTTAAAAGCTCAGCAAGGCATCCGTTTTAATATCTTTCAATTAAACCAAACTTACTTAGGTAAAGATGCGCGTTTAAACATAGGCCCTAAAGGGTTTACTGGCGAAAAATATGGAGGAAGCACTTATTGGGATACCGAAGCTTATTGTTTGCCATTTTATATGTCGACAAAAAACCAAGAAGTAGCAAAGAGCTTACTTACCTATCGTTACCAACACTTAGACAAAGCCATAGAAAATGCTGAAAAACTTGGTTTTAGCAACGGAGCCGCGTTATACCCTATGGTTACTATGAATGGTGAAGAATGCCATAATGAATGGGAAATTACTTTCGAAGAAATTCACCGTAATGGCGCCATGACTTATGCTATATACAATTACGTAAAATACACTGGCGATTTTAGTTATATTCCTGAAAAAGGGTTAGAAGTTATGATTGCTATTGCTCGCTTTTGGCAACAACGCGCTAATTTTTCTTCGGAAAGAGGCAAATACGTTATTCTAGGAGTTACTGGCCCTAATGAATATGAAAATAATGTAAACAACAATCACTATACTAACTACTTAGCAAAATGGTGTATTGAATATTGTTTGCAAGCAATAGATAAAGTTAAGCTTGAATATGCTTCAGATTATAATCGAATTAGGAAAGCTACAAACTTAAGTGATATTGAATTAACCAAATGGGAAGATGTTGCTAAAAACATGTATTTCCCTTACTGTGAAAAATACCAAGTGTACTTGCAACAAGATGGTTTTTTGGATAAAGATTTAATTACATTGAATAATCTCGATACCGCTGAACGACCTATAAATCAAAAATGGAGCTGGGATAGAATTTTGAGATCACCTTACATTAAACAAGCCGATACGCTCCAAGGAATGTATATGTTTGACGACGAATATTCTAGAGAAGAATTAAAGCGCCATTTTGATTTTTATGAACCCTTTACAGTACATGAATCTTCTTTATCCCCTTGTGTACACAGTATAATTGCGGCTAGATTAGGAAATATGGATCAGGCCTACGAATTTTATTTACGTACCTCTCGACTCGATTTGGATGATTACAATAAAGAAGTTGAGGAAGGTTGTCACATTACTAGCATGGCAGGAACCTGGATGAGTATTGTTGAAGGCTTTGGAGGTATGAAGGTAATTGACAATAAACTTTCATTTGTTCCTCAAATCCCTAAACAATGGAAAAGTTATTCTTTTAAAATAAATTTTAGAGGCAATGTGTTACAAATTAATGTTTCTAAAAAAGAAACCACATTCAATTTAATCAAAGGAGATTCACTTACCATTTTAGTCAATGGAAATGTTTTAAAAGTTACTGACCACAAAGAAATTGTTTCTTTTTAATTAATAGTTGTTTATGAAATCCCTTATTGTAATTTTTTCCTTTCTTGCAAGTTGCTACCTATACGGTCAAGCCTCCCAGTCCTTTATGAGTAGTGATTTTGACAGCACTACTTTAAAAGTACTTACAACTAAAGGAACCTATTATTTTGAGGGGATTTCTTCTGAAATTATAGAAACTAATTTTATTCCTGTAAAAGAAACTAAAAAATGGTCTTCACATATTACAAAACAATCCTTAGACACCCCTAAAGTAATATTTCATCACAAGGAAAATATCTTAACATTAGCTACCAATGGAATTAAAGTAGTGATTACAAAAAAACCATTTCACATAAGCTATTTCTACAAAGAAAAAACCCTTATTTCTGAGCGCAAAGGATATATAAAAACCGATTCTACAGAGATACTCGATTTCGCTTTGAGTAAAAATGAAGCTCTTTATGGCACTGGTACCAGAGCATTAGCTATGAACCGCAGGGGACACAAATTAGAATTATACAATAAAGCACACTATAGTTACGAAACCAATGCCCCATTAATGAATTATTGCATGCCATTGGTTATCTCCTCTAAAAACTACATGATCCATTTTGATAATCCACAAACTGGATTTTTGGATTTAGATAGTAACGCCGATAACAGTTTACAATTTGAAACTATTGGTGGCGCAAAAAAATACCAAGTAATTGCGTCTGATACTTGGAAAAAAACAATCAACGCTTATACCTCTTTCACAGGAAAACAGCCCATGCCCCCACGTTGGGCATTAGGTAATTTTGCTAGTCGTTTTGGGTATCATTCACAGTCGGAAGTAGAAAATGTGGTTGAAAAATTTAAGAAGGATTCTATTCCTTTAGATGCTGTGATTTTAGACATTTATTGGTTTGGAAAAACCATAAAACGTACTATGGGGAATTTAGAATTTGATCCTGATTCTTTTCCTAAACCGCAACAATTAATTAACGACTTAAAAAAAGATGCTATTAAAACCGTATTAATAACAGAACCTTTTATTTTAGAAACCTCAAAAAAATGGGATGAGGCCGTTTCAAAATCTATATTAGCGACCGATTCACTAGGCAAGCCGTATACTTATGATTTTTACTTTGGAAAAACAGGCTTAATAGATATTTTAAAACCCGAAGCTAAAACTTGGTTTCAAAATATTTACAAAAAATACACCAATATGGGTATTGCTGGTTGGTGGGGCGATTTGGGTGAGCCCGAAGTACATCCCGAAGATTTGTTTCACGGAAGTGTAAAAGCCAACGAAATTCACAATATTTACGGGCACTTGTGGGCAAAACTAATACAAGAAACCTACCATAAAAACTATCCTAATCAACGTCCATTTATACTTATGCGTGCTGGCTACTCGGGCACACAAGCCTACGGTATTATACCTTGGTCGGGCGATGTTAGCAGAAGTTGGGGTGGTTTGCAAGCGCAACCCAAAATAGCATTGCAAATGGGAATGCAAGGCCTTGGCTACATGCACTCAGATCTTGGTGGTTTTGCTGGCGGAGAAACGCTAAACCCTGAACTTTATACCAGATGGCTACAATATGGCGTTTTTCAGCCTATCTTTAGGCCGCATGCGCAAGAGCATATTGCTCCCGAACCAATTTTTCAGGATGCTAACACAAAACAATTGGCCAAAGAAGCTATTGAATTGCGCTATAAATTACTGCCTTATAATTACACTTTAGCTTTTGAAAATCACAATAAAGGAACACCACTAATGCGTCCTTTATTTTTTGAAGAACCTACTAACCCTTCCTTAAAAGATTATAGCGATAGTTATTTATGGGGAAACGACTTTTTGGTAACTCCTATTTTAAAACCTGGTGTTAATCAAAAAAAAATATATTTTCCTAAAGGAAACCATTGGTACAATTTCTATGGAAATGAAAAATACAAAGGAGGGCAGTTTAAAACTATACCTATATCGAATAAACACATTCCCATTTTTGTAAAGGGAGGTGCTTTCATCACTCAATCAGAAAAACTTCAAAATACCGAAGATTATGATTTCTCGAATATAACCGTCGATTTTTATTACGATGAATCGTTAAGTTCAAGTAATAATTTTGTGTATTTTGATGATGGAAAAACACTTGATGCTTATGAAAAAAAACGCTATGAAATTTTACATTATAAAGCTATCAATAAAAATAACGGATGCCGTATTGAACTTAAAAATGTCGTTGGATCCAATTTTAAAGCTAAAAACAAAACCATCAAATTAAAAATTAGAAATATAAAAGCGCTGCCTACAACAGTAACCAAAAACAGCTCTAAAATTGAATTTGATTGGAATAAAGAAACCGAAATAGTAACCACCACTATTGAGCTAAAAACAAATAGCGAAATAGTTATAAACTTAAAAAAATGAATTCTCTAAACTTTATAATTTTAGGCTTGGCCTTATTCCTCCTTAGCTGTAATACTACTTCTAAAAATACAGAAGAAAAAAAGCCAAAGAAAACAGCTCCTTTTTATTGGGAATCTGCAAATCTGTATTTTTTATTAGTCGATCGTTTTAATAATGGCGATACTTCAAACGACATAAATTATGAGCGTAATAAAGAAACCGCTATTTTAAGAGGTTTTGATGGTGGTGATATTAAAGGGATTACTCAAAAAATTAACGAAGGCTACTTTACTAATTTAGGAATTAACGCCATTTGGATGACTCCTATTGTGGAACAAGTTCATGGATTAGTAGATGAGGGCACTGGCGCTACCTACGGTTATCACGGCTATTGGACCAAAGATTGGACGGCCTTAGATCCTAATTTTGGAACTAAAGAAGATTTAAAAATATTAGTAGAAACCGCTCACAAAAAAGGGATTCGAATTGTATTGGATGCCGTTATTAATCACACAGGACCGGTAACAAAAAAAGATGCTGCTTGGCCGAAAGATTGGATTATGCAAAGTCCTGTTTGTGAGCACACGAATTATGAAACAAGTACTAGCTGTACTTTGGTAAAAAACTTGCCCGATATTATAACCAGTAGTAATGAAAATGTTGACCTCCCTCCTTTTTTAATTGAAAAATGGAAAAAAGAAGGTCGTTATGAAGAAGAAATACAGGAGTTGGATGCCTTTTTTACTCGTACGGGACACCCTAGAGCTCCTCGATTTTATATTATGAAATGGCTTACCGATTATATTACCGATTTTGGAATTGATGGATACCGTTGTGACACTGTAAAACACACCGAAGCTTATGTATGGAAAGAATTTAAAGAAGAATGCAATTATGCATTCGCAGAATGGAAAAAGAGCAACGCTGAGAAGGTTTTGGATAGTACTCCTTTTTATATGGTTGGTGAGGTATATAATTATTTTGCTTCTCTAGAAAGAAGCTTTGATTACGGCGATAAAAAAGTAGATTTTTATAATTATGGTTTTAATAGCTTAATCAACTTTGATATAAGAGGAAGTCAAAAAGTTAGTTATGAAGGTTTGTTTTCAAAATACAGTAATTTACTTCAAACTAGTTATAAAGATTTAGGCATTCTAAATTATGTGACCTCGCACGACGATGGTTACCCTTTTGACAAAACTAGAGAGAAGCCTTTTGAAGCTGCCAATCGATTACTTTTAACCAACGGAACAGCACAAGTGTATTATGGGGATGAAGTAGCCCGAAACTTACTTATTGAAGGCACTATAGGTGACGCCACATTGCGATCTAATATGGATTGGAAAACAATGCATACTCCAAAAACAAAAAAAATATTATCGCACTGGCAAAAAATAGGAATTTTTAGAAAAAACCATCCTGCTGTTGGAGCTGGTATTCATCAAAAAATAAGCGATAATCCGTATGTATTTTCAAGAGTTTTTAACGTCGACTCTTATGAAGATAAAGTTGTAATTGCCTTAGATGTACCTATAGGAAAGAAAAACATAAGCGTTGGCGATATATTTAAAAATGGAACGCAACTTATAGATGTTTATTCTGGAAAAGAAACTCTTGTTGAAAACAAAAAAATAACTATTGACACTAGGTTTGACATAGTTTTATTAGAGCAAAAATAAAGTCAAAAATCATAAAGGAGGTACTTCCTAAAAAAGCACCTACTTAAGTTAGAATAATTTAAACGATATGAAATATACGTTACTATCATTAATGGCAATTACTACTAGTATTTGCAGTTGTAAAAACAACGATAATACTACAAAACAACCTATTGAAACCATTGTTTCAAAAATTGCCCCCGTATCAATAGATCAAAAAATTAAGAATGCTGTTATCTATGAGGCCAATATTCGTCAATATTCACCTGAAGGCACTTTTAATGCTTTCACTAAAGACATTCCTGAATTAAAAAAATTGGGTGTTAAGGTACTTTGGTTAATGCCCGTTTATCCTATTTCAACGACAAAGAGTAAAGGGAGCCTTGGAAGTTATTATGCCATTTCTAATTACACTGAAATCAATCCTGAATTTGGAACTTTAGATGATTTCCGTAAGCTTATAAACAAAGCACATGATAATGATATGCTTGTAATCCTTGATTGGGTTGCCAATCATACCGGCTGGGATCACCATTGGATTAACGAACACCCTGAGTATTATACTAAAGATAATAAAGGAAATATTACACATACCGTAGATACCGATTGGACGGATGTAGCTGATTTAGATTACAACAATTCTGAGTTACGTACCGAAATGAAAAATGCTATGCTACATTGGGTTAAAAATGAAAATATTGATGGTTTCCGTTGTGATGTTGCAGGGATGGTTCCTACCACATTTTGGAAAAATACCATTGCCGAATTACATCATACAAAACCTGTATTTATGCTTGCTGAGGCTTGGGAACCAGAACTTCAAAAAAATGCTTTTGACATGGGATATAGTTGGGATACGCATCATATTATAAATGATATTGCTAAAGGCAAAAAATCTGCTGCAGACTTAGTTGGTCACTTATCAAAAATAGATTCATTGTATGCTAAAGATGATATTTTAATGAACTTTGTTACCAATCACGATGAAAATTCTTGGAATGGAACCATTAAAGAACGTATGGGTGAAGCTAATGAAGCTATGACAGCACTAACATACATTTTACCAGGAATGCCTCTAATTTACAGTGGGCAAGAATACGGTATGGATAAACGTTTACTGTTTTTTGAGAAAGATAGTATTCCTAAAACAAAAGGAGCTACATGGCAATTATTAAAAAAATTAGGTACATTAAAAAACACAAACAACGCTTTAGCTGGAGGAAAACAAAAAACAGCCTATTCCGTTTTAGATACTGCTAATGAAAATGCTTTTGCTATTTCTAGAAATTTCAAAAATAAAGAAATCATTTACGTAGCAAATTTCAGTGACGTAAACATCAGCTTAAATCTAAACAAAAAAGGAAGGTATACTGATTATATTGAGGGAAGAGAAATCCTATTGAATTCTAAAACACTGACTGACTTGAAGCCTTGGGGATTTCAAATTTTAGTTAAGGAATAGCTATTTAATAGATTAACAAACAAAGAAAACAGCCCACTTTTTCAATTTAAAAGTGTGCTGTTTTTTTTGAGTTTAATTATAGCTTTTCTAAAATATAATTTGTCATTTTAGTGTATAATTGAAGTCGAGTAACACCTCCGTAAATACCATGGTTTTTATCGGTATACACTGCTAAATCGAACTGTTTATTCGCTTTTGTAAATGCATCAACCATCGCTAAGGTATTTTGAAAATGAACATTATCATCGGCTGTACCATGAACTAACAGGACATTTCCTTGCAAATTTGAAGCAAACGATAATGGTGAATTATCGTCGTAGCCTTTCGAGTTATTTTGTGGAGTTCCTAAAAAACGTTCGGTATAAATAGTGTCATAAAACTTCCAATGAGTAACGGGCGCTACAGCTATTGCTGTTTTAAACACTCCTGCGCCTTTTAATATTGAATTAAGTGCATTGAAGCCCCCATAACTCCATCCCCATATTCCAATTCTAGACTTATCTACAAAAGGCAAGTTACCTAGTTCTTTAGCAAAGGCAATTTGATCTTCTGCTTCTAATTTCCCTAACTGATGTTGTGTTTGCTTCTTGAAATTCGCCCCCTTAAGTCCAGTTCCTCTGCCATCTACACAAGCAATTATATAGCCTTTTTGAGCCAGTAATTGGTGCCAATAGTCATTATAACCATTCCATTTATTTGCGACCATTTGAGAGCCGGGACCCGCATATTGATATAATAATACTGGATACTTTTTTGTCGCTACAAAATTCTTAGGCTTCACCATCCACATATTTAATGTTTCTCCATTAATGTTTATGGTTTTAATTCTTTTTTTAGAAGGATTGTAGGATTCGTACTTTTTTTCAATTAACTTATTTGTAACCAACGCATTAACAATACCGTTTGTAACTGCATCTTTAACGGTGTAATTAAGTGCTGTATCAATACTTGAATGCTCATCGATAAACAAAGAATAAGTAGTATTAAAGTCTGCATTATGCGTACCTGCTCTTTTGGTTAAACATTTTTTATTAGTTCCATCCAAATTAATACTATAAATATGTCGCTCTGTAGTTTTAGCTTCTGTACTTTGATAATACAAAACCCCATTATGCAGTCCATAAAAATCAGTGACCTCCCAATTACCCTTGGTGATTTGATTAATTACCTCACCATCTTTGGTATAATGGTAAAGATGACGAAAACCTGATTTCTCATTTGATTTTATAAAACTATTGTTCTTAAGAAAAATTAAGTCATCACTAATTTCAACATAAGCCTTATCCGTTTCGGTATAGAAAGGTTTTATTAATTTTCCTTTACTACTTACGTAGTTAAATTCTAATTTATTTTGCTCTCTATTCATTACTTGAACACATAATAAATCGGGATTGTTTGTCCATTTAATACGCGGTATATAATCGGTTTTTTCAGTTAACAAATCTACTTTTGTAGTTAATTTGTTATTCAAAGAAAAAACATGCAGTGTAACTTCACTATTAAGTTCTCCAGCTTTAGGATATTTAAATGTGCTTTGAAATGGGTAATTTGCGGCCCCGTACATAGTCATAGAAAACTCTTTAACCTTGGACTCATCAAATTTTAAATATGCTAAATGGGTGCCTTTCGAATTCCATTCAAATGCGCGGACTAATTCAAATTCTTCTTCATAAACCCAATCGGACATCCCATTAATTAAGCTATTTTTTTCACCATCAACAGTTACCTGTGTCGTTTTTCGAGTAACTAAATTAGTAATGAAAATATTGTTATTTACGCCATAAGCAATATTTTTTCCATCAGGAGAAAAAGTAGGGTTAAAAACACGATCTGTACTTAATTGGATGGCTTTTTTGGTTTTAAAATCGTAAACATAAAATTCTGCTGATCTTGAATACCGATACTGTACTTTTTGATTTACACCAAGTAGCACCTTTGATTCGTCAGCATTGAATTCATAAATTTCAAAATAGTCCATTTCTGGAATATCCATAGCCGATAAAATTAAGCGCTCCTCATTTTCATCACCATACTTTTTAGCTACAATTTTAGTTGCATTTTTACTACGACTATATTGCAGCACACAAAACTCTTCGCCATTACTTAGGTGTTTAATTTCGCCTAAGCGTTCAGCTCGAAAGGCACCTCCCCAAATGGCTTCTAAGGAAATTTCTTTTTGCCCTAGAACAGTAAAACATGAAACTAATAAACAATATAGCGTAACAATATTACGAATCATAACAAGGTTATTTTGATATTCGTTGTCTAGTCGCTTCATACAAAAATGCCCCTGCTGCAACCGAAACATTTAAAGAGCTTATTTCTCCAAACATCGGAAGTTTAGCTTTATGATCAACAACTTTAAGTATTCCTGAAGAAACCCCAGTACCTTCTGACCCCATTATAATAGCTGTGGGCTTTGTAAAATCTACAGCATATAAGTTATCATCGGTTTTTTCAGTAGCAGCAACACTTTGTACTCCGCAAGATTGTAATAAAAAGATTGCATCTTTTAAGTGGCTTACCTTACATATTGGCATATTAAATACCGCTCCGGCAGAAGTTTTTATAGTATCGTCGGAAACGGGTGCAGCGCCGGATTTCGTAATTACAATACCATGAGCTCCTACACATTCGGCAGTGCGAATTATTGCACCAAAATTACGAGCATCCGTCAATTGATCTAGTAAAATAAACAAAGGCACCTCTCCTTTTTCCTGAGCTGCTATTACCAACTCTTCCAAATCATAAAAATCTACAGGCGAGGTATAAGCGATAACTCCTTGATGGTTTTTGTGAGTTATACGGTTCAACTTTTCTACAGGTACGGTATTTGGAGTAATTCTATGAGAACGTAAAAGTCCTATCAATTCTTTAGATAAATCTCCCTGAAGTCCCTTCTGAAGAAAAACTTTATCTATAGTTTTTCCAGATTTTATAGCTTCCATAACTGCATGGATACCGAAAAGTTGTGTTTCTTTATTCATAAAGGCAAAGGTAAGTTTTTAAAAAAAGTCAACAATATAATTAAAGTATATTTCAATAGTAAACGGGTCTATATGTGATGCTAAAATGATTTTAAAAAAAGTCAAAAAAAAATCCTATCAACAAATTGATAGGATTTTAATATAAACACAGTGTTTACTATTTAATGTTCTTGGTTGCATCTCCGTTTAGAGTAGCATAATTAATCTTTAATTGATTAACCTCTCTTAATTGTTCCTTAACATCTCCAATTAACCCCATGTTGGTATTCACATCTACTTTTAAAGCAAATAATAATTTACCGACTTCAGTCTGAGGTGTATTAGCACGCTCTTGCTGAACAAAAGTTTGAACCTCCTTAATATTGGAAATCATCTTATCGTTCAACTGAACTTTAGCTTCTGTACCAAATTTTTTATAGCCATCACCTGGTTTCCCTGCAAAAATATATTTTGTTAGGTTCCTGTTTTCTAACTTCTCTACTTGGTCAGCATAAGGAAGTTTATTTTCAACTTGTAAAGTACCTTGTCTCATCACAGTAGCTACCATAAAAAAGAAAAGTAACATAAATACAATATCTGGTAACGATGCTGTTGAAATCGCTGGAAGTTCTTTTTTCCCTCCTTTGTTAAACTTTGACATGTTTATTATTCTTTTAAATAGTTATACTATGAGTCTTTGGATTCGGCTTCAGAGAATTTTTCAGGAAACAATCCCTTTACTTCATCTCTTTTAGTTTTCCATGCCTCTTTCTCAGGAGAATCCTCTGGAGAGTCTTTGTACTGCTTTACAATATCACTATACGTCATATTATAAAGACGATTAGCTTCTCTATCTCTTAAAAACTTATATGCAGCAAGTACTTCATTTGTAATTGCTATGTAAGCTGCATAATTAGTTTCCCTACTATTCTGTAAAGACACTACCGCTTTATCGGGGTTATCCGATGACTCGGGATTTCGAACTCCTTTACAATAAGCACAAAACTTAGTATTGTTATCGTTCCCTTTTTTAGCTCCTCCGTTATCTAAAAAAGCTATAGTGGCTTCTCTAAGATCCTTAAGTTCCATTGGTTGCTCTTCTACCAATAACTCATTATTCTTATTTACTACAATAGTAAATAAGTTTTTTTCCTTAATCCTAGGTGCTTGAATGTCTGGTGGTAATTTCGGAGGTAATTTTCTATTCATCCCTGTATCCGATTCTATGGTAGTAGTTACCAAGAAAAAGATAAGAAGTAAGAATGCGATATCTGCCATAGAACCTGCATTTACCTCTGGTGCTGATCTTTTTGCCATATCTTAAATTACTTACTTATTGATTTTCTAACTCCACCCCAAACAATTGAAGCTACTGCTAAACCTGCAAAAATATAGAATGCTCTAATACCTGCATCTGCCCACTGAACAGCTCCTGCAGAAATTACTTCTCCATCTTTAGTAATTACTTCTTGTTGAGTACCTGCTAAAACATAAGATATAACAACTACTACTAAAAAAGCTACAATACCTAATCCTGTTTTCTTTAAACTTGATGGGTTTTTTATTAAACCTCCTACCACTGAAATAAGAGTTGCGATAACCAATAATACAATAACTACTAAAGCTAAATTGTATAAAGGATTTACCTCAGGGATTGATGCTCCTAAAGGAAGTTCTCTTGCTTCGGTTGTACCAGCCTCAGTCATTAATTTATCGAAACCACTATTCATTAAGTATAGTAATACCGCAGAAATAAGACCTACTGCAAGAACCAAGTATGATAAAATTTTTGAAATTTTCATTTGTTCTTAATATTATTTCATGCCATAAACATGTGATGGCACATTTAGATTAAAATTTCACAATGAAGTTTATGCTAATGCCTAAACTTCATTGTAAAACACAATTATTTCTTATTTGCTACTAATAAATCAATTAGTGAGATAGAAGCATCTTCCATATCGTTTACTATTGAATCGATTTTAGAAACGATATAATTATAAAAGATTTGAAGAATAATTGCTACAACTAAACCAAATACAGTTGTTAACAAGGCTACTTTAATACCCCCTGCTACTAAAGCTGGATCCATATCACCTGCTTCTTCAATTTTATCAAAGGCCTGAATCATACCGATTACCGTACCCATAAACCCAAGCATTGGAGCAAGAGCAATAAACAAAGACAACCAAGAAACATTCTTTTCTAATTGTCCCATTTGCACGCCTCCGTAAGCTACTACCGCTTTTTCAGCAGCATCAATACTTTCATCGGCTCTATCCAAACCTTGGTAATAAATAGAAGCGATAGGCCCTTTTGTATTTCTACATACTTCTTTTGCCGCATCAACACCTCCACTTGCCAAAGCATCTTCAACATTTTTTTGAAGTTTCTTTGTATTTGTAGTAGATAAATTTAAATAGATTATTCTTTCTATAGCGATAGCTAAACCTAATATTAAACAGATAAGAACGATACCCATAAACCCTGGACCCCCTTCTATAAATCGTTGTTTAAGTTCTTGGTGAAATGATTTGTCACCTGCTGGCGTTTCTTGAATCGCTACTGCAGCATTTGCTACACCTGTAAACAACATTGCACCTGTAATAGCTAAAGTTGAAAAAGTTTTTTTCATTAGTCTAAGTCTTAAGAATTGTATGTATTATTAATTTTTATTAAATCTTCACGAAATGAGAGTATCAATTTAGTGACAACTATTCTTTAATAGTTTAATCATCAAATTTAACAAACTATAACGATAACAACGACAAATAAATAAAAAATTAATGATTTAATAAAGTATAAAGTAATATTTAGCTTAATTCACCTGCCAAATCAGTAATAAATAGGGTTTTAAAATTCATTTTTGATGTTTCACTTGCCATTAAACACATTGATTTAGCTATTGCAGCTTCTAAAGTCAGTCCTTTTCCGCTAATAACACCTAAATCGTCCATATATTTCGAAACTTCATAAAGTCCAGAAACATTACCATAGGCGCACTGAGAAATATTAATTATTTCCACCCCTTTTTTTCTTAATTTCAATAATTCAGTTAGTAACCAATCATTATTAAACAAGGTCCCAGAACCATAAGTTTCTAAAATAAGAACATTAAAATCGACAAAGGCGCAAGTTTGCGAAAATTGTTGTTCGGTAATAGATGGATGCATTTTATACACAAAAACCTTTTCGCTTAAAGCAACATTAAAATTTAATTTATTTGAATTAGAAGCTTTCAGCAACGAATAATTAACCTCTAAATCCAGTTTAGACTCTACTAAAGGTGGTAAATTTGGCGAATCGAAAGCATTAAAATTTTGACTACTTATTTTAGTAACACAATTACCTCTAAACAATTTATTACCAAAATACAAGCACACTTCGTTAATTATAGGTACACTATTTTTTTGTAATAACGCTATTTCTACAGCTGTCATTACATTTTCTAAAGCATCGGTACGTGTATGCCCAATAGGCAACTGAGAACCCGTAAAAATAACAGGCTTTGATAAATTTTTAAACATAAAACTTAACGCAGCTGTGGTGTAAGCCATAGTGTCGGTTCCGTGCAAGACTACAAACCCAGAATGTTTTTCGTAATTATCGAATAGCAGCTGACCTATCTCCTGCCAATCGCTTGGGCGCATATTTGCAGAGTCTTTTGGCGACCGAGTACTTATGGCTTCTATTTTGGAATTTACGCTACCTAACTGCGGAATTTGAGCCATAATATTTTCGACATCAAAAGGCTTTAGCAAACCCGACTTACTATTTTGAACCATTCCAATAGTTCCTCCCGTGTATATTATTAAAATAGATGCTTGCATTAGCAACTAATTTACTTCAAAAAACTGTAACAAATCATCCTCAAAAGAAAATTAAATTCCAAAAACTTGCTTTGAATTCTGAGTAGTTATTCTTGCTATTTCACTTAAAGACATACCGTATAAAGTAGCCAATTTTTCGGCTATTTTCACAATATATGAGGGCTCATTTCGCTTACCTCGAAAAGGTGTTGGTGCTAAATAAGGCGCATCGGTTTCTAAAACAATATTTTCTAAAGGGATTTCATTTAAAAAACGATCAATTTTACCATTTTTAAAAGTTGCCACACCACCAATTCCTAGCTTCATCCCACAATCAATTGCTTGCTCAGCTTGTTTTATATTTCCTGTGAAGCAATGAAAAATCCCAAATAACTCTTCTCCCTTAAACTTCTCTAAAACTTCGAAAGTTTCATCAAACGCTTCTCTACAGTGTATATTTATAGGTAACTTATGCTTCTTAGCTAAGTTTATTTGATATTCAAAAGCTTCTTGTTGCTCTTTTTGAAATGACTTATCCCAATACAAATCCATCCCTATTTCTCCAACTGCATAAAATTTCCTTCGCGCTAACTCTGTAGTCACAAAAGCTAACTCTTCCTTATAATTTTCCTTAACATGCGTTGGATGCAAACCCATCATTAAAAAAACATTCTCAGGATAAGCTTTTTCAACCGCATACATGTCTTTAGCAGTTTCAGAATCTATTGCAGGAACAAAAATCCGTTGAACACCTGTTTTAATAGCGCGAGAAAGCATTTGATGCTGGTCTTTCGAAAAAGCATCGCTATAAATATGAGAATGAGTATCGGTAAAAATCATTTGATGGTTGATGGTTGATGGTAAAACTAAAATATTTTAGAAAGAAAAAAATCACTAATTCTTACAAAGCAAAAAACCCACTAAAAGTGGGCTTTTACGTTTTGTAAATCAATAAACTACGCCAACATAGTTACTGGATTTTCTAAATATGTTTTTAATGTCTGTAAAAACTCTGCACCTGTAGCACCATCAATAGTTCTATGATCACAAGCTAAATTTAAAGTCATTGTATTACCTACGACTATTTCTCCATTTTTAACTACTGGCTTTTGCACAATAGCTCCTACAGAAAGTATCGCCGAGTTAGGTTGATTAATAATACTAGTAAAAGAAGTAATACCAAACATCCCTAAGTTAGAAACTGTAAAGGTACTACCACTCATTTCGCTTGGCGTAAGTTTTTTATCTCTAGCTTTTCCTGCTAAATTACGAACATTCCCTCCTATTTGAGTAAGCGTCATTTGATCAGCAAATGGCAATACTGGAACCACCAAGCCATCTTCAACCGCAACCGCTACCCCTATAGAAATATGCTTAGCGAATCTTGTAACGTTATCTTCCCATTGCGTATTTACCTGAGGGTGTTTGCGTAATGCCATTGCACATGCCTTAACTACCATATCATTAAAGGACACCTTTGTATCCGGCAATGCATTAATTTGCTTGCGCGAAACCATTGCACTATCCATATCTACTTCTATCGTTAAATAGTAATGAGGAGCTGTGAATTTTGATTTTCCTAAACTTTTTGCAATTGCCTTACGCATTTGCGAATTCTTAGTTTCCTCAAAAACCTCTTCTCCTACTGGAGTATATACTTGTGGAGCAGGAGTGCTTGCTTTTGCTGGTTTTTCACTTGACGATGCTGCTGCTTTAGGCGCTGATGCCTTAAAGTTTTCGACATCCTTTTTAATTACTCTTCCATTTTCTCCTGTTCCAGATACTTGAGACAAATCAATTCCTTTATCTGCAGCTATCTTTTTAGCCAATGGAGAAGCAAAAATCCTACCCTCATTGTTGTTTGCTACTTCAGGTGTAGCTTCTTTAACTTCTGTTTTAACAGCTACTTCTTGTGACTTTGATTCACCTGCTACCGTTTTAGCAGGTACACCGTCTTTTAAATTAGAAATATCCGTGCCTTCTGGGCCAATTATAGCTAATAAACTTTCAACTGGTGCTGTTTCTCCTTCATTTACACCAACATACAATAATGTACCTGTGTAGAAAGATTCAAATTCCATAGTAGCTTTATCAGTTTCTATTTCTGCCAAAATATCTCCTTCCGAAACTTTATCTCCTACTTTAATTAACCATGAAGCTACGGTACCTTCCTCCATAGTATCACTTAATCGAGGCATTGTTATAACTTCGACACCTTCTGGAATTTCAACAGACGATGAAGAACTAGCTTCAGAACCTGATTCTTTAGGCTCTTCAGCCTTTACCTCTTTAGCATTTCCACCAGCTAGGATAGCACTAATATCTTCTCCTTTATCACCAATAACACAAAGTAACTGATCAACAGGAGCTGTATCTCCCTCTCCAACACCAATATGCAACAACGTACCTTCATAAAAGGATTCGAATTCCATAGTAGCTTTATCGGTTTCTATTTCTGCTAAAATATCTCCTTCTGAAACTTTATCACCTACTTTGATTAACCATGAAGCTACGGTACCTTCTTCCATAGTATCACTCAATCGAGGCATATTTATTACTGTTGCCATAGCTATTATTATAATTTATGTGGTAAAAATGGGTAATTTTCTTGTTCGTATACCATATCATACATTTGCTGTGGTTTTGGAAATGGAGATTCCTCAGCAAATTTTTGACATTCCGCTACACGTTCTTTAACTCTGGCATCAATTTCACTAATTTGCTTAGCTGATGCATATTTTTTATCCTTGATAATATCTAATACCTGAGTAATCGGATCTATCTTTTGATATTCAGCTACTTCTTCTTTTGTACGGTATTTCTGAGCATCACTCATAGAATGCCCTCTATATCTGTAAGTTTTCAACTCTAAAAAAGTTGGCCCTCCTCCTGTGCGTGCTCTAGTAATTGCTTCATCAAATGCCTCTGCAACTGTTATAGGATTCATCGCATCAACAGGTTTACAAGGCATTTCATAGCCTAAACCTAATTTCCAAATATCTGTATGGTTTGCGGATCGCTCTACAGATGTTCCCATTGCATATTGGTTATTTTCAACACAAAATACTACTGGCAAATTCCAAAGCATTGCTAAGTTAAAGGATTCATGCAACGAACCTTGCCTTGCTGCTCCATCGCCAAAAAAGGTAAGTGTAACGTTATCCCTTTTAAAATACTTATCCGCAAAAGCCAAACCTGCTCCTAAAGGAATTTGACCTCCTACAATTCCGTGACCTCCGTAAAAACGGTGTTCTTTCGAAAAAATATGCATCGATCCACCCATACCTTTTGAGGTACCTGTTTCTTTACCATACAATTCGGCCATTACTCGCTTAGGATCCTCACCCATACCAATAGGCTGTACGTGATTTCTGTAAGCCGTAATCATACGATCTTTATCATTATCCATTGCATGTAGAGCTCCTGCTAATATAGCTTCTTGTCCATTATATAAATGCAGAAAACCTCTTACTTTTTGTTGAATATATACTTGAGCCAGTTTGTCTTCAAACTTTCTCCAGAAAAGCATGTTCTCGTACCAATTTAGGTACACCTCTTTGGTTATTTTTTTCATTAGAAATCTAATAAGGGTTCAAAAAAAATGCTTTGCAAACTAAACAGAAGTTTTCGAAGCACAACAAAAATAGCATTTTCACTTAAATTAGTTCTAAAGCTATTGCATAAAAATACACAATTAAACAGTTTTATTTTTTTAATCTCATTTTAATAAATGCAATTATTTGTATAAAAAATTATCAAAACCACTCTTTTAGAATAAAAAAAACAACTTTACTTAACCTTTAGGAATAAAAAAATGCTATTCCTAAAAAAAGAATAGCATTTAGTAAACTTATTTTAAATTCTATTAATTACTAAATTCATCTCCAAAATTAAAGGTCAAACCAAAACGAAGAGTACCCTCTAATGGACTTGGAACATTAGATGTATTGAACAAGTACGACAAATCTAAACCTATCGAAGTATACTTAAAACCAGCACCTAGTGCCACAAATTTTCTAGCTCCCTTACTTTCACTTTCATTAAAATAACCCGCCCTTAAAGCAAAAATATTATTATAATCATATTCAACACCTATTGAATAAGTAACTTCTTCTAACTCTTCACTCCCTCCTCCCGGAGCATCACTAAAAGAATTAAAAATCCCTTCAAAGGCACCTTGATCATTGAAATCTTGAAAAACAGCTCTTTCATTTCCATTAATTACACCATCATTATTTTCATCAATAGCAATTGGTGGCGTAGGCACTAATAATTTTGAAAATTCTACTGTAGCCCTTACTGTATTAAAAGTATCTATACCAAAATCAAAACCACCTCCTATTCTTAAGTTTGTAGGAATAAAACTTTCTTCACCCTCACTAAAGGAAATTTTTGGACCAATATTTGTAATTGCAAAACCACCTCTCCAGCGACCATCAAAATTTTTATAAGGTATCTCATCACTTTGGTAATACCCCGAAATATCAACCCCAAAACCATTTCCTGCATTTGCATCACCCCCTTCTAAAGTTTGCAACCTTAAATCTGACCGTAAGTACCTACCTGCAACTCCCATAGAAAAATGGTCGTTAAGCTTTAATGCATATGACACATCAAAACTTAACGAATTAGGTTTTTGCTGACCTAAACTTATTCCGTTTTGATCTGTAAAAGGAATCTCTCCTAAACTAAAATACCTAAAACCTATAGCAACCGCACTACGATCATCCAACTTTTTGTATCCTACTAAATTTGCCAATATAATATCATCTACTAACCTTGAAAGGTATGGCGTAACATTAACTCCTACACCAAATTCTCTGTCAGAAAAAGCATATTTAGAGGAGTTCCATTGTTGAGAATACACATCTGGAGATGTTGCAACTCCTTGATCCGCAAGCCCACCAGCTCGAGCATCTGCAGATACTTGTAAAAAAGGCAATGCCGTAGTAATTGGATTGCGCTCCTGCGAATAAATAGTCGCTGAACATACGACAATCAGTACTTTTACTATTATGAGATTGTATTTCATTTGATTTTTTTTTACAAATATAATTTTAAATAATTTATAGAACCACCAATTTTTCAAATTTCGAAAACGTTTTTTCTGTTAACGTAGATTTAACGATTATCTTATATATATAAACTCCTTTTCCTACTTTATTTCCAAAATCATCTCTTGCATCCCATTCAACGCCTCCTCTGTAAGTGTTTGTATTTCCTGAAAGAGTTGCAAATTTGGTTGTTATAATTTTCCCCGAAACGGATAAGATTTGCACCGTAACTTCTAATACATCTAATGGCGACCCTGTATGGTTAAACCAAAACTCCGTATAACTCGTAAACGGGTTGGGGTAATTCAACACTTCCGAAACCTCAAATTGATCGGCCTCACCAACAATAAATGATATTTCTTGAGTAGCTACATTATTAAAAACATCGGAAACCCTTAATCTTAAAGTATGCTCACCCTCACTTAAATCATTAAGTCTAAAATTCACAGTGCCCCGCGTAAAATCATCTAAATCAGTACTATAAAATTCATTTAAATTTATAGGATTAGCTTCGTCACCATCGATAATTGCTAAAATATCGTGCCCTACACCTCCCGCAGTATTAATGCCATTTGAATCCGAAAGCTTAGCTATTAATGCAGGCCTATTATTAACCAATTGTCCATCAACAAAATTCTCATTATTTAGAAATAAATTTATCAAAGGCGGTTCAACATCTTCTTCCGCATTTTCATTTAGCCCACCTATCATCACATTAGAAGAACCGCTTTGATCAACTAATGTTTCAAAATTTTGCGCATAAAAACTAATTTTACCACTTCCCACAGGTAGTTTTATATTTTTGGAAAGTACAAATTCCATAGTAAACAAGCCATTCTTAACACTTGCTTGTCCATTAAAAACAGAATTTCCCATTTCTTCAAAATCTAAAATAAAAAGTTCTTGGTCGGCACAAGTACTTACTCTTACAATACCAAAAGCTTCATTAACTTGCCAACAAGTTACCGTTCCGTCGTTTGCCAATGTGCTTCTATTCTCTATTTTATCAAAAAGCACCACCCCAACCTTACCTTCAAAATCAGAAAGCAAACTGTTACTAAATTCATCTACTACCTGACCCTCAATTTTTATTCTATCTAAAGCTCTTAAAGACCCGCTGAATTCAGAAACAATCGTATCATTTATTTTAGTTAATTCTACTTTAGGCTTCGGAAAAGCAATTTCTAATGCTGGATCTCCTATACAAAAAACAGCCAATCTATTATCTCTAAAAGACACCAGTTCATTCTTAGCAATTCTCAACGCCTCTCCTATAGGAATAGAATTTTGATTATTATCAAAAAGAGCTTCTCCCAATACAGGATTTAAGCCCAATGCTGTAGTAAAACTCAAATTTCGAGTGGTAGTCAACAAGGCTACTGCCCCCCCATTTGCATTCCAGAATAGAAATTCCCCAGCAGTATCTCGTAATGGATTATCAAAACGAGTTAACTCACAGGTTAAAGTAGTAAAAACCGCTAGTCGATCCCTATTAGTTAATGCTCGTGCATCAGTCGCCCTAAATATAGCTTCATTAGTGATACCATCCTCTCCTCCGTGTCCGAAATAGTTGATGTATGCTGTTCCTGATTCAAAAGCATTAATTAAACTAGATCTAACCACAGGGTATCTATTTCCCGCAGGAGAAACTTCTTGCCGGAATGCGTCGGCAAACAATTTATTTACATTCGCATTGGGTAACTTAACTTTTAAATCTTCTGCCACCTTATCTAAAACCAAGCTCAAAGTTGCATCAATACCTCTATTAGAATTATCTACATCATCACATACAAACAAAAATTTATTTCGCCAAGTACCGAAACTTTCCCTTTGGTAATAACGAATAATCTTATCTACCATTTGATTAGCAACCTCAGGTGTCGGCGCCACAATCCTACCAATAGCAATATCTAAAAGATCTTGTGATATATTCAAACCTTCTTCAGCATCCATGCCACCATAAAAATCATCCGAAACGAAACTATTAGATAAAGAGCGACTGTTCAATGCGAAATACGGGGGAACTATATTGGTATTATTCTCAAGCCTATCTTTATAGTCATAGGAACCATCTCCCATAATACATAGATATTTTACTCGTTTATCCAAGGTAGTTGCATTGTCATATACATATTTAACGAAATTTCTTATCGCCGTAATATCTTGTTGCCCTGTACTAAATTCGTTGTAAATTTGATCTACCATAACCACTTTTACATTAAAATTATTTTGTTGCCTTCTAAAATCCGCTAAACGATTTGCTGCACCTAAAAAATCCGAATTAGTAATAATTAAATAGTCTATATCACCATCAGCATTGGTTTGATTACTACTCCTAAAAATATTTCCTTTTAAATCTTGATTTACTACACCTGTATCGGCTGGCCTTCTAGGGCTAAACAAGTCATTTTCATCGATGGCTACAAATTCCTCAATAGTACCCGAAGATGACTTTACAGATAAAACATCACTACGATTAACATTTAATTTCTCTCCTATTTGATAAGGATCTGTAATGTTCCAAATTGAAGAAATAGTACTTGCATTAGAAAATCTAAATTCCGAAATACCCGAAACACTTGCCTGTTCATTATTAGAAAAAGTGAATTGACTTCCATACCCCCGTAACTGAGAAGTCGCAAAAACGCGTATATAATCTAAGTAAACCAAAGTAGAAGCATCGCCGTTTTGATTTAGACTAAAAGTTACGTCAATATTTTCTGAAGCCTGAACTGATGCACTAGGGTTACCCAATACGCCATAGGCGAAAAATCCCGTATTAAAATCATTAAAAACTAAGTCTTCATTAAATTGATCACCTCCAGAAATATTTGCAGTTAATGTTGGAGGCACCCGATAAACACCCCCAAAAGGAAATAACAATCTAACTTCAGAGCCTAAAACCGGATTAGGTATAGAAAAATTATAATTTCGTTCACGCACATCACCATCAAACCTATCGCCAAACCATTTTCGTCCCAAAGAACCTATATTAATGAGGTCTTCTTCAAGGAAAGTCTCGTAATTGTATTCTTCAAAAACCCTTGACGAATTACCCTCGGGCTCTTGCATTTGAATAATTTGCTTTTGATTTTCTCCGCCTGTAGTTACATAATAGTATGTTTCATCAGAGTAGGGATTTACATTACTATCATTTTGAGACTGATACCCTTGATTACCAATAGCATAAAACATTAAATAATCATCCTCAGAAAAAACTCCATCTCCATTATCTATTAATTTAACAGGAGTTTCTGCAATATCAAAAAATCTATTTTCATCATTCCTTAGAGGCAATGCCTTACCTCCTGTTCCATAAATTTTAATTGTATTTGGGTTTACACCACTAAGGTTAACACCAATAGATTCTAAAAACTGAGGTGTTATCTTATAAACTCCAGAAGTATCTACCGCAAAACGCTTCCAATCTCCAGAAGCTAAAACCGAAGAAGAACGAGACGGCACGTTTAAATCCCTAGCACTAAGCCGCCTGTTTTGTTTTTTAAGATTAAACGATGTAATTCGTTGTATAATTCCATTTTTATTGATTAAGGGATTGAATTTCAATATTTCAAAATTCGCTTCCCTAGATTTTTTTCGTTCAACAACAGCACTAAATTTATTAGGCAATGTGTTAATTTCAACAACTTTGTATAACTCTTTAGAAACAGGCTCTAAAGCTATATCAACAACTCTAGCGTCAGCATAAGATTCATTGGAGACTTTCCATGAAGAAATCAACTCTTCTACAAACCCCGAATCATCAACAAAAAAAGAAGAAGCCCCATCTATATTTATCTGGCTTTTTTTAATTTTAAGATTATTACTATTTGCCCATTCTATATTCACCGTTTTAACTTGAGCGTAAAATTGAAGTGAAAACGAAAAAAAAACGAATAAAAAAACTCTCATAGCGGTTCAAATTATAAAAAAAGGGAATATATTATATTGTAAAGTCGTGACCTTAAAGTATCATTACAACATTGGCTAAATTAAACAACAATAATTAAATCTAAAATAAAATTGAATTTAGAACGTTAATTGTTATATTGCAAACCCTATTATCTACAAATAGATTGTTGATTATGAATAAAAGAATTCTTTTTAACCTGATTTACACGTCAGTATTCAGCGCTATTATGGTTAGCTGTAACACCTCTGAAAATTTTGATACAAAATCAAGAGCAACTGGTGTTGATTACAATAAAGACGGAGGATTTAGAGTCCCTACAAATTTTCAAGAACAAGAAACTCCAGTAGGTACAGTGCCTGTAGAAGGTGGTACATTTACTATGGGTCGCGTTCAAGATGATGTAATGCATGATTGGAATAATACGCCTAATCAGCAACACGTTCAATCCTTTTATTTGGATGAAACTGAAGTAACCAACCTAATGTATTTGGAATATCTTGAATGGACAAAACGTTTCTTCCCTCCTACAAATCCTGATTACAGAAATATTTACTATGGAGCTCTTCCTGACACTCTTGTATGGAGAAACAGACTTGGTTTTAATGAAGTAATGACCAATAACTATTTGCGTCACCCTGCTTACCGCAACTACCCTGTAGTTGGTGTTTCTTGGATTCAAGCTGTTGAATTTAGTAATTGGAGAACTGAACGCGTAAACGAGCAACTACTTACTAAAAATGGTTTTTTATCTGAGGATGCTGCTATTACAGCCGAAGTAGGAACTCAATTTAACACTGCTACCCTAGAAAACGCACCTAGTGAATTATATGGTGGTGATGAAGGTAAATGGGGCGGTAGAGAATCTGAAAGAAGACTTAAAGAAATAGAAGGTGATTCTACCGGAAGACTTAATAGATACCCACAACGTAACTCAGGACAAATTCCTCCAAAATACAGACTTCCTACAGAAGTAGAATGGGAATATGCGGCGCTTGGTTTAAAAGAAATTAGAAATTACAATATATACAGAGGACGTAAGAAATATCCTTGGAAAGGTCAGTATACTAGATCTGGAAGAAAAAATAAATTTGGTGATCAATTAGCCAATTTCAAACAAGCTAGTGGTGATTATGGTGGTATTGCTGGATGGAGTGATGATGGTGCAGATATTACTGCTGAAATTAAGAGTTATCCTCCTAACGATTACGGATTATATGACATGGCTGGAAATGTAGCTGAATGGGTTGCCGATGTTTATAGACCTGTAGTTGATGATGATTTTAACGATTTTAATTACTACAGAGGTAACGTTTACATGAAAAACGCTATTGCAAGTGATGGTTCGGTTACTGTTTTAGGTACTAATGAAGTAGTTTATGACACCCTTAGTAACGGTAAAATTATAGCACGTACACTGCCTGGTGAAATAAGACAAGTTCCTATTGATGAGAACGAAACTTATTTAAGACCTAATTTTTCTGAGAGTGATAACAGAAACTATAGAGATGGTGATAAGCAATCTTCTCGTTATTACGAAGCTTTTGAGGAAATTCAAGGAAATCCAACTAAAGCAATGTACAATTCTCCAAACCATAGTGTAACGGCTAATGATGACGGAACTTTAAAAAGAGAATACGATAAGTCAACAAAAAGAAAAACACTTATTGATGATGCTGTTCGTGTTTACAAAGGTGGATCTTGGAAAGACAGAGCATATTGGTTAGACCCTGCTCAACGACGTTATTTCCCACAAGACATGGCAACCGACTATATTGGTTTTAGAAATGCAGTGTCTCGTGTTGGTGGAAAATTTACTACAGTAAAAAGACCTACTAATTAAGAAATACAATTAAAATATTTATTTTTAAGCCTCAGTCTAACAACTGAGGCTTTTTTATTGAATACTTATGAATATAGCAGAAATACACCAACTATTTTTAGATAGTGAAGGCGTGTGTACAGACACGCGTTCAATTAAAAAAAATCAAATTTTTATAGCTCTAAAAGGCGATAATTTTGATGGTAACAAATATGCATTAAAAGCAATAGAAAGTGGCGCCTTAATTGCGATTGTAGACGACCCAACAATTAAGCACTCAAAAGCATTGCATGTAAAAGATGGACTAGAAACACTACAAAAACTTGCTAACTATCACAGAAACCAACTTAACATACCAATAATTGCTTTAACTGGTAGTAATGGAAAAACAACTACTAAGGAGTTAATTAACGTAGTGCTAAGCACGCAATACAAATGCACTTCAACCAAAGGAAACCTAAATAACCATATAGGAGTTCCTTTAACCTTATTGGATATGAACCCTGAAACAGAAATTGGTGTTGTAGAGATGGGAGCTAATCATATGCGAGAAATTGCTGAATTGTGTGAAATTGCGCAACCCAATTACGGCTATATAACCAATATTGGGAAAGCTCACTTAGAGGGCTTTGGAAGTGAAGAAAATATTCTAATTGGTAAAACTGAATTGTACGACTACATCAAAAAAACAGGTGGCACCCTTTTTTGTAATGCCGATGACGAGAAACTTTTTCCGTTAACAAAAGAAGTATCAACTGTCTTTTACTCGAAAAAAAATCCACACTACAACCCTATTAAACTTTCTAATACAGATCCTTTTATTAGTGTACACTTTAAAACGACTGAAATAAATTCAAACCTTATTGGCACTTACAATTACAGTAATATTGCAGCTGGTATCACCATTGGAAATCACTTTAATATAAACGTAAACAACATCAAAAAAGCAATTGAAGAGTATACACCGAAAAACAATCGGTCAGAATTAGTAATCAAAGGATCAAACAAAATTATATTAGATGCCTACAATGCTAACCCTAGTAGCATGAAAGAGGCTTTAAATCATTTAAATAACATTTCCACCGATAAGAATAAAAAAATCGCTGTTTTGGGCGACATGTTCGAATTGGGAAAGTACGCGCAAAAGGAACATCAGCAAGTAGCCGATTTAGTCATTGATATGACAATTAACGAGGTCTTACTAGTTGGAGAAAATTTTAACAGCTGTTCCGTTAATTCTGATAAAATAAAGGTATTCCGTGATGTCAATTCATTAATTTTGCATCTGAAAGAAAAAACATACACTAACAGCCTACTTTTAATTAAAGGATCGAGGGGCATGAAGTTAGAGCAAACCCTAAGTGTTTTTGACTAAAAAATTGATTATGACACCTATTTATATTGGCTACTATTTTACGGTAAACCCTCTACAACCTGCTACAGAAATTTTATTAGCTGAACTTGGAAATGTAGGTTTTGAAAGTTTTGTTGAAACGGAAACAGGTCTTGATGCTTTCATTCAAAAAAAAGATTGGAATGAAGCTGTTTTAGAAGATATTTATATTTTAAAATCTGACGAATTTGAGATTACTTATAACTTTAAAGAGATTGAACAGGTAAATTGGAACACGGAATGGGAAAAAAACTTTGATCCAATTACAGTAGATGAAGTATGTCATGTTAGAGCTCCTTTTCACGAAAAAAAAGACCTTGATTACGATATAATTATTGAACCAAAAATGTCTTTTGGAACCGGTCATCATGAAACCACTCACATGATGATTCAACATTTACTTAAGTTAAGTATTGAAAATAAAAAAACATTAGACATGGGTTGTGGCACTGGTGTTTTAGCTATTTTAGCTGAAATGCGAGGTGCAAAACCGTTAGACGCTATTGACATTGATAATTGGTGTTACTTAAATACAAAAGAAAATATTGAAAGAAATAATTGCAAGCATATTACCGCATATGAAGGCGATGTAAAAGCTATACCTTCAAAAAATTACGATTTAATAATAGCTAATATAAATCGTAATATACTTTTAAACGACATGTCGGAATATGCTAATTCGTTAATTCCAAACGGTGATTTACTTCTTAGCGGTTTTTACAAAGAAGACCTAACTTTAATAAAAGAATGTTGCAAAAAATTTGATTTAGAGTTTATAAGCTTTTTGGAAAGAAAAAATTGGGTTGCTGCTCATTTCAAAAAATCATAACTTTGTATAATCTTAAAACTATTGGTAAAATGATTTTTGAAGCTAATCCCGAAGTATTAGAAAAAGTTGATGTCAAAACTAAGTTAGAAAACAATAATCAAATTGTTTTATTCAACGATGATGTAAATACATTTGACCATGTAATTAACACTTTAATAAAAGTATGTCAACACGATGCTATACAAGCAGAACAATGTGCTATGCTTGTTCATTACAAAGGAAAGTGCACCGTTAAAACAGGACCTTATAAAGAGCTAGAATCTAGATGTACTGCATTATTAGACGCTGGTTTAAGTGCAGAAATACATTAATGTTTACTAAACTATAACATTCCAATACTCTACAATTTTAGCAATAAATAGTCCTATATAAATAACACTAAATATAAATTTCAAAAAGGTAGAAGTTAAAAAACCTACAAATGAACCCCAAGCAGCTCTACTAGCTATTTTTGAATCTTTTTGGTGTATCATTTCTCCAATATAAGCGCCAACAAATGGTCCTATTATAAATCCAAAAGGAGGAAAAAACATACCAACCAACAACCCTATTGTAGTACCCCAAACACCGTACGAACTACCTCCATACTTCTTAGTCCCTAAAGCTGGTATCACATAATCTAAAACAAGTATAAGTATTGCTATGGCCAACCAAATACCTAAATAAACATAATCCATAGGAATAACCGAAGTTAAATGCAAAAGCAATAAACCCACCCAACTAATTGGTAAACCAGGCAAAACAGGTATAAAACTCCCCATCACTCCAACAAGTACACAAATAAAACCTACAATAATCAAAAAAATATCCATTCCTTAAATTTTGAATTCTATAAAGAAACTCAAAATATTTCTAAAAACCTTAAATTGCAACTTATTGTTTTTACTATGCGTATTTACTTGAGTTTAATTTTATGCTTACTTGTAACAAGTTGCAAGTACTTCAACTTTACAAAAGAAAACAAAAACGATATTATAGAAAATCACCTTAAAGAAATTAAAAAAAACGGCTTAGAGCATTATCCTCAAATATTTCCTTGCGACGAGCTAACTGCAAAAACGTGTTTTGAAACTCAACTTGGCAACGAATTAAAAAACGGTTTAAAAGAAATTCCCGAGTCTATATTAATTAAAGCTAAAGACACGCTATGGATGTCTATTAATATTAACAACAAAGGAGAGTTATCATTGAAAAAAATTGCACTTACTACAAATAAAGAAATAGAACAAAATATTAAAGAAACTCTTGCTTATATATCGCCCATAAAACCAGCAATTATTAGAGGGGCTGCTGTGAATTGTAGTTTTAAAATCCCATTAGTACTTAAAATATCAAATTAATTGGCTAAAGAACGAATTATACTAGGAGTAGACCCAGGTACAACTATTATGGGTTTTGGAGTAATCCGTGTGATTGGAAAAAAAATGGAATTTGTTCAATTAAACGAATTACAACTTACCAAATACACCGATCACTACGTAAAGCTCAAAAAAATATTTGAACGTACTATTGAGCTTATCGATACATTCCACCCTGATGAAATGGCTCTTGAAGCTCCTTTTTTTGGAAAAAATGTACAATCTATGCTTAAGCTAGGTCGCGCACAAGGAGTAGCTATGGCTGCAGGACTCAGTAGAGAGATTCCGATTACCGAATACCTTCCTAAAAAAATTAAAATGGCTGTTACTGGAAATGGTAATGCCAGCAAAGAACAAGTTGCTAAAATGCTACAGCAATTATTAAAATTTAAAGAATTACCAAAAAACCTAGATTCAACCGATGGCTTGGCTGCAGCGGTATGTCATTTTTACAACTCCTCAAACCCATTAGCCAATCAAAAAAGTTATACAGGTTGGGATGCATTTGTAAAACAAAATGAACACCGCATAAAAAAATAACTCTATACTTTAACAACAGCTTAAAACTAATTCAGCCTAAAAAATAGCTTATTGTTTATCTTTGCAAAAATTATACTTCTGTGAATTTCTCATACATTACTGATATTTTTAAAGAATCAGACCTTACTAAAAAAGTAACCAACGCACTTATTGAAAAACACAACATTCATGCTACAGGTTTAGTTGGCTCTTCCCTTTCTTTTTTTATTACTGAAAGTTTTTCTAAAATTAAAAATACACACGTTTTAGTATGCAACGACAAAGAAGCAGCAGCATATTTCCACAATGACTTAGAGGTAGTTTTAGGAAAAAAAAACTTACTCTTTTTTCCAGGAAGTTACCGTCGTCCTTATCAAATAGAAGAAGTTGACAATGCCAATGTATTACAACGAGCCGAGGTTTTAAACCGAGTAAACGACAGCAAAAACCCTTTGGTTATTGTTACCTATCCCGACGCTTTGTTCGAGAAGGTAGTTACTAAAACTTCTATTGACAACAACACTTTAAACATTAATCTTGGTGATACTTTAAGTATTGATTTTGTAAATGAAATACTTTTTGAATATGAATTTAAACGTGTAGATTTTGTTACTGAACCTGGTGAGTTTTCAGTTCGTGGAGGCATCGTAGATGTTTTCTCCTTTAGCAATGACAACCCTTACCGGATAGAATTTTTTGGAGACGAAGTAGATAGCATTCGTACTTTTGATATCGAAAGCCAACTATCTACCGAAAAGGTTGCTAAAATAAATATTATCCCAAATATTGAACACAACAAAAAATTAGAAAGTCGTGTTCCTTTTTTTCAATCTATTTCTAGCGAAAGCGTAATTATAACCCAACACTTAGGCTTATTTTATGATCGTATAGACCAGTTATTTGAAAAAGCCACTATTGCTTTTAGCAAATTAAATTCGGAAGTAAAACGAGGTACTCCAGAGAGTTTATTTTGTAATGGACAGCTTATTAAAGACCAGTTATTTTCTTTTAGACATATACAACTCGATAGTTCTTTTTCTAAAATTAATACTCAAAAAGTTACTACTGTAGATTTTAAAATAAAACCTCAACCTTCATTTAATAAACAATTTGAACTTTTAATTGAGGATCTTAATCGAAATCACAATAATGGTTTTACCAATTATATTTGTTGTGTAAGTGAGCAGCAAGCCAAACGATTCCATGATATTTTTGAAGATATGGAGTCCCATGTGCACTATAAAACTATAGTCCTTACTTTATACCAAGGATTTATTGACCCTATCAACAAATTAGTTTGCTATACCGATCACCAAATTTTTGAACGTTACCACAAATTCAATTTAAAAAATGGCTATGCCAAAAAGCAGGCCATTACTATAAAAGAACTTACTAATTTAGAAATTGGAGATTATGTTACCCATATAGATCACGGGATTGGAAAATTTGCTGGTCTTCAAAAAATTGATGTAGATGGCAAAAAACAAGAAGCCATTAAATTAATTTATGGTGAACGAGATATTTTATACCTAAGCATTCATGCATTACATAAAATATCTAAGTTTAATGGTAAAGATGGCAAAGCCCCTGTAGTACATAAATTAGGTTCCAAAGCATGGAAAACATTAAAAAACAAAACCAAAGCCCGTGTAAAACATATTGCTTATAATTTAATTAAGCTATATGCCAAACGAAGATTAGAAAAAGGATTTCAATATGGCCCTGACAGTTATTTACAGCACGAATTAGAAGCTTCTTTTTTATACGAAGACACTCCTGACCAAAGCACCGCAACCGCCGATGTAAAAGCCGATATGGAAGGAGAACAACCTATGGACAGATTGGTGTGTGGAGATGTAGGATTTGGAAAAACAGAAGTCGCCATACGCGCTGCTTTTAAAGCAGTTGATAACGGAAAACAAGTTGCTGTATTGGTACCAACTACTGTCCTCGCTTTTCAGCATCACAAAACTTTTAGCGAGCGCCTAAAAGATTTCCCTGTAACAGTAGATTATTTAAACCGCTTTAGAACCGCAAAGCAAAAAAAAGAAACACTGGCTGATCTTGCGGAAGGTAAAGTAGACATTGTAATAGGAACACATCAACTAGTAAGTAAAAATGTAAAATTCAAAGATCTTGGCTTATTAATAATTGATGAAGAACAAAAATTTGGTGTTGCCGTAAAAGATAAATTAAAAACTATTAAAGCAAATGTAGATACCCTAACCTTAACAGCTACCCCAATACCAAGGACACTGCAATTTAGTTTAATGGCAGCTCGTGATTTATCAACCATAACAACTCCTCCACCTAATAGATACCCAATAGATACTCAAGTTATTCGTTTTAACGAAGAAATGATACGTGATGCTGTTTCTTATGAAGTGCAGCGTGGTGGTCAAGTGTTTTTTATTCATAACCGAATAGAAAACATTAAGGAAGTTGCTGGTATGATTCAACGTTTAGTACCCGATGCCAGAGTGGCTGTAGGACATGGACAAATGGAAGGTAAAGAGTTGGAAAAGCTAATGCTTCAATTTATGGATGGTGCCTTTGATGTTTTAGTTTCTACAACTATTATAGAAAGCGGACTAGATGTCCCTAATGCCAATACTATTTTAATTAACAGCGCAAATAACTTTGGAATTTCCGATCTTCACCAAATGAGAGGCCGTGTTGGACGAAGCAATAAAAAAGCGTTTTGTTATTTTATTACTCCTCCGTTTTCAGCAATGACCGAAGATGCCCGCAAACGAATACAAGCTTTGGTACAATTTAGCGACTTAGGTAGTGGCATTCAAATTGCCATGAAGGATTTGGAGATTAGAGGTGCTGGGGATTTATTGGGTGGCGAGCAAAGTGGTTTCATTAATGAAATTGGCTTTGATACCTACCAAAAAATACTAAACGAAGCTATTGAGGAATTAAAACAAAACGAATTCAAAGAATTATATCCTGAAGATCAGGAAAACAAAGTGTACCTTACTGATACACAAATTGACACCGATTTTTCGTTGTTATTTCCTGATGATTACATCAATAGTATTTCGGAACGCTTAAGTTTATACACCGAACTGAATAAATTAAAAACAGAAGAAGAATTAACAACTTTTGAAAAACAACTTATAGACCGTTTTGGGGAATTGCCAACACAAGCTATTGATTTATTAAATAGCGTTCGCTTAAAGTGGATTGCAACTAAAATTGGGTTGGAAAAAATAGTATTAAAAAACAATAGAATGATTGGTTACTTTATTAGCGACCAACAATCGGACTTTTACCAAAGCCCTGTGTTTTCTAAAGTATTGCAATTTGTACAGCAAAACCCTACCGAAATTAAAATGAAAGAGAAGCAAACTCGAAATGGATTGCGACTTTTATTAACATTCGAAGAAATTACTACAGTAGAAGATGCTCTTTTTAAAATGAACCCCTTTGAAAATCAGTCAATTAAAAAACAACTTTAAAATACCACGCAATAGCTACTAACATTTTATATATTTATCGTTAGGAAACACACCTAAATTCGACTTTATATTTAATTAACTATTTTTTTATTATTACATACAATATGGATTACATGATAATTAATGATGAAAAATGCCTACCAATCATAGGCTTTGAAAGATACCATATCAGTGAATCGGGACGCGTTTACAGAACTGAAACCGGTAAAAAAAGATCCTGGAGAACGAAAGGAAAAATATACTTAAATGAAAAAAAAATACTTTTCAGAACGCATAACGACGAACTTAGGCAGGCTTTGGTTAGCTTAACTGATGCTGAAGGTAAACTTCACAATATCACTGTTGCTCCGTTAATTGCAATTACTTTTGGCATTATCAAAAAAAAGCTGAACAGAAGACAAACTATTGGCTATAAAGATGGTAATAAAAGAAATTTACATTACTCAAATTTAGAAGTAACTGAACGGAAAACAGCAAATAATAAATTGTGCCTAGAGGATGTAAAACATATAAAAAAACAAATTAAAAGAGGCATCCCTTTGAGTAGAACCGCTTATATGTTTGGTGTTTCTGAAATGCAAATTAACAGAATTAAAACTGGTGAAAACTGGGGCAATGGCAGAAGAAAATTAAAAGCTCCAGAAGCTCCTTTCGAAATAAAAAATGGTAGGATGCGAAAATACATTGCTACTTTCGACAGACAAAAAACAGCTGAAAACATAAGGAAACCCTTTACTGTTAAACGAAACTCAGAAAACCCTACCGATAATACCATTTTTGGAATAGTGAGAGGTTACAAGCTCTCCCTTAAGCATTCAAATATAACAAGGGCTCGCATTATGGTAGATAAATTAAACGCCTACTTCTTTGAAAACAAACACATAGAAGAAGAAGTAGCTGTTAATTACTCAAATAGCCCATGGCGAGATTAACTATTTGGTCCATCTACACCAAAGTAATTGTAATACAACAGCTAAAAAGTTTAAATGAAAAATGCAGCAATTAAAATTGCTGCATTTTTTATTTATCTAATTATTTTGATACTATCTTTTTAATATTTTGGCTTTAAAAATCTTTCCATTTGAAGCATCGGTAATCGTTAAAAAATAATAACCACTTATTAAGCCACTTAAATTAAGTAATCCATTTCCTTCTTCATCTATAGTTACTCTTTTAGAAGCGTTAATAGGCTGATTTAATAAATTATTAAGCTTAATTTGAAAACTACTAGCTGAATTTACAGCCACTTTAAAATCAGCATCTCTAAGTACTGGATTTGGAGTCACTAAAAAAGGAGTAAACAAACTATTATTACCTATAGTCTCTGATGGTTCTAAAGGAATCACGGTAAAATTAATAGTCCTTGGATTACCAGAAACCAATCCCCTACGTCTTACAAAACTGTTTGAAAATGCAGTAATTTTATTTTCCCCTTCGTTAATTTTTAAACTTCCAAAATTCCCTTTAAAATCACCACCTAAACTAAACGGAGCAAATAAATCAAATCGTCTTTTCCCATTACTATTAAATGTTACGGATTTAGATGGTTTGTCTAAAAGCGCCACTATATTAAACGATCTAGTGTCAAACGAATTTAAATCTAATGTCTCTCCCTCTTCAATGGGTCTAATAACTTCATTTGTTTCAGCATTGACTAATACAAAATCTGTAATAAAAGGCAATCTACTATCAATAAAGTTAAAATTGAAGGTTGCCCCAATAAATTCTTGTCCTTCTCCATTAGTATCGGAAAACGGTGTGGCAGTAATCGATTGCTCACCTAAAGTAAAATTAAAAGGCAATAATTGATCTCTAAAATTTCTTCCCAATGAAAATGGCGCTGTATTATCAATTCTAAAACCTGAAGTTTCTCCGTAATCAAAAACAACACTTCCAGGTGTTGCTGCTCCTGAAAAAGCAACAAGTGTTACCGGATTGTTATAATCAGCTAGATCTACCGTTGCACCTTCAAAAAAGGTCTCTACTACTTCATTAGTAACTACATCAATTAACTGATAACCCAAAACTTGAGGTTCTAAATCTTCTGGAAACTCAATTTCTAAAGGAATTAAAAGCTGAGAATTAGATGCATTACTGGTAACAATAATATTATTTTGGTCTGTTGTTGTAGGGATATAGAAATAGTCAACAAATACAAATTCTCCTGGATTAACTACCAATAACTCGCCGGGAAACTCACCTCCCGAATCCGAAAAAGCAAATAATTCTTGAAAAGGCACATTACTATCAAAAGCGATGTTGGTAACCTCAACCGGAATTCTGCTGTTATTTTTAAATGCTACACTACCTGAAACAAAATTATCAAAGAAATCCACAAAAGAAGAAAATGGATCTTGCTCCAAAGACCCCTGTTGATTAATTAATCTCAGATTCGCATTTATGGTAGTTTGCTCTGTTAGTGATCCGGTAGCACTAATTACTATTTGGCTATTAAACTCTCTTTGCTCCAAACCTGTAGCATCAAAGGTTACTTCAATCTCTTTGGTTTCATTGGGAGCCAAAACCCCTGAAGTTGAGTCTACAGAAAATATCCCATTTTCGTTACCTTCTATTACAACCGAATAAGGTATTGAAACGTTTTCAACATTAGTAATTTGTACTGTTTGAGATCGAACCAAATTACCAGTATCTATGGTAGAATTTGTATTGATTTCTTCTGTTAACAGTAGCTCTGAAGCGAGTATTCCCGAAGCTTCAATAACATTTAACGGAGAGCTGTAAATATTGTTAAAAAACTCATTTGGCGTAGCATCACTAACAATTCTAATTGAATTTGCTAGTATTCCTGTACTTGGTCTTCTGATTGACTGTGACCTTGTTTTTATAGTAACTGTTTCTCCCACCTCAACAATAGCATCACCACTTGCAGACGACCAATCTAAAATGGCTATTCCTGACGTTTCGGATGCAACATCTGTTATAGTAATAGGTGATAAGCCCGTATTTACCAATTGCACAATATTATTAGCCGAACTACCCTCTTCTACAATATTTAATGTTGAGAATAAATTTGATGCCACTTCAAAACGTCCTCTTTGTTTAGATATAGAAATATTTAAAGGAATTCGTAATTCGGATAAAGAAGGGTCATTACTTGTAAAAACAATTTCAGAAAGCAACTCGGTATCTACTGCGTTAATTCCTGGAGTAATAGTAATGGTTCTATTTACTTTGGCTCCTGGCGCCAATACATTAGAGCCTGGTAAGCTTATCACTGTTCTTACTAAGTCGGTTTCAGACCCTAATAAATTGAATTCTAAAGGCGACTCGCCCGAATTTTCAATTTCAAAAGTTACCGTCGCTTCATCCAAATCTGTTGAACTATCAACCTCTACTTCTACTTCAAGAGATCTGTCAATTGAAATATTAAAAGCGGGTGGATTAAGTGTGTCTCTAACAATAACTGTGACAGGGATTCGTAAATTTGGAGCATTATTAGCATTGCTTGAAATCACAATTTCGGAAGTATAGGTGCCTGCTTCAATTCCCTCTCTGTTTAAAGTGTACTTAACAATCGAAAAATCATTAGGCAAAACACGTCCATTTGGTTCATCAATTTCCAAAATGGCTACCTCATCGTTTTCAATCGAAATAGTATAATCTAGCAATCGATCTCCTGGATTGTTAATTCTAAAAGATCCATTAAATTCATTTACAACAGCAAAATTTTGGTTTAACGTTTCTATAGTATCAATTACAGCTACTTCCTCTCCTCCTAGCACTACAAAATTTAATTCCTTTTTAGTTACAAATTCAGAAAGTGAATTGGTTATTAAAATGTTTGCTTTTACAATCTCACCAGTTACGGCTTCGTTTGCATTAAAAACGACCTCTATTACTGTTTCTTCATTAGGTTGAAGTGCCACATTTTCTGCATTGGAAACTGTTAAATTGGCGTTACTACCTGCCTCTATTGATGCGGAATAAGTAAGAGGTTTATTTGAACTATTTTTTAGCGTAAAAGTTTGTCTGGCAGTATTATTTACTAAAATTTCCAGATCTCCTTCAACCTCTCCAATTTTTAGCGGAAATAATTTTGAATTACTTAACTCCCAACCCAAATCTTTTAGTAAACCCCTTGTGATGTCACCTATGTTAAAAATAGACTCTGAAGCATTACGTACCGGCGTCATTAATGAATTGGGATCGCCTGTTGGATAAGTATCCTCATCCCAGTGAGATATCGAACTACCAATAGCAAAATTAGTAGGAGCATGCACTGGAGGGTGGGCGTTTGAATTTGCTGCCGTAGCATTTTCTCCTGAAAAAAAGACAGCGTCACTTGTTAAAAAACTACTTAACTCCACTCCTGAACTTCTTAATTCTAACGCTTGGACTTGATCATTATTGGTCAGAAAGTTTGTAAAAAGCAACGGTTCCTCAGTAAAATCTGTAAAAGAACCTATATTATTTTCAGCATTGGAACTTGCATTAAATCCTAAGCCATGCGCAATTTCATGTAAAGATGTTGACACAAAATCAATTTGTTTGGAAGGAGTATTACCGTCTATTCCAAAATAAAAGTCAACTTGTTCACCATAAGTAATATTAATTTCTGATGCTGCATTAGGTTGCAAAACCCTCCCCGAAATTGCATTTGCTAAAGCACCACTATATAATAATGATGGTACTGGCACACCCGGAAAATCAGAAACCGTATAAGTAGCGTTAGCACTTGCTGTTACGTTACCAAAAAAAACATCAAATTGAACAGCCACTCTAATTGGAACTGCAGAAACTATTTCTCTGGACCAAATTTCAGTAGCAAATTCAAAAGCTTCTCTTGCCTCAGGGTTATTTTCAAATCCATTTCCAAATTGAATAATAAATTCTGCCGTAGGCTCTTTTTGTAAAAGGGTTTCTGTATCAAAATCCATACCGTGGCGACTGTGCGCATCGGTATTACTCATGGGGCAAGTTATCACCGCTCCTGGCATAATTTGCATCTCCTGCTGAGCGAATAGATGGCTTGAAAATAGCGCTACAAAAAATACAAATATAGTTGACTTGGAAAACAAATTCAGGAATTTAAAAAGAGTTGATTGTTTAGTTCTGTTTTTCATTATTGATGTTATTTGATTGATACATGTATGTCATTAAACTAAACGTATCATTACATCAATATTGTTAAGGAATTTAAGAAATTAGTTCACTTCAACCTTAAAAACCTCGTAATCTTAACTTTATGTTGTCAAAAAAAAATAACTTTTTTTTCTTCTAAAAATGCTATCGTATTACACTTTTTTTACTCTTCCTAACAGCCTTAATTAGTATATAACTAACAACTAAAGTCTTACATAACATGCACTGGTTATTTGTATAAAAAAGGCTTTTTTAACATCCGCAATTACCCGAACCGCAATTATTATTTTCAGAAGATTTAATAAAGAATTTTTTTATTATAAAAAAAACAGCTCCTACAAATAACAAAACAACTATTATAGTTTGAAAATTAAAGTCCATTATCCTTCTTATTTAAGAAATTGATATGCTACTAAAGCAGCTATATAAGCTAAACTACTCATGAAAACAAATTGAACACTAGGCCACATCCAACCATTGGTTTCCTTTTTAACAATTGCTATTGTACTGGCACACTGCATAGCAAAGGCATAAAATAACAATAGTGAAATTCCGGTAGCAAAATTAAACAAAGGCTTACCGTTAACAGGATTAATTTCCGAAGCCATTCGATTTTTAATTGTTTCCTCCTCCTCACTACCCACACTATATATAGTAGCTAGTGTGCTTACAAAAACCTCACGTGCAGCAAAAGAACTTATTATGGCAATACCTATCTTCCAATCGTAACCCAAAGGCCTTACTACAGGCTCTATTGCTTTACCCATATACCCCATATAGGAATGTTCCAAACGGTAACTGGATATTTTAGTATCCAAATCATCAACTTCTTGATCTTTGTATTGAGCAGTAACAATTTCTTTGGCATTTGAAAATTTATCTGTAGGCCCAAAACTTCCTAAAACCCATAAAATTATAGAGATTGCCAATATTATTTTTCCCGCTCCAGCTATAAAAGCTTTGGTTTTTTCAAAAACGTTAATTGCTACATTTTTAAACAATGGTATTTTATAATTTGGCATTTCCACAACGAAAAAACTTTTACTTTCCATTTTCATAAACTTATTTAACAGCCAAGCTGAAATAAGCGCTGCACCAAACCCAATAAAATATAGTAACATTAACGTTAAACTTTGGTAACCCACAAACCAAGTTATGCGCTCTTTAGGAATTACCAAAGAAATGATAATTAAATACACTGGTAAACGAGCAGAACAAGTTGTAAATGGAACTACTAAAATAGTTATTAATCGTTGTTTCCAATTCTCTATATTTCGTGTAGCCATTACTGCCGGTATAGCACATGCTGTTCCCGAAATTAAAGGAACAATACTTTTTCCACTTAAACCAAAGCGTCGCATTAACCTATCCATTATAAACACTACCCTACTCATGTATCCACTTTCTTCCAATATGGAAATAAACAGAAATAAAAAGGCTATTTGAGGAATAAAAATTACAATACCTCCTATACCCGGTATTATACCTTCAACAAGTAAATTGGTTAGTGGGCCTGCAGGTAGTGAAGCTCTAAAAAAGTCACTCAAAGCAGCAAAACCAGCATCAATCATATCCATTGGGTAACTAGACCAATCGTATATTGCCTGAAAAATAAATAGGAGTATTAAAAAGAAAATAGCGAAACCCCACACTTTATGAATTAAAATTCGATCTAAGGAAGCTCTAAGGCCTTTAGCATTCTTAATATCGATTTGTTGGGTTGCTTTTAATGTTTCATTGATAAATTGATAGCGCTTTATGGTTTCTTTTTGTTGTAAACGTTTCAGTTCACTTTCTTTTCTGGTTTGAAAAGCAGATGTGTCAGATATGGTTTTTCTAGAAATATTCGCAAAGTTTACATCTTGCGTAATCACCAACCATAATTTGTACAGCGATTGTTTAGGAAAGGCCCTTCGTAACCCTCCAAAATATTCCGGATCTATTTCAAAAGCATCTAAACAAGGTGCTACCGAAAGTTTTTTATAATCTTCAATGCTTTTTTTCAACTCTTCAATTCCTTGCTTTTTTCGAGCACTCATTAATACAATTTTAGTATTAAGGCGTTTCTCTAATTCAGGAATATCAATAGTAATTCCTTTACGCTTCATTTGGTCGGCCATATTGATTACCAATATGGTTGGAATATCCAAATCTTTAATTTGCGTAAAAAGTAATAAGTTTCTTTTTATATTTTCAACATCGCTAACTACAACAGCAACATCTGGGTAATCTTTATCATTTTTATTTAACAGTACTTCAATAACTACATTTTCATCTAAAGATGAAGCATTTAAACTATAAGTACCTGGTAAATCTATAATATGGGCTTTTACTCCTCTCGAAAGTTTACACACCCCCGCCTTACGTTCTACAGTAATCCCCGGATAATTACCAACTTGTTGATTAAGCTTTGTTAGTAGGTTAAAAACAGAAGTTTTACCTGTATTTGGATTCCCTATTAGGGATACGTTGATTTGCTTTGCCATTTACGAATTAACTATTTCAACCGATATATGTGTAGCTATTTCTTTTCTAATCGCTAAATGAGAACCATTTATGTTTAAATACATGGGACATGAAAAAGGAGCTGTTTCTAACAACATAACTTCATTACCTGGCAAACAGCCCATTTCTAAAAGCTTTAAGGGTATTTCGTCGGTACTAACTGATAAAATAATTGCTTTTTGTCCTCTTTTTAGAGATGCTATGGTCGTTTTCAAGTTTATTTAGATTGAATTTTAATAACAAAAGTAAGAATTTTGATTGATAGTTGTCGATTATCAATTCATACTTTTATTATAAATTTTTCTAAGCTTGGCCTTTCTTGTTACGTTTCGATTAAACTAAATCGTCGTTTAATTTTTGAATCAATTCTTTAGGGGTTGCATACTTCACAAATTCACCATTGCGAATATAAGAAATTTGTCCATTTTCTTCACTTACTACCAAAGCAATAGCATCCGTTTTCTGAGTTATACTTATGGCTGCGCGGTGCCTTAACCCGAAACGTAGTGGTATATTAATATCGCCCGATACTGGTAAAATTACTCTTGTTGCTGTAATTCTGTTTTTTTCTATAATCATGGCGCCATCGTGTAATGGACTGTTTTTATAGAAAATACTTTCTATAATAGGCACATTTATTTCATTATTCATGGCATCGCCCGAGCTTTTAACGAAATCTAATTGTGTATTTCTTTTAATAACCAACAACGCGCCCGTATACGTTGCACTCATATTTTCACAAGCTTTTATTAAGGCTGGTATATTTGTTTCTGGAGCAACCTGAGTATCTTTTATAAATTTAAGTTGTGAAAAAAAGCGCTTTCTAGAAGTGAAATTAGTAGATCCTACCATAAGTAAAAACTTTCTGATTTCTTGCTGAAAGACGACTATTAAGGCAAACATTCCTACCCCAATAAATTCTCCTAATACCGAACTCAGCATTACCATGTTTAAGGCTTCGGTAAGTTTCCAAACTCCATAAATAATAACAATACCAATAAAAATATTGATTGCCGCAGTACCTTTTACTAACTTATAAATGTAATAAAGTAGTGTTGCCACAAGTACTACATCTACAATATCTAAAAACCTGAGATCTATCAAAGTATTCGTTAATTAATTAGTGCTTACTAAATCTTGCATTATTCTGAGCTAAATTTACGCGTTTTGAGCTGTTTTCAAAGCTTCATGTAATAAAATACATTGTTTGGCCTCTTTAACATCGTGTACTCGTAAAATATTCGATCCTTTTTGCAATGCTACCATATGCAATGCTGTGGTTCCATTTAAAGCTTCTTTTGCCGTACAATTAAGTGTTTTATAAATCATCGATTTTCGAGAAACGCCTGTAAGCACAGGAACATCTAATTGCTGTAAAATATGCAACTGGTTTAACAACTCAAAATTATGGACTACCGTTTTAGCAAAACCAAAACCTGCATCAATCACAATATCATTAATCCCTAAAGCTCTAGCCTCAGCAATTTTTTCAGAGAAATAAAAACATACTTCGTTAGTAATATTTTTATAATTTGCTAAAGATTTCATAGTTTGTGGGGTCCCTTTCATATGCATCATTATATAAGGCACTTGATATTGCGCTACCGTTTGCATCATTTGAACATCCAAACTACTTGCTGCTATGTCATTAATTACACTTGCACCAACGTCTAAACAAGCTTTAGCTACTTCACTCCTAAAAGTATCTATTGACAGCAAAATATTTGGAAATTCTTTTTTCAGTATTTTGACTATTGGCACTACCCTATTTTTTTCTTCTTCAACAGAAACATTTTTAGCCCCTGGCCTTGAAGAATATCCGCCAACATCAATAAAATCAGCTCCCTCTTCAAGCATTTGCAGAGTTTTTTCTACAATAGCTTTTTCATTTTTTAAATTTCCGCCATCGTAAAACGAATCGGGGGTTACATTTAAAATCCCTAAAATCTTGGGAGTATTAAATTCTATTAATTTTCCGTGACAGTTAATAGTCATTACCATTAATTTTATGCTGAAATTCCAAACAACTTTTATAAATTGCTAGACAATTATATTTAAGTCCAAATTACAACTTTTTATGCAGAACACTTCCGAACAATACGATGCCATAGTAAGTATTTGTAGAACGTTATTTATTAATAAAATGACCGATTACGGAAGTGCGTGGCGTATCTTAAGATTGCCTTCGCTAACCGATCAAATTTTTATAAAAGCACAACGCATTCGTGGCCTTCAAGAAAACGAAGATCAAAAAGTCGATGAAGGGCAAGAATCCGAATTTATAGGTATTATAAATTATTGCTTAATGGCTTTAATACAAATAGAAAAAGGAATTGCTACACAGCCCGACCTTAATACTGACCAAGCAATACTTTTGTACGATAAATATAGTGTGGAAACCAAATTGTTAATGGAAGCTAAAAACCATGATTATGGTGAAGCTTGGCGCGATATGCGCGTAAGCTCTTTAACGGATTTAATTATTCAGAAATTGCTTCGCGTAAAACAAATTGAAGACAACCAAGGTAAAACAATTGTAAGTGAAGGTATTGCTGCAAATTATCAGGATATGATTAACTATTCCATTTTTGCAATGATTCACCTTTCCGAAGCTGATAAAATTTAATTCCCCTAAATTTTTCAAAAAAGCCACTCTAAAAAAATTATTCGCTTTAAATTTAAGCTATTAACCACAACACTAAATAAATGAAAGCAATTGTAGGTATTTGTAGAATATTTGTTGGAATCTTATTTATTATTTCTGGGTTTATAAAATTAAACGACCCCTTAGGTTTTTCTTATAAACTACAAGATTACTTTGCTGAAGATGTGCTAAACTTAGTAGCCCTAAAACCTTATGCACTAGGCTTAGCTGTGTTTATCGTGATTTTTGAAGTTTTAGTGGGGGTTTTTCTATTATTAGGAACTTATGTAAAATTCACTATATACTCTTTACTAGGAATGATTGTATTTTTTACATTCCTAACATTTTATTCGGCATATTTTAACAAAGTAACCGATTGTGGTTGCTTTGGTGACGCTCTACCTTTGACACCCTGGCAGTCGTTTTACAAAGATGTGGTACTATTGGTTTTAATACTTATTTTACTGTTAGGACAAAAATATATTACTCCGTTTTATAAAAAATTCACCAATGTTATCATCATTTTTTTATGTTTTATCGCATCATTAAGCTACACTTATTATGTACTTATGCATTTACCAGGTATCGATTTTAGGGCTTACAAAATAGGTATAAATATTAAAGATGGAATGTCTATTCCTAAAGATGCCCCTGTAGCTAAATTTAATTATCATTGGATTTTCGAAGAAAATGGAACCGAAAAAACCATTACTACTAATGGTGCCTACCCTAAAGTAGCTGGTAAATTTCTTCGTTACGAAACTGAAGAAATTCAGAAAGGTTACGAACCTCCGATTCATGATTTTTCCATAGAAAAAGAAGGAGAAGATATTACAGACGCTGTTTTAAATAAAGAAAAACTAATTGTAGTTGTTTCCTATAAAATAGATAAAGCTGAAAAAGGAGGCTTACTAAAACTAAACGATTTATTTAAGCGTGCTACTAAAGAAGGTTACACCGTAATAGGACTTTCGGGCTCCTTAGAAGAGCAAATTAAAAAAACGCAATTAGATTATCAAATACCGTTTAATTTTTACGCTACCGATATGACAGCATTAAAAACAATGATACGCTCCAACCCAGGGATTATTCACTTAGAAAAAGGAACTATTATTCAAAAACTGCATTGGAACGATGCTGAAAAATTAGAACTTCAATAGTGATTTCTTATATTTTAAAAAAAGTAGGATACACGCTATTCACATTACTCGGTGTTTTAAGTGTTATTTTTGGCTTATTCAATATACTTCCTAGCGATCCCGCAGATATGCTACTGGGACAAAACGAAAGTAAAGAACAACTTATAATTGTTCGAAAAAAATACGGTTTTGATCTTCCTTTGCACCAACAATATTTTTATTACTTAAATGATGTTTCGCCAATATCTATACACAGCAAAAACAGTGACGATTTTTCATTTTACAACAAATCCGATTATGGAGGTATTGAGTTAATTAATACAAGTAGTAAAGTCGTTGTTTTAAAATGGCCTTACCTTAGAAAATCGCTTCAAAAAAATGGTAAAAAAGTAAGCAGTATCATTGCTGAAACTTTACCTAATACTGCTGTTTTAGCAGTAAGCTCAATTCTTATAGCTTTGTTTATTGGAATGACACTTGGAATAATTTCTGCTGTAAAGCAAGATACTTGGATGGATCGCTTTATACAAATAACCAGCACTTTAGGCATGAGTGTACCTTCCTTTTTTAGCGCTATTTTATTTGCTTGGATATTTGGCTTTGTATGGCATAAATACACGCACCTCCCGATGTCTGGAAGTTTATATGCTTTAGACGATTTTGGGGAAGGCAAGCAATTACAATTACAAAACTTAATACTCCCTGCTGTAGTTTTAGGAATTCGTCCTTTAGCAGTAGTTACTCAATTAATGAGAAATTCACTATTAGAGGTGTTACAACAGGATTATATAAGAACTGCTCGTGCAAAAGGATTATCAAATTTTACAGTTATTTACCGTCATGGAATAAAAAATGCTCTTAATCCTGTTGTTACAGCTATTTCGGGTTGGTTTGCTTCAATGCTTGCAGGGGCAGTGTTTGTAGAGTATATTTTTGGATGGAATGGCATAGGAAAAGAAGTAGTTAACGCTTTAAACACCTCGGACTTACCAATTGTAATGGGAGTAGTACTAATCATAGCGCTTATATTCATCATAATCAATATATTTGTAGACTTAATTTACGGATGGTTAGATCCGCGTGTAAAATTAATTTCTTAAAAAGAACAAAATGAGACAAAAGATTGTAGCAGGAAACTGGAAAATGAATAAAAACGTAGCTGAGGCTAAAAGTTTAATTGCTGATTTAAAAGCGCAAACAAATACTTCTGGAGCACGTGTAATTATTACTCCTTCGTTTGTAAACTTAACTACTGCTGTAGAAGCTACTGCTGATTCAGCCATCGAAGTTGCTGCTCAAAACATGAGTCAACATAGTAGTGGAGCTTACACAGGGGAAACTTCTGCTGACATGCTTAAGAGTGCGGGTGTTAAAATTACTTTATTAGGACACAGTGAGCGTCGTGCTTATTATGGCGAAACTGACGCTTTATTAGCGGAAAAAGTAAACCAAGCTTTAGCTGAAGGTATTGAAGTTGTATTTTGTTTTGGTGAAGAATTAGAAGATCGTAAAGCTGGAAAGCACTTTGACCTTGTAGCTTCTCAAATTTCAAATGCATTATTTCACTTAGGTGCTGATGCTTTTAAAAATATTGTATTAGCGTATGAACCTGTATGGGCTATCGGTACTGGAGAAACTGCTTCTGCAGACCAAGCACAAGAAATGCACGCTTTTATTCGTAAAACTTTAGCCGACAAGTACAATGCTGATTTAGCGAATAGTGTATCTATACTTTATGGAGGAAGCTGTAAGCCTGGTAATGCTGTTGAAATATTTTCGAAGCCAGATGTTGATGGCGGACTTATTGGTGGTGCTGCTTTAAATGCAGATGATTTTTTTGCAATTATCAATGCTAATAAATAATTAGTATCTCCACTATTTACTAATAAAAATGGTTTCAAAGTCTATGGCTTTGAAACCATTTTTATTTTATACCTTATTCTTCAAAAACCTTTTTTAAATCATTAGCCTAACCAAGAAAGAATATCAAAGATGATTTACGATTTTGATACTTCTCGAAAAATTATTCATGTAGATATGGATGCTTTTTATGCATCTGTGGAACAGCTGGACAACCCTACATTAAAAGGAAAGGCTATTGCTGTAGGAGGAAATGAAGAAAGAGGTGTAATTAGTGCTGCAAGTTACGAAGCTAGGAAATACGGAGTTAGAAGCGCTATGAGCAGTATTCTTGCGAAAAAACTTTGTCCTCACTTAATATTTGTAAAGCACCATTTTGATCGATACAAAGAAGTTTCAATGCAAATCAGAAAAATATTTTTTGAATATACTGATTTGGTAGAGCCTCTATCTTTAGACGAAGCTTATTTAGATGTTACTAACAACAAAAAAGGAAACCCTAGCGCCTCACTTATTGCTCAAGAAATTAGAGCTAAAATTTTAGATAAAACAGGATTAACGGCTTCTGCCGGAATTTCAATTAATAAATTTATTGCTAAAGTAGCCAGTGATTATAACAAACCGAATGGTCAAAAAACCATTAGTCCGTCCGAGGTTATACTATTTTTAGAAAATTTAGACATTCGTAAATTTTACGGAGTAGGCAAGGTTACCCAAAAAAAGATGTACGATTTTGGTATTTACACAGGGCTAGATTTAAAATTAAAATCGTTGCCCTTTTTAGCTCAACATTTTGGAAAAGCAGGGTCGCATTACTATCATATCGTACGAGGGGTGCATACTAGTGAAGTAAAACCTCATCGCGCTCGAAAATCAATTGGTGCCGAACGTACTTTTAAAGAAAATTTAGCTTCCGAAATTTTTATGGAAGAGCGTTTAAAAGAATTATCCTTAGAACTTTATAAAAGATGCAAAAAAAACAAGGTTGCTGGAAAAACAGTGACTTTAAAAATTAAATACAGTGATTTCACACTCCATACTCGATCTAAAACACTTAATTTATATATAGCTAATAGCGATTTAATTTTTGAAACTGCTAAAGAACTTCTTTATCAACAAAAAATTAAAAATTCTGTTAGGTTACTTGGCCTATCGTTAGCTTCATTAAATAATAGCAAACCTCAAAAAAAAATAATCAACTCTAAGCAAATGAACGCTCAGCTAACCTTTAAATTTTAGGCTTTTATTTTTTCCTTTTCAATTCTTTTGGAGCATAAACATTCAACAAATCTTCAAAATCTTTTCGGATAATTGGTTTAGCTAAAAAAGCATCACAGCCTATTGCTAGTGCCTTTTCTTTATGAGATTGCGTACAGTGCGCTGTTTGCATTACAATAGGTATATTAGGGAATTTAGTTTTTATAAGCTCTGATGCTTCAAAACCATTTACTATTGGCATTTCAACATCCATAAGAACTAAATCAATATTTTCGTTACAAATTTCTACAGCCTTTTCTCCATTAATAGCGTGATATATTACCAGATTATCTTTATATAATTTCTCTATTAATTTTTTCAATAGAATAAAATTAAGCCTTTCGTCTTCAGAAATTAAAATATGAAATTTTTTAGCCATACCTCTAAGATAAGAAACACGTTAATATTTAGAGTTATATTTTATTATCTAACAATTAATATTTAATTATATAGCACTATTTTGGTAGATCTATGTAGAAAACAGAGCCTTCCCCTAATTTTGATTCTACCCAAATCTTTCCTTTAAAACTTTTTACAATTCGCTCACTAATTGATAATCCTATACCTGTACCTCTATAAATTTTACTATTGTTATTACCTGCTTTTATAAAAGGCTTAAAAATGTTTTTTAAATCTTTTTCAGATATACCTATTCCTGTGTCTTTTACAAAAAAGACAATTCGATCATCTTTTACTCTATATCCAAATTCCACACTTCCACTCTCTGTAAATTTAATCGCATTATTTACTAAATTAATCAGTATTTGTCGTAATCTAATTGGATCAGTATTAATTAATACATTTTCAGAACTTGAAGCTTTATCAAAAGATAGAGGAACATTTGGCTTTTCATTTTTCTTTAAAATAACCTCAAATTGCTTTAAAAAATCATCAACATTTAGTTCTTGAATATTTAACTCAATCCCTTGAGCATCCATTATAGAAATATCTAGAATATCATCAATTAAAACTAACAAGCTTTCACAACTATCTTTAACGATTCCTATGTATTCGTTTCGCTCTTCCTCTAAAAGGTCATCATCTCCTAAAAGACCAGAAAACCCATAAATAGCATTCATTGGCGTCCTAATTTCATGACTCATATTCGCTATAAATGCTGATTTTAACAAATCAGATTCTTCCGCTTTAATTTTTGCTTTTACTAACTGTTTTGTTCTTTGAGCGACTAATTTTTCTAAATTATTTCTATGATCCGATAATTCATTGTTTTGATTTTGAATTTTATTAGTTTGTTTAGTTAACAACGTATTAGCCTCAATCAATTCTTCTGTTCGCTCAATAACTTTTTGTTTTAGTTTTTCACTTTGCTTTTTAAAAATAGACAACCTTACAAAATAAAAAACAAACGGAAATGAAATAATGATAATACCGAGTAACACTTTAAACCAGTTTGAAAGATACCATGGCCCAGTTTTTATTATTCTTATTTTTTTTATTGTAGTAGAAATTAAATTGTCATTATTACTACCCGTAAGCTTAAAAATATACTCACCTGCATCCAAATTGGTATATGTTGCCGTTCGTGAGTTTTTTGCATCTACCCACACTTTATCATAGCCTTCTAATTTATATTTGTAATTATTTCTTTCTGGGTCTAAATAGTTAAGTCCTGTAAAAGATATTTCAAGACTAGATTGGTCTTTCCCTAGAATAATTTCTTGCTTAGAATCAAATGTTTCTAAAACATACTCATAAACATTATTTTCATTTGGTCTTGATTTTAATACTGAAAGTGATGTTATTTCAAGTTTTGGAGGGTTTTTATTTAACACCAAATCCTTAGGATTAAAATAATTTAACCCTCTAGTCGAACCAAAATAAATAAATCCTGATTCACTTTTATAAATAGACTTTCGCTTAAAATCGTTTGTAGTTAGTCCATCTTGCTTAGTTAACCTTGTAACGTATCCATTATTATTTATTTCAAATAGCCCGTGATTTGTAGAAATCCAAATACTTTCGTCATCATCTTCTGTAATAGCCTGCACAGATAGATTACTTTTCACCACTTGTAAATCAAACAAAATAAATTCACCCGTTTCTATATCAAATTTATATAAACCTATATTAGTTCCTATCCAGAGCTGGTTGGTGCTATCTAGAAAAGAGCAAAAAATATTTGCTGAATTATTTTTTTGCTTTCTAAAGTCGAAAGAAGTATAAGAATTTGCATAAGGGTTAAAAAAAACAACTGAAGAATACGTATTAAATATAATCTCTTTTTGGCTGTAGGGTTGAATCGAACTGATATTTAAAAAAGGGATTCCATATGGATTTCTTTTTGATCTAAAGATGGATTCTAATTCATCTGTTTCATAATTATATTCATAAATTCCTCCTTCGTGGGTACCTATCCATAGTCTATTATCAAGACCTTGCTTTACCTCAACAACTTTATCAATTTTAAGCTCTGTATTGTAATCGTATAATTTATAACGCTTAAAATCATCTGTTTTATAATTATATTTAAGCAAGCCTCCTTCCCAGGTTCCTACCCATAAATTACCAAATGAATCATACTCCAAGGCTTGTACAGAATTTCTTCTGAGGCTTTTTGGATTACCCTCTCTATATTGATAATGTTTAAATGCTCCTGTATACTTATCAATTCTATCTAAGCCTGCTTCAGTACCTATCCAAAAGTAATTAGGATCTTCAGTAATAGCATTTAAAAGATTACTTCTAAAGTAATAAAGCTCATCTTCTTTTTTGGCTGTAAATATTTTTTTTCTCCTTTTCGAGTAATAGTTAACTCCTCCTCCATAGGTACCTACCCATAAATCCCCTACATTATCTTCTAATAAACTAAAAGCAGAACTATCACTAATACTTTCTGGATCTGAGATATCATATAAATAGACTTCTGATACTTCTGTATTTAAATCGATTTTGGTAAGCCCTTGACTGCTACCCTTAGCGACCCACAACACATTATCAGAATCCACAATGATTTTAGTGATAGCTCCATCACTATGTTTTTTAAATATTTTGTTTTTATCGCATGGGTCATAATAATAGAGTCCGTTTTGACCAAATCCAGCCCAAATTCTTCCCTGTTTGTCTTCTGCAATGGAACCAATATCGTTTTTTGTAGCTTCATCAATTCCTTCAAATTGATCTATTTTTTCGAAAGATTTTTCAACTATATCATATTTGAAAATAACTCGAGTAGAACCAAACCAAATGTTACCTATAGAATCTTCATAATAACTAATTAGTTTTTTTCCATAAATTGGAAGGTCAGGATTTTTTGAAATATTCTCATAAGCACCCGTATTCACATTTAACTTTAGTAATCCATCAGAACTCAGAATCCAACTAAACTGTTCATTAAGTTTTACAACACCATAATATTCAAGTTCTGGTAATTTATCATAAGCTTTTAAAGTATTATTTGAAAACACATACATCCGACTATAGGTGGATACCCATAGTTCTTCTTCCGATTTGTTCTTAATTTCATTTACATGAGTACCTACATAGGAAGACCCTTGTTTGTTTTTAGGTCTAAAAGTTTTACATTCATAGGCATCAAATCTATTTAATCCATCAGCCGTACCAAACCATATAAATCCATCTTTATCTTGAAATATACAGCGCACCCAATTACTAGATAATCCATAATCCTCGCCAATACGCTTAAATTTTACTTCATTCTTATCTTTAGGTTGGGCAATAGCACAAGCCCATGTAACTAACATGAGAAGAAAAAAACTGTATTTATTCACAAAACTCACTTAATTATTTTATATAAAATTATCTTGTTACGCCCTTTGATAGTTTTAGCAATTAAAAAAGTGTTAATTCAAGCTATTTTTTATAAAAATACAACTTGAATTAACACTTTTTACTTTAATTATAGAATAAGTGAAATTAGTTTTTAACAAACCTAAGATTTTGCTGTTGGCCATCAATATCTATAGATAATATATACACTCCACTTTCTAAATTTTGAACATCAATTCTGTTATTTACTAATTCTGTTTTAGACTTAATTATTTTTCCTTTCAAGTCGAATATAGAATATTCAATAGTTGAGCTATTTGACGACGAAACACCAACGTTTAGAAACGATTGAGAAGGTACAGGATATAAGCTTATCTGATTTTGGCTTACTGTATTAAAACCTTCTATATCCAAAGCAGGTGTACCATCAACAACATAATAAAACGACTCTACATTTACAGGCCCATCGCCAATTACATTAATTGCTATGTCTTTTGCAGCATCCGAAAAAGGAACTCCCGTAATATTTATTATTTGATAATTATTTAATCCTCCAGTGTTTGGTAAATTTATTGAGCCTAAATTAACCATTCCAGAATCTCTTTGTAGAAGTAACTGATTTGTATCCGAATTACTTGAAAAAACAACTTGTATAGTATATGTTTCTATCGTTGTTGAAGTAATCGTTTCTAAACTAAAAACAGCTGAACGACCACCTGAAAAACCAGTTAAAATACCTTGTCCTTGAAAATCACCTACTGCTAAACCCGCAGCTCTAAAGTCCGAACGTGCTCCGCAGGCATCAAATTCTCCCACACTGGCTGGTGTTTCCACTTCAACTTTAAACCCTACACCAGTAGGCACTACCCCACCTCCATCACCACAAGTTGGCACAGGTAACGAATCACCACAATTAGCATAACTTGTGTTTGCATTAAAATTTTCTATTAAACATTGTACAAAAAACCCTGATGTTGTTAATTCATCATTAAGCAATCCGTTTACTCCTGCTCCAGCTTTTACTATTGCCGATCCCTCATCCTTATCTACAACGGACCAGTTTGCATTACTTAAATTGTTATCCCTCATGAAGTCCATCCACAATAAGGTTTCATCAATAGCTACCGCCCCGTTACCATCTGCATTTACTGTACCCCATTCAGTAACAAATAAAGCTACACCATTACTACCATCTCCTCCATTATCAATATCCATGGCTTCTTCTGCAATATCTCTTAAAAATTGAGTATGTGTACCTGCATAAAAATGTAAGGTATAGGCCACGTTTAAATCCGCATTTGCTGGTAGGTTTAAATCCGCCTCAGTAATTCTATTATTGGCAGCTACATTTACAAATTGTGAAAAACCAGGAGTACCTACAACTATTAAGTTATCCGGATCTATAGCCCTAATTGCATTAATAACATTAACTGCATACGGCTTAATGATATTATTCCAAGTATCTTGCTGTAATTGAGAATTGCTGAAAACTTGATTTTCATTGCTATTTCTATGATTTTCTGTTGAAATAGGTTCATTAAAAATTTCGTAAATAATGTGTTTATCTGTACCGTATTTTGTCGCTATGTGTTCAAAAAAAGTAATAGCTTCAGTTTCGAAAAAATTGGCAAAATGACTATGAAAATCTACTAAGACATAAATATCATTTGCAATGGCTGCATCGATAATGTTTTCTATTTTTTCTAATTCATCTGCTGGATTATTAAAATACCCTTCCGCACTAAGATCAGGTATTAAATCATCAGCAAAATTTGGCTGCCTAGTAATATCTCCCTCGATATTATCGTCAGCCTCCTCAACAGCCATAGCCGCTCTAATAATACCCGAATTCCATTGATTAGCTAAATGATCTACCACAAGTGGTGCATTGGTAGCAGAATAAAAAGGTATTCCTGATGAAAATCCGCTCCAAAAAATACTGTTTCCTGCTACTTTAAAAGGCTGGCCCGATTCGTTTTCAATGGTATTCCCATTTACTTTTAAAAGCCCATTTGTAGATACTATTCCTGATTGTTGGGAAAATAACTGACTTGAAAGAGCAAAAGTTACTATAAGTAATAGTTTATTCGTTATGGACATAATGGTTTTTTTTGTAAATATAAATGATATTAGCAAATTAAGTGTTAATTGCATTCTGCAATCATTTAGAACTTAGCAAAAACTATTTTATTGTATTGTGACTGTAAAAAAAAATTAATCTATATTTATTGGCAATGATAAGTAATAAAGTATCACTGCGCTCTCGTTTGTTTATCGCCATGATTTTTTTAATTCTCGTGGCATCGGTAGTAATTGCCAGTATTACTATTTTACGATATAAAGAAGAAGCTCAACAATATCACAACAACAGATTAAAGCGTAAAGAAATTGCCATAAAGCAACATATAAATTATATTTTAAGAAGAACTACTTACCCGATTACCACCGACAATATTCCTTTAATCTTCAAAGAAAAAGGTAAAATATTTGAACTCTCTGAGGTGCATCAAATGCCTTTAAATTTTTATGATTTAAACGGTAATATGCTTATAAAATCAAATCAAAGTTTTATACGAGATACCATTAAGCAAGGAATTCCAGGTATTGTAATTTCAAAAATAAACAACGCCTTGGACAAACGCTATTTAGTATCTTACGAAAAAGACGGCGAGCGATTTCAATCTTCTTACAGTTATATTACCGATATTAAATTTAAGCCATTAGCTATATTAAATTTACCTTATCTACAAAATGATAATTCTGTAAAAAATGACATTAATGCCTTTTTAAAAAACATTATAGAAGTCTACTTCATAATGATTTTAATAAGCATTGGTTTTGCTTATTTACTATCAAATTATATTACTCGTTCCATTACTTCTATTTCAGAAAAAATAAAACAAACCCGATTAGATAAACAAAACAAAAAAATTGAAGCAGATAATGTAAGTGGAGAAATAAAAATACTTGTAGATGCCTACAATAACATGATTGACCAACTACAAGAAAGTGCCATACGACTAGCCGTTAGTGAGCGAGAAAATGCTTGGCGAGAAATGGCTAAGCAAGTGGCTCATGAAATAAAAAACCCATTGACTCCTATGCGCTTGACCGTTCAAAGTTTTCAACGTAGGTTTGACCCTAAACACCCTAATATTGAAGAAAAACTTAAAGAACATAGCAATATACTTATTGAACAAATTGACACTATGAGCACCATTGCTTCTGCATTTTCAAATTTCGCAAAAATGCCTGCTCGTAAAGATGAAATTTTAGACATGTCTGAGATTGTAAAAGCTGCCTTAGACATTTTTAAAGAACATAACATTAGCCTAAAAGAACCCAACGAACCCATAAATATTAATTTTGATCGCACTCAATTAATAAGAGTGGTTACCAATTTAATAAAAAATGCCCTTCAGGCTATACCAGAAAACAGAACCGCCGAAATTACCGTTCATTTATCTAAAGACATCAACACTGCTACACTATCGGTATCGGATAATGGTTTAGGCATAAAAAAAGAAGACCAACCTCGCATATTTGAACCTAACTTCACTACCAAAAGTAGTGGCATGGGGCTTGGCTTAGCTATGGTTAAAAGTATTATCGAAACCTATGAAGGTACTATCGGGTTTAGTTCTGAAATTGACAAAGGCACACAATTTGAAATCAAAATTCCTATACACAACTAGTTTATTATGAAATTTAAAAACCTACTATACCAATCTGATAATCGAATAGCATACATAACCATTAACAGACCCGACAAACTCAATGCATTAAATGCTCTTACTCTTAAAGAAATACACGAAGCTGTAAAGCTCGCTGATGAGGATTATGATATAAGGGTTATTATTGTTATTGGTAGTGGTGAAAAGGCTTTTGTAGCAGGTGCTGATATTAAAGAATTTTCTAAATTCAATCAAATAGAAGGCACACAACTATCTACAAAAGGGCATCAATTGGTTTTTGATTTTATTGAAAATCTTGAAACTCCTGTGATTTGTGCTATTAATGGCTATGCCTTGGGAGGGGGGCTAGAACTAGCAATGGCTTGTCATATAAGAATAGCTAGTACCAATGCTCAATTCGGTTTACCCGAAGTATCACTGGGCTTAATCCCTGGTTACGGCGGCACACAACGATTACCTCAACTTATTGGAAAAGGCCGTGCTTTTGAATTGATTTTATCTGCCAAGATGATTAACGCTGAAAAAGCTCTAGATTATGGCTTAGTAAATCATGTAGTTCTACTAGAAGAATTAATGGATACCGCTACAAAAATAGCATTATCTATTTCCAAAAACTCATCAACAGCTATTAGCTCTGCTATTTACGCTGTAAATGCTGGCTTTGATGTTAACAAAGATGGCTACGAAATTGAAAAAGAAAGTTTTGGAAATTGCTTCGGAACTGCCGATTTCAAAGAAGGTACCCAAGCTTTTCTTAAAAAAAGAAAGCCTAATTTTTAAAAATTAAAGCACTCTTCTTGCAAACCTGTATGCTTTACTCCAGTAGGCATTCCCCAAACTCGACTCTATAACACCTTTAGAACTAGAGGAGTGAATAAATAGAACATTCCCTCCTTTTACATTTGAAACCACACCTACGTGATTGATAGATCGACCTGATTTTTTTGAAGTTTTAAAAAAAACTAAATCCCCTGGCTGGATTTCTCTGTCTTTTAACAATCGCCCTCTTTTTGACATTTCGAAAGACACCCTTGGTAATTGTACATTTACTTTTTGAAAGGAAGCGTACACCAACCCAGAGCAATCCATCCCTTTTTTACTAACTCCTCCATACTTGTAACGAGTTCCTAAAAAACTTTTAGCATATGCAACCACCCTTGTTTGCTTATTGGTTTTGTAAGAAACCTCGTTATACTTGGAATGATTTTGCTTTTTTAAACTTCCACACGAAACTATTAGGAAGGAAAAACTTAATAAAATTATAAAAATTTTCATGCTGAAATATTACTTATGATTGAATTTGCTGTTTTTTCACTAGCTCCAATTCCTCCTAATTTTTTTTCTAAATCTTCATAGTGATCCAACATCACTTTACGTGTTTTTTGGTTTATTATAGCCTCAAATTCTTTCCGTAAATTTTCATAAGAAAAATCATCTTGGATCAATTCGGTAACTACCTGCTTATCCATTATTAAATTAACTAACGAAATGTATTTCAATTTAACAATGCGTTTTGCAATAGCGTAAGAAAGTGCACTCCCTTTATAACAAACTACTTGTGGCACTTTAAACAATGCTGTTTCAAGAGTGGCTGTTCCTGAAGTTACCAAAGCAGCTTCGGCATTTCTTAAAATATCGTAGGTTCTCTCCTTTATTAATTTAACGCTACTTTGACGGATCAAACTTTTATAAAATGAAACATCTTGTGACGGAGCCCCTGCAACAATAAATTGATACTGCGGATACAATTCACAAATTTTAAGCATTTCGCCAAGCATTCCTGCAATTTCTTGTTTTCTACTCCCTGGCAACAAGGCTATAATTGGCTTGTCCGTTAAATCGAATTCTTTTTTGAAATCCGTATTATTAGTTAATTTATATTCCGCAATCGCATCAATTAAAGGATGTCCTACATAGGTCACTTCATAATTATATTTCTCATAAAAATCCTTTACAAATGGTAAAACCACATACATATAGTCTACACATTCTTTTATTTTTTTAACCCTACTGGCTCTAGATGCCCATACTTGAGGACTGATATAATAAAAGGTTTTAAAGTTATATTTTTTAGCCCATGTTGCAATGCGCAAATTGTATCCCGAATTATCTATAAAAATTAATGCATCTGGCTGAAATTCTAAAATATCTTGCTTGCATAATTTTATTATTCTAAGGATTTTAAACAAGTTTTGAATCACCTCAACAAACCCCATAAAAGCACGTTCTTTGTAATGCCCCACTAGTTTGGCTCCCGCCTTCTCCATCAAATCCCCACCATAGCATCGAATATCTGCGTCAGAGTCTTTTCGTTTGATTTCTTTAATCAAGTTACTTCCGTGTAAATCTCCCGATGCTTCTCCTGCTAAAATATAGTATTTCATTCAGCTTAATTGTATTAAAATATTATCCGAATTTTTGGATCATTCCAAAAATGGCTACAATAAAAACCGCTATCATCAAACCTCTTGCTTCGTAATCTTTTTTCTGTTTTATGAAAATAAAAAAAGCGATAATATTTAATAACGCCCCAGCTGCTAAAATAGCCCCTAACTTTTTTTGCTCGTAAGCATTACCAATGGTACTCAAATAATCAGTATCTGAAAGAATCAAAATCCATAAGGAACTTCCAACAATTGTAGCAATTACTGCCACAACAAAACCTTTTAAAACTCTTTGTATAATTGTTTTTTGCTTCATCTATTTTATGCCTTTTTATTGAACTCCCAAGAATTTAATTCTTGAATGTAATGATGAGCTGTTAAATCAAACTGAGTGGGGACTACAGATACATACCCCTGGCTTAATGCCCATTCATCGGTATCTTCTCCTTTATCTTCATTTACAAACTTACCCGTTAACCAATAATATTCTCTACCCATAGGACTCACTCGCTTATCAAATTCTTCTTCCCAATGTGCGTTCGCTTGCCTGCAAATTTTAATTCCTTTAATTTCTGAAGCTTCCAATTTTGGAATATTAACATTCAAAACCACTCCTTTTTGAAGTCCATTTGCTAACACTTGTTCCACAATTTCTTTAATATATTTTTTACAAGGTTCAAAATTTGCTTGCATCGAATAATCTAATAACGAAAAACCAATTGCAGGAATACCTTCAATACCCGCTTCTACTGCAGCACTCATAGTACCAGAATAAATTACATTAATTGCAGCATTAGACCCGTGATTAACTCCACTTACACAAAGGTCGGGCTTACGCTTTAAAATTTCATGGGTTGCCATTTTTACACAATCTACAGGAGTTCCGGAGCAGCTATATTCTTCTTGAGGGGCATCGGCATCAATGGTAATTTTATCACAATATAATGTTTCACTAATAGTTATCGCATGTCCTTTTGCACTTTGCGGACTGTCTGGTGCTACAACCAAAACATCACCTATTTCATTCATTACAGAAATTAAAGCTCTGATACCTGGTGCGGTAATCCCATCATCGTTAGTGATTAAAATTAGTGGCTTTTTTTTACTCATACGTTCTATTGAATTGATTGCCTCACAGCTTTTATTAGGATTTGTAAAAATACAATTTTCCTAAGTTATTAATTTTTGAAATCTTTCTATTCTTTTATCGTTACTACTTTTATAGGGTTCTATAATTTGTATGTGTTAATTTCAAACTAACATGTTATTATCTACGATAAAATACAAATTAAAATGTCTATATTGTGAACTGTTTATCCCAATTTTTTTTAATGAAAAGAAGTACTGTAATTTTAATGTGTAGTGTGCTTTTTGGAATAGCTTCTTGTAGCTTTTTATCCAAAGCAGAAGCCAACCCTGAAAGAAACAAATTGTTAATTGATTTAATCTCTTTCGTACTTGACAGAGAACATTTCGATGCTCGAAAAATTAATGATGAATTCTCAAAAGAAGTTTACCATTCTTTCATAGAAGCTTTAGATCCTCAAAAAAGATATTTTTACCAATCTGATATTGATGATTTAAGTGTTTATATTAATGATATTGACAATCAAATTAATGACAAGGAATTAACATTTTTTGATTTAGCATACAGTATTCTGAAAGTACGTATAGATGAAGCTCAAAATTTATATAAAGAACTTTTAGACGAGCCTTTTAACTTTAATGAAGAGGACACTATTAATGTTGATTACGACAATTTAGAATACGCAAACACTAAACAAGAACTTAGCGATCGTTGGATGAAGCGCTTAAAGTTTAGTACTCTAAGTACCTATTATGACAAAATCGAAGAACAAAAAATTGCTTTAGAAGATGACCCTAAGAGCGAAGAGAAATCATTAGAAGAACTAGAAGCTGAGGCGCGAGAAATTACTGAATCTTCAATAAATGAATATTTTGACTTTACGAGTGATTTAGAAGCTAAAGATTGGTTTTCTGTATATGTAAACTCAATTGTGGTAGCTTTTGATCCGCATACTTATTATTTTGCTCCAAAAGATAAAGACCGTTTTGACATCTCAATGTCTGGAAAATTAGAAGGTATTGGTGCTCGACTCTCTAAAAAGAATGACAACATTAAAATTGTTGAAGTAATTTCTGGAGGGCCTGCATGGAGAGGTGAAGAAGTAGAGGTTGGTGATATTATACTTAAAGTTAGGCAAGAAGACGAAAAAGAAGCTGTAAGTATTGTTGGAATGCGATTGGACGATGCGGTAAGCCTAATTAAAGGACCTAAAGGAACCAAAGTAATTTTAACTCTAAGAAGGGTAAGTGGTTCCATAGAAGATGTTGTTATTACTCGTGATGTAGTAGAACTTGAAGAAACTTACGCAAAATCGTCCTTGGTTGAAAAAGACAACCATTTATATGGATTGATTAACCTTCCTAAATTTTATTTCAATACCCAAGATTACAACCAACGTAATGCCGCTTCGGATGTTGAAAAAGAAATTAAATACTTAAAAGAAAAAAATATAGAAGGCTTAGTTATTGATCTTCGAAACAATGGAGGAGGGTCTTTACAAACCGTTGTTGATATTGCCGGGTTATTTATTAAAAAAGGTCCTGTTGTACAAGTAAAAAGGCGTAACGGAAGCACACAAGTTTTAAATGACGAAGACCCAAGCTTACTTTGGGACGGACCATTAGTTATTATGGTTAACGAACTATCTGCCTCTGCTTCGGAAATTTTAGCTGCTGCGATGCAAGACTATAAACGAGCTATTGTTATAGGTAGTAAACAAACCTATGGTAAAGGAACCGTACAAAATATTATAGATTTAAACAGACTATACAGAAATAGCAGTATTGGCGATCTTGGAGCTATAAAAATTACGACTCAAAAATTTTACAGAGTTAATGGTGGCTCAACACAGCTAGAAGGCGTTAAAAGTGATATTATTGTTCCCGATCAATACAGTTATATTGATATAGGAGAAAAAGACCAAGATAACCCTTTACCTTATGACAAAATTGCTCCTGCCAATTACTCTCAATGGACAATAACTAATTATCAAGAAATAATTAACCGCAGCAGGCTTCGTATGAAAAGAAATAGCCAACTGCAATTAATTGATGAAAATGCTAAATGGATTTCTGAACGAAGAAACACTAATCAATTCTCAATTAATTTCAATAATTACAAGAATAAGATAGATCATAACGAAGAAAAAGTAACTTATTTTGAAAAAATAAAAGACTATAGATCTGATATTTCTTTTAAATCATTACCCTACGAAATGGCTTTAATTGAAAATGATACCGTGTTAGGAACAAAACGTGACCGATGGCACAAAAACCTTACTACAGATGTATATATTGAAGAAGCTGTAAATGTGCTTCAAGATATTGAATTAGAAACAGCTAAATCAAGACGTTAATGTCTAATCAACATCGTAAAAAAAACACCTCTACGCTTCAAAAATTTACCCGTAATTTTTGGAGCGTTTTGAGTTTTTTTATTATTGTTTTATTTGGAATAACTGCCATACTGGCTTACGTTTTAGCTCCCGACAATAGTCAAAATGCCAATCAAATGCATTTATCTATACATTCTAAACCTCCTGGCTTTAACACCAAATTATTACAAATATCAAGTTCCGATGTTACTTCTAAACAGCAATCGTTATGGAATAAATTGATTTATGGAAGCATCGACTCTAAAACAGAAATTCCATTTTCATCCCTTAAAATAAAAGAAGATTACCTGCTGGTATATCCGTTTAGCATTGACGAGGATATAACTGGAATGCCAAAAAAAATTCCTTTAAATAGTTTTAACAATGCCAAAAACATTAATCAGATTACCCATAAATTTGTTGTTGACAAAACCTTTATACTAGGCACCGATAAATATGGTCGTGATTTACTAAGCCGCTTATTAATAGGCAGTAGAATTTCATTTAGTATTGGCTTCATAGCCGTATTTATATCTTTAATAATAGGCATAACACTTGGAGCAATAGCAGGCTATTTTGGAGGAATATTCGACACCGTAATAATGTGGTTTATCAACGTAATTTGGTCGATACCCACGTTACTTCTTGTAATTGCAATAACACTTGCTTTAGGCAAAGGTCTATTTCAAGTATATATTGCCGTAGGCCTAACGATGTGGGTGGAGGTAGCCCGAATTGTAAGAGGCCAAGTAATAAGCATAAAAGAGCAACAGTATATAACTGCTGCAAAAACATTAGGCTATAGTCATTTTAGAACACTGATACGACATGTATTACCTAATAGTATTGGCCCTGTAATTGTTATATCCGCGGCTAATTTTGCTGGCGCAATACTTATTGAAAGTGGCTTGAGCTTTTTAGGTATTGGGGCCCAACCCCCTATTCCTAGTTGGGGATCCATGATAAAGGATCATTATTCTTACATTATTTTAGGTAAAGCATATTTAGCTATTGCCCCTGGATTAGCTATAATGTTATTAGTAATGTCATTTATGCTATTAGGAAATGGCATAAGAGATACTTTGGACGTAAAAAACTAACTTGTTTTCATGAAAAAATACACTTATTCAATACTTATTGCCATCGTAATTATCGGTTTTTATTTTATCGAAAAAAAACTAGACACTAATTATTATGAAGGAATTAAAAACGAGAGTAAGCAAAGCGATAATCATTCTGATTTTGACTATCTGCCGACCTCAACTACAGGAGCTATAGTTAAACATGCTTATTACACATTATCGTATTCGGAGGAGCACGAACAATCTGAATGGGTTGCATATCGCTTAACAAAAGAACACACTGCATACAACAACTTTAAACGTCCTTATTTTGAAGTAGATCCTTTAGTAAAGACAAAAGCTGCGAGTTGGAAAAATTATAAAAAATCGGGTTACGACCGTGGGCATTTATGTCCTGCAGCGGACAGAAAATTTAATAAAGAAGCTTTTGATGAAACTTTTTTAACTTCAAATATTTCACCACAAAAAAACAGTTTTAACGCTGGAATATGGAATAATTTAGAAAAACAAGTACGCTATTGGGTTAAAAAAGAAAAAGAATTATTCATTGTTACTGGACCTATTTTTAAGGATAGCACAAAATCGATAGGTTACGAACAAGTAACTGTTCCTAGTCATTTTTATAAAGTCATTTTAAAAAATGGAAAACAGCCAAAATTAATTTGTTTTTTACTCCCTCATAAAGCAAACAAAAAACCTCTTTCAAGTTTTGTTATTTCTACAGATGAGTTGGAATCACTTTTAGGTATTGACTTTTTTAGAGAACTACCCGATACTCTGGAAAATAAGCTTGAAAAAAGTAGTTCTACCAAAGGCTGGAAATTTATAACTTTTTAATTACAAGTCCGCTATTTGAATAAAAGGTGCCAATAATCTTTTAAATTTTTTAGAATCTTCGTTTATGAGATGTGTGTCTATATATTTCTTTAAATGGTCGTATTCTTCTTTTGTTTGCACAACACTAAACTCAGTACTATAAGAGCTAAAAAAAGGTTTCTTTGTGAATTTCTCCATAACAACAAACAATTCGACATGACGCTCATCTGGGTAAATTAAATCGTAAAAAAGGGACTTAACTTTTTCTTTGTCACCTTCTAATACTTGAAAAAAATAACCCAAATTGTATAGCAAAATTCCCGTTATTCCTTGATCACTATTTTTTTGTACTGTTGTTTGAAAAATAGACTTAATTTCAGTGTTGTCTAAATTTTTAACTGATTTACTCGTGTAACAGATGGTATAGTTCATTTAACTTCCTTCTTTAACACAAAATTAACCATTACAGATGAATCTTTAATAAACAAAAGTTAATTTTTTTAATCAAGCTTTCATCCTATCAGCATCAAGCTTTATAAAAACAAATAGCAACATCGTAAAACCCCATAAACCCGAACCCCCATAACTAAAGAAAGGAAGCGGTATTCCTACAGTTGGCAACACTCCCGTTACCATACCTATATTAACAAAAAAGTGCATAAATATAATACTGGCTACACTATAGCCGTAAACCCTATTAAATTGTCTCTTTTGGCGTTCTGCTAAATATATTATTCTAAGGAATAATACAGAAAACAATACTATAACAAAAAAGCTCCCTATGAAGCCCCATTCTTCGCCAACAGTACTAAAAATATAATCGGTGTGTTGTTCTGGCACAAAATTACCCTTTGTTTGAGTACCTTTTGTCCAACCTTTACCAAGCCATCCACCATTTCCAATCGCAATTTCACTTTGATTGGTATTGTATCCAATTCCTTTTGAATCAACTTCTTTACCTAAAACAATATTAAATCTATCTCTATGATGTTGTTTAAAAATATTATTAAAAACAAAGTCCACAGAAAAACTTAATGAACTAATTAAAACCACTCCTAACAATAGTTTACTTATTATTTTTTTCTTCTTATTATTATATATATAAATACCAGCAGCTAGTGCTATAGCTAATAAAACTATATAAGTAGAGCCAATTACCAATGTTAGCACAAAAACTATTATAGCACTAAATCCTAATAGAATATAAATTGAATTCATCCCTTCCCGGTATAAAGGAAAAATAAGTGCCGCATAAATAATAGCACTTCCTGCATCTGGTTGGGTTAAGACTAAAAAAGCAGGAATTAAAAGTATTAAAAAAGCTTTAAACTGATCTTTGGCCTTTTTTAAATTAGTTTGCAAATCGGAAATATACATTGCCAAAGCCAGTGCTGTTGCAACTTTAGCAAATTCCGAAGGTTGTAAACTTATGGGACCAAACACATACCAAGAAGTAGCTCCAGAAATGGTTTTTCCAAAAACATGCAAACCCGCGAGAGAAACCATAGAGATTACAAAAATCAAGCCTGAAAACCTTTCATAAAACCGAGTTTCAGTTGCAAATATCAACACAATTAAAACAAAACCTAATCCTATCCACAAGGCTTGTTTACCATAAGGTTCACTCATATCAAAAAAAGAATCAATGGAATTCCCCATAGAAGAAGAAATTATATTAATCCATCCAAAACCCACAAGGAGTACGTATATCAAAACTGTTAACCAATCGATTGAAGTTATATTGGATTTAGCCATTATTCGTTAATTTTAAAAGGTTTTCCACTGTATGGCTTTTTATACTCCTCTTCCAAACTATGCGATAACACCCAATCTTCAATATGTTTTACTGTAATATCTTTCTTCAAATACTTTTCTATCATTAAACTAGAAATCCTACCTGCATAACGAGCTCCCCAATAGCCATTTTCAACAAACACTGCCAAAGCAATTTTAGGATTTTCTTTAGGGGCAAATGCAATAAAAATAGAATGATCTGTAAGTTGTACTCTCTTACCATCTATTTTAGTGAAATTTTCAGAAGTACCTGTTTTTCCACAAATTTGTATATCAGGAATATTTAAAAAGTAGGCTGTCCCTTTGGTAAATACTCGCTCCATACCCTCAATAACTGGCTCAAAGTGAACTGAATCTATGGTTGTGTTTTTCCTTACTGTAAATTGAGGATCTTTAATTGGTTTACCATTAATTTCTTTTACAATATGTGGAGTATAGAAATAACCTCGATTGGCAATTGCCGCGGTCATATTTGCTAACTGAATAGGAGTTGTAATTACCTCACCTTGTCCAATAGCATTGGATAAAGTAGTTACTCCCTTCCACCTTTTACTTGGATAAATTCTATCATAATAATTTGCCGTTGGTATACGACCAGGTCCTCCAATTGGAAGGTCATAGCCTAAATAATTTCCTAAACCAAAACTTTTTAAATGATTCCTCCAAGTGGTTATCCCTAATTGAGGAGTATCCGATTTTTCTATTGTTTTACGATAAATTTGAGCAAAATAAGCATTACATGAAAATGCTATTCCATCTTTTAATTTAACTGGACTAGAATGAGCATGACATCCCATTTTTCTGTTTCTCCCATAAGAATAGCCATGGTAACAATAAAACTTATCATTAGCTGTTATCACTTTTTCTTGAAGCGCTATTAATGCATTTATTGTTTTAAAAGGTGATCCTGGAGGATATTGCGCTAAAAGCCCCCTATCAAACAAAGGTTTTGAAAGACTATCGTAATGCATTTTAGTAAAGTTAGGTGATCTTTTTCTACCTACTAATAAATCAGGATCATAACTAGGGGCAGTTACCAAAGCTAAAATTTCTCCACTACTAGGTTCCAAAGCTACAATACCACCTCTTTTATTTTTCATTAGTAATTCACCATACTCTTGTAAATTTACATCTATAGTTAGTTTTAAATCTTCTCCTTTTACCGCTAGCGTATCAAATTTACCCTCTTTATAAGAGCCAATCTCTCGGTTAAATCGATCTTTTTGAAAATACTTAACTCCTTTAACTCCTCTCAAAATAGAATCGTACTGCTCTTCTACTCCTTGAAGCCCAATTAAATCTCCCGATTTAAATTTTGGATTTCTTCGTAAAATAACATCATTAACCTCACTAATATAACCCAGCACATTAGCTCCGCTTTTGGTATTATAATCTCTTAACGAACGTTTTTGAATATAGAATCCCTCATATTTATACATTTTTTCTTGAAGGTACGCATATTCACTTTTCGTTAGCTGGGGAACCACTACATAAGGCAATCGTACGGAATAATTTCGTGCTTTTTTAAATTGCTTGATTAATCGTTCTTTAGAAATTTTTAGCAACGAGCAAAACTCTGTAGTATCAAAAGGTTTTAAATCTTTAATTACAACGGTTACATCGTATGATGGTTGATTCGCCACTAATAACTTACCGTTTCTATCAAAAATATATCCTCTTTGTGGAATTTCATATTTTACTTTTACTGCGTTGTTTTTAGAAAGGTTCGCATAACTATCATTGATTACCTGTAAATAAAATAGCCGAGCAGTAAAAACAACCCCTACTAACATTATTAAAATGACTAGTAATATCTTTCGCATAAAAGGCTCTATATTTTTTTACTTTGGGTCAATCCAAAATATATCAAAACACTTACTGAAGTAAAAACGGTCGAAAACAAGCTTTGTTTTAAAATAAACAAAAAATGTGAAAAATTAAAAACCTCTAAAGAAAACAGAACTAAATGATACAGTAAACAACTTACTACCACATAAATAATGATCTCTTTTAAATCCACATCATTAAATTTTAAATTTTGATGCTCATAACTAACCCTAAAACTAGAAGCTAAAATCAAAGGCCTTGCATATGCCAAGACTAAACAGGCTGCTGCCTGCGCTCCTCCTGTGTTCCCAAACATATCGAGTATTAGGCCAAACACAAAGCTAACTGCCAGTAATACAATCCTATTAGTGTGCATTGGTAACATTAGCACAAAAATGATGCATGGATAACAAATGGCTCCTCCCAAAAAGTTTAAAGAAACATAATTAAACACAAATACTTGTAGTAAAATAAATACAACAAACCGGATACTATTTATAACTAAAGTATTATTCATTAGAACTGTTTTCTAACTGTTTAATTTCATTTACTTCAGTATTTTTGATTAATTGAACAAATCCAACATCAGTCATATCGTTGAATAAATCTACATTTACTGTAAAATAATTTTGGTCGTCATTTAATGCGAAATCACGTATGGTACCTATGTTAATACCTTTAGGAAAAATAGTAGATCTACCTCCTGTAATTATTGTATCTCCAACCCTTAAAGGTGCTAATCGTGGAATATCTATTAACTGAACAACATTAGGCTCTTCTCCATACCAAACCAAAGTTCCAAAATGATTGGTTCTCTTTAATTGGGCATTAATTTTAGAGTTTTTGTTTAGTATTGAAATTACAGTGGAATATTTGCTAGAAACCTTCTTTACAATACCAACAATACCAACATCTGTAATCACCCCCATATCGGCAATAATACTATCCCTACTTCCTTTATTTAAGGTAAGGTAATTCTTCTTTTTACGGTATGTACTATTAATTACATTTGCCGAAATATATTCAAATTTATCAAGTGTATCTTTAACATAAGCATCAGTAGAATTTATGCTTCCCGTTAGTTTATTCAATCGCTGTTTTAAAAATGTATTTTCATTTAAAAGCCTCTTATTATATGCTTTCAACCTAAAATAAGTACTAATATCATTTTGTATATTAAAAACAGCTCCTGTTAATAAACTTGAAGAATGTATGAATTTATTTGAATGGTAGGTATGTGATTGAATCGTTAGTGACACAGCAATAATTAATAAAAAAAGAAACCACAGAAAATTTCTGCTTTTTATTAGAAAATTAAAAATTTGCTGCATTCTTTAGAACACTTACTTGATTAATACACTTTTATAACGCTCTAGATTTTTTAAGGTAATTCCTGTTCCTCTAACTACTGCTCTTAGTGGATCTTCGGCTATGTAAACCGGTAAATCTGTTTTTTGAGACAAACGTTTATCCAAACCTCTAAGCATAGAACCTCCTCCTGCTAAATAAATACCTGTATTGTAAATATCTGCTGCTAATTCTGGTGGCGTTTGAGATAGCGTTTCCATAACACCATCTTCAATACGTAAAATAGATTTATCTAATGCTTTAGCAATTTCCCTGTAAGAAATCTGTACTTGTTTTGGCTTTCCTGTAAGTAAGTCCCTCCCTTGAACACTCATTTCATCCGGAGGTGTTTCCAAGTCTTCTGTTGCAGCTCCTATTTGTATTTTTACTTTTTCAGCAGTACGCTCACCTATATAAAGGTTGTGCTGCGTACGCATATAGTAAATAATATCGTTGGTAAAAACATCCCCTGCAATTTTAACCGACTTATCACAAACAATACCTCCTAAGGCAATTACTGCGATTTCAGTAGTTCCTCCACCTATATCCACAATCATATTTCCTTTTGGCTGCATAATATCTACTCCAATACCTATGGCTGCTGCCATAGGCTCATGAATTAAATACACCTCTTTACCATTAACTCTTTCGGCACTTTCACGTACTGCACGCATTTCAACTTCAGTAATTCCCGAAGGAATACAAATTACCATTCTTAAGGCTGGTTGTATCCATTTTTTCTTTAGTGCCGGAATGTCCATTATAAAACGGTTAATCATTTCTTCACTAGCAGCAAAATCAGCAATTACACCATCTTTTAATGGGCGAATAGTTTTTATGTTTTCATGAGTTTTCCCCTGCATCATTGCAGCTTCTTTACCCACTGCTCTAACTTTTCCAGTACTTCTATCTAAAGCGACTATAGATGGGCTATCCACAACTACTTTATCATTATGAATAATCAGTGTATTTGCTGTCCCTAAATCGATAGCAATTTCTTCAGTAAGAAAATCAAAAAAACCCATAGGCAAGCTTTATGGAAAAATTAATATTAGTAGTTTGACCTTAAAAGTAATCAAATAAAGAGTATTTCCATTTTATTTACGTTAATCATTTCAAATTAAAAACAATTATTCTATATACAACTAAAATACTCTTTAACGTGTTAGTTTGTTATTTAGTGTTTAAAATGTCTTGTTCCTGTCATTACCATTGCCACTCCATTCGCATCGCAATAATCAATACTCAATTGATCTTTTATAGATCCACCTGGTTGAATTACAGCCGTAATCCCTGCTTTGTCTGCTAACTCAACACAGTCTGGAAAGGGAAAAAAAGCATCACTAGCCATTACTGCTCCTTTTAAATCAAAATTGAAAGAATTTGCTTTTTCAATAGAATGTGTTAAGGCATCTACTCTTGATGTTTGACCGCAACCGCTTGATAATAATTGATTGTTTTTTGCAAAAACGATAGTATTCGATTTGGTGTGCTTGCAAATTTTAGAAGCAAATAAAAGATCTGAAACTTCCTGAGCTGTAGGCTCCTTTTTTGTTACTGTTTTTAAATGTTCTTTTGCATCCGTAATTCCATCTTTATCCTGAACTAAGAAACCATTTAAACAAGTACGAACTTGATCGGTTGGTAGTTCAATATCGTTTTGAATTAAGATAATACGGTTTTTCTTTCCTTTTAATATTTCTAAAGCATCTGCATCATAAGCTGGCGCAATCACCACCTCACAAAATAATTTATGAATTTCTTCTGCAGTGGCTTTATCAATGGCTGTATTACTAATTAATACCCCTCCAAATGCCGAAACAGGATCTCCAGCTAATGCATCAACGTATGCTTCTTTTATCGTTTCACGTTGTGCTAAACCGCAGGCATTATTATGCTTTAAAATTGCGAATGTTGGCGCTTCACCTTTAAATTCACCCATCAAGTTAACTGCACCATCAACATCTAGCAAATTGTTATACGATAATTCTTTACCATGTAGCTTTTCAAACATAGCATCAAAATCACCAAAGAATGTTCCTTTTTGATGTGGATTCTCTCCATAACGTAATGTTTTACCTTCAGTAACACTTGCTTTGTAAACTACTTCTTCTTTTTCTTCAGCATTAAAATAATTAAAAATAGCAGTATCGTAATGTGATGATACATTAAAAGATTTTGTAGCAAAGCGTTTGCGATCTTTTAACGAAATTTTGCCATTTCCTTGATTCAACATCTCTAAAAACTCAGCATAATCGTTTACAGAAGCCACACAAGTAACATCTGCAAAGTTTTTAGCTGCAGCTCTGATTAAAGAAATTCCGCCAATATCAATTTTCTCGATAATATCTTGCTCTGGTGCGCCAGAAGCTACTGTTTTTTCAAACGGATATAAATCAACAATTACCACATCAATCTGAGGAATATCATATTCTGCAATTTCTGCAACATCACTATCTACGTTTTGACGATTTAAAATACCTCCAAAAACCTTAGGATGTAATGTTTTTACACGTCCTCCTAAAATAGATGGATAGCTTGTTACATCCTCAACAGGTACTACAGGTACACCTAAATCTTTAATAAATTTTTCGGTTCCCCCAGTGGAATAAATTGTTACACCAAGATCGTTTAGCTTTTTAACGATTGGACCTAATCCATCTTTACTAAACACCGATATTAAAGCTGATTTTACTGTTTTTGTACTGCTCATAATTTTGGAATGAATTTTAAAGGCACAAAATTAATCAAAATGTTTGGTTTAGTTAATTAGATTGTTAGATTTTTAGCTTTAATTAAGTGGATTGATTTTATAATGCTGAAAAAAATAGCTGTTTTGTTTAAAAACACATCAATTCAACGTATTTTTAGACTTCCTATTTTCGATATCTAATGAAGTTTACATTTGTGCTTTTTTTGTTTTTTTGGGGTGCCGTACACTGTAATTCCCAAACCTTGACAAACTATATTAACCAGGCAAAAAAAAAATATTCTCCTACGAATACTCCTAATTTAAGTTTTCCTAAAACGAATACCACTAGCTTGCAATTTGGTTATTTTATAAATCCTCAACATACTATTTCTGGAGCGCAGCGTGCTTATGCAGAATTTCAGCAAGAAATACCTTGGCTAGGAAAAGGTGCTAGCTACAGAAAAATACAAAAAAACAACAGTACTAAAATCAATTTGCAAAAGCAACACGAAATTGAAGAGCTTAGCTACAATATAAAAGAGTGTTATTACAAAATGTATCAATACAAAAAGCAAAAAAATATATATGTAGCTTGGGCTGAAAACATCAGAAAACACATTGCCTCTTTCAAAAAAACAGATTCTATTTCAATTGATATTGCCTTAAAAAACTTTGAATATGAAACCCAACTTATCGACATTACGAAAAAGCTTCAATTAGTAGATGGAGACTATCAAAATAAAGTAATTGTATTTAATGAGCTTTTAAAAAGTGAAAATTTAGACGAACCCAATTTGCCGGTATTTTTAGCAATGCCTGAAGAGGAAACGGAATTACAATTTCCCGATCCTTTTGAATCTGCCTCATACTTAAGTTTTGAAAATGACTTATTGCAACAAAAAGAACTTCGCTCCATACAAAATCCATGGAGCCCTTCAATAAGTTTAGGCTTAAGATATAGTATTGTAACAGCTACTGAAAATTTAAACTTTGAGCTTCCAAACAAAGACATTTTTGAGCCACAACTAAAATTACAATGGAACTTATTTTCAAAAAAACCAAACACCTCTACTAAGGAAGAAGTTGATTTAAAATTAGACCAAAAACTTTCTACTTTAGGACATCAATTACAAACTGCAATTAACAATCAAATTTCAGCTAGAATTGCTTATGATTCGGCTACGCTAAAAGTCGAAAAGATAGATATCCTAAAAAATAAATTAAACGCTACCAAAACACCATTAAGTGCAGAAAAAATATTGCAAATTAAAGGTTTAAAATATACTTTCGAGCTAGAGCAAGTTAAAGCGGTAGCCGATTACTATATTAGCACTTCTAAAATGTTACTCTTTTTTTAAATTACTATTATGAAAAAATACATTTCTTTATTGTTAGCCGTTGCTTTTACGGTAATTTCTTGTAAAAATGACCCAAAAACAGCAATTCCTCCTGCTTTAGAAAACACTAACTTAAATAGCACAAAAACTATAGATAAAGTTTCTTTTAACAGTGATAAAAATCAATTACTATTTCGCAATTATTTAGCGATTAAAGCAGCCATGGTAAATACCGATAGTGCTAAAACAGAAGATGCTGCAAAAATATTGATTGCAAATTTTAATAACGAAGCCGATTACAATATTGTAAAACAAATTACCTCATTAATATCAAGCACTACTGATATAAAAAAGCAACGTGAGTTTTTTGTTGGTTTAACCGATGAAGTCACAAAAATTTTAAAAAACGATATTAAATCTGGAAAAATACACCAGCAGTATTGCCCCATGGCCTTTGATGGAAAAGGCGCCTATTGGTTGTCCGATAGTAAAGAAATTCGCAACCCTTACTTTGGAGATGTTATGTTAGCTTGTGGTGAAGTTACTGAGGTATTGAAGTAAAAGCTCAATAAAATAAAACTTGTAAACACAACTTATGCGAATTCTTATTGTAATTGGTTCCATGATATTTTTTTCAACTATAACATCATGCAAAAACAAGAATAAAATTTTAAATGGTGATTGGGAACTTAAAGAGTTTACTCACCATGAATCGAATATTTTAGAAGACCCTTTTTTTGATTCAATATTTAAACCAGCACTTAATTGACAACATCTCATTATGTTAAAAGTAAACAGCTGTTATTCCTTTATTTTTAATGGTAAATAAAACAAAGAAGAAACATATTTTTTTTAAAAGATACATCTCGGTTAAAAAAAGATCAATTTCAACAAAAAACAAGCAAATCAACTATCAAAACACCTAGCTCTTAAAATCAAATATTTTTTTAAGCTATGGTACTTCATTGGCCACTAACCCCATATATTACAACGTTTTACACCTCTAAAAAACATTTTTTTTCGTATCTTAACCAAATGTTAAAAAAATCAACATTTTAATGTTTTATGAACTATTTAAACGAACTATATAATCTTAAAAATAAGATCGCTATTATTACTGGTGGCGGAGGCGTTATTGCAGGTAAAATGGCGGAGGGCTTATTACAATGCGGCGTTAAAGTAATATTATTAACAAGGAGAGATGCTTCTGATCGCATTAAGGAATTATCTGAATTTGGTGAAGTTTCAGGCTTACTGTGCGATGTGCTAATCGAAAAAGAACTTATTAATGCTAAAGAAGAAATTCTATCCAAATACGGTCGCATTGATATCCTTATTAATTGTGCAGGAGGAAACATGCCTGGAGCTACTATAGGTGTTGAAGATTCTGTTTTTGATATGAACATGGAAGACTTTAATAAGGTTACCCAATTAAATCTTAATGGATCTATATTACCTTCGTTAGTATTTGGAAAAACAATGGCTGAGCAAAACTCTGGATCAATTATTAATCTTTCTTCGATGGCTGTAGACAGAGTAATTACTCGTGTTGTAGGCTATTCAGCATCCAAGGCAGCCATAACAAATTTCACACGTTGGATGGCTGTTGAAATGGCAAAAAAATACGGTGATGGCATTCGCGTTAACGCTATTTCTCCTGGATTTTTTATAGGAAAACAAAACAAAAGCTTGCTAACTAAAGAAGATGGCAGCTATACCGACAGAGGAAATGATATTATAACAAATACACCTTTTGGACGATTCGGAGATGTAGAAGAGCTAATAGGAGCTACCTTATTTTTATGCGGTGGCGCTTCAAAGTTTGTTACAGGAACCGTATTAGCTGTAGACGGCGGCTTTAGCGCTTTTAGCGGGGTTTAAATCAACCGAAAACAAAAAAAGCCACTATTTTATGCATAAAATAGTGGCTTTTTTTGTTTTTTTAATGTCTATGAAAATCTATACTTTAGAAATTAAAATAGGATTTCGCATTTGAGTAACAAATATCAGAAACTATTTTACCTAACCAAGGAATATCATTAGGCAATTCTCCATTAACAATATCTTTCCCTATAAGTTCACATACTATTCTTCGAAAATATTCATGCCTAGGAAACGATAAAAAACTTCTAGAATCGGTAAGCATTCCAACAAAACTACTTAACATTCCCATACTTGAAAGCGTATTTAAATGATTAATAATTCCATCTTTTTGATCCATAAACCACCATGCTGCCCCATATTGAACTTTTCCTTTTATACTTCCATCATTAAAATTCCCCACCATAGTAGCAAATACTTCATTAAATGAAGGATTTAAATTGTATACAATAGTTTTCGTAAGCTCATCACTAATATCTAAAGCATTTAAGTAAGCGCTTAGCTTTGATGCTTGCGAATAGTCGCCTATGGAGTCAAAACCTGTATCTGGACCCAATGTTGTCAGTAAACGATGATTATTGTTACGAATAGCTCCTAAATGAAACTGTTGAGTCCACCCCTTTTTATGATAAGATTTACTTAAAAAAAGAAGTATCGAAAACTTAAAAAATTCACTTTCTTTCTTGGAAATTGTAGTTCCTTCTAAAATATTATTAAAAATGGCTTCTAAACTAAACCCATGCTCTTTACTAAAATAAACCTCTTCTAATCCATGATCTGAAAGTCTACAACCGTGTTCATGAAAATAAACAACTCGACTTTCTAATGCTTCTAACAAAGTATCGTACGAAACAATTGAAATTCCACTTACAGCTTCGACTTTTTTCAAATACTGTTTGTAGCCTTTTCCATCTTCAATTGCATAAAATTTATCTGGCCTAAATGTAGGCAGAAATTTTAATGCTTCATTTTGCTTTGCAAAGCTTTTATGATGACTTAAATTATCAACAGGATCATCTGTGGTACAAACTACTTCAACATTCTGCATTTTCAATAAGCCAAGAGCACTGTGTGTCGGCTTTTTTAATTGTTCTGTTGTATTCTCATAAATTCCAGCTGCAGTTTTAGGAGTTAATAATTCATCTATGTCAAAATATCTTTTAAGCTCTAGGTTTGACCAATGAAACAATGGGTTTCTTATAGCATAAGGCAATACCTCTGCCCACTTTAAGAATTTTTCTTTATCGGAAGCATTACCTGTAATAAACTTTTCGTTCACCCCCATAGTTCGCATTGCTCTCCACTTATAATGATCTCCTTTTAACCACACCGAAGTAATACTGTCAAAATTAGTATTACTAGCAATATCACTTGGATTTAAATGATTATGATAATCAATAATCGGAAGTTTTTTTGCGTAATCATGATATAAACTTCTTGAAAAATCATTTGTTAATAAAAAATCTTCGTTAAAAAACGGTTTAGATTGCATTGTAATTTAATTATCTAGATATTGTTAAATAAGTCCCTTTAAAACTTTGATTCATTACCATCATGCCTATAGGGCTGTTTTTATCATGTGGTTTAATTTGAATTTGAGCTTTACCATTTGCCATTTTTATAGACTCACTACCTGTTGGTGTCCCTAAATGCTTAAGCATTTCTCCTCCGGATAGACATTGAAAATAAACTCTTTTTTCGTAATCCAAACAACGCAACCCATCTTTATCTTTAGCTGTAGCAGTTACAAGGTAATTTCCATTAGGCAACATTTCGTAGCTCAAAGAAAGGGAATTCGCCAATCCATTAATTTTATATCTATAAGAAACCTCCAAAAGATCTTCAACAGTCTTTCCCTGATGTTTTCCAATTGCTTTTAGCTTGTTTACTCCTTCTTTAAAGTTTACATCCCATGTCAAACCACAGGCAGGAAATTTACTCATGTCTTTCTGTTTAGTACCTAAAGATTTACCATTAAAAAACAACTCAACTTTTTCGCAATTGCTATACACGCTAATTTCTCTAGGAGTATCTTTAGGACCTTGACGTTCTTTCCAAGTGTGAGATTCTATATAGGTAAATGGCTTTTTTGACCAATAGCTTTTTAGAACATAATATGCATCCTTAGGATTTCCTTCCCTATCCATAATTCCTTTTTGATTTATATAAGGAATATCATTTTCTGGCCTAAGCGGTGTTCCAAAATCTTTAAAAGCCCATTGTATATTCCCTACAAAATCTTTATTAGACTCTGATGTTTTCAAATGCCAATCAAAAAGGTCTACTATATAATTCTCACTCCAATCCCCAATTTGAGCAATGTTTTTAACTCCTGTTTGAGTAATTGCCTCTGTCCAACCACTAGGATCATCAACATTTCGCCCATCTATAGGTGTGTCAGTATGCCTTCCTAAATGACTTGCCCCTCCATACTCTGCATGAAAGAAATGAGGATACTTTTTTATGTATTTGTCTATAGCCTTTTGGTAGGTGGTATAACTACCAGAATACCAACCCGACCATATTGATGGCGAAAAAACATCTACAATATGTGAACCTGGGTAATACTTTCTAATAGCTGTTTTTCTAGTAGGGTCTAACTTATGAGACAAATCATTTAATTCTTTCAAAAAGCTATTCATCTCAGTTTCATTATCACCATTTTCAAAATCAGGCAACCAATAAATTTCGTTCCCCAACGACCATATAATAACACTTGGATGGTTAATGTTTTGATCGATTATTTCTTTTAAAATATTTTTCGTATTCTTCTTCCAAGTATCATTACCTATACCTCCTCTACACCAAGGTAACTCGTCCCAAACCAACAACCCTAATTTATCACACATTTTATAAACTTCAGGGTCCTGAGGATAATGAGCCAATCTTACAAAATTAGCTCCCATTTCTTTAATATCTTGAATATCTTTTATATGAAGTTCGTTAGGCATTGCTGCTCCATAACCAGCATGCTCCTCATGCCTATGAGTACCTCTAAGCAATACTCTTTTGCCATTTAAATAAAATGGCCCATGCTCTTTAAATTCAAACCACCTAAATCCAACCTGTTCTTCTATTTCATCAATCAATTTGTTGTCTTCAAACAAAGAAACTTTTACAGAATATAAATTAGGTACATCTATATCCCACAGCATAGGCTTATTTATAGTATCGAAATTTAATACAACCTGATTTGATACAGCAGCATTATTCTGCGTTTGAACTTTATTTCCGTTAGGATCAAAAAGTATCGCTTCTATCCTATTGGAGGACTTAATATTTTTGGTAAGAGTAAGATCTAAAGATAAACTTGCTTGTTCTTCTGAAACCAGAGGTGTTTTAACAATCAACTTAGAAATATGATTCTTTGGAATTTGTTTTAGCCAAACATCTCTTGTTATCCCTCCATATATAAAGAAATCACTCTTTTGCGAAGGAATAATCTCTGGATTGTAACTGTTGTCAACCATTACTAACAAATCATTTTCACCAGTATTAATAAGTGATGTTATATCTATCTCAAAACCAATATACCCTCCTATGTGGGTGCCTGCTTCTCTTCCATTAACATACACTTTTGTTGTAATATTAGCTCCTTCAAAGTATAAAATGTACTGTGATTTTTTAGATATCTTATTAATATTTAATTTCTTTTTATACCAACTAGTCCCCCTCCTGTAACCAGGCACATTATCCGTAGCATCCAATGCATTCCAGGTATGAGGTAAATTTATAGAAGTCCAATTTTTTAACTCTTGAACTTTTTTAAAATCCAACTTATCATTCTCTATATATTGCCAGTTACTATTAATGTTTTTTTGAATTCTAGGAGCTTGTGAAAACCCTAAAATTCCAAAAAACAAAACAAATATCAAGGACAATAAATGTCGAAAACAAACAGTCTCTCTAATTTTCATATTTTAACTTACTTTTTTAATTTTTTTCTTTTTAAAATAGCTTCTAATAAATAGTAATCTGCATAACTTATTGGCTCATCAATTTCATCATTCTTTGGCCAATTTCCGGTGCTATGATCTAGTATAAAAGGCACAGTCGATGAGTTTTGAATTACATAATCTTTAGACAATAAAGTTGCTACTATAGTGTCAGAAAAATTTAAATATGCTTCATCTTTAGTGTACTCATACAATTCGACTAGTGCAGAAGCAAATACAGCTGCTGCAGAAGCATCTCTAGGTTCATTAGGAATATTTGGCGCATCTAAATCCCAGTACGGAATTCTATCTTTAGGTAATCTAGGATGTTTCATTACAAAATTGGCTGTTTGTTTTGCCCGCTCTAAAAAAGAAACATCTTTAGTGTAGCGATACGCCATTGTAAATCCGTATACACCCCAAGATTGCCCTCGTGCCCAAGTTGATTCGTTAGCAAAACCTTGATGCGTAACTTTCGAACGCACTTTACCATTACTGGTATCATAATCTACCACATGGTAAATACTACCATCTTCTCTAAAATGATTTTTTAGAGTTGTTTTTGCATGCTGGTAAGCAATATCTTTAAACGAGGTATCTCCCGAAAGTAATGAAGCTTCGAACAATAATTCTAAATTCATCATATTATCTACAATAACAGGAAACTGCCACTCTTCTTTATTGAAATCCCAAGACCTTATAGAACCAACAGTATTACTATAGCGTGTTTTTAAAGTTTTTGCACTATGAATAATAACTTCTTTATAAAATGGATTTTTTGTAACTCGATATCCCGTACCAAAACTACAAAAGACCTTAAATCCCATATCATGAGTACGATTATTAAATTTTTCTTGTTCTACATAAGCCGTCCATTTCTCTGCTCGTTTCAAGTAAGCATTATTACCTGTAAGCTGATATATGTACCACAACGAGCCAGGGAAAAAACCACTTGTCCAATCCTTAGACGGTACTTTTTTAATGGTGTTGTTTTTAGCAGAACCACTTCTTGGAAAAGCAAGTGAATCTACTTTGTAAGCTAGTAGGTTTTCAAACCTATCTTCATAGCTAACATTCTTTATTTCATTGCCTTCAATAGTATTAGAAGTCAACGGTGAAGCATTACTTTCTGAATGCTTTTTACAGTTTAAAAAAACGGTAGCCATTAAAAAGGCTACCGTTTTTATAGAAATATGTTTCAACATACTTTATCTTTTATTAATAACCAGGGTTTTGAGGTAATAAACTCGGAATTCTATCCAATTCGTCACCAGGTAAAGGATATAATAAATCTCTATTAATATCAAAATTAGATTGAGGGTCAAATCCGTCGGGGCCGAAAGAATCTTGGGCAATATTCAACCTTAATAAATCATACCATCTTTTAAACTCAAAGGCTAACTCGATTCTACGCTCTTCAAGTATCATTTCTTTGAACAAAGCTTGACTTATGCCTGTTATACTAATATTTGCAGGTATCGCATTTTGAACTCCTGCTGCATTTCTCGCTCTTGTTCTAATCTCATTAATATACCCTTCTGCTTCGGCCGTTGGTCCGAATAACTCATTAGAAGCTTCAGCTGCAATTAATAAAACTTCAGCATAGCGCATAGCTATGTAGTTATGATCTGAATCTCTGTTGTTACGCCCCGCATTACCAGGAAATCTGAAATATTTTGCAATATGTGGTCTAGACACTGCTCTATTCGCTCTACCAAAATCTTGCCATGGTATTGTAACTGACACAGGAACACCTTCGTCATTAGGCTCACTAATTTCGTAAGAAGTAATGAAGCTAACATCTCTCCTATAATCACCCTCTTCAAAAGAATCAAACACTCTCAAAGACGGTACTGCTACACTCCATCCTTCTTGATCAGGAAAGCCACGCAATCCCGTTACTGGGGCTAAAAAATCCTGACCTATATTACCTGTTACAACATCATTCCCTTTAAATTCTATACTAAAAATTTTCTCGGGAGCATCCTGCTTAGTAGCATCAAACAAATTTTGAAAATCAGCTTCTAAATCATATCCGAAACTTCCTTTGTTATTAATAATACTTGTTGCTTCATCGTAAGCTAATTGCCATTCACCTTGCGTTAAATAAACTGATGCTAAGTAAGCCGAAGCCGTTCCGCTAGAAGGTCTAGACCTAAAATCAACATTTTGAGGGAGTAATTCCTTTGCTATTTTCAAATCTTCTATAATTTTAGCATAAATTTCCGGCACTGAACTTTTACTAATGCCCAAAATATCATTGGCACTGGTTGGTACAGAATCCAAAAAAGGTACTTCCCCAAACACTCTAACCAAGTGATAATACGCAAAAGCTCTTATAAATCTTGCTTGCCCTTCGATCCTTTCTTTTTCGGTTTGGCTAGCATCAACTAAATCAATTGCTGATAATGCATTATTAGCAGAGGTGATTATATTAAAACTTCTTGGCCATATAGAAGATACCATCTCATTACCAGATGTCATTCGGAACTGATCTACTTCAATACGTCTGGCAGATGTTGTCTGATCACCTATGGTTACCATATCGCCACGCAACAATAAGCTTAAAGTTAATCGTCTACCCCATAATTCTTCTGACGCTACAAAACTGTACGCAGCATTTACTGCTGACTCTAAGTTTTCTGTTGTTTTAAAAAAGGTTTCTGGCGACACTAAAATTCCTTCAGGATCCTCTTCTAAATCACTACAACTTAATAGAGACGCAAATAATGTTGTAAAAAATACTATTTTTTTTATGTTAATTATATTATACTTTTTCATTTTATCTGTTTTACTTTTTTTAAAATCCTACGTTAACACCCATGGTAAACGATCTAACATTTGGAAAGCTACCGTAATCCAATCCTAAATTTAAATTTGAGTCTCCTCGATTACCGTTTCTTTGATAAGACACTTCAGGGTCAAATCCTGGATACTCTGTAAGAGTAAATAAATTTTGTCCACTAACATAAAATCTAAATTTTGAAAGTTTTAACTTTTTAGTCAATTCCTCATTTAGTGTATAGCCAAGTGTTACGTTTTTCAAACGAATGTATGAACCGTCAAAAATCCATCTATCTGACAATCTCGACCCATCACGAGCTGTTACCGAACCATCTTCTTCGTTAAACAAAGGAGCTCCAGGTATATTTGTATTTGGGTTTGAAGGTGACCACCTATTCAAAATTTGAGTAGTTGCATTATTAGCGACAGATAAAGTGTTCAACTCTAACAAAGTATAACTTAGCACATCCCCACCAAATACTCCCTGAAAAAACACATTCAAGTCAAAGTTTTTATAGTTAAAATTATTATTAAAACCAATTGTAAAGTCTGGATTAGGATCTCCAATAATAGTACGATCATTATCATCTAATACACCATCACCGTTAAGATCTCTATATTGAGCAGAACCTGGCAAATTTAGATTTCCAGATACAGCAGTTTCTCCATTTTGCAACACACCATCGTATACAAATCCAAAAAATGACCCAACAGCTTCTCCTTTTCTAAGAATAGAAGGCCTAGTGGACAGCAAAAGATGGCTTGGAGATGAACCCGTAAACAGATCTTGATTATTATCTGGTAATTCCAAAACCTCGTTCCTATTTCTGGAAAAATTGAAGTCAGTACTCCAATTAAAATCACCAACTAAATTTTTAGTACTTAACTGGAATTCAAAACCTTTATTCTCTAAAGAACCAATATTCTCAAGAATTGTAGCAGCTGATGTACCTGCTATTTCAGGCAAATCTCTTCTAAACAAAAGATCTTCTGTTGTTTTAACATAATAATCAGCTGTTACGTTTACTCTATTATTAAACAAACCTAAGTCTACTCCAATATTAAATTGCTCTACTGTTTCCCATTTTAAATCATTGTTAGCAAATCTCCTAACTGCAACAGCTCCTGCTGCATTATTATTTAAAACTGCTGGAATGGACTCTAAAGTTGCTAACGTAGCAAAAGCTTCATCCGAAGGATTTCCTGTTAGTCCATAACTAACACGCCACTTCAATTGAGAAACAGCACTAACATCTTGAAGAAAAGCCTCATTATGCATTTTCCATGCAAAAGCTCCCGAAGGAAAATACCCCCATTTATTATTTTGACTAAAAGTTGATGAACCATCAGCTCTACCTGATAATGTAATCAAATATTTATCCTGAATATCTAAGTTTATTCTACCAAAAAAACTACTCAAGTCTCTTTTAGAAAAAGCTGTATTAACACCTGAATTCGGAAACTCAGTGGCATCCTCTAAAGCCTCAAAACTTAATGATTCATCTGGTAACCCTGAACCTGAAAATCCAAATCTTCTATTTACTCGTTGAAAAAAAGAATACCCACCAGTGGCTGTTAATTTACCAAAATTAAAATCATTAGTATAAGTCAAGTAATGTTCTGTTGAAAAATTAGTGTTTTTTGTATTATCCAATTCACCAAGTCCAAAACCGTTATCAACCTGACCTCTAATTAAAGTATTAGGAAAAAATATTCCTTGTTGCCTATTGAATGCCCTAAGACCAAAAGTACTTTTAAACTTAAGTTGTTCTAAAATTTTAATTTCAGTAAATATATTAGCCTGATATAAATCATCTGTTCTCTCGTTTCTTCCCTGTGTAGAATTTGCAATAGGGTTATCTATATCGTCACCTACGTTTGGTAAAGAAAAATCTCCATTTTCGTCAATAACTCCTGAATCAGGACTAAAACGCAGCGCTGAAGACAATACTCCTGCGCTTCCAGAACCTCCTGTAGATTGCTGAGTTCTTACACCATCCCTTGTAGATCTTCTTCCCAAAACATTAGCTCCTATTTTTAGACGATCACTAACATCGACATCTAAATTAGTAGTCACAGAAAGTCTATTTGTACCCGTATTAGGTATTATTCCTTCTTGATCGAAAAATGATGTAGAAACATAATAACGAGATTTTTCAGACCCTCCTGAAACAGATACTTGATAATTTTGTATCTGCCCTGTCCCAAATATAGCATCTTGCCAATCAGTATTAGCATCTCCCTGAATGTAATCAGGGTTTACCTCTCTCACGTAATCTGCAAATTGATCTGCATCCAATAAATCTAATTTATTAGAAACTTCCTGAAGCGAATAAGAACTATTAAATTCCACTTTTGTTTTTCCTCTAGTTCCTTTCTTTGTAGTAACAACAATAACACCATTAGCTCCCAATGAACCGTATATAGCCGTAGAAGAGGCATCTTTTAAAACTTGGATTGAAGCAATGTCTTCAGGTACAGGAAGTGACCCTGCAATAAATCCATCCACAACAAATAATGGGTCACTACTAGCATTTATAGAGCTTGCTCCTCTTATTCTCAGTCGTATTGGAGCCCCTGGTTCACCTGCATTTTGAGAAGATACATTAACTCCTGGCGCCCTACCTTGTAATGTTTGCTCAGCTGATTGCGAAGGTAAAGCAACTATATCTTCAGTTTTCACGACAGCAACAGAACCTGTTAAATCCTGCTTTCTTCTACTACCGTAACCAACTACTACTGTTTCTTCTAAAGCCTCATTAGAAACTTCCAAAACAACATTTAATGTTTGTTGACTCCCCACCAAAACATCCTTGTCTTTAAATCCAATAGACGAAAATTTTAAAATTGTACCCTCATTTGGAACAGTGATACTAAATTTTCCATCAAAATCAGTGGTAGTACCCTCACTAGTACCATCTATAATAACATTAACCGCTGGTAATAAAAGTCCACTATCATCCTTTACTTCTCCTGAGATTTCTTTTTGGGCAGTCATTGTAAATCCGAATATCAAAAAGAAAAATAAAATTTTACTCCTAAAACGATTTCGGTGATAAAAATACGTACTTAATCTTTTCATAAGTTAGTTGTTTTTGATTGTTTTATAATTAGTTTAATACAAATAGATTATTAACAGGCAAAGAAATATAACACATGTGGAAATGATAAGTTGTAGCCATAAGTATTTGTCCTGTTTCCAATTCATGCTCAAACTTACTAGTATGATGAGGCACAAAAGTTCAAAAAGGGGTGTATTTTTGTGCTAAACACTGTTTTTTAAGCGTTTAGCACTTATTAAATTAATTATAAATAAAATTTTGAAGCATATTCAGTAGGCGTTTGGCTAAAATGTTTTTTAAAGCATTTGGTGAAATACTTAGGATTTCTAAATCCCACTTTATAACACACTTCTGAAACATTAATTTGACCTAATTCAAGCAACTCGGAAGCTCTCTTCATACGTATTGAATGTATAAACTCATTTGGAGTTAGATTGGTAAGACTTTTTATTTTTGCAAATAATATTGTTCTACTAACTCCTAATTCGGCACTAAAATGAGGAATATTAAATGAAGTATTGTCTATATTTTCTTTTACAATAGTAATTGCTCTGTTAAGCAATTGATCATCAATATTACTAGTTGTATCTTTCTCAAAATCAAAATTATTTATTGAGAATTTTTCTTTTATCTTTTGTTTAGCTGCTAGTAGGTTATTAGCTATTAATAAGAACTCCTTTACATTAAACGGTTTGTTAATATATGCATCTGCTCCTGATTCTAAACCATCAAACTTATATATTAAGGAGGTCCTAGAGGTTAATAATATAAGAGGAATATGACTTGTCCGGATGTCAGTTTTTATTTTTGCACATAACTCCGTGCCCTCCATTTCAGGCATAATTACATCACTAATAATTAAATCGGGAATCTCTTGTAAGGCTTTTTTAAAAGCTATTTTCCCATTTTCAACTTTTATTACCCTATAAAAGTCTTTTAAAATATCTGCTATAAAGTTTCTTAGTCCATCATTATCTTCCGCAATTAAAACCAAGGGTTTTTCCTTGTCCTTATCAATAACATTAAAGTTTAAATCGATAGATTTATATAGGTCCACTTGTTTATTATACAAGCTTACATCATCACTAATCTTAAAATCCTCGATAATATCTTTTTTATCTAAATGAGCTTTCCCTTTCAGAAGAGACACCATAAAAGTAGAACCTTTAGGATGTGTTGGTAATACTTTTATTTTTCCTTTATGAAGATCAATAGCTTTTTTTGCTATTGATAAACCAATTCCGCTGGCTTGATTAAATTGCTTTTGATATTTTTTATCCGAAGCAATTTCATAAAACCTATCGAAGATTTTTGTTACAAATTTTTCATCAATCCCTTTACCATTATCTCTTACTTGAATTGAAACTGAGTTTTCGTTTGCTATAATATCAATTTCAATTTTACCCCCCTCAGGAGTATATTTAAAAGCGTTAGATATTAAATTATAAAAAACACGTTCCAACTTATATCTATCAAAATAAACTTTTATAACATCTGATGATGCATTGAAAGTATATTCATAATTCCCCATTTTTGAAAATTCAAAAAAAGAAAGGTAGATTTCCTTTAGAAATTTAACTATGTTTCCTTCTGCAACTTGTAATTGCGAATGCTTAGTTTCAAATTTTCTGAAATCTAAAATCTGATTAATTAATTTTAGTAACTGATCGGCATTTTGCTGAATTACTTGTAACTTTTTATACATTTGATTACTCCCTTGGTAATCCTCTATAATTTGCTGAAGTGGTCCTAAAATTAAAGATAAAGGAGTTCTAAATTCATGAGAAATATTTGTAAAAAACTCCAATTTCGACTTATTCAAAGCTTGCTGCTGTTGTTTCTCTATTTGTTGTAAGTCTAAACGGTGTTTAAGTTTACTCCTAGATTCTTTTATTTGGTTAAAAGCAAATAATGCTAACCCTATAGCGATAAAATACACCAAGAAAGCCCAAGAACTTTTCCATGGAGCTGGCATAACTTCTATCTCCAATCTTGTAGGTGCATTCTGTGTATTAGTAGCGGCTTGTACTTCAAAAATAAAATTTCCCGGTTTCTGTATTGAGTAATTTACCTCCGGTGTATTGCTATATTTCCAAATATCATCTAAACCCAATAGACGATATTTGTATTTATTATTTGAAATATTCCCATAACTAGGTATCGAGAAATTAATTGAGAAAGAAGACTGATTGTGACTTAATCGGATCTCACTTGTATAAGAAACACTTTGACTCAAAACACTGTTAGACTCTTTAAAATTTGCAACTTCTTTACCCTGAACTTTAAAATTGGTAAGAATTACTTTTGGAGCGCTCTTAGTTTTACCTACTGAAGATGGATTAAAAAAAGAAGCTCCAAAAACACCTCCAAAATATACTTCTCCTGTACTACTTCTTTTTCCTGAATTATTATTAAACTCCTGACCTATTAATCCATCCATTTGACTGTATAATTCTACACTCTTTGTAGCTATACTATATTTTAAAACTCCATAATTGTTGCTTATCCATAAATTATTTTTTGCATCTTCAACAATACTACATATATTATTAATCGCTGTATTTTCAGTATCTAAATCTAAGTGTTGAAAACCGTTCTGCTTATAAACAAAAACTCCGTTTTCTTTCGTCCCCACATAAATATCATTGCTTTCCGTTTGCAAAACAGTAGCAATATTACTTCCGAAATAATGCTCTGCATCAAATAAAAATCGTTGTACTATAAATTCTTTAGATATTAAATTTTGATAAGTAATTTTATTTAATCCACTTTCTGTGCCTATCCACAAATCTTTATTACGATCCACAAAAAGTACTCGAACTCTATTGTTTGTTAGAGAATTAGACTTAAATAAATCGGATTTAATTAGGCCTATCTCTCCAGAAATTAAATTGCATGTGACTATGCCCTGTCCGAAAGTTCCAAAAATCACTAAATCATCAACTCTTACTATAGAATATATATGTGAGTTTTTTAAAGCTTTTGAGATTGAACGATCATCCTTAAGACATGTAGTGAAACGTTTTGTCTTTAAATCAAAGCATTTAACCCCTTCGTTAAATGTCCCAATCCATAGTTTTTCCTCATCAATAAATAGTGATTTTACATTAACTCCGTTTAACTCTTGATTAAGTGTTTTAGTTAGATAACTATTAGTATTTTTGAATTGATTCAATACAGTAATTCCTGAACCTTCAGTACCAAAATAAATATTCCCCTTACTATCTTCTTCAATTGAACTAACCACCCCCAAAGGATAAGCTTTGTTGGATTCTAGCTTAAGCACTGTATCAAAGCTATTACTATGCGCATCCCAAATATTTACCCCTCCATGGTAAGCGCCTATCCAAACTGCTCCGCGATTGTCGATAAAAATTTTCTTTAACGTATTTCTACTTAATGATTTTGGATTTCCGTATTGGTTCGTTACATGAGTTACCGACTCATTATCCTCTACAATAAACAATCCGTCGTAAGTAGCAATCCATAAATTTTTATTATAGTCATATGACATGCTTCTAATGTCCTTGCTCTTTACTCCTTCCTTAATACCAACACTAGGATTTACGAAAACATTTTCGTTATTATCAAAGACAAAAAGCCCTTGATCCCTTGTCCCAACCCAAAGTTTGCCATCAGTATTCGCTTCTAAACTTTGAATAAAATTCTTCTTTCCCGTAGAGCGATCATTAGAAAAAAATCGCTTAAAAATTACTTCTTTGACGTCGCTATTAATTACTTTATTAAGCCCATCTGCAGTGGCAACCCATATACCCCCTTTGTTATCTTCATAAATTTCTGTGACAAAATTATTGGACAAAGTTGAATCATTAAGTTCATTCCTCTTATAATTTATAAATTTTTTATTTTCTTTATCATAAATAGATAAACCATTAACCGTACCTATCCATAAAGTACCATTTTGCATTTTTTTGATCGCTGTAATCGTATTATTTGAAATACTATTTACTTCAGAAGAATAAAAAAAGTTTTTAAAAGTTTTACTTTTTGGGTCATATCTGTTCAATCCTTTTTGGGTTCCCACCCATAAAAAACCGTCATTGTCTTTTTCTAAACATCTTATGTCATTATTAGATACTGATGTAGAATCGCCTTGAATATTTCTATATATCGTAACTTTTTCTCCATCATGCTTGTTTAATCCATCACGGGTTCCAATCCACATTTGACCCAAATCATCTTGCTCAAATGAAAAAATTGAATTTTGTGATAGTCCTTGAGCAGATGAAAGATGTATAAATTTATTAAACTCATTATTCTCCTGGCAAAAAGCAAAATAGATACCAAGGAAAAAGCAAAAAAAGAAAGTTTTCTTCATAAAAATAATAATCCTGTACAAAAGTTATAACTATAAATATAGTAGAGTTTCTTATAAGTCAACCATAATAAAGATTGATTTTTTATTTAAAAAACTCTTTTGCTTACTCAAAAATTACCTCTTTTGAATTTTTATTACTTTATGATTATTACCTGTTGTAACCGACAATAAATACAAACCCGTTTTAAGGAAAGAAACATCAATGATATTTGATTTAGTACTTAACACTCGTCGTCCAGCAATATCAAATAGACTAAATGTTGCGTTTTTAATTTCATCACTTATTAAAATAGTATTCTCAACGGGATTTTTACCTAACAAAGGTTTATTTAATTCAAAATCAGGTAAACTCAATGCTATTTGGTCAATTTCAGTTATGCTAAAATCAGCAAACAAAACAGACTCATCTCTTAATCGAAAACTATTGCTTAAACTCCTATAAATTCCCCACTTAGGTCTTGTAAAGTTCATATTATCTCGGTCTATATCTACATCATCATTACTGTAGTTCATTAACTCAATACCCGTTGCAACTTCTTTAATCACAAAGTTCAACGACCCAGGTTGCTGAAAGTCAGTATATTTACCATCGATATTTTCTGAGATCTCTCCACTATCTCCATTAACATAAACTAAACAGGTAGCTTCTAACCATTTGCCTAAAAAATCTGATAGCTTATTTCCATCAACAACTTTTTGATCTGCTTCGCCATTGCCCGTAGAAGGGTTGTAGATTAACTCTAAATTACCTGAACTACCACCAAGTCTAGGAGATAGCGTCAATGTAGGTTTTTTATCATCACCACCTCCACTTGGCTTTAGTTGAAAAATATGAGTGAAACTAAAATTTGCTTTAAAATTATTATCCAACTTAAATTTCCATTTGTAGGAAATCAATTCACCTTGAGTAGCTTTTTGAGTCGCTTTTGATGGTCCAAAAGTTTTTATCTCATTCCTTTGTCTTGTAAAATTACGGCATCTATCATTATCGTCATCCAAGTGAAGATCAAATTTGAATACAAATTTATTTAGCTCACTATCAAAAACTTCTGATATATGATCTCCAAAATTCGAATGATTATCACATCCATTAGCACCTGTATGTCCTGGAGATTCTGTGGCATCACCCGATTCTGTAAGTACGCTATTTATCAACTGAATGGTATTGCCTGGACCATCGGCTTCTAAAATAGTAACTGCATCTTGAGCACAAACTCCTTGAATTGAACAACTAATTAGCCCTACAATTGATAGAGTATTAAGTAAATAATTTTTCATATGATACATTTTTGAATATTGATTAGAGACATCTATTATTTTATACAAACGACGAGCGTGATATCGTTTTGAAAAAGGTCTTATGTTGTTTGCTATAAATTTATATTTACAAACAGTATTTATGATCCAAAATGTGGCCTATTATTGTTCACAAACAAAAAAACATATTCTAAAAATCTTGCCCTACAAAAAGAATACAAAATCCAATTGCAACTTTCAACACCAATATTATAAGGCTTGCGTACAATTGTAGTTCGTATTCTGAATGATCTTTCCCCTTCAAAATAATTCATTGTGAATAAAAAGTTTCATATTTGGATTCATTGAAATCAACGTTTCGCAATAGAATCTTATTAGAGCATTAATAGCAAAATTTCTTTTTCTAAACTTTTTTGGTTTCCAAGTGTTAAAACATGCAACTAGTTAAAACTATACTTAATTAATGAATTTAGAACAAACATGGCGCTGGTATGGCCCCAACGATGCTGTATCTCTTTCAGATATTAAACAAGCTGGTGCAACAGGAATAGTTTCTGCACTACATCATATTTCCAATGGTGAAATTTGGAGCATTGAAGAAATTCAAAACCATAAAAAGCTTATTGAAAAAGAAGGGCTTAAATGGTCTGTAGTCGAAAGTGTTCCTGTTCATGAAGATATTAAAACGCAATCTGGCAATTTTCAGCATTATATCGATAATTACAAAAAAACACTAATCAACTTAAGTAAATGCAACATTAAGACTGTATGTTATAATTTTATGCCTGTACTAGATTGGACAAGAACAAACTTGGATTACCTTGTTGAAGATGGGTCTTCGGCTTTACGATTTGACATGAACGAGTTTGCTATGTTCGATATGTTATTGCTCAAAAGGCCTAATGCTACTAGCGATTACAGTAGCGAACAAATAGCTGCCGCAAAAGCACTAGAAAGCATTACCTCAACAGAGCAAAAAAACAATATTATAAATAATATAATCGCTGGTTTACCAGGTGCAGAGGAAGGATATACTCTAGATGACTTTAATAATGTATTAAAAACATATAAAAACATAGGTTCAAAAGAACTTAAAGAAAATTTATGCTATTTTTTGAACGAAATTATTCCAATTGCAGAGAAAGCAAATGTAGTAATGTGTATTCATCCAGATGACCCTCCTTTCCCTATTTTAGGGTTACCAAGAGTAGTTAGTACCGAGGCTGATATTACTGATATATATAAAGCTATTGAGTCTCCTAGTAATGGATTAACCTTTTGTACAGGCTCTTTTGGAGTTCGTTCCGATAACGATCTCGTTGGAATGATAGAACGTTTTGGCCATAGAATTCACTTTATCCATCTTAGAAGTACCAAAAGAGACAAACTTGGTAATTTTTATGAAGCCAATCACTTAGAAGGTGATGTTGATATGTATGAAGTCATGAAGGCACTTATTAAAGAACAAAATAAAAGAATTGCTTCTGGACGAAAAGATATCCAAATCCCAATGCGTCCGGATCACGGTCACAAAATGTTAGATGACCAACATAAAAAAACAAATCCAGGCTACTCTGGAATAGGAAGACTCCGAGGGCTCGCCGAATTAAGAGGGCTTGAACTTGGAATCCGAAAGTCAATTACAACCAACTAAAAAACAAATTATGTCTACAACATACGAATCAAGATACGCTACAAGCCCTAGAGAAGTTAAAAAATTAAATACTCAGGAACTTAGAGAAGAGTTTTTAATTGACAAAATCATGAAATTGGGAGAAATTAATCTTACCTACTCTCATTACGATAGGTATATCGCAGGTTCAGCAGTACCAAATAAATTTGCACTAAAATTGGAGCCGATAGATCCTCTAAAAGCGGACTATTTTTTAGAAAGAAGAGAGCTTGGAGTTATTAATGTTGGTGGACCGGGTGTTGTTTGTGTTAACGGTATCGATTATCCTTTGGATTACAAGGATGCTTTATATGTTGGGAGAGGCAATGAAGAAGTGATTTTTACAAGTGACGATTCTTCTAAGCCAGCTAAATTTTACATAAATTCTGCTCCTGCACACCGTACTAACCCTACCGTAAAAATCACATTAAAAGATGCTAAGAAGATTGAATTAGGATCCTTAGAAACCTCTAACCATCGAATTGTGAATCAAATGATTGTTTCCGAAGTTGTTGATACTTGTCAATTACAAATGGGGATGACAGAGTTAAAAAAAGGGAGTATTTGGAACACCATGCCTGCACATACTCATGATAGAAGGATGGAGGTTTACTATTATTTTGAAGTTCCTGAAAATCAATCTGTATGTCATTTTATGGGACCTACAGACGAAACAAGACATGTTTGGATGCAAAACGAACAAGCTATAATTTCTCCTCCATGGTCAATTCACTCAGGTGCAGGAACTTCTAGCTATACTTTTATTTGGGGAATGGCTGGAGAAAATTTGGACTACAATGACATGGATAAAAGTGAAATAACTGAACTAAAATAAATACAATGTCACTACAATTATTCGATATAACTAACAAAGTAGCCTTAGTTACTGGTGCAACACATGGCCTAGGTATGGCCATGGCAAAAGGAATGGGACTTGTTGGAGCTACTATTGTTATAAATGGCAATTCTTCTCAAACAAAAATAGATAAAGCTGTTGCTGAATTTAAAGAATTAGGCATTACTGCATACGGTTATAAATTTGATGTAACTAACGAATCAGAAGTAAAAAAGGCCGTTACTGAAATCGAAAACACAATTGGTCCGATTGATATTTTAGTAAATAATGCAGGCATTATAAAACGTACTCCTTTGGCAAACATGGAGGTTGATGATTTCAAAGAGGTCTTAAATGTAGATTTAGTAAGCCCATTCATCGTATCCAAACATGTTGTAAAAGGAATGATTTCTCGGAATGAAGGGAAAATTATCAATATCTGCTCAATGATGAGTGCACTCGGTAGAAACAGTGTAGGTGCTTATGCTGCTGCAAAAGGAGGCTTAAAAATGTTAACTCAAAATATGGCTACCGAATGGGCAAAACACAATATACAAGTTAACGGCATTGGCCCTGGGTATTTTGCAACCGAGCAAACCGCTCCTATAAGAGTAAATGGACATCCATTTAACGACTTTATAGTAAATCGAACTCCTGCTGCTAAATGGGGTAATCCTGATGACCTTGCTGGTGCTGCAATATTTTTATCATCAAAAGCTAGCGACTTTGTAAATGGTCATATCCTTTATGTAGATGGCGGTATTTTAGCAACTATTGGTAAACCTTTAAACGAAAAATAATGAGTTACGCTAAGTATATATATAAGTTTTCTCTTGCCTTAACATTAATAGGTTGTAACTCCGAAAAAAAACAAGTGAAAAACTTTCTCACTTTTGAAAATACTTTAGCAATACAAAGAAATCAGGAACCTATCTCAATCAATAGAGAAAACATCTTAACTATTTTGGGGAAAATAGATAGAGATAGCGTTCCTGTTCTTATCTCCAAAAAAGGAAGTATTATACCTTTTCAACTGGACGATACTAACAACGATAATAGTTGGGACAAGTTTATAACGGCATTAGATTTTAAGCCATCCGAATCATTACGACTAGAATTAAAAAAAGTCCCTAAATCTAGTATTCCAAATTTCGAAAACCACACCAATATTCGTTTTGGAGTAGGTTCCGACAAAAAAAATGTTTCAGAAACAACTAACTATGAGCGAACTGGGGATCCCAAAGAGAGAAAAGAACCTCTTTTCTTTCAAATGGAGGGACCTGCTTGGGAAAATGACAAAGTAGGTTTTCGAAATTATTTTGATACTAGAAATGGTATTGACATTTTTGGAAAGACTACATCAAAATTGGTTTTGGACTCTGTTGGCCTTACTACCAACTATCATTATCTTGAAAACTGGGGTATGGATGTCCTAAAAGTAGGTAACTCTTTAGGGGCTGGCGCTATTGCCATTAAAACTAACGACAACAAATTGCACCGAGTATCCGGAATAACTTCAACTAAGTTTAACATAATAAAAGAGGGGCCTCTAAAATCAGTATTCGAATTGGTATTTAAAAACTCAAAATTTAACAATCAAGTATTTGACATAACACACCGCATAAGTATTTTTAAAGGGCAATGGGGGTATAAAAGTGAAGTCTTCTTTTCAGGAATAAAAAAACCTGTGAGTCTTGTAACTGGTATTGTAAATTTAAAGCCAAATAAACAAGACTCTCAAAACATTGGAGACTATTTTGTGTTAAAATCGTTTGGCCAGCAATCTGAAAATAAAGACTCTATGGGAATGGCTATTGTTACCAATAACAAACAATACATTTCTCACACTAAGCTTCCTTCTACAGGGAATGGAATTGTTAGTACTTATACCTTGGAAATTAAAGCAAATAACAAAAAACCAAGTGTTTTCTATTTTCTAACAGGTTGGGAAAAATCCAATAACAAATTCAAATCAAAAGAAGGTTTTAACCAAATGATACTTCAAGAAACACAAAAATTACAAAACCCAATAGTTATAAAATAGTATGAAGAAACGAGTTGTCACTTTTGGAGAGATATTAATGCGCCTGACTACGCCCGATTATAAACGATTTACACAAACTAATAATCTTCAGGTAGAGTACGGAGGAACAGAAGCTAATGTAGCTTTAGCTCTTGCCAATTGGGGAGTACCTACAGCTCATATAACTGCTTTTCCAAATAATGATTTAGGGAAATCTGCTTACAACTATCTTAGGCAATATGGTGTAAACACAGAGCATATAGTGTTTAATGAAGGTCGTATGGGACTCTATTTTTTAGAAAGTGGCGCTATGCAACGAACTTCAAAGATAATCTACGATCGTTTTAACTCTGCTTTTGCAAATATAGACCCAATTCTTATTGATTGGAATAGCGTACTTGAGGATGTAGAATGGTTACACTGGACAGGAATTACAGCAGCTATTTCTGCTAACGCTGCTAAAATGTGTTTAGATGCCTTAACTGTTGCTAAAAAGAAAGGGATTATCATTAGTGGAGACATTAATTACAGAAGAAACTTATGGCAATATGGAAAAACACCTCTCGAAATAATGCCTGCTCTAATCGAAAAAACAACAGTAGTAGTTTCTGGACTTATTGATTTTGAAAATTGTTTAGGAATCAATGAAAAAGAATATATAAAAACTTGTGAAGCTGTAGTTGCAAAATATCCTTCAATTAAAAAAATAACCACAACATATCGAACAACCGTAAACTCATCGCACAATAAACTTTCTGGCTTGTTATGGGATAACGGTACCATATACGAATCTTCATTATATGATATGACCCATATTGTTGATCGTATTGGTGGCGGAGATGCTTATATGGCTGGTCTTATTTATGGCTTACTGCATAAAGAATCGAATGATGCCTTGGAATTTGCTGTAGCCTCATCTGTATTAAAACATTCCGTTCCTGGAGATGCTAATATTGTAAGTCTTGAAGAGGTAGAACAATTAGCTGCTGGAAAAAACATAGGTAAACTATTAAGATAAATCGAATGAAAAAAGATAAAAAACACATTACTTTATCCATGAGAAATGTGGGAATGATACCCGTATTTAATCATACAGATATTGAAACTTGTAAAAAAGTATTAGACGCTACATATCGGGGTGGAGTGCGTGTTTTTGAGTTTACCAATAGAACTGATAATTCACTAGAAGTTTTTACAGAGCTTTATAAATACGCCCAAAAATATACCGATCTCATACTTGGTATAGGAACTATTTTTACTAAAGAACAAACCGAAAAATATATAGCTGCCGGAGCTGATTTTATAGTAAGCCCTGCTCTAATTGAAGAGGTTATTACCACTTGTTACGAAAACGATATATTAGCTATTCCTGGTTGTGCGACATTAACAGAAGTGTACAATGCATCACAATTGGGTTGTAAAACCGTAAAAGCATTCCCTGGTAATCTTTTAGGACCTGCTTTTGTTAAATCTATTAAATCCGTACTCCCTAATATTGAAGTAATGCCCACAGGTGGTGTAAAACCAACAAAAGAAAACTTATCCGAATGGTTTCACTCTGGAGTTATTTGTGTAGGTATGGGGTCTCAATTATTCAGTAAAACAGATATTGATTCTGGTAATTTCGACAAACTTTCCACCGACATAAAGCAAGCTTTATGGTTAATTGATGAGATCAGAAAAAACTAACTCCAAAGAGAATACAATGAAGTATATTTTATCATTTACGCTTATTTGTTTGTTACTTGTTGAATGTAAACAACACAAGGATGTTAAAGTTCTACGACTAGCTCATACACTAAGCACAACGCATCCAGTACATAAAGCAATGTTAGTTTTAGGAGAGCGTTTAGAAAAAAAATCAGCAGGAAAATTAAAAATACAATTATATCCTAGCGGACAACTTGGCGGTGAAAGAGAATGCTTAGAATTACTGCAAATAGGAAGCTTAGATATTACTAAAGTATCTTCCGCTGTACTTGAAAATTTTATTCCAGAATATAAAGTATTTAGTATTCCTTATTTATTTAAAAATAAAAAACATGCTTTTAGTGTTTTTGATGGAGCTATAGGAAAAGAAATGCTTTCGAAAGGGACAGACTTTAGACTTAGAGGACTTACATTTTACGATGCTGGAAGTAGGAATTTTTACACAAAAACAAAACCCATAAATAGTCCTAATGATTTAAAAGATTTAAAGATTAGAGTACAAAAAAGTAACATGGCTGTGGCAATGGTAAACAAGCTTGGAGCAGCCCCTACTCCTATTTCTTGGGGAGAATTATATACCGCATTACAACAAGGTGTGGTTGATGGTGCTGAAAATAATCTTCCTAGTTTTCATACCTCAAAACACTACGAAATATGTAAATATTTTAGTTTAGACCAACACACAAGAGTTCCTGATGTACTGCTAATTGGTATTGATTCATGGAATGCACTCACTGCTCAAGAAAAAAAATGGCTCTCAGAAGCATCGGAAGAATCAACTATTACACAGCGGGAATTCTGGGCTGATTCTGAAAAGGAAGCTTTAGAAGTAATCAAAACTGCAAATGTTACAATCCTTAAACCTGACACAACTCCCTTTCAAGAAAAAACAAAAACTATTAAAAACATGTTTCAGCAACATCCTGAAATCATGAATTTAATTAATAGAATAAAAGAAAATACCTATGAAAACTAATATAGACAAGGGGTTAGAAGTAATTTTAATTACCTTAATGGCTACTATGCTTATTAGTGTAATTTGGCAAGTCTTCTCCCGATTTATAATTCAATCTCCAAGTACATTAACCGATGAAATTTCTAGTTTCGCACTAATTTGGGTTGGGCTTTTAGGCGCATCTTATGCAACAGGAAAAAAACTGCATCTAGCCATTGATTTACTGCCTGAAAAACTAATTGCGAAAAACCCAAAATTTTACGACCGCATTATAGCTGTTTCAATATTTTGTTTTGGTTTTTGTGTTATGCTTATTGGAGGTTTCCGTTTATGTTGGTTAACCTTTTTATTTAAACAAAAATCGGCAGCCTTACAAATCCCTTTGGGATACGTATATACCGTAGTTCCTTTAAGCGGTCTGTTAATCTGTTATTATTCTGGGCTAAATTTTTTAACTAAAAAAAACAGTTAAGACTATGGAAAACATTGGTATATTAATTTTAGTTACAAGTTTTATTGTATTTCTTATCTTAAGAATTCCTGTTGCTTTTGCTATTGGTTTATCCGCATTATTAACCATCGTAGTTTCAATGCCATTTATACCGTCTGTAACTACTTTAGCTCAACGCATGGCTACATCATTAGGAAGTTTTACTCTTTCTGCTATTCCCTTTTTTATACTCGCTGGACAAGTAATGAATAAAGGTGGGATTGCCAAACGGCTTATAGATTTTGCTAAGGCCATTGTAGGTCCATTACCTGGTGGACTAGCTTTTGTGAATATTGTTGCTTGTATGCTATTTGGAGCCATCTCAGGTTCAGCTGTAGCAGCAGCATCAGCAATTGGTGGTTTTATGAATCCTATGATGGAAAAAGATGGATATGACAAGTCTTTTAGTGCCGCCGTAAATATTACTAGTGCTACAACGGGCCTCATTATACCCCCTAGTAATGTATTGATTATTTATTCTTTAGCTAGTGGTGGAGTATCAATTGCAGCACTTTTTATTGCAGGGTATATCCCTGGTATTTTGATAGGTTTAGCTTTAATGTTAGTTGCTGGTATCTACTCGCTAATAAAAAAGTATCCAACTGAAAAAATGGTAAGTCTTAAAGTTTTCCTCAAACGTTTTTTTAACGCCTTTCCCAGTTTATTACTATTATTTATAGTTATTGGAGGAATTGTAGGGGGTATTTTTACAGCTACAGAAGCTTCGGCTGTTGCAGTAATATATACTTTCATACTTGCTTTTATTTACAAAGAAATTACAGTAAAAGATGTGCCCTCTATATTTCTGGAAACAATAAAAACATCCTCAATTGTATTGTTGTTAATTGCAACTTCAATTGCTATGTCATGGGTTATGTCTTACGAGAACATCCCTCAGGAAATCAGCGCAGCATTATTAGGTGTTAGTGACAATCCTGTAGTAATATTAATTATTATAAATTTAATTTTACTTTTTGTAGGTGTTTTTATGGACATGACACCTGCTGTTTTAATTTTTACCCCAATATTTTTACCAATCGTTACTAATTTAGGAATGAACCCTGTACACTTTGGAATTGTAATGATTCTAAACCTATGCATTGGGCTATGCACCCCACCCGTAGGCTCGGTTCTTTTTGTTGGGTGTAGTGTTGCAGAGCTAAGCATCCAAAAAGTAATACGTCCGTTATTGCCACTATTTCTTATAATGATTGCGGTTTTAGTAATGATTACTTTCATACCACAATTAAGCCTTTGGTTACCAAATATGTTTGACTTGTAAAGTCAAAGAAATAACATACTCATTATAAAATAATGAGTATGTATTAAAACATACCCAATGATGAACAATAAAAATCTGTAACAGCAGTAATATTATACTCAAATAATTACAACTAAATAATTTAACTATGTTTTTTAAAGTCACAAAAAAATCAAATATTATTAAATTCTCATTATCATTTCTCTTGCTCGTTTTTGGCTTAGTCTCATGCTTTGAAGATGCTGAACCTGATGGTATCATCAGAGGAACAGGTCGTGTACCTGCTGTTTTTTCTTTTGAGCCCGACACTGCTGAGCCTGGACAAGAAGTGACCTTAACTGGTAAAGGTTTTACTAATACCACATCCGTAACCTTTAACGGAACAGAAGGAACTATTATCTCCAACACGGATGATACTGTTGTAGTAACCGTACCTGAAGGCGCTACCTCAGGGAAAATTGCAATAACAACTAATACCACTCCTACTTTTCGTGGAGATACTGGAGTATTCGTGGAAAATTTTACAATATTTATCCCTGGTGCTCCCATAGTAAATGAAATATCTCCCATAGCTGGACAACCAGGAGACCTTATCACATTAACTGGCTCCCAAATGAATGCCGTAACCTCTTTAAAAGTAGGAGATGTTGAAGTAAATGACCTTACCGTATCTAAAGATGAAATTACATTTACAATCGCCGAAGGGTCTCTTCCTGGACTAAATACATTAGAATTTGTTAGTAGTGTCGGCCCATCTAATACAAATACAGAAGAAAATCCATTTTTTGTTTATGAAATTTTAGAAAGCATAACCGAGACTTTTGATGCTGATGAAAATGTTTTATCACATGGATTTGATAGGGAAGTTGCTTTTTCTGGTGTTAACACAGTCTTAGATCCTTCCGCTCCATTTATACCAGAATCAATTGACAATAATTTTTATTATGTAGGAGGAACTAGTGATACTAGTGATTCAGGAGCCTTTATTGGGTTGATAGGAAATTCACAAAAAGAATTAGGATTTTATGCTGACTTTTTTAATAATGAAGAGAGTCAAGATATTACCAATGTTTATTTTAATATGGATGTTAATTTTGGTGATGTACCAGTTGATTATACTGGTGAACTAGCAGGTATAAGAATGCGTTTCGATGTAGGTTATGACTTAGATTCTGATGGCAGTAGTACTGATGAATTTATGGAATACCGCCCTACTTTGGAAGACTTAGATGAAAAAGGTTTTGTTGCTAATGCTGATGGCTGGTATTCTATTTCTATACGAATGGATCAATTTGAAAACTCGGGACCTAGAGGTAACGTTGGGACATGGGATGTATATCAACTTGAAGACTTAACACGAATAGCTATAGCTGCTAGAAGAGGCTACGACGGACCATTTGCATTAAGCATTGACAATATTAGTATTACAAAAGGTAGACCAATCAATCCTATTCAATAATCTAATAAGTATATTTTTGTTGTTGTAGAAATCCTCTAAATACGAACAACATATTCTGATATTTAGGGGTTAAAAAAACCGAATTGAAAATTTCAATTCGGTTTTTCATTACTTGAATTCAAGTCATAAGTGCAATAGATTTTAAATATTGAGTGGGCTAGCCCACTCAATATTTAAGATTAAAAGA
>CANNCQ010000006.1 GCA_947503135.1 uncultured Aquimarina sp. | reverse complement strand
GACCTGGTAGCTCAGTTGGTAGAGCATCTCCCTTTTAAGGAGAGGGTCCTGGGTTCGAGCCCCAGCCCGGTCACAAATTAATAAAAACTGAGTGTGTTTTTATTAAGATTAGCACAACAACACTCTAATGACCTGGTAGCTCAGTTGGTAGAGCATCTCCCTTTTAAGGAGAGGGTCCTGGGTTCGAGCCCCAGCCCGGTCACAAAAAAGTATCGAACATTCGATACTTTTTTTTTGCTTATATTTCACTTTCCCACCCAGATGCTGGAATTGGTAGACAGGCACGGTTGAGGGCCGTGTGTTTTAGGACGTGTGGGTTCGACTCCCATTCTGGGTACTAAAAACCCCTGTTAAACGTATGTTTCACAGGGGTTTTTATTTAAATCTCATTTTCTTTTAAAGAATAAGACTCAAAGATAATCCACCTAATCCTTTATTTCGGCGAGCTTTTTCTTGATTTTTTATTTCTTTCTCCATAGCTATTTTAAGCATTAAACTTATAAAGTTTTTCACGAGATTTTTACCCGGATTCATTCTATCATCCACCATTAAACTATTGAAATTCAACCCCTGGTTTTCATAAGTAAAAAAAGGAAACCCCTCACTCATTGTCAGAAAATTTATCAAAAGCCTAGAAATTCTTTTATTTCCATCAATAAAAGGCTGATGTATCCATACATTTAATGCTAAAAAAGCAGCTCTATCAATACTTGATTTTTCGCTTAAATTAATTTGCTTAACCAAAAGCTCCATATTAGCCTCTGCATTGTCAACATTACTTTCAGGAATTATCTCTTGAGCATTCACTCCTGAAATTACTATTTTATTTTCAGCCATTTTAAAAGCTCCGTATTTTTGACCTTTGTTTTTGGCGGTTAAATATGCTTCATCGGACAAGAAGTAAGATCCTATTGCTAACCAGTTTAACTCAAGCATTAACTCTGTAGAAAGCACTTCTTTATTTCGGACTGCCTTAAACATTCTATACACGGCTTTCTGCATTCCTTTAGTTTCCAATATATCGCGTATTGATATATTGTCGCCAGAAATCACATTATTAGAAAGCAAGTCTACCGTTTGAGCCAAACTTAATTTATTCCCTTCTAATTTATTAGTAGCATACACATAGCGATACACCATATCCCTTTCCTCATCTTCAGAAAGCACAGTGTTTAAAGCTTTATATTGTTTTAATAATTTCTCCATACCAAAATCAAAAGTATTATTTTTTTATTAAAACTATTTTAACAAAACAGCCTTTCTAAATTTCAAAAAACACTAGTTCGACTAAAAAAAGAGGCTAATAGCCTCTTTTTTTAGTCGAACTTCTCAATAATTATTTAACATCTAGCTCCTCTAAAAGACCCGCTATTTTTGCATCTAATTTTACTTCCGTTGCGACCAAATCATTATTTTCAACTTCGCTTTGCACACTAATATAAAATTTAATTTTAGGCTCCGTACCACTTGGTCTTGCTGCTATTTTTGTGCCGTCTTCTGTATAATAAATCAATACATTAGAATTAGGAAGATCCATTGTAGTAACTGTTTGGTCTTTTACATTAGTGGCTTTACCAGACTGATAATCCTCTATATAAACCACCTCAGCACCTCCAAACTCTTTTATTGGATTTTCACGCATATCAATCATCATCTGCTTAATTTCCTCCGCTCCAGAAATACCCTTTTTAACTAATGAAATTAATTTTTCCTTAAAATAGCCGTGCGTTTTGTATAAATCTTCCAACATTGTAAAAAATGAAGATCCTTTTGCTTTAGCATAAGCTGCTATTTCACAAGCTAAAAGTGTACTTGTAACCGCATCTTTATCTCTAACAAAATCTCCCACCATGAAACCATAGCTTTCTTCCCCTCCTCCTACAAAATTCAATTCAGGAAAATCTTTCACCAATTTAGCAATCCATTTAAAACCAGTTAAAACCTCCTTATACTCTACTTTATAGGAATTTGCTAAAACTCGTAACATAGGTGATGAAACGATCGTAGAAGCAATAAATTCATCCCCTTTAAAACCTGAACCTTGTTGTATTTGGCTTAATAAAAAATCAAGCATAACGGCCATTGTTTGGTTTCCGTTAAGCAACTTCATTTCATTATTATTATCTCTTACAGCTATCCCTAAACGATCACAATCGGGATCTGTACCAATAAGTATATCTGCGCCAATTTTATTTGCTAAAGCTGTAGCCATCTCCAAAGCCTCTGTTTCTTCTGGGTTTGGCGACTTTACCGTTGGAAAATCTCCATTTGGCTCTGCTTGCTCCTCAACAATATGAACATCTTTAAAACCTGCTTTTTCCAAAACCGGTGGCACTGATTTAATAGAGGTACCGTGCAATGAGGTAAATACAATTTTTAAATCGTCTTTAGCTTCTTGTGAAGCAATACCGCTTCCGTTTTTAACAGATGCCTCTATAAAAGGAATATCTACTTTATCGTCAATTAATTCAATTAAACTTTTGTCCGCATTAAAATTAATTTCACTGTATTTTGTGGCATTTATTACCTCGACAACTGCAGCATCATGTGGAGGCACTAACTGCCCTCCATCCTGCCAATACACTTTATAACCATTGTATTCAGGTGGGTTATGACTTGCCGTAAGCACTATACCACAATGACAATTTAATTGTTTAACCGCAAAAGATAACTCAGGAGTAGTTCGCAAGCTCGAAAATAAAAATACTTTAATTCCGTTTGCAGCAAACACCTCGGCTACAGTTTGTGCTAAGGTATCACTGTTATGCCTACAATCATAAGCTATAACAGTACTTATTTGCTCGTCAGGAAAGGATTTAATTAAATACTCACTTAACCCCTGTGTACTTTTACCTAACGTATATTTATTAATACGATTAGTTCCTGCACCCATAATACCACGCATACCTCCTGTACCAAATTCCAAATCCTTGTAAAAAGCATCCTCTGCTTCTTTCGGATTTTCAGAAATCATTGTTTGAATAGTATCTTGTGTTTGCTTATCAAAAACTGGAGTTAACCATTCTTGAATTCGCTCTTGTATTACTGTCGGCATGCTTCTATTTTATTAGGTTATCAAGTAAAAATACTAATTCTAGGCTAAATGCCATGTACTTAATTAAATGATTTCAGCAATTTTATATCGCTTGTGCTTTTTCGATTTATTTTGAAGAATAATTTCCCCCAAAAAACCTGCTAAAAAAAACTGAGTCCCTAACACCATACTAGTGAGGGCAATATAAAATTGTGGGCGATCAGTTATTAACCTTCCTAATTGATTAAAAAATAGCTTATCTAACCCTAAATAAAAAGCCAGCAGAAAACCCACAAAAAAAAGTAATGTACCGATTAATCCAAAAAAATGCATTGGTCGTTTACCAAATTTCGAGGTAAACCATATAGTTATTAAATCCAAAAAACCATTCGCAAAACGATTAATCCCAAACTTTGTTTGCCCGTATTTTCTGGCCTGATGTTGCACAACTTTTTCTCCTATTTTATAAAAACCTTCGTTTTTAGCTAACACAGGAATGTACCTGTGCATTTCACCGTATACGTTTATATTTTTAACCACTTCCGATTTATACGCCTTTAATCCACAATTAAAATCATTTAGCTTTACCCCTGAAGTCAACCGAGCTGCTGCATTAAACAGTTTTGAAGGCAGGTTTTTAGTCACTACAGAATCGTATCGTTTCTTTTTCCAACCAGAAACTAAATCATAGTCCTGCTCTTTTATCATTTTATATAAATCAGGAATTTCCTCAGGATTATCCTGCAAATCGGCATCCATCGTGAATACAACGGCTCCATTTGATTCATAAAACCCAGCATGTAAAGCTTGGGATTTCCCATAATTCTTAAGAAATCTAATAGCTTTTACTCTAGAATCTAATTTTGTAATCCTCTGAATTACGTTCCAAGAATTATCGGTACTCCCATCGTCAATAAAAATTATTTCATACGACAATTCCTCCTTTTTAAGCACCTTTACAATCCATTGATGAAGCTCTCCTAAAGACTCTTCTTCATTTAACAAAGGAATAATTATCGAAACGTTTTTCATTATTTTTCTGTTTTTAAAATCGCAGAACTTATTACCGCTCCTAAAGCACCAATAAATACGTATCTCAAAATAGATATTGACAGACCATTAAACGCGTTGGAATTTCCTTCATTGTAAGGAACCTGAGTTAACGTTGCTACTTCTTGGGCTAATTTAGCTTGGTATCCAGGGTCGATATACTTGCCATGTAAAACTACATACACCGAAAACAACGTCCCCATAAATATCATTAAGCCCACTCCTATTCGTACTCCCTGAGAAAACAACAATTCACCTTTATTTCTGAATTTCTTGTAATTATTTATTGTAAGAAAAATAAAACCTAACTCGATAATTAAAGCAACCATTCCGCCGTAACTTTCTCCCTGATAGCCCCACTCCATTTGTTTAATTAGCGTATCTATAGCAATACGAATCAACAATAAGCCCACAGCATACGGCAACAAAAAAGCAAAAGCATTTTTAACAGTGTTTTCCATAAAAAAATAATAGATTACAAATATAAGTAATAGTACAAAGGTAGCTTTAATAATAAACTGACTGAAATTACATTCCACATTTATAACAATAATATTACACTAGCATCGTTTCATTCATAACACCTCAAAGCATTTTTAATTATGAAGAAAACAGCCCTTTTATATGTATCTTTTATATTCAGTGGTATTTACTTTTCTGCATTATCACAAGATATTTCAAAAAATGCAATTGGACTTCGCATTGGGGATAACAACGGCATAGGAACTGAGATTTCCTACCAAAGACATTCAAAAATAACAACCGAATAAAAGCTAATTTAGGTTGGAGAAACTCACGAAATATAGATTTTTTTAAACTTATTGGACTTTATCAATGGGTAAAGCCTATTGACGGAGACTTCAATTGGTATTGTGGCGCTGGCACTGGAATTGGTGCTTTTGACACTGGCCAAGCTAACGATTCTTTCGCCTTAATTGCTGCTGATATTGGTGTGGAATACAATTTTGACTTCCCTTTACTAGCTTCCCTAGACTTTAGACCAGAACTAGGCTTTAATAATGATTTTAACAACGGACTTGATTTTGATATTGCTTTAGGAGTGCGTTATCCGTTTTAATCAAAAAGCGCCAAGTATTAAATAACACTTGACGCTTTTTATTATTAATTACTATCAGAGTTTATCTTGAATAATTAGGTGCTTCTTTTGTTATCGTTACATCATGTGGATGACTTTCTGCAATTCCAGATGAAGTTATTTTAACAAATGATGATTTGGTTTTCTGATCTTCAATAGTAGCTGAACCACAATACCCCATACCAGCTCGTAAACCTCCAATAAACTGATGCATGGTATCATACAACTCCCCTTTATAAGGCACTCTTCCTTCAATTCCTTCGGGAACTAACTTTTTACTATTATCTTCCGCCCCTTGAAAATAACGATCCTTAGACCCTTTTTTCATGGCTTCAACAGACCCCATTCCCCTATAAGACTTGAATTGTCTTCCATTAAATATAATTACTTCTCCAGGAGCTTCTTTTGTCCCTGCTAATAAAGACCCCAACATTACAGAATCTGCACCAGCAGCAATTGCTTTAGGAATATCTCCTGTATAGCGCAAGCCACCATCCGCTATTACAGGAACACCTGTACCTTCTAGTGCTTTAGCCACATTAATAACTGCTGATAACTGAGGATAACCAACACCTGCTACTACACGAGTCGTACATATAGAACCCGGACCAATACCTACTTTAACTCCATCAGCCCCTGCCTTTACCAAATCTAATGCGGCTTCGGCTGTAACTATATTACCCGCAACTACATCTAAATTAGGATAAGCTGCTTTTACTTCCTTTAACTTATTTATGATATTTATAGAATGTCCATGAGCTGAGTCCAAAACCACAGCATCCACGCCTTCCTTTTCTAAAGCACCAACGCGTTCTAAACAATCTGCCGTAACACCAATAGCAGCTGCTACACGCAAACGACCATATTCATCTTTATTTGCTTCAGGGTTTTCTCTTACTTTTATAATATCTCTAAAAGTAATTAATCCTACTAATTTGTTATTGGCATTAACTACAGGTAATTTTTCTACTTTATTATCTTGTAAAATAACCTCAGCCTCTTTCAAAGAGGTTCCCTCTCCTACTGTAATTAAACTTTCTGAAGTCATTACCTCAGAAATTTTTCTGCTGTAATCTTTTTCAAAACGCAAATCTCTATTTGTTACAATTCCTACTAACTCGTTATCCGAATTTGTTACTGGAACTCCTCCAATTTTATGCTCGCGCATTATTTTATTGGCATCAAGTACTGTTGCATCTGCAGCAATAGTAACAGGCTCTAAAATCATACCTGCCTCGGAGCGTTTCACTTTTTTAACCTCTAAAGCCTGCTCTTCAATAGACATATTTTTATGCAATACACCAATACCTCCCTCTCTAGCCATAGCAATAGCCATACTAGACTCGGTAACAGTATCCATCGCCGCCGAAATTATAGGTGTATTTAAAGGTATATTTCTAGAAAATTTAGTTTTTATACTCACTTCATAAGGAAGAACTTCTGAGTATGCAGGAACTAGTAGGACGTCGTCGTAGGTTAAACCTTCTCCAACTATTTTAGATTCGTGTGCTTTCATGGCAACTAAGGATTTAATTGCATGCAAATATAGTTGATTTTCCTGTATCTTATAGTTTTCATCATGTATTTGTTTATCAAGCAAGTCACACAACACACAATTATGCAACAAAAATCAAAACAAACCACATCAAACTATAAAAAAGCGCAGTTTTTCTTCTATTAATTCAGCTTTTATTAATTAGTATTGATGCTTTAATATTAAAAAAATCTTAGAAACAATTGCTTTAGCATGCTGTAATAGTCCTATTTTTTATCGAAATTTACAACCTCTTTTACAAACTAAATTTAGTTTTAAAATTATGAAAGTAACATTAGACAGAGTAAACGAAAAATTTCATTTTCAGGTTAAAAATGATCGGGGATATGTAGTTGATTTAGACAAAAGAAAAACGCAAGGCGGAGATGACCTTGGAGCGAGCCCTATGGAGTTATTACTTATGGGTGTTGCTGGTTGTAGCGGAATTGACTTGATTGGAATTTTACAAAAACAACGTCAGGAAATTACTTCATACAAAATGGAAGTTGAAGGAGAGCGAACTCCTATGGGTGAAGCTAAACCTTTCACTAAAATACACGCTACCATCTTTATTGAAGGTGATGTAAAACCTAAAAAAGCCTTGAAAGCGGCTGAGCTTTCGTTTGAAAAATATTGCTCGGTATCTAAAACATTAGAACCGACAGCTACCGTTACTTACAGTGTGGTAGTTAATGGAGAAGTTGTAGAAAATGAATAAAAAACATTTTGAAACCATTGCTATTAGAGACCAATGGGAACGATCGGAAAACAAAGAACATTCTGTACCCTTATACTTAACTTCTGGTTTTGTATTTGATGATGCTGAAGAGATGCGTGCCTCTTTTGCTGAAGAAAAACAGCGCGATTTATACAGTAGGTACAGTAATCCTAACACTAACGAGTTTATCTCAAAAATGTGTAAACTCGAAGGTGCTGAAGCTGGATTTGCTTTTTCTTCCGGAATGGCTGCCGTGTATTCTACTTTTGCCGCCCTATTGAGCTCCGGAGATCATATTGTATCGGCACGTTCTGTATTTGGAGCAACCCATGGGTTATTTACCAAATACTTCCCTAAATGGAATATAGAAACGAGTTACTTTAGCATTAATGAACCCGAAAACATAGAAAGTTTAATACAACCCAACACCAAATTTATTTACTGCGAAACACCTACCAATCCTGGCGTTGATGTTTTAGATATGGAATATGTTTCGGCAATTGCTAAAAAACATAATATTTTATTTATTGTAGATAATTGTTTTGCTACTCCTTATTTGCAAAACCCTATTAAATTTGGAGCAGATTTGGTAATACATTCTGCTACTAAATTAATTGATGGCCAAGGACGAGTTCTAGGAGGTGTTACTGTAGGTAGCGAAGCGTTAATTAGAGAAGTTTATTTATTTTCTAGATTAACAGGCCCTTCTATGTCCCCTTTTAACGCCTGGATACTTTCTAAAAGTCTAGAAACTCTAGCTGTTAGAGCAGACAAACAATGCGACAATGCTTTAAAACTCGCTGAGTTTTTAGAGAAACACCCTAAAGTGAGATCTGTAAAATACCCTTTTCTGAAATCACATCCGCAATATGAAATTGCAAAAAAACAGATGAAATTAGGGGGCACTATAGTATGTTTTGAAGTTATTAACGGTGTAGAAGGTGGAAAGACATTTTTTGACAGTATTAAAATGTGTTCTTTATCTGCAAACTTAGGAGATTCTAGAACGATTGTTACTCATCCTTCATCAACTACGCACGCTAAATTATCAGATGAAGATAAAATTGCAGTTGGGATATTACCCGGAACCGTACGTTGTTCTTTAGGACTAGAACACATAAACGACATTATTGAAGATATAGAGCAAGCACTTTCTAAAATATAGAGAAGCTTGCTCTAAATTTGTATACATTTTAAGTAGATTTTACTGTTGGCATTTATGCACAAATATTTCACATTACTAATTGTTATTTTAAGCATAACGTCGTCTTTTGGACAAAACAAGAACAACTACGTTAGCTATACAATAAAACCAATAGCTATTAATGCTAAGCAAATAGAAATTGTGTTTGATATGCAACTTCCTAAATCCAATGTTCCAAATTCGAAAAAAACATCAGGAGTTATTGATTTTAGCTTGCAAATTATAAATAAAAAAGAAGCTGCTAACCCCTCGATTAAAGGAGAAGAAATTGCTTTTTTTATAGAAAAAATAACTCTTGCAGATCAAAAAAATAAATCCGTTTTTTTAACACTACCTAACAATTTAAAATTAAAAAAAAATCTTCCAAAAAATAATGTTTACAGACTCACGCACAAGGATGAATTTTTATTATTGTTAAATCCTGAAAACGCTAGCTACGAAAAAAAAATCCCTATAAAATCAAAAAACAACATTCTTAGCATTGATGGAAATGTAAAGAAATCAAGTATTGAAATTACTTTTAAAAACAGACCTGTTAAAACTGAAAGAGGAAAACATTTTACCCTACAGACTGAAATCACCCGCTCAGACACTATTGACTATCCTGCTCCAAAAGTTAAGTTTGAAATACACATTGTAAACATTGAAGAAGCAACAACAATAGACGATATGGAAAACCAACGTTTTGTAAGTGATAGCGGCGAAGGTATTACCATACCTCCTGGAATTTCGAATTATGATTTTAAATTAAAATCTCCTGAAATTCCTAGTAAATTTCTACCGAAAGGAAAAACTTATAGAGTACGATTACTTAATGATTCTCTAAATAAAGTCAACGCTTATCCTTTTCCTTTTGAACTAACTGTTATCAAAAATAAATTTGAAAAAAGTATTTTCTCAGAAAAAACTGAGGTTACCATTTCTCCAAACCCTGTTACAGATTATTTGATTGTAAATTCAAAAGAAAAATCAAGTAGTTATAAAATTTATGATATTTCTGGAGTTCTTGTAAAAGAACAAAAAACAATAAGGCGTATAATGGTTTCCGATTTAAAGCCAGGTGTTTACCTACTTTCTACAGACTCTGGAGTAACTCGATTTACAAAAAAATAGAATTCTTGCTAAAAGCATAAAAATCTTCTTTTTGCTTAAATACAACAAACCTTCAAAAGACATTTAAAATGTATCTTTGCAAATCAGTATACGATACATGAAAACCAATAAAAAAGACATTCGGGCTTTAACAAAGGAACAATTAAGAGATTTTTTTGTTAATCAAGGAGACAAAGCTTTTAGAGGCAACCAAGTTTATGAATGGCTATGGGGTAAAGGTGCTCATAGTTTCGAAGGAATGACTAATCTTTCCAAACAAACAAGAGGTCAGCTCGAAGCTAACTTTGTTATCAACCACATTAAGGTCGACCAAATGCAACGAAGTAGTGATGGCACCATTAAAAATGCCGTTCGCTTACATGATGGGTTAATCGTAGAATCTGTTTTAATCCCTACAGAAAAACGCACTACAGCTTGTGTTTCTTCTCAAGTTGGTTGTAGTTTAGATTGTAAATTTTGTGCTACATCGCGGCTAAAAAGAATGCGTAATCTTAACGCCGATGAGATTTACGACCAAGTAATTGCTATTGATAACGAAAGTAGGTTATATCACAACCACCCATTATCGAATATCGTTTTTATGGGTATGGGAGAACCTTTAATGAATTACAAAAATGTAATCAAATCTATTGATATGATTACCTCAAAAGAAGGATTAGGAATGTCTCCTAAACGGATTACAGTTTCCACCTCTGGTGTACCAAAAATTATAAAGAAAATGGCCAATGATGAAGTAAAATTCCATTTAGCTGTTTCTTTACACTCGGCTATCGACGAAGTGCGAACTCAAATTATGCCTTTTAACGAAACCTTCCCCCTAAAAGATTTGAAAGAGGCTTTAGAATATTGGTATCAAAAAACGGAACGCCGAATAACGTATGAATATGTAGTTTGGGATGGTATTAATGATACTAAAAAAGATATTGATGCCTTAGTTAAATTTTGTTCTTATGTGCCTTGCAAGGTTAATTTAATTGAATATAACCCTATAGATGATGGTGAATTTCAACAAGCCTCCTCTCAAGCCATAGATAACTATATTAATGCCCTTGAACGCAAAAAAATAGTAGTAAACGTTCGAAGAAGCAGAGGGAAAGATATTGATGCCGCCTGCGGACAACTAGCCAACAAAAGCTAAATCATGTCGCAAATTAACAACCCACTTCATGGTATTAAACTTGCCGATATTGTAACCGAATTACACAACACCTATGGCTGGGAGTATTTAGCAAACACAATTCCTATTCGTTGTTTTAGCAACGATCCATCCATTAAATCTAGCTTAAAATTCTTACGAAAAACGCCTTGGGCTAGAACCAAAGTTGAAAATCTATATCTAAACATGTTAAAGAAAAACAACTCTAAAAAACAATAAAGTTTTTAGAAGCATTTTATCTCATACTTTTTAATCACAAAAAAATAAGAGTGTTTCTTGTGTCATTTTATTTAATATTCTATAATACCTCATTCAATCGCCTTTTCATTAATTACTTTTCTTAACAAATGGCCTTTTGCATTTTAGTCTTTTTATTTTATAACACTTTGTTATGTATTATCACGCCATATACAATATCAAAATATAGTATCTTAGTGCCATATTTATGAAAGTTGTAGCACAAATTAAAGCACCCATCTTAAACGAAATGGAAACTTTTGAAGAAAAGTTTTCAGGATCTATGAGTTCCAACGTTGCTTTACTTAACCGTATTACTCATTATATTGTAAAACGAAAAGGAAAACAAATGCGCCCGATGTTTGTTTTTTTAGTAGCTAAAATGCTTTCCGAAAATAACACTGTTAATGAACGCACATTTAGAGGAGCATCGGTAATAGAGCTAATTCATACCGCTACTTTAGTGCATGATGATGTTGTTGATGATTCCAATATGAGACGGGGTTTTTTTTCTATAAATGCATTATGGAAAAACAAAATAGCTGTACTTGTAGGTGATTATTTACTATCAAAAGGCTTATTACTCTCAATTGACAATGAAGATTTTGACTTGCTTAAAATTATTTCCGTAGCAGTACGAGAAATGAGTGAAGGCGAACTTTTACAAATTGAGAAAGCCCGAAAATTAGACATTTCTGAGAATATCTATTACGAAATTATTCGTCAAAAAACCGCAACGCTTATAGCCGCTTGTTGTAGCCTAGGTGCCGCTTCGGTAAAACCAAACTCTAAAGATGTTGAAACGCTTCGCAAATTTGGTGAATTAATAGGCATGGCTTTCCAAATTAAAGACGATTTGTTTGACTACGGAGAAACAGCTATTGGCAAACCTACAGGTATCGATATTAAGGAGCAAAAAATGACGCTTCCTTTAATCTATGCACTAAATAATGCTTCACCAGAAGATAAAAAGTGGATTATTAATTCTGTAAAAAACCACAACAAAAACAAAACACGAGTAAAACAAGTTATCAATAAAGTTAAAGATTTAAACGGTTTAGCTTACGCTGAAAAAAAGATGATTGCTTTTAAAACAGAAGCACTACAACTATTACAACAATATCCTGAATCTGATTACCGCCATTCTTTAGAACTTATGGTTAACTATGTGATTGATCGCAAAAAATAAAACCAATATTATTGATTGCAAGAGAAACTATAGATGCTGTTTACGAAGCCGCTCGCTTAGAGGAGGTCATTGGCGATTACGTGCAACTTAAAAAAGCAGGAAGTAACTTTAAAGGCTTAAGCCCATTTAGCGACGAGAAATCGCCTTCCTTTATGGTTTCCCCTGTGAAACAAATATGGAAAGATTTTAGTAGTGGAAAAGGAGGTAATGTAATTGCTTTTTTAATGGAGCATGAGCATTTTAGCTACCCCGAAGCTATTAAACATTTAGCGAAACGCTACGGTATTGAAATCATAGAAACAGAGCAAAGTAACGAGCAAAAAGAACAGGCCAACGAAAGAGAAAGCATGTATTTGGTAAGTGAGTTTGCTAACACCTATTTTCAATCACAATTACACAATACTCAACAAGGTAAAGCCATTGCTAAAACTTATTTTAAAGAGCGTGGATTTACTGAAGAGACTATAAAACAATTTCAACTAGGGTTTTCACCCGATAGTTGGAACGCCTTTACTAATGAAGCGATTTCTAAAAAATACGATTTAAAGTATTTGGAAAGTACTGGCCTTACTATTGTTAAAGACAATAAACAATTCGATCGTTTTAAGGGGCGTGTGATGTTTCCTATTCACTCAATGTCTGGTCGTGTTTTAGGGTTTGGTGGACGACTTTTAATCGACAATAAAAAAGCTGCCAAGTACCTAAATTCTCCCGAAAGTGACATTTACCACAAAAGTAAAGTACTTTATGGAATATACCACGCCAAACAAACTATAGCCAAAGAAGATAACTGCTATTTAGTTGAAGGGTACACTGATGTAATACAATTTCATCAAAATGGCATTACCAACACTGTGTCTTCATCTGGTACCGCATTAACTTCAGACCAAATACGACTAGTAAATCGTTTAACAAAAAACATTACCGTGTTATTTGACGGGGACGCTGCAGGCTTACGAGCAGCTATACGCGGAATAGACCTTATTCTTGAACAAGGAATGAACGTAAGAATATGCACCTTCCCTGAAGGCGAAGACCCTGATAGCTTTGCCAAAAAACATGGCGGTGAATATTTAAAAAATTATTTAAAAGAAAACCAACAAGACTTTATTCGTTTTAAGGCAGATTTATTGCAAAAGGAATCTAAAAATGATCCTATAAAAAAAGCTGAATTAATTCGGGATATTGTGAATAGTATTGGCAAAATACCAGACACTATTAAACGCGAAATTTACATTAGAGAATGTGCTTCTATAATGGAAATTTCTGAAGAAGTCCTTTTTTCTAATCTTGCACAAATATCGAAGTCTGCATCAAAAAACCTAAGCAAAGAACCTAAACAACAAAAGAAATTTGAGCAACTACCCAATATGGCAGTTGACAAAACAATACAACAAAAAGTAGACCCGTTATTTGAATTGGAACGTTACTTAATAAGTGTATTACTTTTGTATGGACAGGAAGAAGAAATTTTTAATGAATTTGTGTATAAAGAGAATGAAGAAGGCGAACAAGTAATGGAGCAAGAACAGGTTACAGCCAAGGTTTACGAAAAAGTGTACTTAGATTTACAAACAGACGAAATTGCTTTTTCAAATCCTAATTTCCAACAAGTATATACAATATTGATTGAAGCCTTAAACAATGGAAATCAATTCAAGGTAAATCAATTTTTACAACAATTATCACCCGAACTGTCTTCAGAAATTGCAAATATATTAATGCAAGATGAGAAGTACTCTTTAAGCAAATGGGACTCCAAAGAAATTTATGTTAAAGTAAAAAACAAGACGATATCACAATATGTTTCTGATATTATTTTAAACCTTCGCAGACACTTAATTGATTTGAAAATTATTGATTTGATGAATAATTTTAAACAACAACCTGATGGTGTTAAAATAAATCCGCAAGAATTACTTAACGAAGTAATGGAATATCAGTTTTTAAAACGTGTAATCTCTGATAAACTTAACAGGGTAGTTTAACGCCTTTTAATGATATGGCTAACAAATTTGTAAAATCCTTGATTGAGTAATTAGTTCAGCAACGTTATTCGCTTTTAATTTTTTAAGCAACCTCGTTTTATAGGTACTCACTGTTTTTTCGTTAATTGCTAAACTTGTTGCTATTTCCTTATTTCGTTTTCCTGTCGATAATAAATTAAGAACTTCTATTTCACGAGAAGACAATTTTTTAAAGGCATTGTAATGACTATTCTTAAAATTTCGATCGTTAAGTTGACTCGTTAAGCTATCACTTAAGTAAATACCTCCTCTTCTAACTCGAGTATACGCAGTTTGTATTGTCTTTGTATCTAAATTTTTAGAAATATAAGCCGAGGCGCCAGCCTTTATAGTACTTAAAGCATATATTTCGTCAGGTTGATGACTAAAGATTATAATTTTAATCCCCTTATGCTTTTCCTTAATATCCTTAATTGTTTGTATCCCAAATGTCTTAGGCAAATCCAATTCCAAAATTAAAATATCTGGTACTGAAACCTTTAGCAAAGCAAACAATTCGTCACCATCAATTACCAAAGGTAATAGTTTAGCTTCGCTATCTACACCAGCAACTACACTCGATATACCTAATCTAATTACAGGGTACTGGTCGGCGACTAAAACTTTTGTTTGCATAATATATTTAAGATTGGTTTCATAAAGTTACTAAATCTTCAAATACATATATACATGAACTTATCCATTTCGATAATATGTATTCTTTAGCAGATTATATAACGAACAACCTAATATATTAGTATGTTTTTGATTACAATACTTACAAATCTTTATCAAAAAAATAAAATTAAAAATAGTTTAAAGCTATTTTTTTAGCTATCCCTTAGACAACTCATCGCTCAATCGCTTTCCTATATATACGCCTCCTCTCAAAACCCTTTCAACAGCTTGTTTAATTGTTTCTAATTCATCTGTTTTACTAACAAACCCATTGGTACCGATTTTAATACTTTCGATAGCCAAAAATTTATCATATTTATTATTAGTAACTAAAATTTTCAAAAACTTATTTTTAGCTTTTATATCCTTAATAACGCCTATTCCTTTTTCTGTAAATATTGACACATCAACAATTAACAAGTCTGGACTATGAACACTTAAAAACGTACAAATACCTTGCAAATCATGTACAATACTTAAGCATTCTATTTCATAATCCAAGTCTTTTATTAGGCGTAACAAACCGTAAGCACTAATGGGCTGACTATCAGAAATAAGTATTTTTTTTATCACAAATTTTTTGAAAACAAAATATACATTTACGCTTTGAGCAAATAACTTTTTAACAAAATATTAATAGTTACTTTTCAGATTATCAGGCAATAAACAAACAGGAATGGGTTTCATTTTATGCTGGTTAATTCTATTTAATCGCTCATAAATTACAAAAACCTCTTTTTCCCTTCCTTCGAAATCATTTTCATTTTTTCCTAGATCTTGTTGTTTCATAGCCCATTCTAGTTCATCATAAGACGCCCCTAATTGATCTTCATCACTTCGACTATCACCAAACAAGCCATCAGTTGGTGCCGCATTTTGTATAGATACAGGAACCCCTACATGGGCAGCCAATTTGTATACTTCGCTTTTCATCAAATCCGCTATAGGACTTAAATCAACACCACCATCTCCGTATTTCGTATAAAAACCCACGCCAAAATCTTCCACTTTATTCCCCGTACCCGCTACTAAATACTTATGCAATCCTGCAAAATGATAAAGTGTTGTCATTCTCAACCTAGCTCTTGTATTCGCTAAAGACAAATTTAACTGTGCAGATTCTTCTGCAAAAGGAACTTGACTTTTCAAACTTTCAAATACAGGAGTTAAATCAACTCTTTCATTGCTTACATTTTCAAACCTATCCTTTAATTGGGCGATATGCTCCTGCGCTCTAGATACCTGACTTTCGGCTTGGTGAATTGGCATTTCCACGCAAATGACTTTTAAACCAGTCATTGCGCATAATGTAGATGTTAATCCACTATCAATTCCTCCGCTTACTCCCACTACAAAGCCTTTTAAACCTGCCTTTTGAGCATAATCTTTAAGCCACGTTACAATATATTCAACTACTTTTTCCGTATTCATAATTAATGTTTGTATAAAAATAATTAAAATGAAACAAGTTCTCAAGTGGAATCTAAACCTTTTGTTATTTTTGCGATATGAATAAAAATTTCAGTTTCTATTTGTTTGTTTCTATTTGTTTGTTTCTAATTAACGCTTGCGCTGAAGAAAAACAAATATCAGAAGAAATTTTAAGCATTGACGCGAATGTTTCTATCGAAAGATTTGACAAAGCTTTCAACAACTTAAATAATCAATCCTTGGATTCACTCCAAGGAGAATATCCTTTTTTATTTCCCATAAAATATTCTCAAGAATTTTGGATAAAAAAATCAAAGGATACTTTACAGCAAGAAATCATAAAAGAGATTTCTAAAGCGCACCCAAACACAAATTCAATTAAGAGTGAATTAGAGCTCCTTTACAAACATCTTAAGTTTTATTATCCCAACATTACAGTTCCAAAAATCGTTACTTTAATTTCGGAGGTAGATTATCAAAATCGAATTGTTTTGAGAAAAAACTTACTATTAATTGCCCTAGATTGCTATCTCGGAAAAGACCATCATTTCTACACCGATATTTCGAAATATATTTCAGATGATTTTGAACCACAACAAATCATCGTTGATATTGCTAACGAGTATGCAAAAAAAATAATTCCCAAAGCCGATAATAGAAGTTTTATGTCGCAAATGATCATGTATGGCAAAAGACTCTACATTCTACATCAATTATTACCAAAAAAGAGCTCTTCTGAAATTTTTAGCTATACAGATGAAGAATTAATTTGGAATAAAACCAATGAACATATGATATGGCGATTTTTCATAGAAAAAGAATTATTATACAGTACCGATCGAAATTTATTACCTCGATTTTTATACCCTGCACCTTTTAGCAAATTTTACATGAGCTATGACAACCAATCTCCTGACCGTGTTGGTCAATTCATAGGTTATCAAATTGTAAATGCTTTTATGCAAAATAACAATGTATCTTTGCATGAACTGAAAGATCTAAAAAGTGAAATCATTTTTAAAAAATCTCAATACAAACCAAAAAAATAATGGCTGTTACTCATAAATCTGAAATTAAACTTAATATAGGTTTAGACGAAAATAAAATTCCTGAAGTTATTACATGGTCTGCTGAAGATGGTGGTATTAGCAATGAAGAAACCAAAGCTTTTTTACTTTCGGTATGGGATCCAAAACAAAAAGAGAGCTTACGTATTGATTTGTGGACAAAAGACATGCCTGTAGATGAAATGCAAAAGTTTTTTCACCAAACACTAGTTACAATGACCGACACTTTTACAAGAGCTACCCAAGATCAAAAAATGGCTGAAACTATGAAAGATTTTACGGACTACTTTGCAGAAAAACTAAATCTTATTGATAAGTAATTAGCTGCAATGCGACCAATATTCACATGAAGTCATTATTATTCGTATACAATGCAAAGTCGGATTATTGGAGTAAAAAAATTGACTTCGCCCACAAAATTATCAGTCCGTCAACGTATGCGTGCAGTTTGTGCGCCTTAACGCACGGAAATTTTGGAGAAACTGAGGTTTGGAAAGAATTTAGACTTGGTTCTAATTTTAAAATGAAATTTATCTACAAAAATGAATTTCAAAAAACATACCCCAATATAAAACCGGATTACCCCGTAATATTTATTAAAGAATCAAATACAGAAAAATTATCAGTTTTGATAGATTCTAATGAGTTAGCAAAAATCAAAACAGTAGAAAATTTAATTTCAGTATTAAAATTAAAGCTTAAGATTGCTGTTTAAAGTTTCTACATATTCTAAAACCTGTTTACAACCGTTTTTAGATGCCGAAGATGTAATTATATAAGGCGGCATCTCTTCCCACACTTCTAACATTTTAGCTGTGTATTTCTTTATATTCTTTGGCAATTGGGTAGGCGTTAACTTATCACTTTTAGTAAAAATAATTGAAAATGGAACTTCATTTACCGCCAACCACTCCATAAATTCCAAATCTACTTTTTGAGGCTCGTGCCTGCAATCAACCAATACAAATGCACTAATTAATTGTTCGCGTTGTTTAAAATAGTTTGTTATAAATTTCTGAAAAGTTTTTTTTGTAGACTTAGAAGTTCTCGCATATCCATAGCCTGGCAAATCCACTAAAAACCATTCTTTATTAATTATAAAATGATTAATAAGCTGTGTTTTACCGGGTCTACCCGATGTTTTAGCTAAGTTTTTTCTATTCACCAAAGCATTAATCAATGAAGATTTACCTACATTTGACCTCCCGATAAAAGCGTATTCTGGTATTTTCTTTGGAGGACACTTAGTCACATCACTATTACTAATAACAAATTCAGCGCTTTTAACTTTCACTTTTAGAATGTTTTGAAATTTTAGATTGTCCTAATTTGACATTTCAAACTACGTACAAGTTGTGTGTTTAGGCTAAAGATTTTCTTTAATTAGCCATTCTTGAACATAGGCATTAAATGCATCCGGATGCTCCATCATAGCAGCATGCCCACATTTATCAATCCAATATAATGTAGAGTTTGGCAGTAATTTATGAAAATCTTCTCCAACACTTGGCGGAGTAACAATATCATCTTTACCCCAAATAATGCATGCAGGAATTTTGATATTAGGAAGATCTTTAGCCATATTATGCCTAATAGCACTTTTTGCAATAGCCAAAGTTTTTATTACTCTTCTCCTATCATTTACTGTATTATACACCTCATCTACCATTTCTTTGGTAGCAACATTAGGGTCATAAAATACATTTTGGGCTTTTTGCTTAATATATTCGTAATCTCCTCGTTTTGGATAACTCTCACCCATTCCGCTTTCATACAAACCAGAACTGCCTGTTAATACCAATCCATCAACATATTCAGGATACATTTTTGTAAAAACTAACCCTATATGCCCTCCTAAAGAATTCCCAACCAAAATGACATCCTTAAGACCCATATGATCTAAAAATTCTTTTAAAAATTTAGCTAAATTCCCAACATTTGTATTAATTAAAGACAAATCATATATAGGTAACTCTGGAATAACTACTTTATATCCATTTTCAGGAAAATAATTAAATACTCCTTGAAAATTACTCAATCCGCCCATAAGACCATGTAATACAACTATTGGTCTGCCCTCGCCAGCGATTGCGTAATTGAATTTCCCGTCTTTAACTATGTTTTTCGGCATTAATATTCAGTATATCTGAACCGCAAATATAGCATTTTAATAAACAGTAATCCTAATTTTTTTGTTGTAAAGAAAAACAGTAAAGTTTTAAAAAAATTAGACCTCATATATCCTTAAAAACTTAAATAAAAACACCCCTCAAAACCCCCTAACCTCTCTTAAACGTTAAAAACACACTTGATGACATGACTTATTAACAATGTGTATTAATGTGGTAAAATGTGGTAAAATTTTCAATACCTTTGAATAATTGCAGTTTAAAGTGGTAAATCTAATAGGTACATATGAGTGTAAAGCTGACGCCAAAGGGCGTTTGATGCTTCCTGCTTCTTACAAAAAGCAGCTAGCCGATGTACTATCAAAAGGATTTGTTCTTAAACGCTCTGTATTTCAACCCTGCTTAGAATTATACCCTCGAAATGAGTGGGACATTTTAATGCAGAAAATGAACAAACTAAATCGTTTCAAGAAAAAAAACAATGACTTTATCCGAAGATTTACGGCTGGAGTTAAAGAAATTGAAGTCGATGCTAGTGGGCGAATTTTAATCCCAAAAGACCTCACCACTTTTGCTGGAATAGAGAAACAACTAGTGCTCTCTTCTGCTATTAATATAATTGAGATTTGGGATAAAAAACATTACGAATTAGCTATTGAAGAAGCTACTGATGACTTTGCCGATTTAGCTGAAGAAGTAATGGGATTAGACGAATTTACAAATGGAGAATAAATATCATATACCCGTATTACTAAAGGAAACCGTTGATGGTTTAAATATAAAACCCGATGGGGTTTATGTTGATGTTACCTTTGGTGGTGGTGGTCATTCAAAAGAAATCTTATCTCGATTAGGTCCGAATGGTAAATTATTTGGTTTTGACCAAGATCAAGATGCTCATAAAAATGCGCTACAGGATGATAGGTTTGAACTAGTCCCTCAAAATTTTCGTTTCATTAAACGTTTTTTACGATTTTATGGAATTAAAAAAGTAGACGGCATACTAGGAGACTTTGGCGTTTCTTCTCATCAATTTGATGTTGCTGATCGAGGTTTTTCTACTCGCTTTGAAGCCGATTTAGATATGCGAATGGATCAAACCGCAAATTTATCTGCTTATGAAGTAATCAATACCTATAACGAACAATCTCTAAAACAAGTGTTTTTAGAATACGGAGAATTACGCAGTGCCCCTAAAATGGCTGGTTTAATTATAGAAGCGCGTAAGGAAGAACCTATTAAAACAAGCTCACAGCTAAAAGAAATAATAGAGCCCTGTTTATTCAAACGAAAAGAGCACAAAATATTGGCACAAGTATACCAAGCCATACGTATTGAGGTAAATCAAGAAATTCAGGTATTGAAAGAGTTTTTATTACAAACAAACGAACTCCTAAACCCTGGTGGACGAATTAGTTTAATTTCTTACCATTCTCTCGAAGATCGTTTAGTGAAACGTTTTATACGAAATGGCCTTTTTGAAGGGGAACCTGAAAAGGACTTGTTTGGCCGTATGTCGGTTCCTTTTAAAAAAGTAGGAGGACTTATTGTACCATCTAGCCAGGAAATATATTTAAACAGCAGAGCAAGAAGTGCCAAACTAAGAATCGCTGAAAAATTAGCCGAATAAAACTATAAGATGCGTAAAGCTATTTATGACATATTAAAGGGTAAATTATTATTGGAAGACAAAGCCACTAAGAACTGGCGTATGCTTTTCTTTTTATTCTTTTTGGCTCTAGTGATGATTTTCAGCTCGCACCGAGCAGAAAGAAAGGTTCATGAGATTGCTCTAAAAAACACTCAAGCTCAAGAATTAAGAGCTCGTTTTGTAGAGGGCAGGTCACAACTAATGCGTCTTCAAATGGAGTCGGACATTCAAAAAAAACTAAAGCCTTTTGGCATCAAAAAATCAAAAACACCACCTATTAAAATAACTGCAAAAAAAATAAATTAAATTAGTGGAACAGCAAATTAAAAACATATCGTACCGATCGTACATAGTGGCATTTCTTATGTTACTATTTGCTGGTTTTATTGTTTTTAAACTTTTTCAAATTCAAATAACAGAAGGAGAAAAGTACACTAAATTAGCACAAAAACGTACGTTAAAAAACTTCGTAATCCCTGCTAACAGAGGTAATCTTTATGATACTAATTATAACTTATTAGCCACCTCTATTTCAAAATACGATATTCGCTTTGATGCCAAAGCTCCTAAAAAAGCCACTTTTGATCAAAAAATTAAAGGTTTATCTAAAGCCTTAAGCACGGAATTCGGAAAACCCGTTTCCTATTACAATAAGCTATTACGAAAGGCTAGAAAAAATAATAATCGTTATTTATTGTTATGCAGAAATGTAGGATACTCAACCTACACACGTGTAAAACAATTCCCTCTTTTAAAATTAGGAGGAAATAAAGGCGGGTTAATTGTAGAGCAACGCACCATAAGAGAACACCCTTTAGGTAGAATTGCTGAACGAACTGTTGGCTATGAGCGTCAGGATTCCGATGGTTATTATACACGTGTAGGCTTGGAAGGAGCTTACGGGGAATACCTCAGAGGAACCAACGGAAAGCGTTTAAAGCAAAAAATTGCCCACGGACAATGGAAACCACTTAGAGACAATAATGAAATTGAACCTAAAGATGGATTCGATATTGTTTCCACCATAGATGTAAACATACAAGATATAACACACCACGAATTACTAGCCCAATTAGAGCAATTCAAAGCACATCACGGCTGTGCTGTAGTTATGGAAATAGGCACGGGAAACATTAAAGCTATTGCCAACCTTACCCGTAAAAAAAACGGTAAGTATGCCGAGAGTTTCAACTACGCCTTGGGAGAATCTCACGAACCAGGATCAACCTTTAAGCTAATGTCAATGGTTGCTTTAATGGAAGACAAAGCCATTGATTCCACGACTATTGTAGATACCGAAAAAGGAAAAGTGAAATTTTACAACCGCACCGTGTACGATTCTCATCACGGAGGCTATGGGAAAATATCCGCAGCAAAAGCATTTGAAGTTTCTTCGAACACTGCCTTTGCTAAAATGGTTACTCAAACCTACAAGAAAAACCCTAAAAAATTACTTAACCGTTTTTATAACATGGGCTTAAACAAACCTCTTGGGTTAGCTATTAAAGGCGAAGGCTTACCTAAATTTCCTTACCCAGGTGATAAAAACTGGTATGGTACAACACTACCATGGATGTCTTTTGGGTATGGTATAAAATTAACACCACTACAAACATTAGCTTTTTACAATGCTATTGCTAACGACGGAACCATGGTTAAGCCTAAATTCATTAAAGAAATCCGGTCCTGGGATAACGTAAGTAAAAAAATAGAAACTCAAGTAGCAAATCCTTCTATTTGTTCAAAAAATACTGCTGCCGTAATGCAACAAATAATGAAACATACAGTGGAACGCGGTACAGCAAAAAACATAAAAACCAATTATGTTTCAATGGCTGGCAAAACCGGAACTTGTCAAAAATACTATGGAAACAAAAATCGAGAAATTGAATATGTGGCTTCCTTTGCTGGATACTTTCCTGCTGAAAATCCAAAATACAGTTGCATTATAGTTATTCATGAGCCTAACAAAGAAACAGGATATTACGGTAGCACCGTTGCTGCACCGGTTTTTAAACGCATTGCCATGAAAATGCATTCGGGAACCCCTATAAATTCAACTATCACACCAATTGAAATTACAGAAAACACAAAAAAAGAATACGACACCTACGAAAAAAACAGACGAAAATACGAAACAATTATGCCTAACGTAAAAGGAATGGATCTTATGGATGCGTTGCCTTTATTAGAGAATTTAGGCTTGACTGTAAAAGTATCTGGTGATGGAAAAGTTAGTAACCAATCTATTATTTCTGGTCAAAAAATCGGAAACAGAAAAGAAATAAGTATAGTATTATCATGATATATTTAAGTGACATATTATATAAAGTAGCTATTGAATCCGTTGTAGGAGCTACGAAGGTTTCCGTAAACCACTTGCATTTCGACTCTAGAAAAATTGGCCTTAACGACGTATTTATTGCAATCAATGGTGTTTCTGTAAATGGACATAACTATATTGAAAAAGCGGTAGCACTTGGAGCTATTGCAATAATATGCGAAAAGCTTCCTGAAAATATAATCAACGGAGTTACGTACATACAAGTACAAGATTCACAATCTGCATTATCTATAATTGCAGCTAATTATCACAATAATCCTTCGCAAAAATTAAAACTAATTGGCGTAACAGGAACTAACGGAAAAACAACTGTAAGCAGCCTTTTATTTCAACTATTTAAAGATGCTGGTTACAAAGTTGGCCTACTATCAACAGTAAAAGTTTGCATACACAACACAGTAATACCAGCCACACATACAACTCCTGATGCACTTCAATTACAAAAACATCTTGCCGACATGATCCAGGCTGGCGTAAGTTTTTGTTTTATGGAAGTTAGTTCACATGGCATACATCAAAAAAGAACACTAGGTCTAGATTTTGACGGAGGTATTTTTACTAATTTATCTCACGATCATTTAGATTATCACAAATCATTTGCTGAATATCGCAATGTAAAAAAAGAGTTTTTCGATATGCTTCCAAAAACCGCTTTTGCACTTATTAATAACGACGATAAAAATGGAGCTTTTATGCTTCAAAACACCAAAGCTAAACAATATACCTACGCTTTAAAAACCTTTGCAGATTACAAGACAACGGTACTTGAAAATAGTTTTGACGGACTTTTATTCAAAATCAATGGTCAGGAAGTATGGAGCAAGCTTATTGGCTACTTTAATGCCTATAACCTTACTGCTGTTTACGCTTGTGCAGAATTAATGGGTTTTGAAACTCTAGAAACACTTCAGTTAATAAGCAATCTTAATAACGTAGATGGACGTTTTGAATACATCGTATCTCCAACAAAAGTTACCGCTGTTGTTGATTTTGCTCATACCCCTGATGCACTTAAAAACGTTTTAGAAACTATCAATGCCATTCGCACACACAATGAAAAAGTGATTACTGTAGTAGGTTGTGGTGGAGATAGAGATAAAGATAAAAGACCTAAAATGGCTGCTATAGCAACTCAATTAAGCGATCAGGTAATTTTCACTACCGACAACCCTCGCTTTGAAGATCCTGATGTTATTTTAAACGCTATGGAAAATGGAGTTGAGCCACTACATTTCAAAAAAACACTAACTATTGCTGACAGAGAACAAGCAATTAAAACTGCCGTAAAAATGGCAAATGCCAAGGACATTATTTTAATAGCTGGTAAAGGCCATGAAAATTATCAGGAAGTAAATGGCATAAAAACTCCCTTTAATGACTTTGAAACAGTAACTAACTATTTAAACCTATTAAGCTAATGTTATACTATTTATTTGAATATATAGAAAAACACTACCAATTTCCTGGAGCTAGCCTATTTGGTTTTATAACATTTAGGGCTGCATTAGCTATTGTTGCATCGTTACTAATTTCTATTGCTTATGGAAAAAAAATAATAGGAATGCTTCGGAAAAATCAAATGGGTGAAACCATTAGAGATTTAGGTTTGGAAGGACAAGTAGAAAAAGCAGGTACCCCGACGATGGGAGGTATCATTATTATTTTAGCAACGCTTTTACCGGTACTACTTTTCGCTAAATTGGGAAACATCTATGTTATTCTTTTAATAATTACTACCCTTTGGATGGGAGCCATTGGTTTTATGGATGATTTTCTCAAAATTAAAAAGAAAAACAAAGAAGGTTTAGCCGGAAAGTTCAAAGTTATGGGCCAAGTAGGCTTGGGTATTGTAATAGGTTGCGTGATGTATTTTCATCCTGAAGTTACTATAAAACAAGAAAAAGAAAACCAAACAGAAGCAATTGTTAAAGGTCAACAAAAAGATATTACAAAAGTATTTGAAGCTGAAATTAAATCGACTAAAACCACTATCCCTTTTGTAAAGAATAATGAGTTAGATTATGCCGATTTCATTTCATGGATCAGCCCTGAGTTTACAAAATATGCATGGATTGTTTTTATTCCATTAATCATCATCGTAATTGTTGCAGTATCTAACGGAGCTAACTTAACCGATGGCATTGATGGGTTAGCTGCGGGGTCTTCAGCAATAATGACATTAACACTAGCTATTTTTGCTTGGATTTCGGGAAACATTATTTTTTCTGACTACCTCAACATAATGTACATACCCCGTATTGGAGAAACCGTAATATTTATCGCTGCTTTTACAGGAGCTTTAATTGGGTTTTTATGGTACAACACCTACCCTGCACAGGTATTTATGGGCGACACGGGTAGCTTAACTATTGGTGGAATAATAGCCGTAATCGCTATTACCACAAGGAAAGAGCTATTAATTCCATTATTGTGTGGAATATTTTTAGTTGAAAACTTATCGGTAGTAATACAAGTAAGCTACTTTAAATTCACCAAAAAAAAATACGGAGAAGGCAAACGTATATTTTTAATGTCTCCACTACACCACCATTACCAAAAAAAGGGAATTCACGAAAGTAAAATTGTTACTCGTTTTTGGATTGTAGGAATATTATTAGCTGTTGTTACTGTGGTAACTCTAAAATTAAGATAAATGAACAAACAAATAATTCATAAAAAGTTGGTAGTCCTTGGCGCTGGAGAAAGCGGTGTAGGCACAGCACTTTTGGGTAAATCCAAAGGGTATGATGTTTTTGTTTCTGATTTTGGAAAAATAACTCCTAAGTACGTCTCCAAATTAAAAAAGGCCAAAATTGATTTTGAAAGCCAACAACATAGTGAAGAAAAAATATTAAGTGCCGATATCGTAGTAAAAAGTCCTGGAATTCCAGACAAAGCACCTATTGTACAATCACTATTAAAACTTAAAACACCCGTAATTTCAGAAATTGAATTTGCTAATAATTATACAAATGCAACCATAGTAGGTATTACCGGCAGTAACGGAAAAACAACCACCACCCTACTAACTGCTGATTTGTTATCAAAAGCACTCCCTAATGTATTAGCCGCAGGAAACATCGGCGATAGTTTTGCAGAGGCTGTGCTAACTTCAACAACAGAAACCTACGTATTAGAATTAAGTAGCTTTCAGTTAGACGGTGTCGTAAATTTTGCCCCTAAAATCGCAATAATTACAAATCTTTCGCCTGATCATCTGGATAGGTACGCGTATGACTACCAAAAATATATTGCTTCAAAGTTTAATATTATAAAAAAACAAACTGCTGAAGATTATTTTATATATGATGCTGATGACAGTGACATCGTTGAATATTTAAAAACAACCCCAATAAAATCCCAAAGCTTCCCTTTTTCACTTACCCAAGAATTAAAACAAGGAACCTACATAAAAGACAACCAAATAGTTATGAAAAACAATAATATCGAAGAGGTTTTAATAAGTACTGATAAATTATCGCTACAAGGAAAACACAATACTAAAAATGCAATGGCCGCTGCAACTGTTGCTAAACTACTAGGCATAAGAAAACAAACTATCCGAGAAAGCTTATCTAGCTTCCAAGGAGTACCGCATCGTTTAGAAAACGTACAAAAAGTTCGCAATGTAAATTACATAAACGACTCAAAAGCAACTAACGTTAATGCTACCTATTATGCACTAGAGGCCGTTAAAGCTTCTATTGTATGGATTGTTGGAGGTGTTGACAAAGGTAATGACTATAGCCAATTATACGCTTTAGTTAGAGGAAAAGTAAAAGCTATAATTTGTTTAGGAGAAGATAATTCAAAAATAATAGAAGCTTTTCAAAATTGTGCAGAAACTATCACTGAAACAAAATCAATGGAAGCTGCTGTTAAGATAGCTGATACTATAGCCGAAGAAAGCGATACGGTTTTACTATCTCCTTGTTGCGCTAGTTTTGACTTATTCAAAAATTACGAAGATCGTGGGGATCAATTTAAAAAAGCTGTCAGACAGTTATAATTGAGAGTTTAACTTACTAATTAAAACTATTCTTACTTTATTTTAATTTAAAAAGCTGAATAAAAAACAGCCTTAAACAAATGAAAAACATATTCACTTACATAAAAGGAGATAAAGCACTATGGGTTATTGCTGGCCTATTAGCTTTATTTTCGTTTATCCCTGTGTATAGCGCCAGTAGTAACTTGGCCTATTTGTATGGGAATGGTGAAACTTTTCAATATCTATTAAAACATTGTGTACATTTAATATTAGGATTTTCTATTTTATATGGTGTTCACAAAATACCCTATAACTATTTCAAAGGATTGTCTTTAATTATTTTACCAATTGCCTTTATATTATTATTAATTACCCTAGCACAAGGAACTACAATTGGCGGAGCCAATGCCAGCCGATGGATTAAAATTCCTATTGTTGGTATTACTTTCCAAACCTCCACCCTAGCCGCGGTAGTGTTGCTAACATTTGTTGCACGTTACCTAGCCAAAGTTGGAGATAAAAAATACACTTTTAAAGAAACCATACTACCGCTATGGTTACCCGTATCACTAATTATAGCACTTATATTACCTGCTAATTTTTCTACTGCAGCAATTATATTTTGCATGGTTACTTTACTTGTTTTTATAGGAGGGTATCCTATAAAGTATTTAGCATTAATATTTACAGCTGGAGCATTAATGCTTTCCCTTTTTATTTTGAGTGCCAAAGCTTTTCCTAATGCATTTCCTAACCGTGTAGACACCTGGATAAGTCGAATAGAAAACTTTGTTTCGGATGAAGACACCAAAGAAGATTACCAGATAGAGCGAGCAAAAATAGCTATTGTAACAGGCGGAACTTTTGGAAAAGGCCCAGGGAAAAGCATACAACGAAATTTTCTTCCTCAATCGTCATCGGATTTTATATATGCTATTATTGTTGAAGAATTTGGGTTGCTAGGAGCCTTGGTAATTCTATTTTTATACTTAGTATTATTATTTAGGATAATCATAATTTCACATAAAGCCACTGATATCTTTGGTAGGCTATTAGCCCTTGGCGTGGGTTTACCTATTATTTTTCAAGCATTAATTAACATGGCTGTTGCTGTAGAATTATTCCCTGTAACAGGCCAAACATTACCTTTAGTAAGTAGTGGTGGATCGTCCATTTGGATGACCTGTCTTGCCCTAGGAATTGTAATTAGCGTTAGCGCAAAAACGGAGCCTGTTGCAAAACAAGAAGAAGACATTAACCCATTAGATATTTTAAGCGAAACTATATAAGTAACCAATGAGCAAATATTCATTTATATTATCTGGTGGTGGTACAGGAGGGCATATTTACCCTGCGGTATCCATTGCCGATGCTCTTAAAGAAAAATATCCTGATGCGGAATTTTTATTTGTAGGAGCTAGTGATCGTATGGAAATGCAAAAAGTACCTGCTTGTGGTTATAAAATTGAAGGACTATGGATTAGTGGTATTCAACGAAAGTTAAGTTTAAAAAACTTATTACTTCCGTTAAAGCTAATAAGCAGTCTCATAAAATCTTATTTCATTTTAAAAAAACAACAACCAAATATTGCTATTGGTACAGGTGGATATGCTAGTGCTGCCCTACTAAAAATGGCAGGATGGATGGGAATTCCTACTTTAATACAGGAGCAGAACTCCTACCCTGGAATCACAAATAAATGGTTAGCTAACAAAGCATTAAAAATTTGTGTTGCCTATCCTAATTTAGAACGCTTTTTTCCTAAAGAAAAAATAGTTTTTACAGGAAATCCTGTTCGAAAAGGAATTAGCGCTTCTAACACAACCTCAAATGAGGCCAAAAAACATTTCGGGTTAAACCCAAATAAAAACACCCTTTTAGTAATTGGAGGTAGCTTAGGAGCAAAAGCAATTAACGAATTAATAGCTACTAAAATTGCTTTTTTCGAGAAAAACGAAATACAAGTGTTATGGCAATGTGGTCAATTATATTACGATCGTTTTAAGCATTTAGCATCAAAAAACGTTCGTATTACAGCTTACATTAATCAAATGGATTTAGCTTATAAGTCAGCATCCTTTATTATATCACGTGCCGGAGCAAGTTCGGTTTCCGAATTGACTTTAGTGGGAAAACCAGTAATTTTTATTCCTTCGCCCTACGTGGCAGAAGATCATCAAACTAAAAATGCTGAAGCAATCGTAAACCAAAATGCGGCTATATTATTACCACAACATAAATTAAAGCAAAACTTTGAAGAGGCTTTTTTAGAATTGCTACAAAATAAAGAAAAGCAACAGCAATTTGGTCAAAACATAAATAAGTTAGCAAAGCCTAACGCAACACAATCAATTATTAACGAGATCGAAAAAATTATTAATACTTGAAAAGTTTAGATAACATAAAAAACGTATATTTTATTGGTATCGGCGGTATCGGTATGAGTGCTATTGCGCGCTATTTTGTAAGCATTGGCAAAAATGTAGCTGGCTATGATAAAACAGCAACATTACTTACCAATAATTTAAAAGACTTAGGAATAGAAATATGTTTATCGGAAGAAATTAAAGATATCCCTGAAACATACTTAAACATAGAAAACACTTTAATTGTTTATACTCCGGCAGTACCGGCAAACCATAAACAATTAGTATACTTTAAAAACTCTAATTTTGAGGTACACAAACGTGCCAAAATCCTTGGTTATATTACCAAAGATACTTTTACACTTGCTGTAGCAGGCACCCATGGAAAAACAACAACTTCCACTATTTTAGCACATTTACTTTATGAAGCTGGTGAAAAAGTAACGGCTTTTTTAGGAGGTATTAGTGAGAATTACAACTCAAATTACATTAGTAATGGCAATGAAGTAGTAGTTGTAGAAGCCGATGAATTTGATCGTTCATTTTTACAATTATTTCCAAATATATCGGCTATAACATCCATGGATGCCGATCATTTAGATATTTACGGAGCTCACGATTCTTTAATTGATTCTTTTAAAGCTTTTGCGGCACTTACTAAAAATCAATTATACAAAACCAATGGACTTGCCATTGATGGGCATAGTATTGGAATTAATGATAATGCTGATTACAGCGCCAAGAATATAGAAATTAAAAACGGTAGCTATTGTTTTGACCTGCAAACACCTTCTAAACTTATATCAAATTTAAAAGTTAATTTACCCGGTCATCACAATTTACGAAACGCAATTACAGCGTTTGTTATGGCTATGCAGTATGGAGCCAATATTGATCGATTAAAAAAAGGATTAGTTTCTTTTAAAGGAATACAACGCAGGTTTAGCTATCAAATCAAAACCGATAATTTAATTTACATCGACGATTACGCTCATCACCCTACAGAAATAGATGCGCTACATCAAGCGGTTAGAGAAATGCATCCAAACAAAAAAGTGCTGGCCATTTTTCAACCTCATTTATTTAGCAGAACTAAAGACTTCGGTACCGATTTTGGAAAAAGTTTATCGCTATTTGATGAACTGCTTCTACTCGATATTTATCCTGCCAGGGAATTACCAATGGAAGGAATAACTTCGGATTGGCTATTAAATTTAGTGGATTTAAAAGAAAAGAAATTAATATCAAAAGAAGAAATTATTGAAAACATAAAACAGTCAAAGGCTGAAGTAATCGTAACTCTTGGTGCGGGCGATATTGGAGCAGAAGTTTTAAAAATAAAAGAAGAACTATTAAATGCATAACGTAAAAAACAACTTATTAGTTATCCTTGGATTCCTAGTGTTAGGAAGTCTTTTTGCGTTTACAAATCACAGAAACAGTAACCGCGTTACTGCATCCGATAAAATAATATTTACTTCTGAAAACAATCTTTTTATAAGTGAAAGTTTAGTTAACAAATTGTTGATACAAAAACACAATAACGCATCAATTACAACAAAAGAAACTTTAGCTTTGGATTCGATTGAAAATCGTTTGAGAAATATACCGCATGTAAAAAATGCAGAAGTGTATGTTTCTGTAAATGGGTTAATTAACGCTAAAATAACTCCTCGAAAAGCCATTGGGCGGATTTATTCGAGTAATCCTCGTTATATTGATGAAGAAGGTTTTGAAATGCCTTTAACCTCTCAATATGCCGAGCGAGTGCCTTTAGTGTTTAATTATAAATCAGAAAGCAAAGAAAATTTAGTCGCGCTATTGCAAAAAATAGACGGCAGCAGTTTTTTTAAACAATTGGTTGTTGGATTGTATTGCGAAGAAAAGTCTGAATTTAGACTTAAAATTCGCGATTATAAAGGAAGTATTGAATTAGGAAGTATTGATAATTTAGACACTAAGCTTAAAAACTTTAAAGTTTTTTATGCCAAAGCAATAAAGGACGAACTTTTTAAAAAATATCGTAAAATTAACTTACAAATTACCAACCAAGTAGTGTGTACAAAATAAGAACTATGGAACAAGATCACATCGCAGTAGGCTTAGATATCGGAACTACAAAAATTGTAGCTATGATTGGCCGTAATAATGAGTATGGTAAGATGGAAGTTTTGGGTATTGGAAAATCCAAAAGTCTCGGCGTACACCGTGGTGTAGTTAACAACATTACACAAACCATACAATCTATTCAGCAAGCTGTTGAGCAAGCTGAAAGTGTTTCTGGCATCGAAATTAAGAATGTAACCGTAGGTATTGCAGGGCAACACATCCATAGTCGCCAGCACCCCGATTACATTGTACGCGATAACCCTGAAGAAGTTATTGATAGCAGTGATATTGAGATGCTTTGCGAACAAGTACATAAATTAGTAATGATGCCTGGAGAAGAAATTCTTCATGTATTACCACAAGAATATAAAATTGACGGTCAACCAGAAATTACAGAACCTATTGGTATGTATGGAGGTCGCTTAGAGGCTAATTTCCATTTAGTAATTGGAAAAATCACCTCTATCAGAAACATAGGGCGTTGCGTTAAAAGTGCTGGCTTAGGTTTATCTGGCGTTACGCTCGAACCTTTAGCTTCTGCTTCGGCAGTGTTAAGTCAAGAAGAAAAAGAAGCCGGTGTTGCCCTTATTGATATAGGAGGAGGAACTACAGACTTAGCAATTTTTAAAGACGGTATTATTAGGCATACAGCTGTAATTCCTATAGGTGGTAATTCTGTTACTGAAGATATAAAAGAAGGTTGTGCAATTATAGAAAAACAAGCCGAGTTACTAAAAGTAAAATTTGGTTCTGCTTGGCCTGGAGAGAATAAGGATAATGAAATTGTGAGTATTCCTGGTTTAAGAGGTAGAGCCCCTAAAGAAATTTCATTAAAAAATCTTTCTAAAATCATACATGCGCGTATGGTTGAAATTACCGAATTGGTATTTGAAGAAATTAACAAATATGATCACCTAAACACCAAAAAACAGCTTATTGCTGGTATTGTACTTACTGGTGGTGGCGCACAACTTAAGCATTTAAAGCAACTAGTTGAATATGTAACTGGTATGGATACTCGTATTGGATACCCTAATGAACACTTAGCTGGCAATAGTGATCCTGAAATTACAAGCCCTTTATATGCTACGGCTGTTGGTTTGGTTATGAATAATCTAGAAGAGCAAAAAGAAGCGCAAAGCACAGAAGTTATAGAAGAAAAAGTTGAAGATGCGACTCCTGAACAGGAGGTCGTTGCCGATGAAAGTATAGAAAAAATTACAGAAGAAACTACTGCACGTCAAAAAGCAGAGCAAGAAGCCGCTAAAAGAGCTACTATTTCTAAGAAATCGTTGTTTAGCAATTTGGCAGAAAAGTTCAAAGAATTTTTAGACAACGCAGAATAATAACACACAACTCAAACACACTATTATGGATAACTCAGGCTTAACTAACATTGCTTTCGATATGCCAAAAAACCAATCTAATGTAATTAAAGTGATTGGTGTTGGTGGTGGTGGTAGCAATGCTATTAATCACATGTTTCAGCAAGGAATAAAAGGTGTTGACTTTGTAATATGTAACACCGACTCCCAAGCTTTAGAAAATAGTCCTATCCCAAATAAAATTCAATTAGGGGTTAGCCTAACTGAAGGACTTGGTGCGGGTGCAAACCCTGAAGTTGGTGAGCAAGCTGCTATTGAAAGTTATGAAGACATAAAAAATATGCTAGGAGTAAATACTAAAATGGTATTTATAACCGCTGGTATGGGTGGTGGTACTGGTACTGGTGCAGCCCCTGTAATTGCCAAAATGGCAAAAGAAATGGAAATCCTTACTGTTGCCATAGTTACAGCTCCTTTTAAGTTTGAAGGTCGCATGCGAGATCAGCAAGCGCAAATAGGTATTGAAAAACTACGTAGTCAAGTAGACTCCCTTATTGTTATAAACAACAATAAACTTCGTGAGGTATACGGAAACCTAGGTTTTAAAGCTGGCTTTTCAAAAGCCGATGAAGTTTTAGCTACTGCCTCTAGAGGTATTGCCGAAGTAATTACACATCATTACACACAAAATATTGACCTTAGGGATGCAAAAACAGTGCTTAGTAATAGTGGAACTGCTATTATGGGTTCGGCAAATGCTTCAGGTGCTAGTAGAGCACAAGACGCTATCACTAAAGCTTTAGACTCTCCCCTACTTAACGATAATAAAATTACCGGAGCAAAAAACGTACTATTACTAATTGTTTCTGGAAAAGAAGAAATTACGATTGACGAAATTGGTGAGATTAACGACTACATACAACAAGAAGCTGGTTATAGTGCCAATATAATAATGGGTGTTGGTGAAGATGAAAACTTAGATAGTGGTATCTCAGTAACTATAATAGCCACTGGTTTTGACGTAGACCAGCAAAATGAAATTACCAATACTGAAACTAAAAAAATAATTCACTCTCTAAGCGATAATCAAAAAGCGGAACAAGAACTATCCACTAAAAATACGAGTACTTTAATAACTCCTCCCCAATTAGGTAATCCTAACCTTCAACATACAAGTACAACCATTAATACTCCTGTTGCCGAAGAATCAGAAGTTGAAAAAGAAGAAATAATTCGTCACGATTTGTTTGAAACTGTAGAAGATATACCAGTAGCGGAGTCTTTATTAATGCCAACGACTGAGTACATCAAAAACATGGAAGTTATTGATGCTGAAGAAATAAGCTCGTTTGCTGAAGAGGTTTTAGAGGATGATTTTGTAATTATTAACACCCAAAGTATTATTAGCGATATCGAAGTAAATAATGCTAGCGTTAATGAAATTGAAGTAACTGATTACGAAGAAATCATTGTTGACAAAAGCACCATTAATCAGCAAACTGAAACCATAAAACACACACTGGACTCTGTAGAGGAAATAGAGGATAAAAATCAAATTAGCTTGAGTTTTGATTTTCCTATGAACACTAACAATGCTCCTACAAATCAGTCTACTCAAACCGATAAGGTTGAAAATATTGTAGTACACCAGCTTGAAGATGCCGCAAATGATTTACCTACCCAAAAAGAAACCGTTACAGATGCAGAAGTTGCTTTTGAATTAAAAAGTAACCCTACAGCTATAACACCTGAAGCTGGCAGCAATGAAAAAGCTACTACCCAAATAGACCCTATCAATCAACCTATTTCGGAAAGTTTACGATCTAGAGTTTCTGAGAGAAGAGCTAGAATGAAAGAATTTAATTATAAATTCAAAAACACCAATGCGAATATTGACGAAATAGAAAAGCAACCTGCTTACAAAAGAGCTGGTGTAAATCTTGATCAAAGCAGTAAAGAGCCTAATATTTCCAGAACTACTTTAAGTACTGATAGTAATGACGATTTACAGATCCGAAAACGAAATTCGTTTTTACACGATAATGTAGATTAACAATATTTTCAACTAAGGAAAAAAAATAAAAACTTCAGTTTTAACTGAAAAAAAATAAAAAAATGAGCCTATCTAGTAAAATTATGCCTGCAATGAAAGAGGCAATGAAAGCTAAAGATCAAAATGCCTTAACATCATTAAGAGCTATAAAAGCTGCTATTTTATTAGCACAAACAGAAACAGGTTCTAAAGAGGAATTAACAGAAGATCAAGAAATAAAAATACTTCAAAAATTGGTGAAGCAACGTAAAGATAGCGCCGCTATTTTTACGGAACAAAACAGGGCAGACTTAGCAGAACCAGAGTTGGCTCAAGCCGAAGTTATTGCTACATTTTTACCAGCTCAGTTGGATGAAGAGGAAGTTGGTAAAATTATTGAAGAAATTATAGCCTCTACAGGAGCTGCAGGAATGAAAGATATGGGTAAAGTAATGGGGCAAGCTTCCGCTAAACTAGCAGGACAAGCCGATGGAAAACTTATTTCTACGATCGTAAAAGCAAAACTTTCTTAAAACAATGAATTAATGGCCCAGTGGCGCAACTGAATAGCGCATCAGATTTCGGCTCTGAGGGTTGGGGGTTTGAATCCCTCCTGGGTCACAATTTTATTAAATTTGATAGCGCGGATTTAAAATCTGTGCTTTAATATGTTTAAACTAACCTTGAAAATGTTAGTTTAACAACTTTATATCACGCTCGTTGTAAGCACGGAATTCAATTCCACGCGATCGGGTTTACCTGCAATACTGTGTAGCGCAAAGTCAGGAGACATTTTTTGTGCAGCGTTATTTTTTATTTGTTACTCTTTGCGAAGCAGAGACAACACATCGTCTCAATACCTCTTTCAAGTAAAAATATTAATCCAATAGACTACTGTAAGTAAAAAAATGAATTTTTGTTTGATCTCTTATTACATAGCCTTCTTTCATTTGATAAATTTAATAAAAGTTTGGTATACTGAAACTTAAACCATAAAACTTAAAAACAGCAGCTTTGTGTTACAATGGTTACCTTGTTACCTGTAATACTGTGTAGCGCAAAGTCAGGAGACATTTTCGTATCGTTACTTTTTGTTTATTACTCTTTGCGGAGCAGGGGTTCATAAACATGAAAAGACAAATCCTTAGTCTCAGAAAATGAAAGCCTTAAGTTTGATTTTTTATCATTTTGACTATGGGTAAAATGATAAAAGAGAAAGATAAATACGTTGTATATTTGATTAAAAACTGCATTTTATTTTTTTATTAGTTTTAACAACAAGAATAATAGGGTTAATAAAGCAATTAAGAAAAGTAAAATGTTCAACTTTATTTTTGATTTATCGAACGAATCTATATATTTAGTATGATAATCGTATGCAAAACTATGCTCAAGTTCGGAGTGATACCATACGTTTATAGAATCTTTATGAGATATTGCATAATCATAAATTTCATTAATATTACTTTTTCTCGAAGTATACTTTACATCTACAGAATACCTATTATCTTCTAACAAAAATGCCCCATTAGGATTTTTGTATTTTATTTTATAAACATTATCTACTCCCTCAGAAGGCATTCCTACTGAATTTAGAATTACTGTATCTAAAAGCACCTTTTTTTTTACAAATTCGTCTTGTTTATTATAGTGAATGTTTAACTTGTAAAGCTTGGGTACATTAGTTATTTGCATTAAAATATTAAGCCCTAAAAAGAACTTTAACAAAACGAGTATTATGTGTGTGATTTTTTTAACCAAACTTTTAATTTACAAGGTTTATTTTACCAGAAATTTCAGCTTTAGCTCTCCAATCTACTAAATAAAGTTTCAAAACTCCTTTGGATTTAATTTTCGCATGAGCTGCTAATATAACTGATGCGATATACATTTTTCCATCAAAGCTATTTTCATCGAAGTTATATTTTTGCTCACCTACAAAACAACTTTCGACGTAACCTTTTGCTTGACTCTCTAGGATTAACAATTTAGTTTCTAAACCTACCTCTATACACTCCCGCTTCGCAAAGTCTCCCATCTTTGAGGGAATATCGCTAACTTGATTCCATCCTTTATTCATTATCCAAATACTTATTGAATGACCCTTTTGTATCTATATTTACTATGGGATTATCTACAACGGTGGCTAAGTCTGTTATTCCTTGTCCATTAACATAATTGGAAGCGCTTGAATATAAATAATCCGAAGCTTTCGACACCAAACCTGCTCTCACAGGATTCAAATGTAGACAGTCCAACTTTGTACACAAAAACTTTTCTGAATAAATTTCAACAGCATGATTACCATACTGACAAAATTGAAAATTCTTATTACGACTGTGTTTTTTCGTTGCCTCTTTAAATAACCCTAACATCCATTCTCGCCTACTCTCAGGTTCTGATTGTACTCGCTTTAAAATTGTAATTGCAGTAAACTTTTTAAAACCTCTAATCAAATTAGATAATGCTCCATTTTTGATTGTAAAATAAAATGAATATGATTGCTCATAATAACGTAACCAAACAATATCATACCCTTGTTTTGAATACAAAATTCTAACGAAGACAATACATCGTATCGATACCTCTTTCTAGTAAAAATATCAATCCAATACACTACTGTAATTGTAAAAAATGTATTTTTGTTTGATCTCTTATTACATAGCCTTCTTTCATTTGATCAATTTAATAAAAGTTTGGTATACTGCAACTTAAATACCTAACAACAAAAATAGTTTCTTTGTTTTACAATCGTTGCCTGCATTATTGTTTAGCCTCAAAGGCTCCCGACTTTAAGGAGCGTGCAGTTAAATAAAAATCTAAAGATTATAATACCCAATTATGAATTAAATCAACCTTTTCAACACTTCATTATCTGCAACATTATTAATCACATGAACTCCGTTATGAATAGTCGCATTTTTACCTATGTTTAAGCCTAAAAATATAGTGACTCCCATACCGACAATAGTATGATCGCCAATAGTAACTCCTCCTGCAATTATAGCACCAGGGGCAATATGCACATGATTTCCTATGATTGCATCATGAGATATAATGCAGCCCGAATTAATAATACAATTATCTCCTATTTGTACATCACTACCTATAATAGCTCCTTGCATAATTTGGTTCCCCTCTCCGTATTTAGCCGAAAGTTCTACCATTGCTGAAGGATGAATTATCGTTGGTATTTCAAATTTTTTACCTTTCAATGTAGTGAATAATCTGAAACGAAGATCACGATTAAAAACAGCCCCTATTCCAAGAATAATTTTTGACAAACCATAGTCGGAAAACTGATCTAGATTTAATCGGTTTCCTATTACTTGTTCTTCAAAAATTATTGTTCCTATAGGTAAATTATCATCAATTATTCCTCGAATCGAATACTTTTTTAATTGACGAATTAATTCAATACATGTTTTCGAATGACCTCCTCCTCCATAAATTAAAATATCACCTTCAGTAAACTCTGCATACTTTATATTGTTTTCAAGATTTAAATTCACATATTTATCTATTAAAATATTTTATAGGTTCTCTTTGGAAAATATCTTTTATTTCTTCTTCATAATTAAATTAACTACTAATTCTATATTCTGGAAAAAAATCCTTTTTATCTTCTAAGTTAGAAAAATCATCAACTAATTCACTATAAATCAAAGGATCTACAATATATTTAAATACTTTAAAATCTTTAAAATCTTTAGAAAAAGTAGCCTTAAAGTTAAATAACGAATCTATTTGGTTACTTAATCCTCCTCCCAAATTGAAGTATTTATAATTCTCCGAACTCCCTAATACCCTTGCTTCATCTATCAACAACCTTATTGGAGATAATTTTAAAAAATCATTTTTAGTACCTGAAATGTGATACTGAATGATATTATTTGTTTTTACAATTATTGCCGCCGAAATAGGTTGGTCTGTTTCTTTTAACTTTGCAAAAAAAATATCTGCTGCATATTCGTTACTTTTTAAAAAGCCTTTTAAGTACTTTTTATTAAAAAAATAGTATGCTTTAGCATTTACTCTTTTCATGTTTTCGTAGTACAAGTCTAAAAAAACATCAATATCACTTTCCTTATTTCCTTTTTCGACATAACATAGTTTTCTGGCCTTATTTAAGTTTCTTTTTGTTAGTTTAGAAAAACCTTTTCTTTGCTCATCTACATCTTGATTTAAGTCAATATTTACAATTTTATTTAGGGATACCAATTCACCTAAATTCATTAACATTTTTTGCTGATTAGGTATAAAAGGATTTAGCCTTGAAAAGATTGAAACTATTTTATTTTCTTTCAAATAATTGTTAAAATATTTCACAAAGAAAGTATTATCAAAATCTGCATTTACATTACCAATAGGTCCTGCATAGCCATAAACTGAGGTAAGATCATAATAGTCTGTATCAAAAATTTTTCGCAATAACAATGGAAATAATATCAATTGCTTATTCATATCAAATTTAATCATCACAGGTGTTTCACCTTCTAGTTTTGACAATTTATGATAGGAGTAAGTGTGGTAAAAATCGTAATATTCTACTTTTTTTAATAATTCACACCATTTTTTCTCATCAGTAATTATTTCAAAATTTGATACAGACATATCTTTATTTTAGTTAAAAAGTAACAGATAACTTTCCTCTGATTGAGAAAGGTGTTCCTGGAGTAAAGGTAATATCCTCTTGAGGCAATGCTTCAGAAAATCCAGCGAAGTTATCCCCTAAAAAGGTTTCGGTTGCAAATTGTGTTTCATTCCACTCTGTATCAAACAAGTTTTCAACAATTACTCCTAAATTCCATTTTTTGTAAAAGTTGTAATTTAAATTTAAATCGGTTACAAAATATCCTTCAGCTACAATTGAATTATCTTCATTTGCTGGTCTGTCATCAATAAATCTGTAATTAATTCCTCCTGAAAGCTTCCCTAAATTCCTAACAGATAATCCTCCTGCAGATGTAAAATCAGGTGCTAATGGAATAAAATCTGCTCCATCTGGCTCATCCACACTTCTTGCAATGGTATAATTTACATCTAAATTACCATACAACCATTTGTTAAATTGGTAACGTGCTCCAAAATCAATTCCGTAACGTTGTGATTCTCCACTTGGCTCTACAACACCTCCGTCACCAACATATACAAATTCTTGTTCAGAATTCAAGTACCATACTGCAGCATTAATTACTAAATTATTTATTGGTTTGTATATAGTACCTACATCGAAACCAAGAGCTGACGGTAATGCCTCATCTACAGGCGTGTTAGGATCTGCTAATACTCTTGAATCATTAGAGTGGAAACCTAAACCAGCTTTAGCGAACAATTGTAGATTTTTAGTAGTTGCATGAATTATATTTAATTTTGGACTTACTATAACTTCGTCAGATACTGAGTTTTCAAAATTTGGAGTTAAAAAATTATCAAAACCAAATTTAAAATAATCTAAACGTACTCCAGGATTGAATGTCCATTTGTCTTTTTTAAGTGAAGCTTGCACATAAGCAAAACCATTTAACTCATCAACATCTCCGAAAGAAAGACGCTCTAATGTTTCACGACGATTTTGAGAACGTGCCAATTCTACATCATTTACATCATCATATCTAAATCCTAAACCAGCATTCAATTTAAACTGGATATCGTGGTCTTCAATATGCGTTGTGTATTGGTAATCGGTATCGGCACCTATAATGGTTCTGCTTTCACTTTGTCTAATTTGATCGTTAAATCCATCAGGGCGAGTAACCTCCTTTGGATTTCCATCTTTGTCAAATCGAGAAGATTCAAAGAAAAAAGTAAAGTTTGAATACAATAAAAAGTCGTATTTAGAAATGTAAGCATTGGTCTTAAAACGCTCATGCTCGTTCAACTTTTTGATATGATTAATTAAAAAGTTGGAGCGACTAGTTTCTCCACCTTCAGTATCATCTAAGGCTCCAAACCTACCGATTAAACCACTTTCAACAGCTCTTGTTGGTATTTGACCCGATGCATCCCACCTACTTTGAAAATGTGATAAAGAAACTGTAATTTCCTGATCTTCATAATTATTGTAATTGTAACGAGCTAAGGTATTGAAACGGTTAAAATTTTGTGAAGCATCAAAAAAGCCATCTGTTAACACTGCTTCAGAAGCAATATAAGCACTACTGTTTTCTGTGTTTAAAAGATTAAACAATGTTACTCCTCTAAGCGTGTTAAACTGCCCTGCCTCTACAGAAATTAAGTTTTCGTCAATACGCTTTTTAGTTTTTAACTCTACATAACCTGCGGTGTTAAAGTTTCCTTTATCTGCGTAGTATGGTCCTTTTCCAAAATCAATATTATCAATTGTTTCAGGAATTACAAAGTGTAAATCGGCATACCCTTGTCCGTGTGCATGCGATGGCATATTTACAGGTAACCCGTCCACACTTAACGCTACATCGGTACCATGATCTATATCAAAACCTCTTAAAAAAAGCTGCTCTGCTTTTCCTCCACCAGCATGTTGACCAATAATTAGCCCTGGCACTTTACGTAAAATTTCTTGAGAAGATTTTACTGGACTTGCTTGTACGTCTACATTTACAAAATTGGTAAGCGCATTAACCTCAGATGTAATTACTACTTGATCTAAAGAAACCCCTTCATTTTCAAGAGTAATGTCAATTGCAGTATCTAGCTGATTCGCCGAAATTGTAATACTTTTTTTCTTCAGTCCTACTCCGTAATAAGAAATGATATCTCCCTCTGAAACATCGTCTAATTCATAATAACCTGACAAATCAGTATAAGTGTACGTACTTGTAGTATTATTGTAAACTCCAACACCCGCTATAGGTAATTGGTCTTCGCTTCCACGAATTACCCCATGAATTTCGTGGGCAAAAATATTCCCAATGGAAATAAAAAATAATGTAATAATATAATATATTTTCATAACAATGAACCTTTAAAGCAATAGCTGCTAAAAAGTATTTTTTAATAAATTAATTTTTTTGTGAATTTGCATTTAACTAAATGCATGTATGTGGTTAAGAAAAAAGCCCATCTGGAGGGTCCTTTATTGGTGCTAAAAAGCCCTTTCTCATTTTTTGTTTTCTATAAAAAAAAGTGTGCTTTTTAATTTTTAAATCAACAATACATTCTAATATAATTGTGTGATAGGTAATGTGTTTATCAATTTTAGTTGTCTTTTGAATTGGGGACTGGCCTTCGTCCGTGTTGGATTTTTTGAAAAGCTCACAAATAAAGTCCGAAACCTCGTGATTGTGTTTTTGTATTTTAATTTGATGCTGCTTGGAGTTAAAAACCGTTATTTCATTATCCATACTTTTATGAGACAGTATGGTTTTAGGTGCTTGAAAAACATGACCAAGTACATACACTATATTGGATACCTCTTCCTTAAGCGGGCTTAGTATATACAAACTACTAATTAGCACAGCCACACATTGTATTATAAATGGCTCCCAGCCTTGTAGTTTATTTTTAACCATTTACAAATTAAAAATCATTCATTAATTTTAGTATTGTTTGCTCTACATTGGCCGCATAAGCTTTTATGGTAGGGTACTCAAAAACATCGGTTATTGTTACCTCCAATTGAAGTACCTTTTTAAGACGCGATGTAATAGATATTGCCTGTAACGAATCTCCTCCCAGTCGTATAAAATTTTCGTTTGTCCCTATGCTTTCAAGCTGTAACACCTCTTTCCAAACTTCCAAAACTAACTCTTCAAATTCATTAACCGGAGCCGTTTTTGGGGATGAATACTGTTTGCTTTCTTTTTCGGGAAGTGATAATACCTTACGATTTACTTTACCACTAGATAAATAAGCAAACGAATTTATATGAACAAAAGTTGAAGGAATCATATACTCTGGTAAACTAGTTATGAGTATGCCTTCCAAATCATTTTGATTTACCTGTGTACCGGTATAATAAGCTACCAAAACTTGTTTATCTACATCAACAATAACTACCGCTTTAGAAACTTCTTTAATTTGCTCTAAATGTGACTCTATCTCACCAAGCTCTATACGCAAACCTCGCAATTTTACTTGGGTATCAATTCTGCCTAAATATTCTATATCACCATCTTCTCTATAGCGAGCTAAATCTCCTGTTTTATATAGTGTTGATTGTGATTTTTCGGGAAAACATTTACTAGTCACAAACTTCTTTGCTGTTAACTCCTTTGAATTAAGGTAACCTTCTGCCAGTTGAACGCCTCCTATATGGAGTTCTCCTGGTAGTCCTATGGGCAGTTGGTTTAAATTTTCATCCAAAATATACAGTTGAGTATTGGCAACAGGCTTGCCTATTGGGACTCCTTTAGCTACCTTTTGAGGATCACAATACCAACTACTCACATCAATTGCAGCTTCGGTTGGCCCATAAAGATTATGAATCTCAACCTCATTGAGTTGCTCGTAGGTTTTTTGAATCGTTGCAGAAGGCAATGCCTCACCGCTACAAAATATACGCTTTAAACTTTTACATTTATAAACCTCTTCAGTATTTGAGAATAATGAGAGCATTGATGGCACAAAATGAATTTGAGTCACCTTATTTTTTTGTATGGTTTGAATTAATTGTTCTGGGTTTTTATGCCCGTCAGGGATTTCGACAACCAATTTTGCTCCAGTTTGCAAAGGCCAAAACAATTCCCAAACCGATACATCAAAAGTTATGGGCGTTTTTTGCAAAAACACATCCAAAGCGTTTACCGGGTAGTCACTACTCATCCATTGTAATCGATTACAAATAGCTTTATGACTTATTTTAACGCCCTTAGGATTTCCCGTACTCCCTGAAGTATAAATTACGTAAGCTAAATTTTGAGGACTAACAACTGTTGCGAGATCAGCGGTAGACTCTGCTTCTATACTATTTTGTATTTGCTTTAGCGAATAAGTTGGTACCCCTTTTATTTCTAAATCTTCAAACTCCTCATGATTGTAAAAAAGCGCTTTCGATTTCGAATTATCTAAAATATAAGCTACTCTTTTATATGGTGTTTTAGGGTCTATAGGCAAATAAGCTGCTCCGGCTTTGATAATTCCGTATAAATAGATCATCATCTCTAAGGACCTATCAAAACTTACTGCTATAATATCATTGGCAACAACCCCTTGCTTTTCTATAAACCTAGCTACCTGATTTGATTTTTCATGAAATTCAGCATAAGACAAATGGTTTTCATTAAAACTTATTGCTCTATTTTTAGGGGTAGCTTGTACTTGTTTTTTAAACTTGGTTAATAACGTTTCAGTAACATCAAAATTTACATGTGTATTATTCCATTCTTTAATTTTTGAAACTTCACCAGTAGTTACAAAAGCTGTTGTTTTAATTTTTTGATTTGCATTTCCTATAAAAGCATCAAAAATATTTAAAAAATGCTGAGGAATATTTTGCTGCAAATTATCATTAAACACCGAAGTATTTATATCAAAATACAACTTAATCTCACCTGTGTTGTCCAAATCGTGTACATGCAGTCTAAGATGATGCCTTGGATCGGTGTGTCCGGGGTGTATCCAATTGGTGTGAACATCAAAATGGTTAAAGTTTGAATTTGAAGTATTTAACATATAGTTAAAAAACACATTGAATTTTCTGTTCACTTCTGAAGAAGAACTACCTGTTTTCGCATTTTTCAAAAAACTATTGCTTTCAACCTGAATCTTTTTTAATAAAGAACTAAAGGTTTCCTCCGCTTCAATTTCTGCCATTAAAGGGAAAATTTCCACAAAAAAACCAATTGTTTTTTGAAAACTCTTTGAGGTTCGATTATGACTAGGCGAACCAATAACTAGTTTTTCTTGGTCACTTATTCTGTATACATAAGCAAATAAAGCCGTTAAAAAAACATTATACAAAGTAAGATCCAAAGTCCAAACTCTAACTCCTTTTTGATTTGCAAGAGCTAATAATTTATCCGTACGATCCTTACCTAAGTTTAATGTAATTCTCTTAGAATTTGTCTTTAAAATTTTACTGTTGGAATGGTATAATTTGGGATTTATTGAATAGTCCTTTAACTTATTTTTCCAATAATTCTGGCATTCGATTATTGCGGAAGTTGTTTCAATTTCTTGTGCTTTAGTTGCAAAATCTTTAAACAAATAACTTTTTTCTTCTGCTGTGTTATTCGCTTTTACGCTTATTTGTTGCGTATAATAATTTGCAATTTTAGAAAAAGCCAAAGATGAGCTCCAACCATCTGTAATAAGGTGATGCTGATTAATGTACCAGATATAGTTTTCTTTAGCGCATTTTATTAATACGCTATCAAAAGCTTTTTTCTGTAAATCAAATACTAATTGCGTTCGTTCTTCTAGCCAATTGTTATATGAAATAGAAGGATTTTCGTCATTCGAAAAATCAATAAATTCTAATTTACACTCTACACTAGGCAAGTATTTTTGATATACTATTTCATTTTCTGTTTCGAAAACTGAACGAAAGGCATCGCTAGATGCAACTAATTTCTGAAACGCCGCTTCAAACTCTGAAAATAAAACAACTCCTTTAACTTGATAAGTCATAACCATGTTATAAATAGGAGTTAGTGGGTTAAGTTCTTGACCTATCCATATCAATTTTTGGTTTTGCGTTAAAGGAGTTTTTGTGTGTTCCATTAGTTTACTGTTGCTTGTTTTTTGTAGTGATGTATTCAACTATATTTTCTACAGTCATAAAATTTTCTATCACCATTTCATCTGGTGCTACTTTTAAATCATATTCATTTTCTATAAAAGCAATTAATCTCATCATGCCCATAGAGTCTACAATACCCGAACCTAACAAATCATCTTCAGGCTCTAAATCATCATCTAAAGGTTCATTAATCAAATTATCGGCTATGTAATTTATTATTGTATTTATCATTATTTATCAATCACTAATTAAGGTGCTTTTTAATTGTTTTCTGCTTATTTTACCCGAGCTTGTTCTTGGAAAATCATCTAAAATGATTACTTCGTTTGGTACAGCATATATAGGCAAGTGCTTTTTGGAGAAACTAATTAATTCACTAGAATTTAAATTGGATTTGTTTTGGGCTACCACAAAGGCAACAAGACTGTTTTCGTTATTTGTTTGGACTACTATTACAGCAGCTTCTACCACGTTAGGGTGATTGTTAATTGTGTTTTCCACTTCGTCAATCTCAATTCGATACCCTCTAATTTTAACCTGTCTATCATTTCTCCCTAAGTATAAAAGTTCCCCTTTATCATTTAGTTTTACTTGATCTCCTGTTCTATAAAACACTTGTGGGATACCCGGAACAACTTCTTGAATAAAAAAAGATTTTTGAGTTAATTGTTTATTATTCCAATACCCTTTCATCATTGTACTACTCCTAACCACTAATTCTCCTATATTTCCGGAAGCAACTTCCTTATCATTGGCATCGATTATTTTAAATTCTGAATTGTCCCAAACGTAACCTATAGGAATAGGGTCGTTATTTACAGGAGGAGTTTCTAAATTGTAATAAGTGCACTGATTAAGCTCTGTTGGCCCATAGATATTACTAAATTTTGCTTGTGTCCATATTTGCATAACTTCTTTTAAGTATTTGGTTATAAACACTTCTCCAGAAAACAAAACCCAACGTAAGCTATCACCATTTTCTTTAGTTACAAGTCCGTTGCGAAGCAATTGTATTAAAGCCAAAGGAACCGAAAACCAAATGGTTATTTTTTTATCTGAAATTAATGTTGCCAAACTTTTAGGCATTTTAGTTTCTGCATCGGATACGATTACTGTGGTTGACCCTGCATATATTGCTGAAAAAATACCGAGCGTAGATGGATCAAAGTGCAATGGGGCGTGCATAGCAATCACATCGGTATTAGATATATTGTACAAAGAAGTGGTTAACTTCACAAACTGCAATCCACTCCTGTGAGTATGTACTATGCCTTTGGGCGTACCTGTAGAGCCAGAGGTATATAAAATGTAAGCAATATCATCGTCTAATACATTTTCACTTTCAAAATTATCTGTAGAAAGTTTAAAAACGGATTCCCAAGACACATTTTGAAGTGTAGAACTCTCTTCAATACCAACAATTGATTTTAACACAGGGCTTTCTAAAGCTATTTTTTCTATTTTTTTTGTTTGCTTTTTTGTAGTAAGCACCACCTCCAAATTGCAATCATTAACCACAAAAGCCGTCCTACTAATTGGCGAAAATGGATCCAATGGAACATAGGCTGCACCTGCTTTTAATATCCCATATACCGAAATAACAGTATGCAAACACCTTGGCATATAAATACCCACTCGATCGCCTTTTTTAATATTTAGCAACCGTAGTTGATGTGCTATTTGATCTGATTTCTCATTTAGCTCCTGATATGATATTTGTTCGGACAAGTACCTAAAAGCAATGCTTTGAGGGTGTTTTTCAGCCGAATTTTCGAGTAAATGGTGTAGCGTGTAAATAAACATCCGATTATAGTCCTAAGATTTTAGATATTATATTTTTTTGAATATCAGAAGTTCCTGCATAAATAATCCCTCCTACAGCATCCCTTAAATCTCTTTCAACTTCATTTTCTGATACATAACCGTATCCCCCATGATTTCTAATTGCATCTATACTTGAAGAAACAAAACTTTCGCTTAAATGTAATTTTAGTAAAGACGATTCTAACAAAGCCGATTTACCTTCATTTTTAAGCCAAGCGACTTTATATAATAGTAATCGAGATGTTTCTAAGCGTAATTTCATTTCTGCTATTCTGTTAGAAACAGATTGAAAACTCCCTATAGATTTCCCAAACTGTTCTCTTTTTTTTACATAATTAATTGACTCTTCCAACTGTCGCTCCATGGCGCCTAACTGACTGGCAAAAACAAAGCATCTATCCAGTTCTAATGAATGATTAACAATTGCCCAACCTGCTCCTTCTTTACCCAATCTATTTTTTTCACTTACAAAACATTCATTAAATACAAGATCACCAAAAGGAACAGTTCGCATACCCATTTTTTGTTTGCTTGAGCTTTGTGTAAAACCTTTTGTACCTTTTTCTACTAAAAAAGCCGATAGACCCCATTTTCCTAGCTTTGGATTAGTAACCGCAAATACCAAAGCTACATCTGCCTCGGGCCCTAGTGTTATATATTGTTTTGTTCCATTTAAAATATACCCTCCTTCGGTTTTTTGCGCAGTGGTTTTCATGGAAAAAACATCGGATCCGGCTTCAGGCTCTGTTAATGCATGGCAAGCAATTTGGTTGCCCTTAACTAAAGGTGTTAAAAAAAGATCTTTTTGTTCCTCATTTCCAAAATGAATTATAGGCAATTGCACTGTCCACATTTGAGCATTTAGTGCAAAAGGCAACCCATTGTCTTTACAACCATACCCTAAACCTTCCATAGCTAGTGTGGCTGTTAAAACATCTAGCTGTTCATTTTTGTAAGATGCTAGAGACTGAATTCCAAAATCAGCACACTTCTTCCACTTCTTCTTAGAAAAAAGAGATTTATAGTCTTCAGCTATAACATTGCTATTAAGATTATCTTGAGCAAATGCTATAACCTGATTTTTGAAGTCTACCTGTTTTTTACTAAATGAAAAATTCAAGATTGTAATGTATTAGCGTTATTAAACTTGAGTGTAAATGTATTTAATACCAAGCCCCTTATATTATTATTATTGCTCAAACGGAAAAATTAGCGTTAAAACTGATTCTATTTAAACCAACAAATTGTTAGATTTTTGAATTATACAACCCTTGCTAATTATTTAAAAGCTAGATATTCATTTTTAGAGGTTGGAATTCCTTTTTGTGTTTTTTTCATGAAATCAACACCAATAAACCTATACTTTTATTAAAAAAAATGTAAAAATGCTTTTAAAAAATCAAATCGAGTTTTATCGCGAAAATGGATTTCTAATATTGGATACTGTTTTTTCAGATGCTGAAATAGAGGCATATAACAAAAAACTTAGTGTTTTTGAAAACCATAAGGATAAACCAAGTGTAGTTTGCGAAAGTAACGGAAGTATTCGTTCGATATTTGCACCTGAAAAGCAAGAACCATATTACTTAAATTTAGTTAGAGACAAACATATTTTAAAAGTAAGCGAACAGTTGGTAGGTGATAATTTGTATTTATACCAATATAAATTGAATATTAAAGAAGCTTTTGTGGGTCAAAACTGGGAATGGCACCAGGACTTTCCTTTTTGGCATTTTGGTGATGGTATAAAAAATCCTGAATTGATCTCGGTGATGATTCTTTTAAATGATGTAGCTTCATACCAAGGACCGTTAATTTTAATTCCAAAATCACACAGTGAGGGCATCGTTTCTTTAAATGAAAAACCTCATTTGGAAAACAATAATGATTTGAAAAACTCATTAAACACTGATTTGAAATACAACATTAATGACGAGCTAGTGAAAGAATTCGCCCAAAAAAATGATATTGTTACTTTTAGTGGAAAGAAAGGTTCTGTTTTGTTTTTCCATCCAAACCTTTTCCATGCATCAAATACTAATGTTTCGCCATTTACAAGGAACACCGCTATTATCACTTACAATAGTGTAAATAACATTCCCGAAAAAAAATCACCCAGACCGGATTATGTATGCTACCCAGATCATACTGCCTTAACCACATTATAATATTACTTATTTATTTAAATTATGCTTAATCATAAATTCCGAAAACTCCTTTTAAGTTTTCTTCTGTTTTTACCTCTATTTTTATTTGCTCACGCTCCCGAACACGGTTACATTTTTTTACGTATTTATGAAAACGAGGGGGTTGAAGGAAGGTTTGAAATTCTTTCGGACGACTTAAATAAAGTTTTTGATTGGGGATTAAAATCAAAAAACAACCAACTATCGGAGGTAAAGAGTCATACTAATGAACTCCAAACTTACCTTCTAGAACATTCTAATTTTAAATCCGCTAACGGAGAGCACAACATCACTTTTAAAGGCATAGAAATCCTTAATACTGGCCTGGGAGATTACATACAAGTATTATTCGATTTAGATAATTTTTCAACTATCCCCGATTCGTTAGATGTTACTTATAATATTGCGTTTGAAAAATCTCCTACTCATAGAGGTTTTTTAACCGTCGAATACAACTGGAAAGCGGGTATTATTGAAAATGAATCTAATATCTCTCTGTATTTTACTCCTGGCGATACTACAGATACACTTTCTTTAAATGAAGTTTCGTTATGGAAAGGTTTTGTTGCTATGATTAACCAAGGTATATGGCATATTTGGATTGGGATTGATCATATCTTTTTCTTGATAGCTTTAATTCTTCCCTCGGTTATAAAAAGACGTAGAGAAGATGAAATAACATCTTTAATGACTAGCTGGGAGCCTGTAAGCGAGTTTAAACCTGCTTTTAAATATATTATTTCAATAATTACTTTTTTCACCATTGCGCATACCATTACTTTAAGTTTATCGGCACTAAAAGTTATTAGCCTACCTGGGTGGATTGTAGAATCTATCATCGCTTTTTCTATAGGGCTTGCGGCATTTCACAACATCAAACCGATTTTTAAAGGACGTGATTGGATTATCGCATTTGGCTTTGGATTATTTCACGGTTTTGGATTTGCTAGTGTTCTTGGTGACTTAGGACTTCAAAACGAGTTTTTAGTGTACTCACTACTGGGCTTTAATGTTGGGGTAGAAATAGGTCAATTACTAATTATATTCGCCATATTCCCTATCCTCTTTTTATTAAGGAATCGCAAATTTTATTCGAAAATTTTAGTAATAGGTTCCCTCTTTTTAATTGTAGCTTCTGCTTACTGGGTAATAGAACGTGTTTTCGATATTAATTTAGGTGTAGAAGACTATTTACGATACTTATTTTATAAAGCAAGAGTTGCCTTAAACCTGAGATAATACAATAAATAATGGAAAATAAACAACCCTCATTATTAGCTCAATGGAAAAAAAGAAGTGTGAATACTGACACTTCTTCAAAAATACATCCAATACCTAATAATACACCAATACCATTATCGCAAGAGCAGAAACGTTTATGGTTTTTACAACAATTAAACCCTAACAATCCCTTTTACAATTATTCTGAATTGTATGAATTTCATGGAAATTTAGAAGTTTCGCTTTTTGAAAAAAGTATTCGGTTAATTGAAACTAATCATGATATTTTAAAATCTAATTTTAAAATTGTAAACGGAAATTTTATTGCAGAAGTCAATACAGAATCTAAATCTGATTACTCGTTTTTTGACTTTAGTGAACTTGAAAAAAAACAAGCGCAAAAAAAAGCCAACGATTTAATCTTTGAAAACTCAAGAACCATTTTTGACCTTTCAAATGATATTTTATTCAAATCAGTTTTAATTAAAATTTCTGAAAATCATTTTTTATTTTCAATTACACTGCACCATATTATAACCGACGAATGGGCAATGCGAATATTTAGGGAAGAACTCACTACTTATTATAAAGCATTAAAAGCAAAGCAGGAGATTGTAATTAACAAACAAGCTTTACAATACGGAAGCTATGCGTACTGGCAACAAAACAAAAAGCCAAATCGCAATCATATTGAGTACTGGAAAAAAACGTTATCTGGCGAAATACCCGTACTTAATTTACCTTTTGATCATCCCAGGAAGCCTCAGCCTTCATACAAAGGCACCTTTCACACAAAAGTTTACAACAAGCAAACATCGCAAGGCTTTTTTGATTTATGTAAGGAGCTAGAGGCCACTCCATACGTATTAATGCTTAGTATATATTACATATTACTTTATAAATATTCGGGGCAATCGGATATCCTAGTTGGTACATCGATTACCAAAAGAAATGAAAAAGCACTAGAAAAATTAATGGGCTTTTTTAATGATACTTTGGTTTTAAGAACCCCCATTAATCCTAACACCTCATTTAATGATTTTATAAAAGTGGTTAAAAAAACTTATTTGAAAGCTTTTTCCAACACCGATATAAGTTTTGATACTTTGGTGAAAGAGCTTAACCCAGATCGCTCTTTAAGTGTTAACCCTTTTTTCCAAACCATGTTTTTGTATAACAACTCGGAGACCCCTCCGACCCTTAGTGATGACATTAGTTATTCTCATGAGGTTTATGACATGGGCGGAGCTAAATTTGATCTTACATTTCAGGTTTCTGATGAAGGCGGTATACTTAAGTCCTTATTTGTATATGCGATAGATTTATTTGATATTCAAACTATCGATCAAATGCATTTGCACTTTGAAATTCTTTTAAACGAGATTATAAAGAACCCCTCAGCATCGATTTCTGAAATTGAAATTATTACTGAAAAGGAAAAGAATTTCTTTAATGCTATAGAAAATCCAAACATTCTTATAGAAAAAAAGCATCAAGGTATTCATCAGTTTATAAGTTATTGGGGCGAAGCTAAAAAGGATGCCACGGCAATTATTTATGGAAATCAAAAAATATCTTACTCCCAATTAGACATACAATCTTCTAAAATTGCAGCTCAATTGCAACAGCAAGGAGTTCAAAAAAATGACATTATTGGGCTATCTGTAAAAAGGTCTCCAAAAATGATTATTGGACTATTAGGTATTTTAAAAGCGGGAGCTGCTTATTTGCCTTTAGACCCTGAGTATCCTGAAGATCGTACTGCATATATTTTAGCTAATTCAAATTCTAAAATATTAATCACTGAAGATCAATTATTAGAGACTTTTAATAAAATAAGCATACCTCTAAATAGTATAGACACTATTTTAAACCAAAACTCTTCTTTAAAACACAATCCTGTTGCCATTGAAGAAAACGACCTAGCTTACGTTATTTATACTTCGGGAAGTACAGGAAAACCCAAAGGAGTGGCCATATCGCATAAAAACATAATAAACTCAACCCTTGCAAGGTCAACATTTTATGAAAACAATCCCGCAGCCTTTTTACTGATGTCGTCAATATCTTTTGATAGCTCTAAAGCAGGTGTTTTTTGGACTTTATGTTTTGGCGGGAAATTAATTATTTCTGAAAATCGATTAGAACAAGACCTTAGCAAACTGGTTAACACTATAAAAAAGCACAATGTAACCCATACTTTAATGCTTCCTTCATTGTATCAAACCGTTGTGAAATATGGTGATATCAATGCAAGCACTTCGTTAAAAACAGTTATCGTTGCAGGAGAAGCTTGCCCTACTTCATTGGCTAAAAGTCACTTTAAAAAGTTACCTAATACCAATTTGTACAATGAATATGGCCCCACAGAAGGTACCGTTTGGTGCTTGGCCCATAAAATTAGTAGAGAAGATGTGTACAAAAACACAATACCTGTAGGAAAGCCTGTTGCAAATACCAGTATATATATACTTGATAATGCCTTAAAAAAAGTGCCTTACGGAACTATTGGTGAATTGTATATAGGTGGTGAAAATGTATCTCCTGGATATTTAAATGACAACGAAAAAACTAAAGCAAATTTTATAAAGCTTCCTTATTACAGCAATGAAAATTTATATAAAACAGGTGATTTAGTGAAGCTAAACAATGAGGGAGAAATTATATTTTTAGGCCGTATAGACCAACAGGTAAAAATAAGAGGATATCGAATTGAATTAGATGAAATTGAAAAACAGCTTAATGAACACCCTAATATTGAATCGGCTGTAGTAGTTATTGAAGCCAACGAATCTCCTATTAATTGGGAAGATATGGCTGCATCTAATAATTTAGAGCTTGAAAAAATATTAAATGAAAACTTTAACGCAGAAGAAGTTGACCAATTGATAACCTCTGTAAATGAGCTAGAAGAATCAGAAATTGAGCTTTTACTTAAAAATTTATAAAACAAACACTATGAGAAGATTACGAAGAGCTAACGGTTTTGAAATCAATTTAGAAATCACCAAGGAAGATTTTATAAATCCTCCTCGAGACATTCAAAGATCTACTGTTATAAACAGGGCATTAAAAGAATTCTCATTAGATATTGAAGCTTTAGATGAAGTTACAAAACACTTTGTTCCTGGAACCATCGATAATCAAGTACGAGAAATTAACGATCGTACCCACACCAAACTTTCCGATAAGGAAATCATGGAAGATTGGCAAATTCCGCTTATGCAAAAAATGGCCGATGTGATTTGTGATACTAAAGGTGATATCTTGGAAATAGGTTTTGGTAGAGGAATCTCTTCGGATATGATTCAAAAACACAATGTAAAATCTCATACTATAATAGAGTGCAATGACGAAGTTATTAAAGACTACTTTGTAGATTGGAAAAATAATTACCCTGCAAGTGACATTAAAATGGTAAAGGGACTGTGGCAAGATGTAATTGATGATTTACAACTTTTTGACGGTATTTTTTTTCACACCTACCCATTAAATCAGGAGGAATATATGAAGTATGTTAACGAAAGCATCACGTTTGCTGAGCACTTTTTCCCTGTAGCATCCGAACATTTAAACAAAGGAGGGTCTTTTACTTACTTCTCCAATGAAATAGATTCCTTAAGTAGAGAGCATCAACGCTTATTGCTTAAACATTTTTCTTCTTTTCAAATACAAAAAATTGATTTAAAAATGCCTACTGATGTGATTGATTTATGGTGGGCAAATTCAATGATTGTTGTTAAGGCCATAAAATAATGAAAACAGATATTACTACTAAAATAAACGGGCTTTCTCCTAAAGCAAAGGAATTACTTGCCAAAAAAGTAAAGATTGCACTACGGGATAATGCCTCAAAAAAAGTTGCTAATAACAAGCACATTGTAGCTTATGTTGAAAGCAATAAAAACATAGAAGCTTCTAAGCTTAAGGAAAATTTAAAGGGAAAACTTCCTGATTACATGATTCCTTCCTCCGTTTACTTTGTAGATAAAATTCCGATTTTACCAAATGGCAAAATTAATAGACCTCTATTAAAACAATTTCAGCAATCTTCTATATCTAAAAGCAAACAAAAAGCCACAAAGGCTACTGTTAAAAATAATGTAGAGAACAAACTCACTAAAATATGGGAAGAAACACTAGGCTTTTCTCCTATAAAAACAACAGATAATTTTTTTGAAATTGGAGGGGATTCTATTTTAAGTATTCAAATTGTTACCAAGGCTAAAAAGGAAGGGTTTATTTTTCAATCTAATGACATTTTTAAGCATCAAACCATTGAAGAATTAGCCCTCTTAACACAATCCCGATCGGTATCAAAAACAAACCCAACGACCCAAAAAGTTGTTGAAAAAAACACTAAAATTAAAGATAGTCTTGTTAAAATTTGGGAGGAAACACTAGGTTTTTCACATATAAAAACAAACGATAATTTTTTTGAAATTGGAGGGGATTCTATTTTAAGTATACAAATTCTTACTAAAGCTAAAAACCAAGGTATTGCCCTAGAAGCTAATGCTATTTTTGAATATCAAACTATTGATGAGCTGTCACAAATGATTAGCTCAAAAAAGAGCAAAGAGCAATCATGGAAATACGTGGTTCCCATTTCTAGTAAAGGAACTAAAAATCCATTATTTTGCATACATGCTGGTGGTGGCCATGCCTTTACCTATAAAAATTTGTCTAAAAACATGGATTCGGATAGGCCCTTGTATGCTATACAGACCAAAGGCACCTATCAAAAAAATAATATGCATAAGAGTATTGCTCAAATGAGTAAAGACTATGCCGACGAAATCATTCAAGTACAACCCACCGGAGTGATTAATGTACTCGTATACTGTTTTAGTACTTGTGTGGGTATAGAAATCGCTTCCTATCTAAAAACAAAATCTAGAGACACCAATATTATTGTTGCCGACACCATTGCCGATCATCGCTTATTGCTTGATAAATCTAGGCTTACGGTGCGTGTTTCTTTTTTTATAAAACGCTTTTTCCAAAACCCTTATGAAACACTAAAAGTAATGATAGCTGCAAGGGCATTTCTTTATTTTAGACCACTGCTTGTTAAAATTTCGGGATCTGAAGAAGAAAAAAATGCCGTTAATGTAATGTTTCATTTAGAAAAACTTTTAAATCAGTACGACTGGAAAACCAAAGCGGAAAGTATATCTTTACTTTTAACGAAAAAAATTGAGCCCAATTACAACAAGGCTATTTTTGAATCGTGGGAGCATGTGAAAACCGGAACAAAAAAAATACCTATGGTTGAAACAAATGGTAACCACGCCACTTTATTTGATTATCCTGACGTTGAAAAAACCGCCGAAGCTATTGAAGAGTTAATGAATGATCAATAATTAAAGAAACATTTAAAGCCTTATTAAAATTTAAATCTCCAATGCATCAGTCTTCAATACTCAAAGTTATTAAGCTAGTACAAAGACTAACTTTAAAATCGATTGTATTTAACTTTAAATACCTGCCCTTTAAAGATGCTATTAAATTGCCTTTTATTGTTTCAAACAAAGTTGTTTTTTTAAAACTTTCGGGCAACATTAAAATTTTGAGCCCTATAAAAACGGGCATGATTCAAATAGGATATGACTATGGAGAAGGAGCGCTTTTTGATAAAAAAAACAATCGAAGTATTTGGCAAGTGGAAGGAACTATTATTTTTAAAGGTACTGCCCGAATTGGTTATGGATCTAAAATTTATGTTTCAAAAAACGGTGTTTTAGAATTGGGTGATAATTTTGTGATTACTTCACTTACTACCATAATGGCTCAAAAGCGTATTACTTTTGGAGATAATTGTTTAGTCTCATGGGAGTGCCTTTTTATGGATACTGATTTTCATAAAATTAAAGATGAAAACCAAAATGTGATTAATCCTAATAAATCAATTACAATAGGCAATAAAGTTTGGTTTGGGTGTAGAAGCTCAATACTAAAAGGAACAAAAATTGCTTCTAATTCTGTAATAGGCGCAAACTCTGTAGTGAGTAAAGATATTTCCAATACACCGGGGGTGTACGTTGGAAATCCAATTACTTTAACTAAAGAAAAAGTAACTTGGGAGTACTAAATTGCAAAGTAATATTGCGTCTTTTTTTACAATTTGCCTTCCAAACAACTAATTGATAAAATGAATACGAATTATTGTTTAACTAAACATGAAGTCCATTTATGGAAGATTAGGGTAAATGATTTTAAAATACACCTAGATTATTTACAAAACCTACTCACCGAAGACGAAAATAAACGTGCTCAAAAATTTCGTTTCAAAAAAGATTACAACTGTTATATTGTTGCACGCGGATGTCTCAGAATATTACTGAGTCGCTATTGCAAAAAAAAGCCCAACACAATTCAATTTCACTACTCTGATAATAACAAACCCTTTGTTAAGCAGTACCCTCACATAAAATTTAATGTTTCCCACTCAGGAGGTGTTATTATTATTGGATTCACAAAAGATTATGAAATAGGAGTTGATGTTGAAAAACTAAATTTAAACCTCAACCATGAAGAAATAGCAACCTCTTTTTTTTCTGCTGAAGAAATTAATGAGCTTACAAAACTTAGTATTGCTAATAGACCTCAAGGTTTTTTTAATTGCTGGACCCGAAAAGAAGCATTCATTAAAGCCGAAGGTAGCGGATTATCATTTCCGTTAGATCAATTTGTAGTATCACTAGATAAGGAAAATCATGCCGAATTGTTAGCTACAAAATGGGATCTTAACGAAAAATCAAAATGGTTTTTAAAACCTTTTTCTCCTTACAAAAACTATATTGGAGCTATAGCCATTAAAGGTGAAATTAACCACGTACAGTGGTATGATTTTAAGGAAAAACATCAATCTTTATTCCCATAACCGTAACCATAACCATAGCCGTAACCATAGCCATAGCCATTGGAAACATCATTTAACAACAGGGCTATATTTTGCAGCCTATTTTCTGTATAGTATTTTTCAGGTAAACTTAAAAGTCGTTTGTCCGAGTAATTTTCTCTGGTTACATAAATCGTTAAGTCGGCATAATCCCCTATTAAAATAGTATCTGTTACCAAACCTGTAGGAGAAGTATCTACAACCACATAATCGTAATTAGACTCTAAATAATCAAATATCTTTTTTGTGCGATTATTAATTAAAAGTGCTGTAGGGTTTGGAGGTACAATACCTGGCGGAATAACATCTAAAATATCATTATCCGAACCAAATGGATAAATCACATCCTCTATGGAAACCTCAGGGTTTGATATGTAATTACTTAACCCCTTAGTTTGAATCCCTTTAGGTAAATCTAAAAATTCATGAAATTTAGGTTTTCTTAAATCAGTACCTATAAAGGCTATTTTATTACCATACAGGGACAAGGCTTTAGCTATATTGGAAGCTATAAATGTTTTACCTTCTCCAGATACACTGGAGGTTACAAAAATCACTTTTCCCTTCACTTTATCAACATCGGACATTAAAAAATCGATATCTGTTCTTAGCATCCTAAAAGCCTCGGAGATTGGCGTCCTACTTTGCTTTTCAATAGCAAATCCTTTTGTGATTTTACTTTTAGGTATTGTTCCTATAAAAGGAGCAGAGGTTAGTTCTTCTATATCCTTTTTTGATTTCACATTTGTGTTTAGCAAATCTTTTAAATAAATAAACATAAAAGGTATTATAAAACCAATAATTAAAGACAAGGTATACGTTCGTTTAGAATTAGGAAAAATAGGTCCTGAACTAAGTGATGACGCTCTATCTATAATTCTAGAATTTGGCACTGTAATGTGACTTGTAATATTGGCTTCCTCTTTTTTCTCAAGTAAATTTAAATACAACTGTTCTTTAACCCCTTGTTCACGGGCAATAACCCTTAAGTCCTTTTGTTGCTTAGGTGCCTTAAAAATTTTACTGGCTATAAGTTGCTCCTGACTTAAGAGATCCTTTAGTTTAACTTCATATTTTTCTATTAAACCTTTTATACTTTTAAGTAAAATCCCTTTTGAATTTTGTAATTGCCTATCAATAGCAATTACCGCAGGGTTTTGCAAGCTAGAGGTTTCCAGCAACCTGTCACGTGTAGCCACTAAAGTATTGTAATCGGTAATTTGCGATAACGAAACCGAAGGCCCTAAATCCAAGCTTAATGGAATAGAAGTATATTCATTATTTGTTTTAGAGAGTTTGTTTTGGGTTGAAGCTAAAAGATCAATTTGATTTTTTAAATCGCCAATTTGTTTTTTATTTTCCGTTGATGCTGTTGCAATTCTTTCAGTGGCTGCAGAAACATCTTCGGTAAGTCCGTATTTTGACAAATATCCAGCAGCTTCATTATCTACCAGTGATAAGTCTTTAGAAATAAGCTCTAATCTTTCTGATATAAAATCTACGGTTTTGTTGTAGGTTTTTTGCTTATGAAGGGTCGTTGATTTTTCGTATTCATCCACTAACTCATCAATAAACACTTTTGCTTTATTTACAATTGGATCTCTTAATGAAATTGAAAGTACAGACGAGCCAAAAGAAGTTTTATCTATCCTCATACGAGACCTGTAACTTTGCACCACATATTTTAGTGGAACAAGTTTAATTTTCACAATAGTACCTACAGTTTGCTTTGTTAAATTTTTTGTAGCGTTTATCGTAGCATTACCTAATTTGGTTTTTATTACATCTCCATATTGGTACTTACCCACTTCCTCTTCTTCGGTATTAAGCAATGTGTAGGTTTGTAAAGAGGTAATTTTTATGTTAAGAATTAAAAATTTATTTTTCAATGTGGTGTTAGGAACCAAAAAGTCAATAGCAACTGGTGCGTCTTCAAAATGTTCTTTTTCAATAAAACTGCCTTGAGAAAAGTATTGAATATTCAATTTCAACTTTCTTACCACATCCCCAATTAAAGTTTTAGATCTCAGAATTTCTATTTCACTTTCAATTTGAGTTTGAGAGCGCTCCAAACCCAGTTCTTCAAAAGCACCTAAACCAGCTTCACTCAGGTTATTTTCTTGAGAAATAACTATTGTAGAAGAAACACTGTATTGAGGGACTGTATATTTTAAATATAAAAAAGCAATTACTAGCGAGAACAAAAAACTAATTAAAAACCAATACCAATATTTTACATATCTATATAGTTGCTCTTTCAAATTAAAATCTTTGAAGCCCCGTATTGGTGATGATTCAATTATTTCGTTCTTAATTTTTGACTCCATATTTGTTTTGAAAAATCTTTAAACTACTTTTTTATCTTGACAAGGCTACAGCAGAAAGTGCAATACTTAATATTGATCCTATAGTGGCAAGTATACGCGACCATTTATTATTTTGCGAAAATTGTATTTGTGCTTTATTAGGCTCTACGTAAACAACATCATTTTGTTTTAAATAATATATAGGCGAATCAAATATATCTTTGGAAGTGATGTCTATTTTATGATATATTTTGCCCTCTTCGCTTTCCCTTACTACGGTAATATTTTCTCTTTTACCTTTAATTGTCATGTCATTGGCCAAGCCTAAAGCCTCTATTATTGTTATCCTTTCGTCTGAAATTGAATACAAACCAGGGCTATTTACTTCTCCCAAAATAGTTATCTTAAAATTTTTGAGTCGTACGGATACTAAAGCAGTATTTACAAACACTTTAAGCCGCTCCTGAATTAGACCTTGTACCTGCACTTGATTTAGGTTTATTACTTTCAATTTACCTAATACGGGAAAATTTATATTCCCGTCTGCATTAATTATATAGGTAGATCCCAAAGCTGTTTGCCTATTAGAGGCTGAAGCTGAAACATTGGTATTGGACTGCGAATTTTTGTTAAAAGGCATTACCGTTTCTGCATCCGGTGCAGAAACAAGAATTTCAAGCTCATCTCCAATTTTGTACAATAAATTAGAGTTGTTTGAAGAAGTAATATTTTCCTGATCATTAGACTCCTGAAAATAAACAACGTTTTTTGGGGTACGGCACGAAATCACCAGTAATAAAATTACAGAAAATAAATACTTATTTGTTGACATATAAATTTTTGATAAAAAGGGAATAAAATTAATCTAAATTTGAAACAAACTTAGCTATTTGCAACTTTGTATAAAGGTGAATTAAGATTCAGCTCGTTATTTGTATTTAATAGCTTGGATAATTTGTAAATAGGATTTTTAGGAGCGTACTCTGGTACAATTTCTTTTAATTTTCTTAAAATATATTCATTACTATTTTCAAATTTAGAATTTAGAAAATTTTTAATTACTAATTGATTATCTAAATATAACTTTTGAGGACTAAACTTATTAATTTTAATCTTTTTATGATAAGTCGGTAAGCTATTTTCCGAAGTAGTTAACAACTCTTCATAAAGTTTCTCTCCTGGCCTTAGACCAACAATTTCTATATCGATATCCTTGGGATAATTTAAACCCGATAAGCTTATCATACGTTTAGCTAAATCAAATATTTTAACCGGTTGCCCCATATCAAAAAGAAATATTTCTCCACCATTACCCATAGTTGCCGCCTCAATAACGAGCTGTGAAGCTTCAGGTATCGTCATAAAGTATCTTGTTATTTCCTTATCAGTAACAGTTATTGGCCCTCCTTTATCTATTTGTTTTTTAAATAACGGAATCACCGATCCGTTAGATCCTAAAACATTTCCAAACCTAGTTGTTACAAATTTTGTAGTGGATTCCACATCCAAACTTTGTAAGTATATTTCGGCTACTCTTTTAGTGGCTCCCATAACGTTAGTTGGATTAACGGCTTTGTCTGTAGATATAAAAATAAATTTCTCCACATTATATTTAACTGCATTATCAGCCAAAATACAAGTTCCTAAAATATTAGTTTTAACAGATTCGGCAGGAAATTCCTCCATTAAAGGCACATGCTTATATGCCGCTGCATGAAACACGATATTTGGTTTATAACGTTCAAAAATATTTTCTATTGATTTTTCATTTCTTATATCGGTTACAATTATTTCAAAATTAGAAGCCTTATCCTGTATTAAATTTTGTTGTAAATCATAAAGCGCAGACTCCGCCTGATCTAGAAGTATTAATTTTTTTATATCGAGTTTTAAAAGCTGTATGACCAATTCTTTACCTATTGACCCTGCTGCTCCTGTTACTAATACCGTTTTATTTTTAAACTCCTTAGTAACATTTTTATTTTCTATAGCTATAGGTGCTCTATCTAACAAATCCTCAATTTCAATTTGTTTTATTTGTGAAACCTTTAGTTTACCCTCGGTCCAATCTTTAAAATGAGGGACTAATTTAACTTGAAGCCCCAAAGATATGTAATTGTTGTAAACTTGGTTTAGCTGTGCCGTTTCAATATTTGAGTCGGAAATGATAACTTCCTTAATACTCATTTTGTCAATAAAACTTTTTGTAACCTCAACCGAATCGTAAAATGGTATTCCGTTTATGGTCCTACCTATTTCTTGCTTATTATTTGTTATGAAACCAGCAACAGTAATTAATTTTTCTGAATTATTTACTAAAGTGTTAAGGGTACGCATACCAGCCTCTCCCCCTCCATAAATTAATACCTGTATACTTTCGACCTTAGAGGAATGTCCGAGTACCTGTTTGGTATAATTGTATAAATACTTAAATAACACTCTACTAATAATTAGCATTCCCAAACTCCAAATGCAAAATAAATTTACTACTGAAATTGGCATGTTTAAAATTTCGAGATTAAAAAACATTCTAATAACCTTCACAAAACAGTAACAAATAATCCACAACATAGCCATTGCATTAACCAGCTTGTATGCGTCTTTAAGACCTGTTTGCCTGATAATCCCTTTGTATGATCCGGTTATTAGAAACACGAAACCTGACAATGAAACCACAAAAGCCAATTGCACCAAAAAGTTAGAGTCGGTGAAATTATAAGCAATACTAAACCTCATAAAATAACTTACAAGAAAGGAAAAAGCTACAATAAGCAGATCAATTGCAAGTATCATCCACTTGGAAGCGTGGCGCTCGATATTTTTTATTAATAATTGTCTAATCATAATATTACAGTTTTTATGATTGAAACAACTAACTCTATATCTTCTTTATTTAAATTAGAACCACTAGGCAAACACAAGCCTTTGTCAAACAATTCATCCGAAACACCATTTATGTATGATTTCTCTTTAACATACAATGGTTGACTGTGCATTGGTTTCCACAATGGTCTAGATTCAATATTTTCCGCGTCTAGCGCTATTCTTATTTTTTCTCTTGTAGTGAACGAGTCGGTTAAAATTGTTGTTAACCACCTATTGCTAAAACTTCCTTGTGGTTCTTCTAAAAAAGAAATATTAGGAACATCGGAAAGCATTAATTTATAGTACTCAAAATTTTGTCGTCTCGACTCAACTCTTTGCTCAAGGACTTCCATTTGCCCTCTACCAATACCTGCAATGACATTACTCATCCTGTAATTAAAGCCAAGCTCTGTGTGTTGGTAGTGGGGAAAATTATCTTTTGCTTGGGTTGCAAAAAAAACAGCCTCTTCTTTTATTGATTGAGAATTACATACTAGTGCTCCTCCTCCAGAAGTGGTAATGATTTTATTACCGTTAAATGAAAAAATTGACAAGTTTCCAAAAACACCACATTTCCTACCTTCAAAGGTACTTCCCAATGCTTCGGCACTGTCTTCCAATACCGGTATTTGATACTTATTAGCAAGCTCATGTATTTCTCTTATCTTGTAAGGCATGCCGTATAAATGAACTGCTAGTATGGCTTTTGGTTTCTTGTTTATTGCTATGTGCTCTTTAATTGCTTTTTCTAGCAATAAAGGGCACATGTTCCAAGTGCTTGTTTCGCTATCTATAAAAACAGGCCTTGCATTAAGGTATTTTATAGGATTTGCCGATGCTGCAAACGTCATACTTTGGCATAAAACCACATCGCCTTGGGTAACATTAAGTAATTTTAATCCTAAATGAATTGAAGCAGTTCCTGAACAAAGTGCAGCCACGTACTTCCCTTCCGCTAAATAATTAGAAATGTCTTTTTCGAACTCATTTATATTGGGTCCTACAGGGGCTATCCAATTACTAGAAAAAGCCTGATTTACATAATCAATTTCTGCCCCCCCCATGTGAGGAGCAGAAAGCCAAATCTTGTTTTGTGTCTTAATTTCCAATTCAAATAAATTTACTCTGCAAATAAATTACAATTCAACGGTGTTAATAATTATAATTAACTAAAAGTGAATTTTCTAATTTAAAAAGGAATACTTAAGATTCTTTTATTTTAAAAAATCTCTGTAAAAACAACTAAAGCGCAACTAGTTAGACCCATCAAACAAAGGCATATTATGAGAATCCGAAACGTTAACCCCTTCTTTTAAAAAAACCTTTTTGAAGGTCTTTAAAAAAATCAAAAAATCTAATTTAAATGAAACGTGATCTACATACCACACGTCAAGCTCAAATTTTTGATTCCAACTAATAGAGTTTCTTCCGTTTACTTGTGCCCATCCCGATAAACCTGGCTTAACTTCGTGACGGCGTTTTTGAACATTATCGTATAATGGCAAATATTCTACAAGCAAAGGCCTTGGACCAATTATACTCATGTCGCCTTTTATAATATTTATAATTTGAGGGAGTTCATCTAAAGATAGTTTTCTTATAAATGTTCCCGTTTTAGTAATTCTATCTTTAAAAGGAAGTAATTCACCTGACTGATCCGTTTTATTAGTCATACTTTTAAACTTTATGAGCTTAAATATTTTTCCATTTTTACCTGGCCGCTCTTGAAAGAAAAAAGGCTCTCCTTTATTTACAAAAAACAAAACTACCGTTAGTAGCAGCATTAAAGGTAAAAAGAATAAAAAACCTAAAATTGATACAATTAAATCAATTAATCGTTTAATAAAGTGTTTATACATTTTGTGATAATAGTAAATTATATTCATTTAATATTTGTTCCCAAACAAAAACTCTCTCATATTTATTTTTAATTACTTGCCTTGTATTTAAGGTTAACGTATTGTATAAGTCCGAATTGGTAACTAATTTTTTCATTGCCTGCTCCAAAGCTTGAATATTTTTTACAGGTATTACAATTCCATTAATATTATTGCTAATAATTTCATTGCAGCCATTAATATCGGAAACAATACATGGCAATTCCATAGCGCAAGCCTGCATTACGGTGTTAGGAAAACCTTCTCTATAGCTCGGAAATGTAAGCACATCTGATATTGCTAAATAAGGCCTTACATCATCTTGCCAATCTAATTTCAATATGTTTGAGTTGTTTTCTATTTCGTATTGTGTTTCCTTCAATAAAGGATTTAATTCTTCTTCATATATACCTAGTAATAATAATTTTACATTTTTTTGAACTTTACTTATATTTTTAAAGGCCTTTACTAACTCATTAATCCCTTTATCCTTTACCAATCGACCCATAAAAACATAAACAAAGTCCGAATCCTTAATGTTTAACTTCCTCCTTAATTGACTGTTATGGTAGTCAGAGTATTCTTTTGGATCGAACAAAGAGGTATCAATCCCATTAGAACTCCCGTTGCCAATTACTTTAAGTTTTTGAGGTGTTGTAAAATTATTTTCTACAACAATCTCTTTAAGCCCTTTGGAATTGGGGTAAATTCGAGTAGCGCAAGCATAGGTGATTTTCTCTACCAAATTTAACAATTTCCTTTTTTTGCCTTGTGCTTCCACCAAAGGAAGGCCTGCAATGGTATGCAACCGGTGAGGTACATTGGCCAACTTAGCTGCAATCATTGCTAAAGTACCTGCTTTAGGTGTATGACTGTGCACTATATCTGGTTTTTCTTTTTTAAATAATTTGTACAACTTGCATAAGGCCAAAAAATCTTTAAGAGGTGTAATTTGCCTTGTCATCTCCACTGTATATGTTTGAACGCCTTCACTTTTAGCCAAAACATCAATAACATCTTCTCCATTAATCTTTCCTCCACTAGATGCTACGGCAATCATTTCATAATGATCCGACATAAACCTTAACTGTCCACTTAATAATGAAGTGAAAGATCCTGACATAGTGGCTACTCTTATTATCTTTTTCATTTACAAGCTGTAATTTATTTTGTTTAAATAAATAGTTATTCTTTTTCCTGTAGTAAATAATTGTATTCACTTATATAATTGCTAACCATTTTTTCAATTGCAAAATCATTTGCTCTATCCAAGCACTTAGCTCTTACTGTATTATAGTGCTCGGGATCTTTTATAAGTCTGTTTAATTTACTCGCTAACTCTTGCTCATTACTTGGCGAAAACAAAACACCGTATCCATTTACAATTTCTGATAAGCCCCTTACATTGGATGCAATTACAGGCATGTTAGAAGCCATAGCCTCTACACAAGATAACCCGAAACCCTCATAATGTGAGGATTGAACATATATCTGCGCCGCTTTTAAAAGTGCTGGTACATCTGAACGATAGCCTAAAAAAAACACCTGGTCCTCCAAGCCTAAAAGTTTGACTAGTTTTTTACTATTTTCTAATAATGCTCCTCCACCTACAAACACAACACAATTATCTTTTGGAAGCTTACCTAAGGCTTTAATAAGAGTATTTTGATCTTTTTGCTTGGAAAAATTTGATACCTGTATTATAATATTTGAATACTTGGCTATTTTAGGCAATGTTACCGGTTTACTATTATGATAATTACCAATGTTAATACCATTATTAATTACTCGTACTTCGGAATCTTTTTTATTAAGATGCTTGACTAAGTTATTTTGCACCCCCTTGGAAATCGCAAAAATCCGATCAAATTTCCTGTATAAAACACTATCCAAACACTTAAAAAACAGCAATTTTCTTCTCCTATTTTCGGTACTATGCTCCGTATAAACTATTGTTGTTTTAATGAAAAGAGAAGCTATTGGCACAAAATAAGTCCCCGGAAACAGGTGTACATGTACAATATCATATTTTGGAATCAATTTTCTTATTTGCAAAATATGCCTTGGATCATAAACGCTCTTATACTTTTCGGAATTGTAAATTTTTATATTATGCTCGTTAACCAAAACTTCATAAAAAGGTCCCTTGATGTTATTAAGCATATAGACCTCCGGCTGTATTTTTTGTTTTTTATATAGAGGCAAACTGTCTACTAATAGTTTTTCTGCCCCTCCTAATAACAACGATGTAATTACATGAAGTACCTTCATATTATATACCTTTAACTTTATCAATTATATAATATGCAAAGCCTACAGGCAAAAACAAATAGCAACCTACTTGTAATTTTAATAGTTTACTATTTGCTACATGCTTATGTACCGGCAAACAAAAAAAGAATCTCCAAAAATTCACATAGGCTTTAATTTTTACTTTTTTGGGAATATTGTAACCCATGAGTTCTGAATAAAGATTCAGTACCCCCAGTGGATTTTTTTTTCTCAATGCTACAGAATGAGCAGAAAGCCCTTCTTGCAAATATTCACATTCATATACATTTTTGTTAAAATACAGCATTTGATAATCTTTGGCTATCCTATTCCAAACTATGCTCTCTGGCAAAAAGGTTTCTTCCTTAAACTGAGGAAAATTAAATTTTCGTAAAACTTCAGTTTTAAAAAGCTCTGCTTTATCTCCCGTAACTCCATATTTATATCTAAAATCAAATGAGTTACATGTGATGTCTTCTTTTAAATTATTTGAACCCACAGGAGTACCATCAAAAAAACATTTTAAGCCAACTACACCCGCTACATGCTTTTTATCAATTACTGTTTTCGCTTTAAGTATTAATTCTTTAATCGCATTTTTTGGCAATCTATCATCACTATCTACTATATAAAAAAAATCGCTGTTTGCATGTTCCAAACCCTTATTAATAGCCACGTGTTTACCTTGGTTTTGTTGTTTGTAATAAAATATAGGAAAACTCAATTCCGTTTTAATCATATTACTTACAACAATTTCTGTATCATCTTCGCTCCCATCATCAACAATTATCCATTCAAAATCTTTTACAGATTGCTGTTGTAAGCTTTTATACAATCTCGTTATTAATTTCTCGCGATTGTAAGTAGCTGTAAATATTGTTATGTATTTGTTTTTTTTCATCTACAAAAAAGAGGCTACCCAAGAAAAAAGAAGGCTAATTAATACTGAACTTGCTAAAAAATAGGATTGATTATTTAATTTTTTTGAATATATAATTGGATACACTGATAGTACCGGAATTAAAAACCATGACAAGTAAGCTACCCTATTGGTATACGGGAAATAAATAAAATACAACCAAATAGTATTACATATAATGTACATATTAAATAACCTTACGTAGAGGTAGTTTTTAAAATTACGTTTATATATAAAGTAATACCCTAAGGCAATAACTAAAGATCCGTAAAAAATAAAGTCTACCCTAAATGCTGGTAGCTCTGGAGGTATATAAGTATAATCGCCATAATTGGCACGTTGATCAAATATCCCCAAGGTGGACGTGAGTACTAACCGTAGTGACCTCTCCAATGACCTTCCTACAAATAATGCTATAAAAATGCTAGCACCCCATATTTTTAATAGCAATTTTGTGTTGTTGTAAAAATGAACAATAACCAATGCCAAGGTGGGTAAAACAATAGTGGTATGAAAACTAATTGACACTGCAATTAACAATGCCATTATCCATTTTCTATCGTAAAATGATAATGCAAAAATAAAAATAGAAGTGGCCAACCCATTTCTGATACCATTTACACCGTAAGACCAAAATGACATTGAAACCAAATAGGCTATCATAGCAAAGTAAGCATACTTTTTAAACCACTTTAAAAAAGCGATATATACTGGCAATACGTATAATGCCATGGATATTAAAAAGAATGATTGAACTGAGAAGTAATTTGCTATAAACTTCATATAAACATAAAAACCTAAATCTTTTTTCGATTTCCAAAATGGATCACTTTGTATTCGCAAAAATTTATTGGTATAATTATGTGTATCTCCTAAATACCTCCAACTACCGTAAGGGTCTCTTAGCCCTAAGTATAAAATAGGGAAAACTATTAATATTAGAGTACCCACAACAAGGTTCATATCAGGAAAACTACTGAGTCTTCGATACCTAAACGATGGTACTACACCTAATATTACTATGGTAGTTACTACGATGAAAAATGTTATTCTATAATTTTCTATTGGTATCATTTCATAAGTTTAAATAGCTTTTCGCAATACACTTCCCAAGTATAATTTTGCTCTATCCGTTTTCTTGCCTTAGCTCCTTCCAACAAAATTACATGTGGGTTTTTTAATAAGAATTCTATTTTTTGAGTGACTAAAAATGGTGTTTTTTGCTCAACTAACCATCCTCCGTCTCCTTCCGAAATAGCATCTGAAATGCCTCCAGTTTTAGACCCTAATACCGCTAAACCGCACGCTTGTGCTTCTAAAAAAACCAATCCAAAACCTTCTACGTAAGTCGCAGTATCTGATTCTTCTGTTAACAACATAAAAACATCATTACTTCTATAAAAATCTGGTAAATCTTTATCCGGAACAAAATCATGAAAGTTGACTTGATTCTTAATCGCTGAATTTTCAACTAATTCTTTTAACTCCTTTAAATAAGGCCCACTACCTGCAATATTCCATTCTACACGATCCCTAAATTCTACTTTAAGATTTTCTATGGCTTGTAAAATTGTGTGATGCCCCTTAAATTTTAAAATTCTAGAAACAGTTGCTATTTTTATTTTTTTAGATTCTTTTTTCACCTCTTTTTTAGGAGAGAAAAACTTATGATCTACTGCTAACGGTAAGGCTTCCGTTTTTATTTTAGGGCTTATTTTACTCACTAAAGACTTCGTATACTTACTATTACATATAACTTTAGATACTTTTTTAAGTATCCATTTGCTATAAATAGGAAGCCAAAATTTCCCTCTAAATTTAGAGGTGCCACTTAAAAATTCAGTACCGTGACCTAAAACATAAATATGCCTCATTCCTCCTAAAACAGCTAATAAAGCCTCGGGGTGCCAAACACCGCAAAGTACATCATAGTTTTTTTTATTTTTTATTTTTCTTAATTCTTTAATTGCCCTAAGCTCACAATTAAGTCGTTTAGGTGGTAGTTTTATAAAATTTGCAGCAATCCCGTTAGAGTCATAAAAATTTTCATTTCCATAATCAATAGTCATCACAGTAACACTGTTATAAAAAACATGCATCCCTTTAGTGATTTCACTGCATAGCCGTGCTACCCCACCTGTAGAAGGAGGAAAATCATATGCTATAATTAAAAGATTTCTTTTGTTAGGCATACGATCTTTTTACGGGTAAACGCCCCACTTTTTTTCCTTCGCATACACCTTTGTTATAGGCTTTAAAAACACTAAAACTTTTATATGCAAATGCATAGGAAATTATTAAACGTAACAAATATAGTTTGGCAGAAAACACAAATAACAACGGTAAATAGCGTGAGATTATGATTGTTTTGTTTCGTGATAGTGAGTATATGTATTTATCAATTTCTTCGACTCTGCATCCTCCTGTGGGTGCTACTAAATGATAAATATGAGCATCGTAATTAAAATAAATTTTATATCCTCCTTTTTTTACACGCAAGCAAAAATCGGTTTCTTCATATAAGGCTGCACCAACAGTTAAATTTTCATCTACTCCACCCACCTCATCGTATACGCTTTTTTTTACTGAAAAATTACATCCTCTAGCATGATCAACTTCTTTTTTAGCTTTTATATGAAACCCTCCTAAAGGGTGAGCTTTTAACTTATTAAAAACTCCAGTTTTAGTATCCTTATTTTTTTCAAACTTTTCAGTAATTCCACCAGCAACAACGCCTATATCACTTTGTTGTAATACAGCATAATGCTCCTTCAACAAATTAGATTCACATTTTATGTCATCGTCTAAAAAAAGTAACATCTCGTAAGCTGAATTGGCAGCTCCAAAATTTCTGGCTTCAGGTAATCCTTTAAAAAAAGTAATGTGATAATACTTCATGTTATTTACAGTAGCACAAAAGTCTTTTACTTCTTGATCGATTACATTAGATTGGTCTACCACCAGAACTTCGTAAGCAAATTCAAATTTTTGTTTAGATAAGTCCTCCAACGTATTTAAAACAAAATCCGTCCGATGTATAGTTGGTATGATTACTGAAATCCCTTTCATATTACATTTCAAAAATTTCTATAAATGCCTTTACTTGAGACGAAGCTAAGTAGCGTTTACAATATTCACTATTAATTTTTTTATTTGGCACCTCATCCATTACAAGTCGATTTAAGCGCATAGCACCCTTATCGTCAAATTTTAAAAATTCGGCCGTGTTTGTTTTCGTAAATTCTTTTTTTGCTTCACTAATTTCTGGCACAAAAGCCAATACTCTTTTTTCCAAAGCGATATAATCTATCATTTTGGCGAAAACTGTCCACCAATAGGCTTTTCCACCATTAATTAGTAAAGTGAATTTTGCTTTTTCAATTAATTTATACAATTCATTTTGTGGCATGTGATCGTAAAAAACCACATGTTCTTCAATAGCTGCTTTTTTAACATAAGGAAGTGCTATGTTTTTATTAATATCTATGTTCCCTATGATTAAAATTTTGGGAATTTTAGCCGGTTCAGTATGTTTAAATGCTTTTTTGAATAGTTCAAAAAAGTGCCCCTCATACTCTTTTAAATATTCACCAACAAATACCAATGTATTGTCTTTTTGTATTGACTTTTGAGGCAGGTAATCATCATCTAAACCAGTAGGTATAAAATGGTATTTAAAATCGTACTCTCCGGCATACTGATCATTAAAAATTAGTCCAAATGAAGATGATGCGCCTGTTATAACATCGGCATGTTTAAAGGTTTCATCTTGTATTTTACGTTGTAAAGTATATACTTTTGGTATTGACGAATGAAATCTTTTACCGTAGGTAATTGGGTCTCTAAAATCGGCTATCCATTTAATGTTGCAAGATTTTTTAAGTTCTATCCCTATTTCATTACTTGTAAAGGGCAAACAAGTTGTATAAACTATTTGTATGTTTTCTTTTTCTATCACTTCTTTTGCTTTTTTTATGGCACTTTTTTTCCAGGTCCAAAAGCGGTCGGGTGATTTTAAGTAATTGTTTAAAACATAATTATAACATTTGGTTTTCAAACTTATTTTTGGTGATCCTAATTTTGGTTTTGTCGAAGGCACTACAGCGTTATTGGCTTGAAGTACTCCTTGTTTTTTAAGAGTTTTGTACGTCCTATCTGATCCACCTATTGCCATTTTAAGTCCTCGCATACTAGGCTCAATATATTTAGTCCTATAAATTGGAATATCTTTTAATTCATCTAAAAGCCGGGAGTCTTCATTATACTCATAATTTACAGCTACAGTAATTACGTGAGGTTGCCATCCCAAACGCTTTAAATATTTAACTAACTTGTGCGCCCTAAATACTGCTGCATGCGTTTCGGGAGCAAAAAAAGGAGTGATCACTAAAACTTTCTTATTCATCTCGTAGGCATTTTTCATAAAACTTGATGTTTTCAACAGTTTTTTCAGATAAATCAAATTTTTCCTTTACTTTAATTCTTGCTTGGCTCCCTATTGAGTCTACCATTTTATTATTAGTGATGATTTTTGATATCGTTTTTGCAGATTCTCTGAATTTTTTGGGTGGTATTAAAACACCATCTACTCCATTATCTATTATTTCTCTAACCCAAGGAAAATCATAAATAATAACTGGCTTTCTCATTGCCATAGATTCGATAGTTACTAACCCAAAGGTTTCGGCATACGATGTGAATAGACATGCTGTTGCGTTGGCTATATACTTTTCTACGTTTTCAAAAGGAATAGCTCCCAAATATGTTACTTTTTCAATTGCTTCATCTGTAAAACTTTCAGTCATCATTTCCCAAGTTGATCTATTTTCTGCAGTATCTATGGTATCCTTACCGAAAATAAGTAACTCGCAATTGGTTTTCAATTTGACTAATTCATTAAATATATGAGGAATATCTAATACTCCTTTTTTTCTGGTAAGAGATCCAAAATGAACTAATAAAGGTTTTTTGTTATCATTTGCATTTGATAAAACATTATACCGATTGACATGAATTCCTAGATAAATGACTTCTATATCATCATTATTTAATTTAAATAATGATGCCGTTAAAAGGGCTGAATAATTAGAAACAGCTATAATTTTAGTTGAGTTTCTGAAACTCAAAATCTCTAAAAGATTAATAATTCTAGACGGTTTTCTTAAAGCTAAATAACTAAAATAAGTATGAGAACCGTGAATACGAGTAATCAAAGGAATTTTAAAATTACAAAAGGCATGAAGGCCCTCCCAGTCTGGAGCTTCTATCAGTTTTATATTGTCTTGCTGTATGTAATTCTTTATTATTTTGGAGATTTTTAATCGATCCTTAAAAACTGAAAAAATAGATGCCCCCCCTTTTTTTATTTCAACTATACGGACTTTGCCATCTAACCAAATTTTATTTTCTTCCCTAAGCGCTAAAAAAATGGTAACCTCCCAATTTTTTTCTATCAATGAAGTTGCCATAAGTTTTACAAAAGAGCCTATACCACCTGCAGAGGGTAAATCTGGATGAGGGTATTCCGTTGTTAAATATCCTATATGCATTTTTAATAGATTTTTAATAGGTTTTTAATTTTCACTCTTAAAAAAGGCTCTATCCAAAATGTAATCATACTCGCTAGTAAAATAGAACATACGGAAGCCAACAGTACATTAATTTCTCTGTTTAAAATATGCTTGTCTAAAAAAATCATTAAAATATAACCCACATTTTGATGAATTAGATACAAAGCATATGATATTGTTCCTAAAAAAACTAACGGGGTTATTCTCCCAAACAAAGCCAACTTCTTAAATACAAAAAGATAAAAACTCAATACAATTAGGGTAAAACTTATTCCTACAAAAAAAATATTATGTTCGTAACGTTCTATTTGATATAAAAAAACACCTATTATCAAATTAATTATTACTAGAATATGATTGTAGCTATTCGCTTCTTTAGTATAAATTTTATAAAAATTAATCCCAATCATAAAAAGTAATATGTAATGAACCGCTAAGGTTTTACCTATAATTGGAAGGGGAAAAAAGTAATGAATACTACAAATTGCAATAAGTGTACTATTATATAAAATTAATTGTTTGTGTTTACCGATTGCTAAAAGCCCTGCCATTAAAATGTAGAACAACAATTCTGGCAATAGTGACCAATAAGCACCATCTACATTATCAAAATTAAAATACCTGTGAAACATGGTATAATTCATTAAAACCTCGGGGATACTTTTGTTAAATGTTTCATATTTAGCCCCCCAATCGCCTAAAAAAATAACCGCAACAGTTACGCTTAAACATATCCAATATGTAGGATAAAGCCTTAAAAAACGCTTTAACAAAAACTCTTTTGCAGACTTACATTTTTCGACCGTTAATGTAATTACAAAACCACTTAAAATAAAAAAGAAAGGTACTCCTAACCAACCATAATCTAAACTAAACTTAGTTGACACCACAGGAAAAATTCTACCATATATGGTTGTAAAATGATATATCATTACCGAAAAAGCTGCTATTCCCCTAAAGGCATCTAACTCTTTAATTCGCATTAGATTTTGATTTTATGAAATGAAACAGATATTGCTTTTCGCTTTGATTTAGTATAAAGTAAAAACCCGCTACAAAAAAAGAAGAATAAATAGCACCTCTTAAAATAAAGTACCCCCAACCAGTACCCGAAAATTGAATACTAAAAAAAGTAATTAAACTTGTAATTACAGACATTAACAAAAACGGAAATAGTGCTTTTGAAAAATATTTTTTCATATTCAGTCCGATTTTAAAATGATAATAAAAAAGCACCAAAAGTTGAAGTAAAATTAGCGCTCCAAAAACCCCTAGAATCATACCTTCTACACCGTGTTTTTGTGACAAATAGCCTCCGATAAACAAACCTAAAACTGTTAAAATTAAAGATAGCAACGACTTAAATCGCATCTTTTTTTTCGCTTCAAGAATAGCGTGCGCGTACCCTTGTGAAATAGGCATTAAATAGGCAATCATTATTAAAATGGCAATTAGCCATGATTTCTTATAAGCATCTCCTACCCAAAGAAAAATAAACTCTTTTCCTAAAAGAAAAAAAGCTCCTAATATATAAAACAAAACAAGTAATGTAATCCTAGAAATGTTTATCATTTCTGAGGTTAAAACATTTAAATCATTATTCTGATATACCGACTTTACTGCTTTTGGCAATACTAAACCGTTTATTACATTTCCAAAGTTCATAAAATAAAGCCCCAAGGTAACTCCCACAGAATATATTGCTACAGCAACAGTATTTGTCGTAGACCCAATAATAACCTGTCCTGTTCGCCATTGAAATTGATAAACTAAACCAAACACAAAAATCCAAATAGAATAACTAAAAATATCTTTTACAAAATTTGACTCAAATTTATGCAGCTTAATTTTTACTCCTAACTTAAAAAACACGTAATAAATAGTTATCAGAATAACTATAAAATTAATTACTGCATCTAAAATTACTATATCTAAAGAATCCGCGCCCAAGTACAAAATAGACACTACCAAAGCACTACGAGTTAAATACTTAATTATAGATAAAACTCTTGGAAACACAAATTTTTCATATCCATTACATATCCCTATAAAAGCACCACCTGGAAGAGTTATTGCAATATTAAAAACAACAATCAAAGTCATTTTTCTAGCCTTAATCATTTCGATGCTTATTAAGGTGTCTCCAAATAAAGCATCTAAATTAAAATACATTACTGTACCAAACAGAAATATAATAACCCCTATAGCTAGGTAAATTAGAAAACTAATGGCTAAAAAATTTTCTTGTCCTTTAGGGTCTTGCTGGGTTCTGTATTTAGAAACAAACCTCACAATAGCATTATTTAAACCTAAATCTAAAACTGACAAATACCCTACAAAAGCCCCTATTAATGAAAAAAGTCCGTAGTCCGAATTACCAACCATCCTTATAAAAAAGGGGGTAATAAATATCCCTAACACATTTGTGATAACAATGTTTAAATACGAAAGAAAAGCTGCTTTTTTTAACTGACTCACAAACCTATTAATTACAACGCACCATGCGCTTTATTTTTAATAATACCTTTTACATCGTATAGCACTCCATTTTTATTTAAAAATGAATTATAATCTAATTCTTCAAATTGTTTATGAGCCACAGCCAATACCACAGCTTCAAAAGTATCATTAGGCTTTTGATTTATAATTTTAAAATCAAACTGCTGTTTAACCTCCTTTAGATTTATCCAGGGGTCATAAACAGTGATTTTGGTTCCAAATTCTTGAAGCTGATCTATCACGTCAACAACTTTAGTATTTCGAACATCGGGGCAATTTTCTTTGAAGGTAATCCCTAACACCAAAATTTTTGAGCCCTTAATTTTTAAATCTTGCTGAGACATTAGCTTTACGACTTCCGAGGCAACGTATTGCCCCATACTATCGTTCATTCTCCTACCTGCTAAGATAATTTCGGGGTGGTATCCAAACTCCTGCGCTCGCTGAGCTAAGTAATAAGGGTCTACTCCTATACAGTGCCCCCCAACTAATCCTGGCTTAAAAGGCAAAAAGTTCCATTTTGTCCCAGCAGCTTCAAGTACTGCGTGAGTATCGATATCCATTAAATTGAAAATTTTTGCTAGCTCATTTACAAAGGCAATATTTATATCCCGTTGAGAATTTTCGATCACTTTAGCCGCTTCAGCAACTTTTATTGTTGGGGCCAAATGTGTCCCAGCAGTAATCACTGAAGCATATAAATCATCTATATTTTTTCCTATTTCGGGAGTAGATCCCGAGGTTACTTTTAATATTTTATCTACAGTATGCTTTTTATCACCTGGATTAATTCGTTCTGGAGAATATCCCACAAAGAAATCTTCGTTAAATTTTAAACCACTAATTTTTTCTAAAACCGGAACACACTCTTCTTCTGTAGCACCAGGATACACTGTACTTTCATAAATAACAATATCTCCCTTTTTAAGTACCCTTCCAATAGTTTCACTAGCCTTATATAAAGGAGTCAAGTCGGGCTTTTTGTTTTTATCCACAGGGGTGGGTACAGTTACAATATAGTAGTTGCAATTCTCTATTTTACGAATATCACTTGTAAATACTAGTCCATTTGAATTATGAGTCTGGTTACTCATTACAGAAATTAATTGATTATGGTTCAATTCTAAAGTAGTATCAACGCCATCTTTTAAGGACTTAATTCTGTTTTTATTTATATCAAACCCAACAACAGAATACTTTGAAGCAAACAAATGCGCCAACGGCAAGCCTACGTATCCTAATCCTATTACTGCTATTTTTATATTATTTTCTGAAGTCAATTTTCTATCTTAAATTTTCCCAATACCACGCTATCGTTTCTTTCAAACCTTTTTCAAAAGAGAATTGTGGATTGTATTTTAATATTTTTTTTGCTTTTTCAATACTGGCCAATGAGTGAGGTATATCGCCTTCTCTATTTTCTCTGTATAAAATAGGTGTCTTTTCTATTACCTTATCAAAAACAGCTAAATATTGCTTAAGCATAGATGCTAGTTCGTTCAAAGTAATTCGATCCCCAAAAGCAGTATTATAAACTTGATTAATTGCTCCTGTATTGGTTGTTGTCAAAGCCAGTAAATTCATTTGTATTACATTATCTATGTAAGTAAAATCTCTTGAATTTGTTCCATCACCATTTATAGTCGGACTTTCATGCTTTATCAATTGACTTACAAACTTCGGAATTACAGCAGCATACGCACCATTAGGATCTTGCCTTCTTCCAAATACATTAAAGTACCTCAAACCAATATTTTGTAATCCATAAGTTTTAAAAAACACATCTGCATAAAGTTCATTTACATATTTAGTAATTGCATAATTTGATAATGGCTTTCCTATAACATCTTCTGTTTTTGGTAAGCTTTCTGAATCACCATAAGTAGAAGAACTCGCCGCATAAACAAAACGCTTTATACCTTCTTCTTTTGAAGCAACAAGTATATTTAAAAAACCACTTACGTTTACACCATTCGTAGTTATCGGATCGCTTATCGATCTGGGTACCGAACCCAATGCCGCTTGGTGCAATACATAATCTACTCCTTCAACTGCTTTTTTACAGGTTTCTAAATTCCGAATATCACCTTCTATAAAAGTGAAGTTTGCTTGTAAATTAAACGGTGCTATATTTTTTTGGTGTCCCGTCGCAAAATTATCCAACCCTACCACTTCTGCCCCTATTTTTAGCAAAACCTCACATAAGTTTGAACCTATAAAGCCTGCTACACCTGTAACTAAAACTTTTGATCCTTTTAATTCTGTAAACTGTTTTTCTAACATTATGATATCAGTGCCTGGGTTTTGTTCCAACTAAAGTAGAGTTTATTTTAGTTCCATACTGAAAATCAGTATTCAATAGTTCCTTTTTAAATCTATTTTTTCACTTTAAACATGCAAATACTTCTTTTTGTTAAAAGTGATCAACTTTATTTCAACAAAACACTTTAACTTTTTGCAAATCTGCGGCTAATTAAACGCAAAACTCACATTCAAAAAATCTCTGTATCGATGTTAAATTATATATAATTTAACATCGATTATAAGTATACAAACCTACAGTACTATTTTCTTTGTATTAAGGAATTTTAAACCTTACATTTTTTATAACATGTAGTGTTATGAGACAATTAATTTTATGTTATTTATTAATAGTAAGTACCTCTTTATTCGCTCAAGTTATTGGAGAACTTTCTGGGGTGGTTAAAGACGAAAAAGGTGCTCCAATTCCTGGTGCTACCCTTTTTTTACAAGGCACTACAAAACAAGACCAAACTGATTTTGATGGAAATTACAGAATTACCAACATTCCTCCTAGTTCATACAATTTAATTGTAAGTTTTGTAGGTTATGAAACCCAAACAATTTACAATATTGTCGTACGCTCAAAAGGAACCCCATACTACAATATCACACTAGTAGAGTCGCCCGAATCATTGGGAGAAGTAACAATTAGTACTAGCAATAAAATAAGTAAACCTAGAGAAACGCCTCTTTCCACTCAAACCCTTTCGGCTGTAGAGATTGCTACATATCCGGGTAGTAATAACGACGTGGTACAAGTAGCTCAAACTCTTCCTGGAGTATCGCCATCCGTTGGAGGTTTTAGAAATGATTTAATAATAAGAGGTGGCGCTCCTAACGAATCGGTGTATTATTTAGATGGAGTAGAAGTCCCTAACATCAATCACTTTAGCACTCAAGGAAGCGCTGGTGGGCCTGTGGGACTAATTAATGTGTCTTTTATTAGCGACGTAACTTTATCGACTTCTTCATTTGGCGCTCAATATGACAATCCCTTATCAGGTGTTTTACAGTTTACGCAACGCAACGGCAACAATAAAAAGTTCAGCGGAAACTTTAGGGTAAGTGCCAGTGAGGCCGCACTTACTGTTGAGAGTCCTTTATTTAAAGGAAGTAAAGAAAAAAGCAATACTACCATACTCGCTTCTGTAAGGCGCAGTTACCTTCAATTTTTATTTCAGGCTATTGGACTTCCTTTTAGACCAAGTTATTGGGATTATCAATATAAAATAGATCATAAAATTAACGATTATAACAATTTAAGTTTAATTGGAATAGGATCTATTGATGATTTTACTTTAGAAGCACCCGATGATTTTGACATTCAGCAACAAGCCCAACTAGACCAAGCCCCTTTTATAGAACAACGCACCAACACTATAGGATTAACTTGGAAAAAACGCTTTAAAGATGGCTCAGGGTTTATGAAAACCACATTAAGTACTAATCGATTAGCTAATGAATTTACGCGCTTTGAAAACCCAGAAAATGAAACTGATATTATTTTTAGAAACGATGCCGTAGAGTCTGAAACTAAATTAAGGTATCAGCTCACTAAATTTTTTGGTGATTGGAAGTTTACTGCTGGTTTCAACACCCAATATTCGGACTATCAAAACAATACTACTAACGTAACAGATGACCTAGCTTTTATTACAAAAATTGATTTTGTAAAGTACGGTTACTTTTCAAACCTTACCAAAAGCTTTTTTAATGACAAACTAGATCTTTCTTTGGGAGTACGTTTTGATGACGATACATTTACCAACGAAGATAATTTACTTTCCACATTTTCGCCGAGGTTTTCAGCATCCTATGAGTTTGCAGATGATTGGCGTGTTAGCGGGTCAGTGGGGCGTTATTTTAAACTGCCTCCTTATACTATTTTAGGGTTTAGAGATAATAGTAACACGCTTGTTAATCAAAATTCCAATTATACTCAAAGTGACCATATAGTAATTGGGGTTCAACATTATTTTAGTCCTTCTTCAAGTATTTCCTTAGAGGGGTTTTACAAGAGTTATGACAACTACCCTGTTTCGGTACTCGACCAAGTTTCTTTAGCAAACAAAGGTGCTGGTTTTGAGGTTTTGGGTAATGAAGCTATTGAAACCGTTGGTAAAGGCAGAAGCTACGGCACCGAACTTCAATTTCAACAAAAACTTTCTAATAATTTTTACGGAATTTTTGCTTACACTTGGTTTTTTAGTGAATTTACAGGGTTTAACCGAGATGTTTTTTTACCCTCGGTATGGGATAGCCGACATTTAATTTCGTTTACTGGAGGCTATAAATTGAAAAAAAACTGGGAAATAAGCGCTCGCTACCGCTTTGCTGGAGAGACTCCATTTGCCCCTACTAATCAAGAAGCTACTTTAAACGCTTTCCCTGAAGTTATTTTAGATTTTGACGAATTAGGACAGGAAAAAATAGGTGTGTTCAGTCAATTAGATATTCGCATTGACAAAAAATGGAATTTCAAAAAACTTTCTCTTGATTTGTTTTTTGAAGCTCAAAATATATTAAGTCAGCAACAACCACAACCCACAGAATTTGGACTCGCAAGAGATAACACTGGTACTATTATTCAACCCAGATCGTTAGTTGAAATTCCTCAAGGTGAAGGCCAAGTAATTCCAAGTATTGGTGTGGTACTTGACTTTTAAAATTTTCTAATCAGTATTAATTTATCTAAATCTACTAATCAGTATCCGAGTCTTTTTTATTTTTATATCCATAAAAGTACAGGGAGTGTTGTTCTATTTTTACATCAAAAATTTCCTCGATAGTAGCTTGAATTTCCTTAATTCTAGGATCATTAAATTCTAGCACTTCACCAGTGTCAGTAAGTATCATATGATCGTGTTTTCCGAAAAAGAAACTTTTTTCAAAACGCGTAATATTGTCTCCAAATTGATGACTCCGAACCAACTTACAATCAATTAAAATATCCATAGTGTTGTAAAGGGTAGCTTTACTTACTCGATACTTTTTTTCAACCATTCGTTTGTATAACGAGTCTATATCAAAATGTTCGTCATTATTATAAATTTCTTCCAAAATAGCATAACGCTCAGGGGTTTTCCTATAATCCTTCTCTTCTAGATATTTGATGAGTTCCTCTTTAACTATCCTAAAACTACTTATACAAGCCATTATCTAATTACCTAACTTTCTTTTAATCTAAAAACGTAACCAACAAATAGAATTTTTCTAATGGTTGATACTTAAATTATCAATATCATTATTCTCTAAAATTGAGTTTATCTTTTCATGAAAAAATAAACTCATAACCAACTCTTCAAGATCGTTTAAATTTGATGGGGTCATTTTAAATTTAATGTTTGCCATAGCCGTATTGCACTTTATTATTTTATAAGGTTGCCCTTTGCTACAGTTTTCACAATTACAACCTTCACTAATTTTTGCTTGCTTAATTGTTTTTAAAAAAGCATCAACTTCTTCTTTATACATTAAAATTGCAACATCGCCTATCTGTAACTGCACTCTATTTATGGGTTCGTCCATACTTAAATTGCTACGCAAAGCGTAAATGGTTCCGGTATTATTGTCAAATATAGGGTCTAAAAAATTCATATTATATTTATTTAATCCAAATATAACATGTTATATTTATTTAGAATCATTAAAAATAAATATATTTGTATTCTAATTTCAACTAAAATTATGGAAAGAATAGGTTTATTTTTCGGATCAGATACGGGTTGTACTGATGATTTCACTAAGGACTTTATAGAGGAATGGGGAGCAGAAGATATAGATGTTAAGGAAATTGGAGATGCAACAATTGAAGATTTTAATCAATATAAAGTAATGATCTTAGGATTATCAACTTGGTATGATGGCGATTTACAAAGTGATTGGGAATCCTTTTTTGAAGATTTTAAAACTATTGATTTTACTGGAAAAATTGTATCAATATACGGGTTAGGAGATCAAATAGGATATGGTGAATATTTTGTAGATGGCATTGGCATTTTAGGTGAAGTAATTCTTAATAATGGGGGTACTGTAATTGGATACTGGCCTACCGAAGGTTATCGTTTTTCCGATTCAGTAGCCATAGTAAAGGAAAACGAAAATCTGTTTTACGGATTAGCAATTGATAATGACAATGAATCTCAACTGACTGAACAACGCTTAAGAAAATGGGTAATTCAAGTTAAAACTGAACTTAAAATGGCTTTATTAAAAGAGCATCAATTAGCGGTTTAGTTAAAAAAACGTACTTAAGACATTTTAAAACAGTCTAAATAGATACTACTACATATCAATTATTTAGGATTGATTCAAGTCCTATTATTGTCTAAATTTAAGTAATTAAAAATAGAAAGATTATAGCTATAAGATTAGGAAACAGCTGTGTAAATTGCGAAAATTTATCGGCTTCAGAAAAATGTAAAGTTCACGGAGTAAAAGTTAGCGACAGCTACACATGTGATAGCTTTGAAATGAAAGCCAGTTTAAAAAACGACATTAATTGTGGGACTTGCTTTCATCACGAAGCTAGTACTTGTGCTAACCCTCAAAAAGCAGCTCCAAACATGTCGTGCTCTCATTGGGCTCCGCAACAAGGTGTTGCATAAGTTAGTTACTGCATATAGTGCCAAACAAAAGCGAGCTACAAATTTGTAGCTCGCTTTTGTTTTTAATCCCCATCGTTGTCGGTAAAAGTAACGGTAATATCCAATGCACTAGAAACATCTACTTTAAGTAAAACATACAAGTCTCTAATTGCTTGTCTAAACACATCTGCTTCTCCCGATGCTTCATTAACAATAGTATTTAATGAATTTAGATTTGAAGATATTGCTAGAGCTTCGTCTATTTTAGTATTTATAAAATCGGCTAGATCACCACGGTTTAAACTTATTAAATAATCATCAAACCCATAATTATCTGCACTATTTTGAAAATTGCCATTAAAAGATTTTTGTAATGCTTTAAGATTTGCTTCAATAAGTAGAATTGAAATATCGTTATGTGGTGATTCGGTAAAATCTTGATTTTGATTCGTAAGCGGAACTTCTAATTTTACCAGCATTATCGTTTCTAAAAGATTGATATATACATTAAACAACCTGTTTATAGATTGATCAATTCCACTTCCCGAAGCACTTACAAACGCATCGCCTTCTTCTATCCAAAAATCTTGTATGGTGACTATTCTATCTTCTATTTGAGCTAGATTGGCCAATAAAAAATCCACATATTTTGGTTCATTTGTAAACACTTCTGCACTAAACGAATTAAGCAAATAACTATTGGTTAACAAACCTTTAAACCGATCTGGAAGATTTATAAAAAAAGCTTCATTTATAGAATTTTCAGAATTAATTCTATCTAAAAGAGATGTTGTTTCTACTGGAAAATGTTGAACATCGCTATAAACTAAACGTAATAATTGTAAGCGATAAACCTCTATACTGTCCCACAAAATATTTAGCTCTTTATCCTCTTCAATGGCAGTTGCTAAATTTTGCAAGTTGGTATTTTCTTTAAATTGCTGTAAAGTAGCTTGGTGCTCATTTACCAAATTAAGCATATCGCTAAAATCGCTTAAAATACCATTTTGGTAAATATTGGTAAGTAACCGAGCTGAATCTGTGGCTTCAGTAGCTTCTATATCTTGATTAGAATCGTTACTACTACAATATACTAAAAATAGTGTAAGAATAAATAAGCTACTAATACGCCAAATGGCTGTTTTTTTTATCATGGAATAATTTCTAAATACTGTTTACAAAATCAATTAAAGCTTGTCTTTCTTCTTTGCTAAGTTGTTTAAAGTTTTCCCTGGCATTCGCTGCCTCACCTGCATGCCATAAAATAGCCTCTTCTACATTGCGGGCTCTACCATCGTGCATCAGTTCTTGATGGCCATTCACTACGGGAATTAAACCAATACCCCATAGAGGAGGTGTACGCCATTCGTTACCCGTAGCATCAAAACTATTGGCATTATCGGAAAGCGCTGCTCCCATATCATGCAATAATAAGTCTGTGTAAGGAAAAATTGTTTGATTTTCAAAAGCTTTACTTAATTCACTAGAACCCGTTATATGTTTAGGAATGTGGCATTTTGCGCAGTCTATCTGACTAAATAATTGCGCTCCTAAATTAGTTTGTTCGGTATTAAAATCTCTTCTTAAAGGTACCGACAAACCACTGGAGTATAATGTAATTCTTTCCAAGGCATCGTCTTGCACCTCAATATCTTCAAAAATAAGATCGGGGCACTGCTCAGACAATACTGTTGGACAATCGTCCTGAAAAATAGTGGTCGACAGTCCCATATCACCATTAAATGCAGCGGCTACTTGTTGCCTTACTGTAGGTTGTTCTAACTTCCAGCCGAAACGTCCTATCATTTTTGTTTGGCTTCGGACATGCCAAACGTAATTGGGCTTTCCAGATATACCGTCTGCATCTGCATCAAATTCGTCTGCATTTTCAAGTAAATCACTTTCACTTATAGCTTCCAACAAGCCTAATCCTAAATTTACAGGAGCAATACGTGGTGATATTTTTGACGAAATATCTCCGTAGTTTAAGTTAGTAGTCCCATATTTGGGTTGTCTTAAACTATAAGTGGTCCCATCGGGATATTGTCCATTAATTTCAGTATAACTAACCTCTAGTTTACCTTCAAACTGTCCGTCAATCTCTTGCACTACAAGATTTTGAAATTGTTCACCATATATAGGATCTCCAATATTTTGACCTGTAATAGGATTTACATTAGTCCCGTGAAGTCTGAATAATAAACCTGTTATATTTTCTCCCCCTACAGGTACACGACCGCGACCATCGTTAGCATGACAACCAGTACAGCTTCTAGCATTATAAAATGGCCCCAAGCCATCTAAATTTTGCGAACTTAAAGAAAAGCCTTCCACCCAAGTATTTTGAAATAAAAAGTTTCCTGACTTAAATTCAATTTGTTCTGCTACACTAAAAGTTCGGAAAGGCTGACTAAAAGCTCTTTCATCCGTTAAATCGATAGACGCAATACCTCCAGGAAACTGCGAATCGGGATCTGGTGCATTGATTGACACCTTTTCATAAACACCATCGTCACTACTCGAACAGCAAAGTAGTAACAATGCTGACAGTATAATAAAACAAAATTTAATAACTTTTATCATATAAAAAAGTATACCACAAAGCTGAATATAACATTCAACTTTGCGGTAAGTAAGTTTTTTGCAAGCAGTATAATTACCCGCAAAAGAGTTTATAATTATTTAATTTACAGTGACATTAACACCTAAAGCATTTCCTGCTTCTACAATTAAGTTTCCAAAAACTGTTAGTCTACTAATCAATGTTTCTTCATCTGGATCGACATCTTGAAAAATAAGAGATCTATTAGGACTATCAAATTGTATTACATCTTCAAATTCCAATGGATTAATTACCTCTAATATTTCGTTAACCAGAGCAATTTGTGCTGTTATTCTCGCTGCTAATTCTGGGTCTTCTTGAGCGATTAGGTCTTCAACAGATGCTCCTGAAACTCCCACTAAATCTCCTTGATAAACTCCTACAATACCTGCCCAATTTAAAGCATTATCTCGGTTTGTATTGTCTGAAAAGCAAGAGTGTTCAGCATCTTCACCTGGATTATTCCAAGGATCCAGAGTTCTTTCGCCACCAAGTTCAGCATTTGCTAAAGTCCCTATACTTAATAAGATGTTTTCTATTGCTTGGTCTGAGTCCGCTACAAAAGTAGCTCCAAAACCTCCCTCATCTGTCCATCGCCTAGCGACGTCATCTAAATATTCTACTAATAAATCACCTGCTGCTACCAAGTAATTGAACTCATTAGTTGTAAAATCTGCAATATCTTTATTTCCTGCAATACTACCATTTGTTCTATCTAAGTCTGCACCCCACAATACAAATTCTATAGGATGCCATCCAACAGTAATATTATCATCTTCATTAAATTCTGATAAAAATAATGATTCCGTAAATGTAGAGTTACTAGCAATAAAGCCTGTAACAGTGGCTTCATCTAAAGGCCAAGCGTTTATAGATACTTCATAAGGTAAATCTTGACTTCCCTCAATAACCTCTTCTATAGGCCCATAAAAACGAAAAGCTTCTGTAGGTTGGTAATCTTCTCTTGCACTCAACCATGCTTGCTTTGCTGCTTCTAATGAAGCTTCATCCCTGTTGGCTGCTAATGCTCTTAAAGCATTGTTAAACGTTCCTGCACTAGCTACAGAATTGTTATATCCTGTACTTACAATATTAACGTAATTACTTACTACTGCTTCTCTGTTTACTTCAGTATCTAAACTGATTTAGGTGTGCTACTTTGGTCATCGTCTCCACAGGACACTGCAAATAGTCCACTTAGCGCTAGTAAGGCGATTGAATGTTTAGTTAATTTCATTTTCTTTTTTTAATTAGATCAATTCTTAATAGTTACGCAAATATAATCTTAAATCATATTTTCGCAAGTTTTATTTAGAATAAATTAAAATAAAACACAGGTGCTTATTCAAAATAAATACAATATTAATTCTATAAAAACAGTCTGTAATATCTATTACTTTTAACGACTGAATATTATAACTTGTATTTAAAGGCGCTACTACTATGAATGATTTAAATGAAGCTACAGTATCCCCGTTTATATTGAAAATCAGTTTCAATAAATATATAGAACAGTACGAGAAATTAACTGAAAGTAATAATGAGTTTACCGCTTTAAAAGCAAAAAAAATTATTGATTTTCAAAAAAACATTCCTTTGCTTAGGGAGGGGTTTAGCGAGGTTTCGTTATTAGAAACCTACAAAAAAGAAATTCGTTTTATATTACAGGATTCATTTAACGAGGTATTGAGTTTAAATGAAATTAAAACAGCTTCAATTCCTTTTCATAATATTATATTTAATTCTTCTCAACGATTTCAAAACATTGTACAAGCGGCAGGGCAAGAGTTTCGTTTGGAAATGGAAAATATTCCTGCACACGACAAATATATTCTCGCGTGCCTAATTATACTAAAAAGCTACTATGGTTATGATTTAAACATAAAGCGCCCATTATTTTATACCATTCCCGATGCTAACGGAATTAACAGACATTATAAAATTTTATACAATGTTGATTTTGTTGAAATAATACCTACAGAAAAAGCAGTTTCAATAACTCCAGAAGATATTGATGAATTAATTGATAATTATGAAAATTTAGAATTATGGAAATCTAAATTTCCTGAAAACAGTTATTTATTAAAAGGATTTGTGATATCAAATATATTTGATGTTACTGATGACCAAGCTATTTCCAACATAAAATCTAGTTTAATTATAGGCGATAAAAAAATTCAAGAAAACTTCATACATCAATTTCAGGAAGTTTTTGCATCATTATTAAATATCAAAGACCTCAGAGTAGGTTTTTCTATTTATAATAAGGAAGAACATACTTTTGAAAGTGTTTATGGCATGAATTTAAATAGCTTTTTATTAAACAGTAAAAAAAGTGCTCATTGCTCCTCTTGCCTATGTAATTGGTCCTACAAACGTTTAATAGAAGAACACAAATATGTTGCGATATCCGATATATCTAAAAAACATAAAAATTCTGAAACTCAAATTCCGCAAATAGAAACGTTACATGTTCAAAATATTGGTAGTGCTATTTTAGCTCCTGTATTTAATAAAAATGAATTATTAGGAGTTCTTGAATTAGTATCGGATAAACCTAAAAAATTGAACAGTGTAAATGCAAATAAATTAGCCGATGTAATGCCTCATATTATTGCTGCAGTAGAGCGCTCAAAAGAAGAGGAAGAAAATTTAATTGAAGCGATTATACAAAAAGAATGTACCTCTATACACTCGAGCGTACATTGGAAATTTAAAAAAGAAGCGAAACGTTTTATGAGACTTCAAGCTGAAGGAAATCAGGTTTCTTTTAATAAAATTATATTTAAAGAGGTTTACCCGCTATATGGTCAAATAGATATTAAAGGCTCTTCCGAAGCTAGAAATTGGGCTACAAAGCAAGATCTGAATCTACAACTTGTAGCTGTAAAAACCATACTAACAAAGGCAGTTGCGATAGATCCTTTACCTATTTATCATCAATATCTTTTTCAAGTAAATTCATTTTTAAAATCTTTGGAAAAGAATTTTAAAGTAGATAGCGAACAAATAATAAATCGTTTTTTAACTACTGAAATTGACAATTTATTTAAGCATACAGCAAAATCAAATAAACTTACTACGCAAATATCTAATTACTATAAAAACATTGAAACCAGCATTAAAATAGTTTATAAACACCGTAAGGCTTATGATGACACCGTTACTTTAGTTAACAAAAAAATGGCTTCGTTACTCGACAAAAAACAACTAGAGGCTCAAAATATGTATCCTCACTTTTTTGAACGTTTTAAAACCGATGGTATTGAACACAGCATGTATATTGGCGAGTCCATCACCAAAAAAAACAGTTTCGACCCTATTTATTTACAAAATCTAAGATTGTGGCAACTACAGGTAATGTGCGAAATGGAAAACTCTTTTTATCACATGCAGCCTGAGTTCCCTGTAAAGCTAGATGTTGCCTCTATGATTTTAGTTTTTAATACACCGCTAACAATTCGTTTTCGAATGGATGAAAAGAAATTTGATGTAGACGGCACTTATAATGCACGTTACGAAGTTGTAAAAAAACGAGTAGACAAAGCTTTTGTTAAAGGCACCAACGAACGAATTACCCAAAAAGGAAAAATTACTATTGTTTATTCTCAAAAACAAGATGAACGCGAATACTTAAAATATATAAAATTCCTACAGTCAAAACATTATTTAGGTACTAAAATTGAAATTTTAGAATTAGAAGATTTACAAGCTGTTACTGGCTTAAAAGCTATTAGAGTTCCTATTTTGTACACCAAAAACAAACACGATAAATCCTTTTACTCTTATAACGATCTGCTAAAAATTGTAAAGGATTAAACTGCCAATCGAAAAGCTATAGAAAAGGCAACTAAACTCACTACAATTCCTATAATAAAGAAAGTATAGGTTACTCTTAATATCTTATATTTTCTATCGAGTACTTTTCCTAAAAAATATAAATCCTTTGTCATTGAGCTATACAAATAGTCCTTATCCTTCATTAATTCACTCATAGCCCATTCAAAGTCATTAAGTTCCATTTTATGGAAATTTCCAAAAAAAAGCAAATTTACATTTTTATTATTAACATCCGCTTTTGTAAACTTACCACTAGTAACGTTTGGCCTTGTTGCTAGTACGGAAAGTATCATGGTAATTACCGTAAACAACACAAAAACAATTGTAGGATACACCAAGTAAGTATTCGAAGGATTATCCAATTTAGGAAGTAAATTTGCCAAAACTAAAGAAACAATAATTGCATTTACCGACAGTAAAATATTGGCCTTGGTATCTGCAATATCACTTAATGTTATATGGTTGCGAAGCGTTACTCTAAACATCGTATCTACACCACGTTCAGGCAATAGACTTCTGTTTTTTTTACGTACTAATTCTTCTTTTTTCAGGTACTCCTTTTGCTCTTCCGAATTTTGTTTTTTAAGCTTTTTCAAAAGCGTTGCTAAATTCTTATCCTTTGTTTGCTGCCAGTTTTGAATAGCAAAATTTGTATAATAATGATGCTCTTTATTTAAGTACTTAATATTCTCATTTGTCCACTCACTATCGGTATAAACCTTGTTGAGTGTATTTTCCCACTCATTTCGAAGTAGTTCTGAAATATCCCCATAATCCTTACTCCCTATATGTGCCGTATCTGCATCTTTAACAATATACTCGAGTAAGTTTTTAGGAGCGTACTCCATTTTGGTAGCTTCTATTAGTTGTAAAATAGCTGTTGTATCTGCTGTCGCTACTCCATTCTTTTTTAAAAATTCGTTAGCTAAAATCACACTTTCATCTTCATGATTTTTATGATTTCTTACATAACCTACATCATGTAACCATAAAGCAATTTCAACAATATCTTTTTCCTTTTCCGAAATACCTTCTGCTTCGCCTATTTTTTTTGCATTTCTAACTACACGTTGCGTATGACTTAGGTTATGATAAAAGAAAGTTTCTGGTAACTGGTGTCGTAATAATTCGGACACATATTTTTCGACTTCAATAAGTAGCTCTTGCATTTAATTAAATTCTTATTTAAAATAAATAATGTTTGTTATGATAAGCTTATTTTAAGGACTATTTAAATATACAAAAGTTAGTTTCGCAAACCCGTTATAGACTACGACTTCTTTTTAAGAGTTATAGTTTATTAATTTAACCTTATGAGAATTAAAAAACATATTGTACTCACTATAACAATCCTTCTGTTAACTGCTTGTGCTTCTTACAAACCTCAATACAAGGTCGAAAAGAAAACGGCTTCCTTTCCTGTAAACAAAAAAATTAAGCATTCACTGTATCTTATTGGAGATGCTGGAAATTCCACTTTAGGGCTAAAATCTAAAAGTTTACAGCTTTTTGAATCCGAACTAAAAAAAGCTTCCAAAAACAGTACTGTTCTATTCTTAGGCGATAATGCTTACCCTAAAGGTTTACCCAATAAAAATAATAAATCTAGAGATTATGCTATTCATCAATTAAATACGCAGATAGAAACTTTAACCAATTTTAAGGGTAACCCCATTTTTATTCCAGGAAATCACGATTGGTATTCTGGGTTAAAAGGCCTAAAAAGACAAAGGAATTATATTGAGGATAAATTAGGGAAAAATAGTTTCCTTCCTAAAAATGGTTGTCCTATACACAAGGTAAAAATTGATGACTCTACAGTACTTATAGTAATTGATTCGCAATGGTACCTTACCAATTGGAACAAACACCCTACAATAAATGATGACTGTGAAATAAAAACGCGAGAACAGTTTTTTGATGAATTTGAAAATTTAATTAAAAAAGCTAGAGGAAAAACGACTTTAATCGCTATGCATCATCCTATGTACACTAATGGTCATCACGGGGGACAATATGCTACAAAACAACATCTAAAGCCTTTTCCAATATTGGGATCCTTAAAAAATATCGTCCGAAATACGAGTGGCCTCTCAAATGCTGATATTAATAACAAATATTACAGAAGTTTAAAAAAACGAATTGTAACACTCGCACAAGAAAATGATAAAGTAATCTTTCTTTCTGGCCACGAACATAGTTTACAATACATCTCCCAAGATAATTTAACTCAAATTATAAGTGGTAGCGGCTCTAAAAAAAGTGAAACCCGATTGGCTAATGGGCAATTTTCATTCGGCGAATATGGTTATGCTAGGTTAGATATTTTTGAAGATGGGTCTTCCTACGTTCGTTTTTATTCCGCCCCAAATAACACTATCGTTTTTGAAACAGAAGTGTACCCTACGATTAACAAAAACAAAGAAGTAACTTACAAACCTATTTCTTCGAACTCTGTAAGTACCTCTATATATACAAAAAAAGAAACTACCAAAACTAAGCTATACCAATGGCTTTGGGGAGATCGTTACCGCAAGGAGTATAGCAAAAAAGTAACCGCACCAACTGTAAACCTAGATACTTTATATGGCGGCTTAACTCCTGTTAGAAAAGGGGGCGGCAATCAATCTAAATCTTTACGTTTAAAAGATTCGCTTGGTAAAGAATATACCATGAGGGCATTACGTAAAAATGCCTTACGATTTATACAAGCTGTAGCTTTTAAAGAAACTTATATTAAAGATGAATTTGATAATACAATTACCGAAAACTTTTTGTTGGATGTTTTTGCTGGCTCACAACCTTATGCTCCTTTTGTTATCGGAGAATTAGCAGAAGCTATTAATGTTTATCATTCCAACCCCAAATTATATTACATTCCTAAACAAAAGGCTTTAGAAGGGTTTACCGCCGATTTTGGAGATGAATTATACATGATTGAAGAGCGCGTAGCCACTTCTCAAAAAGAATTAACTAGTTTTGGTGTTCCTAAAAAAATTATAAGTACTACTGATTTACTTCAAAAGCTTCGTAAAAACTCAACCCATGAGCTCGACGAAGCAACTTACATAAGAGCTCGTTTATTTGACATGCTTATTGGCGATTGGGACAGGCATGAGGATCAATGGCGCTGGGGAGTATTTGAAGAAGGTGAAAAAAAAATATACAAACCTATTCCAAGAGACCGAGATCAGGCTTTTTCAATTATGAATGACGGTGCCGTTTTAAATACAGCAACAAAAATTATCCCTGTGGCCAAAGTTTTGAAAAAGTACGACTCCGATTTAAAAAATCCTAAATGGTTTAATTTATCTCCCTATCCACTAGATGTTGCACTGATAAATCGATCTGGAAAAAAAGTTTGGGATGCCCAAGTAAAACAAATTAGCGAGCAACTTACCAACGATATTATTAACAGTGCTTTTGAAAAATTTCCTCCAGAAATGGACCCCAAAACTATTGCTAAAATTAAAGAGCAACTAATCGGTCGAAAAGGAAACCTACAAAAAATAGCAGATGCCTATTTTAAGCACGTAAACCGCTATGTACTTATTAAAGGAACCGACAAAGAAGATTATGTGACTATTGAAAGATTAAGCGATGGAAAAACAGCAATAACTGTTAAACAAAGTAGTAAAGAAACTGTTTCTCTTAAAAGAACCTACAGCCGTGATGAAAGCAAAGAAATATGGATATACGGATTGGATGGAAAAGATACTTTTGAGGTCCTTGGACAGGGAAAAAAATTAATTCCTATTCGAATCATTGGAGGTCAGAATAACGACACTTACAAAATTACCAATCCGCGTAAAATTACGGTTTACGATTATAAATCAAAGAAGAATACTCTTAATGACGGTAAGTTTAAAAAGAAATTAAGCGATGATTATACTGTAAATATTTACGATTACAAAAAGCTAAAAAACAGCTCTAATCAACTAGCGCCTGCAATTGGGTTTAACCCTGATGACGGAATAAAACTAGGAATCACCAATACCACAACATTATATGGTTTTGAGCGCAATCCATTTACCTCTGTTCACACTTTTAAAGCGGCTTATTATTTTGCTACCAATGGTTTTGAAATCACCCATAATAGTGAGTTTGCTAATGTGTTTAAAAACTTGAATTTTGGTATAGACTTTAGGCTTACTAGCCCTAATTATAGTATTAATTTCTTCGGATTTGGCAACAACACCGAAAACCCTAATTTTACTGATGAAGATCAATTCGACTTGGATTTTAATAGGGTTAAAATAAGTGAATTTAAAGTCGCTCCTTCACTTTCGTGGAAAAGTTATTTAGGGGCTACATTCAAAACCTCCATCGGTTATGAAAGTATTGAGGTAGAACGAAGTCCTAATCGTTTTATTAGTACTTTAGGTGATGACATCAATTCTCGAAAAAACTTTTTAGGTTTAGAAGCTGAATACAATTTTATAAACAAAGACCAAAAAGCATTCCCTACTTTGGGTATCGAAGCCCAATTAATAGCAGGTTACAAAACTAACCTAAGTACTGCTAAAGGATTTACATACATAAAACCTTCTCTAAGCTTTGATCATAAAATTAATTCCAATGGTAAAATAGTAATCGCTTCTAAAGTAGGATCGCATATAAATTTTGGTAATAGTTTTGAGTTTTTCCAAGCAGCTACTATCGGTGGGGATAATGGTTTGCGAGGTTTTCGAAATCAACGCTTCACAGGAAAAAGATCCCTTTACCAAACTACCGATTTACGAGTAATTGTTACCCGCTTAAAAACAAATTTAGCACCTCTTAATGTTGGTTTTTACGGAGGCTTTGATTATGGAAAAGTGTGGTTATCCAATAATAATTCTCAAAAATGGAACAATTCATACGGAGGAGGGTTATTTATAAACGCAGCAGATATTTTAGTAGGTAATGCTTCCTTATTTTCTGCCAATGAAGGTTTGCGATTTGCATTTAAATTAGGCTTCGGCTTTTAATTAAAACTATTTAAAAACACATCTATGAAAGCACATATCACCAGTATACTCGTAATGTTATTCCTTTTTGTAGGACTTCAAAGAAATTACTCTCAAAGCAGCACTATTGAGGATGCAGGAGATCTATTTCTAATTGCAGTACCCGCTTACGCTTTAGGAACTACACTATTAAAAAAAGACAAAAAAGGAGCTTGGCAATTCGCAAAAAGTTTTCTTTTGAATCAAGCAATTACATTCACTTTAAAACAAACGATTGATAAACCCAGACCCGATTTAAGTAATAACAACTCATTTCCCTCAGGGCATACCTCTACAACATTTCAGGCAGCATCTTACGTACACATACGTTACGGATTTAAATACAGCATTCCCGCTTATTTAGCTGCTGGATTTACTGCTTTTAGTAGGGTAGACGCCAACAGACATGATGAATTTGATATATTAGCAGGTGCAATTATCGGTATTGGAAGCTCCTATTTATTTACCACTCCGTATCAAAAAAAACACCTAGAACTATCGTACAGTAGCCTAAACAACAGTCATTTGATTGGATTTAAATATAAGTTTTAGTGATGTAGTTTGTTATATTTGTTTTGATGTGTGTAATTGTAAAAAACAATGGGATCATGGATCATTCCTAAAATTTGTTGTATAGTTATAGTGTTCACGGCTTAATCCGACTTAATCTTTTATGACTTGATCCGTTATAGTGTTCACAAGATTTTTGTTTAAACAAGACATAAAAAAAGAGCTGAAAAATAAATTTCAGCTCTTTTGTTGGTCTACTAGGGCTCGAACCTAGACTCTTCTGTACCAAAAACAGACGTGTTGCCAGTTACACCATAGACCAGTGTTTTGTAACACGGGTGCAAATTTAATACTTAATTCCATTATTCCAAACAAAAAAGTAAAAAAAAATTAAAATTGAAATTCAAAGGTTTTCTAGTCGTATCTATATAAATCACTAAATTCGCTACAACTTTTTTTACATTTATTTATATGAAGGTTTTCAACTACCAGAAATGGAATATTATTATCGGATGGCTTGTATTTGCTATTGCTTTTATAACCTACTCCCTTTCTGTGGAACCCACCGCTAGTTTTTGGGATGCAGGTGAATATATTTCCACTTCTGCTAAATTACAAGTTGGGCATCCTCCAGGGGCACCATTATATCAAATGATTGGTGCTTTTTTTGCAACCTTTAGTTTTGGAAACGCTCAATTAATTGCCCTTTGTGTAAATATGATGTCTGTTTTTGCTTCGGCATTTACTATTCTTTTTATGTTTTGGTCTATTTCATACCTCATTAAAAAACTAGTAATTTCAAAGAATAAAGAAACTGAACCTGCTTCTCAATGGATGATTTTAGGGAGTGCCGCTGTAGGGTCTCTTGCTTTTACCTTTACCGATAGTTTTTGGTTCAATGCTGTAGAAGCCGAAGTATATGCTATGGCTTCATTCATATTATCTATTTTATTTTATTTAGGATTACGTTGGGAAAGCGAAATGAATACCCCTAGAGGAAACCGCTGGCTTATACTTATTGCATTTGTAGTTGGATTATCTTTTGGAGTACACTTCATGGGCTTGTTAACGTTGCCCGCTATAGGTTTTTTATACTTCTTTAAAAATTACAAAGAAATCACCCTAAAAAACTTCTTAATTGCTAATGTAGTAGTGGTTGCCATATTAATGTTTATTTTCAAATTACTACTCCCTTACACTTTAGCCTTTTTTGGAAAAACAGAGGTGTTTTTTGTAAACAGTCTAGGGCTTCCATTTAACTCGGGTACTATTTTTACTGGCTTACTATTTATCGTAATTTTTTACTTCGGTATCAAATTCACTATTAACAAAGGTTACGCTCAAATTAACACACTTATACTTTGCATATTATTCATATTTATTGGTTTTTCGAGCTGGTTAATGCTTCCTATTCGTGCAAATGCGGGTACCGTAATCAACGAAAACAACCCTAACAATGCAAGAGAACTTTTAGCTTATTATAATCGTGAACAATACCAAGAAACACATCTTTTTTACGGACCCCAATTTTCAGAAATTTATGGTGGCTTAGATCCTCAAAAGCCTTATTTAGATGATAAACCTAAATATGAGAAAGACTTAGAAAAAAAGAAATATATTATTGTAAATGATTACAAAAATGCAAGGCAAAATCTAGAAGACAAACACAAAGCTATTTTACCTAGAATGTGGAGTAGTGAACATGCTGAAAATTACATGCGTTTTACAGGACCTTTAAAATTCACCATTAAAGGACAATATGCATCGGACAAAGATTTACAGCGAGTAGTTGGTGAATTTATGAGTGATTACCGAAAAGGAAAGTTAACCTTGGAAGAATACACTAAATTTTTAAGCCGTTTTGGGGAATATATTAATGTAAAAAAGCCCTCCTTTATAGATAATGTTTCTTACATGTTTGAATATCAATTTGGCTATATGTATTGGCGTTATTTTATGTGGAATTTTGTTGGTCGACAAAATGACAACCAAGGAAAATACACCAACGAAGATGGAAATTGGATTAGTGGTATTTCTTTTATAGATGCAATCCGTTTAGGAAATCAAGATTTTTTAACCACGGATGACCTCAAAAACAAAGCAAGAAATACCTACTATTTTCTTCCTTTAATAATAGGACTTATTGGTCTTCTGTTTCAACTTCAGTACGATAAAAAGAATTTCTGGGTACTCCTACTTTTTTTCCTTTTTACAGGAATAGCCCTAAAAGTGTATCTTAACGAACGTCCTTTTGAACCTCGCGAGCGTGATTATGCTTTAGTAGGCTCTTTTTATGTTTTTGCTATTTGGATAGGCTTTGGAGTTTACGGAATTTACGAAGGGCTAAAAAAATATTTATCTCCTAAAGTAAGCATCCCTTCTGTTTTAACGCTTACCCTTTTAGCGGCTCCTGTATTAATGGCCTCTCAAAACTGGGACGACCATGACCGATCTAACAAATACACGGCTCCAGCAATGGCTAAAATGTATTTAGAATCTTGTGCCGAAAACGCCATACTTTTTACCATTGGCGATAATGATACGTTTGCGCTTTGGTATGCTCAAGATATCGAAGAGTTTCGTACCGATGTACGTACTGTAAACACCAGCCTATTTGCTACCGATTGGTATATCGACCAAATGAAAAGAGCGGCTTACAAAAGTCCTCCTATCCCGTCACAACTAGAACATGAATTTTACCGTTGGGGAAATAATGATGCTATTTACTACAAGGAATTGACTACCGATACGCTTGACATTAAAAGTTGGATGAATTGGATTGAAAACCCTGACAAACGAACGCAAGCCGAATTACAAAGTGGAACTTTCATAAACACCTTTCCTACTAAAAATGTACGCATTCCGGTAGATAAAGAAGCTGTTTTAAGAAATGGCATTGTTGCCCCTGAAGATGCTCATTTAATTGTTGATGAAATGGTTTTCCATATTAAAGAAGACCTGCTTTATAAAAACCGCTTACTGATGCTCGATATTCTTGCCAATAATAATTGGGAACGCCCAATTTATTTTACAGGAGGAAGCTTTGGCGATGATGATTATTTATGGATGAAGGATTACCTACAACTTACTGGATTAACATACCAATTAGTACCTATTAAAACTCCGCTAGACCGAAACAATCCTTTTGAAATGGGGCGCATTAATACCGACCAATTGTATGACATGGTTATGAAGTGGGATTGGGGAAACAGTGAAGATCCTAACATATATCACGATCCGGAAACTCGCAAAAACGCAATTACTTATCGCAGTACTTTAGCTCGATTGATGGAGAATTTGATTAACGAAAAAAAGGCCTATAAAGCTAAAGCTATTATTGATTTAAGCTTAGAAAAAATGCCTATTGAATTTTATGAATACTACACATTAATCGAACCTTTTATTAGTGGATATTACCAAATAGGTGAAATCGAAAAAGCACGTGAACTTTGGAATAAACTCGCTTTTAAATATCAAGAAAAATTAGCTTACTACGCTAGTTTAGCTCCCGAAGAACAGGATGACGAAATAAAACAGCGAAGAATGGAAATCGCCTATTACGACAAACATGCCGAAAAAATAATTACTCAAGTCGAGCGTTATAGAGGTGTAGTTGATCTTTTAATGATTAATGAAGATTATGAAATACTCGATAAAAAAGCAGACGAATTTAACGGGTATTTAGAGCTATTTGGAGCTTTTTACGACAAGGACAAGGAAGGTTACAAAACGGATAAGGGAAACTTACCTAAAGAAGCTACAGAAGCTTTAAAGATTATAGATTCTACCAATTAAATAAATGAAAGCTTACTGGGTAAAAAGTCCTCGGTGGCTTTCAATTATTTTTAAAAAACGTATTTGGCATTTCAGTAACACTGAAAAAACTATATACCTTACTTTTGACGACGGGCCTACAGAAGTTACTTTATTTGTTTTAGAGCAACTCAAACGCTATAATGCAAAAGCTACTTTTTTTTGCATAGGCGATAATATGGATAAAAATCCGTTAATATTTAAACAGCTCAAAAACGAAGGGCACAGTTTAGGAAACCACACACAACATCATAAAAATGGCTGGAAAACAACCACTAAAGGCTACTTGAAAGAAATTATGCTGGTGGATTCTAAACTTTATAGCCCTGACACGAAAACCAAAATTTTCAGACCCCCGTTTGGAAAATGCACTAAAGCACAACGAAAATTAATAAGAGAAAACGGCTATAAAATTATAATGTGGTCTGTTTTAAGTGCTGACTTTGACGTCAACATCTCAAAAAACAAATGCTTAAACAATGTGATTGACAATACCAAAGAAGGTGCCATTGTCGTTTTTCATGATAGCAAAAAAGCAGAAGATAAATTAAGATATGTACTCCCTCGTATTCTTAATCACTTTAGTAAATTGGGGTATCAATTTAAAGGTATTGACCCATTAGCGCTATAAGTGTATTGGCGTCTTGTTCCCCATTTTGGCGCCACACCATTTTGCCCGATTTATAAATCATTAAAGTTGGCACACCTGTTACTCGTAGTGCATTGGCCAAATCCTCGTTTTTATCTACATTTATCTTAATTACTTTCCCTTTATCCCCTATAGCTGCAGCAACATCTCTAAGCACAGGGTTCATAGCTTTAGACATTTCACTCCAATCAGTAAAAAAGTCTAAAAGCACCGGTTTACTAATATCAATTAAGTTACCAAATTTCGACATTGTTATTTTTTATAATACTTGCAAGTATAAATATACAATTTTATTAACAAATAACAATTTAGAGCTTAAATTAGCTTAGGCACCTATTTTTCAATCTTACCTTCTATATAAAGTTCTAATAATTTTAACCTAAACAATAAATCGTATTTTGATTGTATCAGCTGAATTTGACTGTTTTGATATACAATTTTTGCCTGCGTAAAATCTATTGAATTACTAATACCTACTTCATACCTACTTTTAGCATATTCATAGGCTTGAGCATTTGCAGTAACTGCTAATTTTGAGGCTTCATAAGCTTTGTTACTTGCTTGAGCATCTAAATAAGCTTGGTATACATCACGAGACAAGCGCTGCTTTACTTGCTCTAACTGCAGCTCATTTCTCTCTTTATTAATTTTAGATTGTAGTACCGAGTTTTTAGTTTGAAATCTGTTAAAAATTGGAACCGCAACCGATAAGCCATAATTAAATCCAAAATTCTCATCTATTTGAGTAAAAAAAGGATCGTTTATTCCTCCTGACTCACTAGAACCTGCATTAGCAAATGCTGAAACAGAAGGGTATAGATTCCCTTTTGATATTTCAATTTGTTGCTCAGAAATTTCTAGATTTTTTTCCGCCAACTTCACTTCATTACGTACCCCTAATACAGTACCAATAATTGTAGTTATTGGCTTTTCTAAAACTGCCAAATCATTAAACGAAGGCTCAATAGACTTCACCTCGAATACGCTATCAAAATCCAAGTTCAACAACTGTTTCATAGCTGTTTTTGATATAATTACGCTATTTTCAGCATTTGCTATATTTTGTAAATCTGTTGCAGATGTTGCCTGTAATGTCAAAATATCTCCCCTTGGCAAATTACCTGCATCCACTAATTGTTGCGTTATCTTTAGCTGTTCTAAGGTAATCAAGTGTTGTGCTTTTAACACTTCTAAATTTTCTTGTTGTATTACGATTTGCAAATAACTATTCGCTATTTGTAATCTAATATTATCTTTAGTAGTATCGATATTGTATTGATTCGCTATTTTTTGAAGTTTTGCAGATTGTAAACGATGGTAGTTTTGCAAACCAGAAAATACTGCAATATTCGCCCCTAAAGAATATGATGAATTCCTCACCGTTAACCTTTCATTGGTATTGGTTATGGGGTTCCTACTCAATCCTGAATTCCATGTATTTGTTGCATTACCCGAAATACTTGGTAAATAGTTACCCTGTGCATTTAAAATATTAATCTCTGCTTCATCTAACCCTAACTCCTGAATCTTTACCTGTAAGTTGTTAGCAACTGCATAATCCATACACTCTTTTAAAGTCCATAGCTCTTTTTTTTCCTGTGCACATAAAGTAATAAATGTACTCGCAAAAAAACATATACCTATTTTTATTAATTGATTCATTACTAATCGTTACGTTTAAACCTTTTTATTGCTATTTACCTTTTTCCTCTGGAATTGAAATAGAATTCCATTCTTTAATTTTAGCATCTTTTGATAAGCCACTTTTTACCTCAACGGTAATTCCATCGCTTATTCCAATTTCGATATCCTTTCGCTCATATTCTTGATCACTTACCTCTATTTCTACAAAAGGTTTTTTTGTTTCTTTATCATACTGAACCAACCCTTCACTAATCGCAAGCACATCTTTCGCTTCGTCTAATATTATAGAAGCATTAGCACTTAATCCTGCTCTTATTTTATCTTCCGCCTCTAATTGCAATTTTGCTTCTATTTCAAATTGTACTGCTCCATTTACCTCTGCCCCCTTAGGCGCGATATAATTTAGCACCGCACTAAATTCTTCGTCTGGCAAAGCACCTACGGTAATTTTTATAGGCATTCCTTCTTTAATTTTCCCAACTTCACTTTCATCTACTTTTCCTTTAAAAATCATTTTAGAAATATCGGCTATCGAAGCTATTAAAGACCCGTCGTTAAAGTTATTACTTTGAATTACTTGGTTACCAACCTCTACAGGAACATCCAGCAACAAACCACTAATAGTAGCTTTTACAGTGGTATTTGCTAAATTACCCAAACCTTTTGCTGTACCCGTTTTTACAATTTGATAATTTTCATTTGCCGAAACATAGGATTGTTTTGCTTGCTCAAATCGAGCTTGAGAATTATCAAATTCGTTAGCTGAAATTACCCCTTGACCATATAGTTTTTTTTGACGGTCAAATATTTTCTTTTGATTTTCTAAATCAATTTTTGAAGTACGTACACTATTTAAAGAAGCTTGTACATTTTGTATGTCTGGAACTACTCTTATAGAAGCTATTTTATCTCCTACTTTAACCTGATCTCCGGCTTTAACGTAAATCTTATCAACAATACCCGATATATTAGGACGTATAGAAACTTCTTCTTCAGGAATAATACTTCCCGTAGCAATGGTGCTTAAAGTAATAGTCTCTATTTTGGCTGACTTTGTAGTATACGTTATAGGGCTTTTTTGATTTCGCTTCCAAAAATAAAATAGCGAACCTACAAATGCTACAACAATAAATAGTAAAATAATAACCGTGCTAGATTTTTTCATTATAATAATTTTCTTCTTTATTCGCTCCTAAGGGCTTCTATGGGTTTAATTTTTATAGCTGTTTGCGCAGGAATTAATCCCGCCAACAAACCACATACTACGAGTATAAACAAAGCTACTCCTATATTTAAAAGACTTACTGATGGATTTGCAAACATCATTTCTGGATCGTTAATTTTTTCTAAAATAATGTTAACTATAGCTATTACAAAAGCAGCAAAACTTACTCCCGCCATTCCTGAAATTACTGTTAAAAACAACGATTCTATTAACACCTGCCTTCGTATGCTTGATGGTGTAGCTCCTAAGGCTCTTCGAACACCAATTTCTTTAGTGCGTTCTTTAATTACAATTAACATAATATTACTAATCCCTATAATTCCTGAAATTAAAATTAAAAAACCAACAAAATAAGCGACTCCTGTAAGTGCTACAAACAATCCTGAAATTTTACTAAAAAGCTCAAATAAATCAAAATTACCTATAGCTCTTTCATCTTCTGGATGAATGGTATGCCTTTCCCTCAAAAGCGCCATAATATCTTCTTTTAGAGAAGTAATGGAATTATTATCCTTAGCCGTAATAGCAAAAAAGCCTACTTTTCCCCCGTTATTGAACGCTAAATCATATGTTGTAAATGGTATATAAATCTGTTTTTGCTCTTCTACACTTCTTGCCCCTGAACTATTCGCACTATACACACCAATAATCTTAAAACTTACCCCTTGAATTTTTATATACTCTCCTAAAACATTTTCTCCTGTTTTAAATAATTCATTCCTCACCGCTTTACCAATAACAGCGATTTTATTTTTTTTTTGAATATCGTTGTAATTTAAAAAACGTCCTGCTAGTATATCTAATGATTTTTGAGTTAAAATCTCAGGATAATCCCCATAAACACTGTACGACCCATTGTTCAACTTATATTGAACACTATTTGAAGAGCCATAACCTCCAAGTCTATTTCTGGGAGAAACCGTTTTTAAGCCTTTTATGTTTTGGCGTATCGCTTCCGCATCTGTAACATCAAATCGATAAGATCTTCCTTTAGGCAAACCTTTGTATGATTTTGAAATCCCTTGGGCCCACATAAACACAGTATTGGTAGCTACTCCTTGAAAACTTCTTTTAACACCATTTTCCAAACCTTTGGAAGCTGCAAGTAACAATACCAAAATAAAAATTCCCCAAAACACTCCAAAAGCAGTAATTATTGTTCGGAACCCATTGGATCTAATGGATTCTATAATTTCTTTCCTCAAGTCTTTATTTAGCAAGCTACTACTCATCTCGTAACGCTATTATAGGTTTAATTCTAGAAGCGTGCCTAGCGGGTATATACCCTGCCAATGCTCCTGCTATAATCAATAACAATACTATAATAACAGCAATATTAAAGTCTACGCTAGGGTTAAGAATGTATTCATTTTTAATTTGCTTACCAATTACCTCCAATAATATCAAAGAAAGGAATAAGCCTATAAATCCTGAAAGTGTAGTTATAAAAATAGCCTCGTGTAAAATCATTCCTACGATAGACTTTGGAGTAGCACCTAGTGCTTTTCGAATACCAATTTCTTTGGTTCGTTCTTTTACTATAATGAGCATTATATTACTAACACCTACAATACCCGCTATTAGAGTTAAGATTCCTATTCCCCAAAAAAACAAACTTATGATTACATTTATCATAATATATTTTCTAGCTCCCTCTAACGAACTATGAGTTTGAACTGCTTTTAAATCATCTGGATGAATGTTATGATTCTTTTTTAAGTAGCTAGTGTATTGTTTTAAAAACTTATTTGCTTTTTGAGTGGTAGCTTCAAAAGTTGATTCTGGTGTTAATGTAAATTTCATTGAACCTATTTTTCCAGGATCGTTATACACTTTTGTCATAGTGTTGTGCGGAATAAATAAATTAGCATCTTCTCGTTCTCCACCCGCATCAGAATACACTCCAATTATTTTAAATTGTACTTTATTTATATCAATAAACTTTCCTTCGGCTATAGTATAATCACCAAACAAATCTTTGGCTACTCGAATCCCAACACAAACAACCTTGGCTCCCTTTTCCAAATCTCTTTCTGATATAAAACGTCCGCTGTTTAATTTAGCATTTTCTAACGATAGCATATCGGGCATAACGCCTATAAAAGTATACGAGCCTGATTCTTTTTTATACGTAGCAAAACCACCCCACTTTCGATAAAACCCCGATTTAGTTTCTATGTGATCCCCGTATCTTTTCTTAGCAAATTCATAATCATCCGTAGTTAATGAAATATTTCTATTAGGGTTTAAGCCTTTATATTCTATAGAAGTTGACTTAGACCAAACATTGACAATAGAAGCTGCATCATTTTCAAACTGTTTCTTTATTCCATTTTTCATACCCTCGCCAATACCCAGAAGAATAATTAGAATAAAAATTCCCGACATCACAGAAATACAGGTAAGCGCGGTTCGTAATTTATTTTTACCAATAGCCTCGAAAATTTCTTGCCATCGTTCAATATTAAACATTTGCTTTCGCTTTTATTGGTTCAATTTTAGTATCGTTTATGATAAGCCCATCCTTTAAATCGACAATACGTTTTGTCATTTTCGCAATGTCTGGCTCATGGGTAACAATTAATATCGTTTTACCTTCTTCATTAATTTGCTGAATCAAATCCATAACCTCATAAGATGTTTTGGTATCTAAAGCTCCCGTAGGCTCATCGGCCAATAACACTTTTGGGTCAGCGGCTAAAGCCCTAGCTATGGCTACCCGCTGTTTTTGCCCTCCTGAAAGCTCGCTAGGCAAATGTCCCGACCAGTCGGCCAAGCCTACTTTTTCGAGATAATGCATTGAACGCTCTACACGTTCTTTACGATTTACACCTTGGTAATAAAGCGGTAATGATACATTGTCTAAAGCTGATTTGTAATTAATTAAGTTGAAAGACTGAAAAATGAAACCTAAAAATTTGTTTCGGTATTGAGCAGCTATAGTTTCGTTTAAGTTTTTAATAAGTGTTCCATCCAAATGATAAGTACCTTCTTCCCCTTCATCCAAAATTCCTAAAATATTTAATAGTGTAGATTTCCCTGAACCTGAAGATCCCATAATCGAAACTAATTCCCCTTCCTTTACTTTAAAATCTATTCCTTTTAAAACGTGAAGCGAATTGCTACCCATTTGGTACGACTTGTGAAGGTTTTTTATTTCAATCATCAAATGTTTTTTACGAAATTACTTGTTAAAGATATTTATATAATAGTAACTATACCAACTGAATAACAAAACTTTATACACTTCAATCGTTTTCGCTTAAAACAAATACAATCTTTTTATTTACTTCGAATTACTAAATAAAAATTAATCTTTCTTTTTATTTACCCTATACACTCCGTAAGCTACTAATGCTATTAAAATGTAGGGTATTGCCATTAAATAAGTGATTCCATTATTTATTCCTTTTGCCATACCCCCGTCACCTTCACTCTCTAACACAGCACGGCACATAGCGCACTGCGAAAAAGCATTGTTATATAACAAAATAGCTACAATTAAAAAGCATTTAATTTTCATCGCATAATTTTTAAGCTGGGTAATACGGCGAAATCATAAGGTAAACTACAACCCCTGTCACGGCTACATATAACCACAATGGAAAAGTGATTCTGGCTAATTTCTTATGTCTTTCAAAATCCATGTTTATAGCCCTTGCGTAAGTAAATAACACAAAAGGAATAACCACTATCGAAAGAACAATATGCGTGATTAGTATAAAAAGATAAATATATTTTACTACTCCTTCTCCGCCATAGGAGGTGGCATCCGAAGTAGCGTGATATGCTACATAAAGCAATAAAAACAACACTGAAAAAGACATCGCTATTTTAATAAGCTTTTCATGTAATCCCCTATTTCCCTTTTTAATTTGAATTACAGCCAACACTAACAAAACTGCTGTTATTGCATTAATAGTTGCGTAAATAGGTGGTAAAAAACCCAAACGCTCTACCCCTGGAACTCGAATCTTAAACAACAAAGCTACCGCTATAGGGATTACAATAGATAATGCTACAATTAACTTGTTTTGCTTTTTAGTGTTTACTGACTCCATCTTCTTTTAATAATTTAAGTATGTCTTTTTCTAGTATCGTAATTTGTTCTTCTTCTCCGTTGTCGGCAACTTTTTCTGCTATGCTTACCGTACCTCTATAATATACAATTGGGTTTCCAAATTGATCATAACGAGATCTTAAATATCCTTTTTTGTCTACTAATGCGAAATACCCTGAATGCTCAAACCCGCCTGCAACGTTGCTATTTTCTCCTGCAAATAAATTAAATCCTTTTTCTGCTAATTCATAAATCTGTTCGCGGTCTCCCGTCATAAAATGCCAATTGGGGTGTGAAGCTTTGTAACCTTCAGCATATTTTTTTAATCTTTTTGAAGTATCATACTTAGGGTTTATTGTAAATGATGCTATTCCAAAATCGTAATTATCTATAAACTGATTTTGTAAGTACACCAAGTTCGAAGTCATTTTAGGACAAATTGTAGGGCAACTCACAAAAAAGAAATCTACCACGGTTACTTTTCCCTTAAAATCGTGTTGCGTTATAAGCAAACTATCTTGATTTCGAAAAGCGAATTCCGGGATTTGTCTTTTCTCTTTATCTGCTGTTGTTAAATAGGCCAATCTTTCATTAGTTTTTGGATTAGCTGCGCTTAGCCTATCATTTTTAACTATACTTTCTCCTTTGATTCGGTCTACAATTTTTGGCACAAAATAGATTCCGAAAATTAATATTATGAATGAAACTCCTACGTATGAATACTTTTTCATTTTATTCTGAAATTTCGGTTTTTAGTTTATTGTATTTTTTTAAAGCCAATCTATATTCTGCTAAAATAACTTTTACATCATCTTTCATCTTTCCATTAATTTCGGCAGGTGATGAGGAATCATAACCATAAAGCAAGCCTTCATCTTCATCATCATCGCGGCCTCGTAATTGTCCTTTCTTATCAATTATAAATACTTGAGGGGTATACCTATTTGAATCTAGCTTAAAAGGGGAATTTAAACTATCAAAAAAAGATTGAATCTCCGATTGAGTTCCATACACAAAATTCCATTTATGAATATCTGTTAGCTGATCTAACTCTTTTTGCGCTTTACTCACTCCTAATTCATTACCTTCAGAAACAATCATAACCATTTGAAAATCTGAAAATTCATGAAAATAATTATAAATTTTCTGATTTAAATTAAACAGGTTTCCTTTACTTAAATCGATGTTGTCGCCAATAAAACCAACTATTGTTATTTTATCTTTTAAGCGTAATGTATCGTTTGATTTTTTAAAATCTTCTAAATTCCCAATAGATTTTTCAATTACTGGTAACTTAGAAAAATGATTTACTCCTGAAGCAAAAAATAAATATGCTACCAGCGGAAGAATAAAAAGCACTCCTAAAACAAAACCTTTTTTCATGCTGCAAATTTACTAAGCAAAGCTTAGTTTGCCTTCATTTATTCAAACAAAAAATATCTTTTTAACGAATTATTATTAACCCTTAAAATATCAAACTCATCAACAACCTTTCATTATTATTCACAGTAACTAGAACACCTATTTTTTCATCTATAGATTATACCATTGATTACTATTCAATGATTCGATTAAAATCAAAAAGGTTTTATAGATTTGCATAAAAGTTAAAAATTAAAGAATGTCAGTAAAAATTTTTGGACATAAATCACCAGATACTGATGCCACTGCATCGGCTTTAGTATGGGCATGGTATTTAAACAATAAAGGGATTGAAGCTAAGGCCTATGTATTAGGAACTCCCAACACGGAAACTTTATTTGTATTAAAACATTGGGGCTTTGAAGTGCCTGAAGTGTTAAATGCTGTTTCTTCGGAAGACAAAGTAATAATTGTTGACACCAATAACCCTGCTGAACTTTTTGACAATATTAACGATACTCAAATTGTACAAATAATAGATCACCATAAACTCGTTGGAGGTATTGAAACCCCAGGTCCTATTGAAATTTGCATAAAACCTTTAGCTTCCTGTGCATCTGTTATGTACACTTTAATGACTCCCGATGAAGTTCATCTAATGCCTAGCGCCATAAAAGGATTAATGTTGTCGTGTATATTGTCGGATACGCTTGAATTTAGAAGTCCTACTACAACAAATAAAGACAAAGAAATTGCAAATTCATTAGCTAAAAGTCTTGAGATTAACATCAACGATTATGCTATAAAAATGTTTGAAGCAAAATCCGATGTTTCCCATTTTTCTGATGCTGAACTTATAAAAATGGACAGTAAAAAATATGAAGTTAACGGAAAAAAATACCGTATTTCAGTATTAGAAACTACCGCTCCTAACATTATTTTAGATAGAAAAGACAGCATTCTTGAAACTATTGCCTCTATTAAAAAGGAAGAAGGTTTGGATGAAGTATTACTATTCGTAATTGATATACTTAAAGAAGAAGCAACTTTCTTTGTAGCTAATAACGCTGTAAAATCAATTGCTGAAAATTCTTTTAACGCTACAGTTAATTCTGATTTAGTGGTTTTGCCAGGTGTTGTATCTCGTAAAAAGCAAATTATACCTGCATTATAAAAAAATAACACATTAACTCAAAAGAGAAAAAACAAGGGGCTAGCAATTTAAAAGTTGCTAGCCCCTCTTTTATTACAAACTCTCTTGAAAACAAAAAACCAAAACTGCATTAGTTTTGGTTTTTAAAATCAATAAATTTATTGCCGTATATATTACTTATACATCACTTTTTTAACCGCTGTAATCACGTCTTCACTATTTGGCAACCATTCTGCTAATAACGTAGGTGAATAAGGCGCTGGAGTATCTGCTGTATTTATTTTAATTACTGGAGCATCCAAATAATCAAAACAATTTTGTTGTACTTGGTATGTGATCTCGGAAGCAATATTAGCCAATGGCCAAGCTTCTTCTAAAATTATAAGTCTGTTTGTTTTTTTAACGGACTTATATATAGCTTCTAAATCTAAAGGACGTACTGTACGTAAATCTATAATTTCACAAGAAATTCCCTCTTTAGCTAAAGCATCCGCAGCTTTGTAAGCTTCTTTTATAATTTTTCCAAAAGAAACAATAGTAACATCTGTACCTTCTCTCTTAAATTCAGCAACACCTATCGGTACAATATATTCACCATCTGGCACTTCGCCTTTATCACCATACATTTGTTCACTTTCCATGAAAATAATTGGATCATTATCGCGAATTGCCGCCTTCAACAACCCTTTAGCATCGTAAGGATTTGAGGGTACAATTACTTTAAGTCCTGGAGTATTTGCAAACCAGTTTTCAAAAGCTTGTGAATGTGTGGCTCCTAATTGACCCGCTGAAGCTGTTGGACCTCTAAAAACAATTGGACAAGGAAACTGCCCTCCAGACATCTGGCGTATTTTAGCTGCATTATTAATAATTTGATCAATACCTACTAAAGAGAAGTTAAAAGTCATGTACTCAACAATAGGACGATTTCCTAACATCGCACTACCTACGGCAACACCAGCAAAACCAAGTTCGGCAATTGGTGTATCAATAACACGCTCCGGACCAAATTCATCTAACATGCCTTTACTTGCTTTATATGCTCCATTGTATTCTGCAACCTCTTCACCCATTAGGTAAATAGCTTCGTCTTTACGCATTTCTTCAGACATTGCCTCGCAAATAGCTTCTCTAAATTGTATCGTTCTCATTATATAATTTGGTTTACCTGTTAAATATCAAATAGTAATCTGATATTTATTTATACAAAACAAAAATAGTAATTAAAAACCTTTTAAAAAGAGCATTGAATAATAAAAAATACTATGCATGCATAGTATTTTGTCGATAATTTCGTTAACTTTGTATTAGTTAAAAAAATGTCGTTAATTTTTTGTTAGATATTGAAAAAAAACCTCATTTTTAACTGAAATTGTTAATTATTAATTTCTAATATATTTTAGCCGTGAAGATTTTAGTATGTATAAGTAACGTACCCGATACGACCTCAAAAATTAATTTTACTGATGGAGACTCAACATTTGATAAAAATGGGGTTTCCTATATTATAAACCCTAACGATGAGTTTGGTTTAACAAGAGCCATGTGGTTTAAAGAAAAACAAGGTGCCTCTGTTGACATTATAACTGTAGGCGAAGCCGATGTTGAGCCCACTATGCGAAAATGTTTAGCCATTGGAGCTGATAACGCTATTCGTGTTAACGCTAAGCCAGAAGATAGTTTTTTTGTTGCAAAACAAATAGCAGCTACTGCTAAGGATGGTGGTTACGATTTGATAATTGCTGGACGAGAATCTATTGATTATAATGGCGGTGTAGTTCCCGGAATGATCGCTGGTTTATTAGATGCTAATTTCATAAACACTTGCATTAATCTTGAAATTGAAGGTACTACTGCAACTGTAATACGTGAAATTGATGGAGGAAAAGAAACTTTGAGCGCTACGTTACCTTTAGTTATTGGCGGACAAAAAGGATTGGTTGAAGAAAGTGATCTTCGTATTCCTAACATGAGAGGAATTATGATGGCTCGAAAAAAACCATTAACCGTTATTGAACCTTCAAGTAACGAAACGCAAACGAGTCCAAATGGATTTTCTAAACCTAGCCCAAAAGGAAGTGTTACTTTAGTTGATGCTGATAATATTGATCAACTCATTGATTTACTTCACAAAGAAGCTAAAGTAATTTAACCTTATCTACTAACTTAAAAAAAATACGATTATGTCTGTTTTAATATATGCTGAAAGTGAAGATGGAAAATTAAAAAAAGGTGCCTTTGAAGTGGCGTCTTACGCCAAAGGTGTTGCCGACGCAATGGGGTCTTCGGTTACTGCTGTTGCAATTAACGCAACTAATGCTAACGAGTTAGGGACTTACGGCGTTTCTAAAATCTTAAATATATCTAATGACGCTTTAGCAACTTTTCAAGCTAAAGGATATGCCGCTGCAATAGCCGCAGCCGCAAAAAAAGAAAATGTTGAAGTGGTGATATTAAGCTCTTCGGCTGATAGCAAATACTTAGCTCCATTATTAGGAGTTAATTTAGAAGCTAGTGTAGCTTCTAATGTAGTGGCTTTACCCAGTTCAACTAGTCCTTTTGTGGTTAAGCGTACTGCTTTTACGAATAAGGCTTTTCAAGAGACTCAATTAAATACTGCTACAAAAATAGTTTGTGTATCTAGTAATGCATACGGCGCTCATGAAAATACTACCGAAGCTTCTTTGGAAGATTTCACTGTAGAGATCGCAGCAGGAAACGTTACAGTTGTTAGTGTAGATAAAGCTACTGATAAAGTAAGTATTGCTGATGCCGACACTGTTGTTTCGGGAGGACGAGGACTGAAAGGCCCTGAAAACTGGAACTTGATTGAAGATTTAGCAGAAGTACTTGGCGCCGCTACTGCCTGCTCCAAGCCTGTGAGTGATATGGGATGGCGACCACATGGAGAACATGTAGGGCAAACAGGAAAGCCTGTAGCTTCTAACTTGTACATTGCTATTGGAATTTCTGGTGCTATTCAACACTTAGCCGGAATTAATTCCAGTAAAGTAAAAGTAGTGATCAACACAGATCCTGAAGCTCCTTTCTTCAAAGCTGCCGATTATGGTATTGTAGGTGATGCTTTTGAAGTTGTTCCTAAATTGATAGAAAAACTGAAAGCTTTTAAAGCGGCTAGCTAAAAATATATTTTTAAACGTTTAAACCACATAAAATAATGCTTTATGTGGTTTTTTGTTTTAAGATCAAAAAATTATAACGATTTTAGCGTATAGAATTGTAAATACATGAGTTTAGTACGTTTAAACATAAGAGGAATATCCTATAGTCAAACACAAAATGGCGCTTACGCTTTAATTTTAAGCGAATTGGATGGAGATCGAAAGCTTCCTATCGTAATTGGAGCGTTCGAGGCACAATCCATTGCTATTGCTTTAGAAAAAGAGATTAAACCTCCTAGACCGCTTACTCATGATCTTTTTAAAAATTTTGCCGACCGTTTTGACATTGTTGTAAAACAAGTTATTATTCATAAACTAGTTGACGGTGTGTTTTATTCAAGTGTTATTTGCGAACGTGATGGTATTGAAGAAATTATAGATGCCCGTACTAGCGATGCTATAGCTCTTGCCTTACGTTTCTTTGCTCCTATTTTTACTTATAAGAACATCTTAGACCAAGCAGGTATTTACCTGAAACAGCAACAAGAAAACGAGTTTGATGACATCGCCGACTTAGAGCCTTTAGATATAGAAAACGGAGAGATGTCGACCAGCGAATTAACATCTTCTGAGCAAAGTTTTGACAACTTTAGCATATCCGATTTACATAAAATGCTCGACAAAGCCGTAGTTGACGAAGACTATGAAAAAGCAGCAAAGGTTAGAGACGAGATTTCGAAAAGAGAGTAAATTATTTTCGCAATATTACCGTTTTAATTTTATGTAGATTTTTATACAGCAACCTATTCCCTTTTAAAATGAAACAATATTTAGACCTAGTAAAGCACGTACTTGAAAACGGTGCTGAAAAAGGAGACCGAACTGGTACGGGTACCAAAAGTGTTTTTGGTTATCAAATGCGTTTTGACTTAGCCAAGGGCTTTCCTATGGTAACCACTAAAAAAGTTCATTTTAAATCAGTTGTATTTGAATTACTTTGGTTTTTAAAGGGAGATACTAATACTAAATACCTTTCCGAAAACGGCGTACGCATTTGGAATGAATGGGCCGATGAAAATGGTGATTTAGGCCCTGTTTACGGCCACCAATGGCGTAACTGGAATAATGAAGAGATTGATCAAATAAGTGAGATTGTATCAACTTTAAAAACGAATCCTAATAGTCGACGCATGTTGATTTCCGCATGGAACCCTTCGGTAATGCCCAACACTTCGGTTTCTTTTGCAGAAAACGTAGCTAACGGTAAAGCAGCACTGCCTCCTTGCCACGCTTTTTTTCAATTTTACGTAGCAGACGGAAAGCTTTCTTGTCAACTTTACCAACGTAGTGCCGATATATTTTTAGGAGTGCCTTTCAATATTGCCTCCTATGCCCTACTTACCGAAATGATGGCACAAGTTTGTGGTTATGAAGCTGGAGAATTTATACATACGTTTGGAGACGCACATATTTACAACGACCATGTAGAGCAACTTAATTTACAGTTATCACGTGAGCCTAAAACGCTCCCTAAAATCAAATTAAATCCAAACAAAAAAGATTTATTTGATTTTGAATTCGAAGATTTTGAATTAATCGGCTACGAACATCACCCACATATTAAGGGAAAAGTTTCGGTGTAATGATCTGAATTTTTTATACCTTTATTTCTATTATTTTGTTACTCTGATATAGTTAAAATCACTTTTTAAAGTTATTGGAATTAATAAACTAATTTAAATGTAAATATATTTTTGCTAACTATAATTTCGAGTTAATTCCTAAATACTATTAAGTCGCTTATGAGCTCTCAAAAATTAAAAATAGGTATAATTACTTCTGCAGACCCCAACGACAAACGAAGTTGGTCGGGCACTTATTATAAAATGCAAAACGCATTAAAAAATGAATTCTCAACGGTTATCTCACTTGGCCCAGTAGAACTTACAGGTTTTCAAACCTATTCTATGAATTTCAAAATAAAAGTCTGCAGTATTTTTCATCAAATTATTTTTAAAAAAAAATATAACAGAAATCACAATAATATTAAGAGTAAATATCATGGTAGGTTTTTTGAAAAGCAAATAAATAAATATAGCCCCGACATCCTTTTTGCTCCCTCTGCTAATGTTCAAATCGCACATTTAAAAACAAAAGTTCCTTTGTGCTATTATTGCGACACTACAGTATCATTAATGGTTGACTACTACAAATCATCTGATGATTTTTCTAAAAAATCTTTAATGATAAGTAATAGCATTGAACAATTGGCTATAGAAAATTCCGCGACCAATGTATTCCCATCTTTATGGGCATGCGAATCTGCTAAAAAAGACTATGGCTCTCGACAAACATTTTTAGTCAAAATGGGCGCCAATATAGACGAAGATCCAAAAAGCGAAGACTTGGTACGCTCTTATGATAACGAAATTAATATTCTATTTGTTGGGGTAGATTGGGATCGAAAAGGAGGACCTATTATTCTAGAAACTCTAGAATTGCTTAACTCTAAAGGATATAATATTAGTCTTACTGTTGTCGGCTGCAATCCTCCAAAAAGCCACCCAAAGATGAAAGTGATTCCTTTTTTAGATAAAAACAAAGAAAAGGATTCCAAAAAACTAGATCAAATTTACAAAAAAGCACATTTGTTTTTTATGCCAACACGAGCAGAATGCTACGGCATCGTATTCTGTGAAGCTAATGCATATGGTTTACCCGTAATTGGAACTGACACTGGAGGAGTATCTTCTGTTATTGAAAATGGAATAAACGGTTACATACTTCCAATAAATGCGAACTGTACGGATTACTTTAAACTAATTGCTGCGTTAATTGATGATAGCAAAAGGTTTGAAAGTTTGGCTATAACTTCTCGAAACAAATATTTGAAAGAGCTCAACTGGGATAAATGGGGCGTTAAAATGAAAGATATTCTTTTGAAAACTAAATTAAATACTAAAAAATAAAATCACCGTTTATTGTAATATATTTTCAACAAAACAATTAACCTAAAAAACGGAACGCCCCCCAATATTTCCATGCCTCGCCTTCGTGAGCTTTAATTGCTCCTAAAATAGGAAATGCAATAAAACAAATTCCCAAAGCCCATAGTAATGGGAATCCGATTAAGAACAAGCATAAAAAAAGAAATATTCCTGCATAAATAATTCCGCTAATCATCCAATTGATGATATGCTTTCCGTGAGTATTAATTTGCTCGTTTTTATCTTTAAACTGAAACCACATAATAATTGGTAACGCATAACCTGCAACAGGTATTATATAACCTGCAAATTGAGCGATATGCATTAATACCGTAAATTGTTTTACATCCATATCCCACGGACGTAACTCTGTGTTTTGCAAACGTGTTTCTTGATAACTCATGTGTAGTTCCTGTTTTTTTTATTGTATACTACAATTGTAATACCAAATTTTATTTTGCTAAAATAAGTCTTGAATTTCATCAAAATTCAATCCTCCATAATTACCACTACTCATTAATAATAACGTACTGTTTGTATAATTTTGATCAAACACAAACGCTTTAAATTCTTGTGGATTGGTATATACCTTTAAATTAGGTTTATTAAAAGCTTCCTCAATATCTGCTTCGCCTATAGGTTTCATTTTTTTTATTTTCAATGCTTCCGGCGAATAAAACACTACTGCTTCGTCGGCTTGCTCTAAGGCATTTTTGTATTGTTTAAGAAACTCCGGGTTTAAACTACTATAAGTGTGCAACTCCAAGCAAGCTACCAGTTTTCGATTAGGAAATTGATTTTTTACGGCAGTAGTTGTGGCTGTAACTTTGGAGGGACTGTGCGCAAAATCCTTATAAGCGATTGAAGTGGTTGACTCCGCTATTTTTTCTAATCGCTTAGAAGCGCCTTTAAAACTAGCTATAGCTTCGTAGAATTCATCTTCATCGATAGCCATATTTTGGCATATCCATTTAGCTCCCGCTAAATTATTCATATTATGAGCTCCAAAAATTTCTAAAGGCAATGCACCTTCACTCGTTTCAATATAAGTTTCACCATCTTCCACTGTAAATTCAGGTGTACGGTAGGGTATTTTACGAATTTGATTTTGGGTTTCTTCGGCCAATCGTTTTACGGTAGCATCTTCTTCATTATAAATTAAAATTCCGCCAGGAGTTATTTTATTAATGAATATTCGAAACTGCTCTTCATAATCCTCTAAGGTTTTAAACACATTAATATGGTCCCAAGCTATACCGCTTAGTAACGCTATGTTCGGTTGATACAAATGAAATTTAGGTCGTAAATCAATAGGAGATGATAAGTACTCGTCACCTTCTAACACCATAAAATCATTTTCTTCCGTAAGGTGTACCATGGTTTCAAAACCTTCTAATTGGGCACCTACCATGTAATCTACTTCTTTATTATGGTAGTGTAATACATGCAGTATCATAGAGGTAATCGTGGTTTTTCCGTGAGAACCCCCTATAACTACTCGAGTTTTTAATTTAGATTGTTCGTACAAATATTCTGGGTACGAAAAAATTTCTATGCCTAGCTCCTGCGCTTTTAACAGTTCTGGATTATCGGATTTAGCATGCATTCCTAATATAACCGATTTTATATCAGAAGTAATTTTACTGCCATCCCAACCTGTTTCTGCAGGTAATAATCCGTATTTATGTAAACGTGATTTTGAAGGCTCAAAAATAGCATCATCACTCCCCGTTACTTGATAGCCTTTTTGATGTAATGCTATGGCTAAGTTGTGCATAGCACTTCCACCGATTGCTATAAAATGTACGCGCATATATATTTTTTTACTAAAATAGGGATTACTTCAATTTTTACCCCGCGTTTGAGAAAGATTATTTAAATGAAATTTAAAGAACTATCCTTTAAGGTACAATAAAGCTTCTTTATAGGCCTGGACACTTAACGGCTTAATTTGTTCTGCGTACTTTTCTGCTACTACTCTACTTCCTCCTAATGCTAATGGTAATTCACTATATAGCTGCACCAAAGCTAAACGAGCATCTATAAATTTGGCATCTAAGCTTGCTGCTTTTTTAAAATGAAATTTAATATCGTCGATTAAAAACAACGCTTTCAATTTATTGTTTTTTGCATGCAACCCAATAGCTCCGGCATATTTATAATGGTAAACTGCGTTGTAGTTGTCTGTTTTTATAAGCTGTTTAAACTGAGAGGCAGCTTCACTCCATTTTCCTTGCTTAAAGTAAATGTCGCCTAAATATTCAATCGCTTTAACATTACTAGGACTTTCTTTTAATATTTTCTCAAAAACTAACTGAGCTTCACTTATTTTTTCAGATTCAAACAATGTAACACCATCATGTACAGACTGAGCCGACACCGAATAAAATGCTATTATTGTTATAATTAAAAAAAAATAATTCTTCATAAAACTAAAATTTCAATACTTTCAACAATGGATTGATTATTGAATAAAACATAATCCTACTTTTTTGCGCTTCGTAAAACCAAATATAAGTTTTTATTATTTGCACAAATAAATTGACTGTAACTACTTAATCTAAACTTAGTACCTTTAATAACCTACATTATCATTAAAACATTACATATGATTCGCTATATTTTTATTTTTTTAGCCTTCACTTTAGGTTTTTCTACAGTGCTTTCTGCTCAAAAAAAAGACTTTGATACAGCGTGGATACAAATAGAAACTTTAGAATCTGAAGGCAAAGTAAAAACCGCTTTAGAAAAAGTACAAGCTTTACACCTTAAGGCTACGAAGCAAAAAAATAAGGAACAAATTTTAAAAACGCTTCTATTCCGTTGGAAGTTTTTGCAAATTGTTGATGAGAAATCGCAAGTAAAAATCCTAGAAGAAGTACATACAGAAATCTCGCAACAGCAATTCCCTGTAAAGCAATTTTTACATTTGTATATGGCTTCTTTTTTAGAAACCTACTTAAATGACAATTACTGGAAAGTCAATAACCGTACAACCACTGAAAACGCCGCTTTAAAAAATTACCAAACTTGGGATCAAACCACTTTTTTAAATGAAATAAGTGCACATTATAAAAACGCACAAACTCCTTACTTAGGTTTAGCCACCCTACCAACAGAAAAAATTGCTCCACTTTTAGTTACCGTGCCTATAAACAGAAAATACAAACCCACGGCTTACGATATTATTGCGCACAAAGCACTTGCTTTTTATAAAAACACACGTAATAGAGTACAAAAGCCTAAAGATGAATTTTTAATTGATAGTGACTCGTATTTCAACAGCTCGGCTACTTTTGCTAAACAAAATATTAAGTCCACAGATGCGGAGTCATTACTATACAAAGCCCTTAAAACATACCAGCAGTTAGAGCAAATTCATTCACAACAAAAAAACGATGTTGCGTGGTCTTTTAATAGCTTAGAACGCATGCAATTTGTAAAAAACAACTACACAGGCATAAATACACCTGTAAAATACCTTGATGGTTTACAACAGTTACAAGCCGAATTTAAACGATCTAAGGAAACCGCTGAAATTGAATTAGCTGTAGCTAAAGCCTATAGAGAATTGTCGTTTCAAAAAAACGAAGAAAACACATTTATCTACCCTAATTACAATAAAAAAGCTTTAGCGTTACTTACCAAAATTGAAACTGACAAGGCAGCTATTAATACTATTATTGAAGCTAAAAATTTAAAACAACAAATTCTTCAGCGAAAGCTTATCTGGCTTACTCAAGATAAACACCTCCCTAACCAACCCCATTTAGCAAAAATTACTTTTACTAATGCGCACAGCGCAACTGTAAAGGCGTATCGTGTACCTGGCGATTATGATATAAACTCTTATAATTACTCTAAAAAAGATTCACTTATAAAAATATATTTAAGTAAACGAAAACTAGCTTTTTCTAAGACTTATCTGCTTCCCAAAAAAGAAGATCACCATACTTATAGTACTGAAGTTGTTGTTCCTAAATTGCCCTTAGGAAACTACCTTTTACAAATACAAACCGACACCTTAACAAATAGTTTAAAATACCACAAATTACAGGTTACAGAATTAAGTGTTAACAAAACTACTGCTGGGGTATTTACTAAATATCAAGTATTAAACCAATATACAGGCAAAACAATTATTGATGCCTCGGTGGTTGTAAAAACACCATTAGACAGGCGAAAAGAAACCTACCGTACCTCGAAATACAACACGAATAGTTGGGGAGAATTTTCGCACAAAACCACAACTAATTACGTGAATAATTCTATTACTATTAGCACAATTAATGATACCCTAAAAATTGAAGATTATAACTACGGCACAAGACAAAGAGATAATTATTTAAATGAACTAAATACCTATAAATCGAAAACCTTGCTTTTTCTAGACCGTGCCATTTACCGACCTAAACAAACGGTGTATTTCAAAGCTATTGCTGTTAGTGAAGTTGCTCAAAAATCAAGTGTTATTGAAAACAAACCAATTGAAATAACGGTTACAAATACAAACAACGAAAAAATATATACTACCACGCAAACCACTAATGAATATGGATCAATTAAAGGAAAATTCAAGCTTCCTAATGGCGGTTTAAATGGAAACTTTACTATAACTGCTTCTATTGTAAAACCTAAAAATTCAAAGAACAATCAACGTGCTTATCAAAATTTTTCTGTAGAAGAGTATAAGCGCCCCACTTTTGAGGTTTCCTTCTTACCTGCTACCAAAATATACAAACCCCTAGACAGCATTAAAGTTAACGGAAATGCAACAGCTTTTTTAGGCAGTAGTATTACCGATGCTACCGTAAATTACTCGGTAAAGCGAACGACTCAACACCGTTTTTGGTGGTACAGAAACCGTTCTAACGATGCCAAACAAATAGCTACAGCTACGGTAAAAACTGATGAAAAAGGAGATTTTAGTATACTCTTTAAAGCTGAAACTGACGAAGAAGACACCGATAATAAAATTTACAATTATACCATAGAAGCCAAAATAACCGACCTTAATGGTGAAACCCGAGAAAATACCATTACAATAAAGGTTGCTGATAAAAATTTATTAGCGACCATAAATACCCCCGAAGATTGGAACGGCGCTACTATCCCCGAACTTTCTGTTTCCGTTACTGATGTAAATGGAAATCCTATAAAAGTAAATGGTACTATCAAAGTTTACAAACTACAAAGTACAGGTCGTTTTTTAAACGAACGTCCTTGGCCAACTCCCGACATCCAAACAATTACTGAAACTCAATTCAAACAATCGTTTCCACACATACCGTTTACTAATGAAAAAGACTCGAAAAACTGGAAAAAAGGTAAGCTATTTTTTGAGAATTCATTTTCTGCTACAGATAAACCAACCATAGAAATTATAAAACCTAATAAATGGCCTGCCGGTAAATATGTTTTAATTACTACTGTTACCGATCCAAATACGAAGAGTACAGTCGAAACAGAAAAAGCCATTACCTTGGAACAACCTAAACAGGAATTCCCTGCGGATGAGGAACTGTTTGCACACCAAACTAATTACAACAAAAATGACCCAAGTGCCCTTGAAATTAAATTACAAACCGCTGCGCCTGAGCTTATTGTTTTTGCAGAAGTTTTTGATGGAGGTAACTCTATTTGGAAAGAAAAAATAACATTAAAAAAAGGTTCTAAAAAACAAACTATTAAATTATCCGAACTTACCTATCCAAAAGTAACGGTTGTTTACAAATATCAAGTTTATAATAAATTTTATACAGAACAAGAGCTTATCGACTTTATTCCCAAACCGGTAACATTACAAATTGAAAAGAAACATTTTACCGATAAAATAAATCCCGGAATTCCAGAAAAATGGAGCTTTAGCATTCAACGTTCCGATAACAAGACTTTCAATGCTGAAGCATTAGCAAGTATGTACGATGCTTCTTTGGATACCTTTAAAAAAAGTTATTGGAATACTAGTTTTGGATTTGGAAAAAGCTACCCTTCACCCGCTTTATCAACTAACATCAATCCTTTAAGGACGAGTTCCATAAGTTTCAACGAACATTACAACACTTTAAGCAAAAATCATTTCCCTCTTGAAAACTTGAATTTTTATGGTTTTGAATTCAATAGAATTAACAGTTGGAAATATAAGAAATACCTAAAACTGATCAAGTTTAAAATAAAAACTAGAAATCCTAAAACTATTTACGGTATTGTTATTGGTCATTTCATTCCACAAACAATTGTAACAAACAAAAGAACCTTAAAAACAACATCTATTAATAATAATGGTGAGTTTGAAATTGAAGCAAAAAAAGGAGATTCATTATCGTTTAAATTCAATAAACTAATAACAAAAGAAATTATAGTATCTAACACTAAAGAACTCCTAGAAATAAGCTTTTCTAATAAGATTAGTAATAGATCAAAAAAGCAATACGGAAGTAAAACAAATTCACTAAGGTCCTACAAAAAAGAACTTAATGAGCTAAATGAATGGAATCAAAGTGACTCTGAATTAGAATTATCGGGTAGAGCTCAAGGAGTTGTTGTATCAAATTCTACAAACAACAAAAATGTATTAATAAGGGGTTTAAACACCTTTGGCGATGGAAAACCATTATATATAGTAGATGGTGTTTTAGTATCAGATATTGGTAATATTGACCCTTATAGCTTAGGAAATATTAAAATATTAAAAGATACTGCAGCTACATCTATTTATGGATCTCGAGCTAGCAACGGTGTTATACTAATCACTTTAAAGGATGGTATTGATATAAAAAGTCTAAATCTAGACGTTGCACCTCTTGAAGACTTCAAAACCTTCAAAGCCCGAAAAAAATCAAAGGAAACTGCTTTTTTCTTACCCAATTTACGTACAACTAAAAAAGGTGAAATTGAATTTGAATTCACCTCGCCCGAAGCGTTAACACGATGGAATTTTAGGATGCTAGCACATACTAAAGAAGCTATCGTAGGTAGGTTAAACGCACAAACGTTGACCCAAAAAGAATTGAGTATAATCCCTAACGCTCCGCGTTTTGTGAGAGAAGGAGATCAACTGCGTTTTACCGCTAAAGTAGCAAATTTAACTTCCAAAAAAATGACGGGAACTGCTCAGTTACAATGGACAGATCCTATTACAGGAAACACGCTAAACAAACAATTAGCCCAAGAGCAACTGACTCAAAATTTTAGTGTTGATGCCAACGGAAACAGCTTATTAAGTTGGCTTATTACAATTCCAGAAAACCTAACTTCTATTCAATATAAAATTATAGCCAAAGCCAATAATTTTACAGACGGAGAGGAAAAAATCATCCCTGTACTATCCAACCGCATGTTGGTTACAGAAAGTGTTCCGCTTTGGGTGAGAGCGGGCGAAACCGCTTCTTTTTCTTTAGCAAACTTTGAACCTTCAAGCAACACTCAGAAACCGCATCAAATAACTTTGGAATACACCTCCAACCCCGCTTGGATGGCTATTAAATCACTACCCTACTTAATGGAATATCCGCACCAATGTAGCGAACAAACTTTTGCCCGCTTGTATGCAAATACCATGGCTGCACATATTTTAAATACCCAACCTAAAATAAAAACAGTATTTGAAAGCTGGAGAGCTAAAGGGACATTAAAAAGTCCGCTAGAAACTAATGAAGAGTTAAAAAGTATTTTATTAGCCGAAAGTCCTTGGCTACAAGAAGCCAAATCGGAAAGCGAACAACAGCAACGTTTGGCAACTTTGTTTGATTTAGAAAAAACAGCAAAAGCACAGCAAAAAAACATCAATAAATTACGCCAATTACAAAAATCCAATGGAGGTTTCCCTTGGTTTAAAGGAGGCTATGTAAATAGCTACATCACCAGGCACATTGTAGCTGGCTTTGGTCATTTAGAAAAATTAGGAGTCACAAACCAACAAGTAAAAACTGATAATATCGTAAAAAACGCTATTCGCTTTATGGATAATGAACTTGTAAAAAACTATATCAATTACCAAAAACACCATAAAACAGATGAAGGCTTCTACAAACAAATACGTCTGTTGCATTTCGCTTACGCTAGAAGTTTTTATAAGGACCGTTTCCCACTAAAAGGACAAGCTAAAACCATTATTAATAAAGCACTTGTTTTTCAAGAAATGGACTGGACAACTCGTTCTATTTATGAAAAAGGAATATTAGCACTTGTTTTACATCGTTTTAAAAATAGCAACATTACTCAAAAAATACTGACATCCTTAACGGAATCGGCCGTAAACTCTAAAGAAAATGGAATGTATTGGAAAGAAAACACCAACTCCTGGTGGTGGTATCAAAATCCTATAACAACACAAGCGTTATTAATTGAAGCCTACACAGAAACCAAACAGCCTGAAAAATATGTAGAGGAGATGAAAATCTTTCTACTTAAAAACAAACGTACCAATCGTTGGGAAACCACTATTGAAACTACCAATGCCACTTATGCTTTATTACTTCAAGGAAAAGATTGGCTTTCCATTAAAGATAATACTGTTATCAAAGTAGGAACTACCAAAATAGCAACTAAAAAACTTCTTGAAAATCAAAAAGAACAAGGTACGGGCTACTTCAAAACAACTTGGAAAGCCGATGAAATTTCCTCACAATTTAAAACAGTAGAAATAAACAACAAAAGTACCGTTACTGGCTATGGTGGCTATTATTGGCAATATTTTGAGAATTTAGATGCTATAAAAGTTGACAACCAAAACCCTTTAAGTATTGATAAAGAGCTTTATAAAAAAGTAACTACAGACAAGGGCACCGAACTTAAAAAAATCACCTCACAAACCCCTTTACAAATTGGAGACAAGGTAACCGTAAGGTTACTTATTAAAAGTGATGATGACTTAGAGTTTGTGCATTTAAAAGATATGCGTGCGAGTGGCTTTGAACCTACAAAAGTACTATCGGGTTATGAATACAACGATGGCTTGGGCTATTACCAAAGCACAAAAAATGTGGCTTCTCATTTCTTTATTGATACACTTCCAAAAGGAAATTATGTATTGGAATATGATGTAATTGCCAATCAGGCAGGGAGTTTTTCTAACGGAATTACAAGTTTGCAATGCATGTACGCTCCTGAGTTTAACAGCCATTCGGCTGGACAACTCGTTAATATTAAGGAATAGAGACAAACAAATAACCCCTCGTATTCTTCGAATATGAGGGGTTATTGTTTTAGAATATCATTACCATGGTTAGATGATTAACATCGCATCTCCGTAGCTATAGAATTTATATTTTTCTTTTACTGCTTCTTCATAAGCTTCTTTCATTAAATCGTGACCAGCAAAAGCCGAAACCATCATTAATAAGGTTGATTTAGGGGTGTGAAAATTAGTAATCATACAATTCGCAATACTAAAATCGTGAGGAGGAAATATAAACTTGTTTGTCCATCCGCCAAATTCATTTAAGGTATTTTGTGAAGACACTGCACTTTCCAATGTTCGCATTACAGTGGTACCTACGGCACAAACTCGTCGTTTTTCTTCTTTCGCTTGATTTACAATCTGAACTGCTTCTGCTTCAATTTCTGCTTGTTCACTATCCATTTTGTGTTTCGACAAATCTTCTACCTCAACTGGACTAAAAGTACCTAAACCAACATGTAGTGTTACTTCGGCAAAATTAACGCCCTTAATTTCCAAACGCTTTAATAAATGTTTAGAAAAATGAAGACCAGCTGTAGGTGCTGCTACTGCTCCTTCTTTTTTTGCATAAATAGTTTGGTAGCGCTCCGAATCAGAATCCTCAACTTCTCTTTTTATGTATTTAGGAAGTGGTGTTTCTCCTAATTCTTTTAATTTAGTTCTAAATTCTTCATAAGAGCCGTCATATAAAAAACGTAAAGTTCTTCCTCTAGAAGTGGTATTATCGATAACCTCTGCTACTAAAGACTCATCATCTCCGAAATACAATTTGTTACCAATACGAATTTTACGTGCAGGATCAACCAATACATCCCACAAGCGAGTTTCTGGATTCAGTTCTCTTAACAAGAATACCTCGATACGAGCTCCTGTTTTTTCCTTGTTACCAAATAAACGTGCTGGAAACACTTTGGTATTATTTAAAACCATTACATCTTTCTCATCAAAATAATCGATAAGATCTTTGAATTGCTTATGTTCTATTGTGCCGTTTTTTCTATCAACAACCATCAAACGAGACTCGTCTCTATTTTCTGAAGGGTATTCGGCTAATAGTTCTTCTGGTAATTCAAAATCGAAATGGGATAACTTCATAAGTGTAATTTTAAGATTTGTAAATATACAATCTGGAGATAGGGGTTGTCAAGTATTTGACTATTTATTTTTATGTATTCAACTTAAAAGTATCTAAGCTGTTTTATAATGATGTTGTAAACTTATTTTTCAGTTAAAACAAACTATTTAAAGACTGGTTAATAGTAAAACTATCCATTATTTCTTTTCCAATTGATTTGTAATTTTCAAATTGACTTTGCTCTGAGGTAAAGGTTAAAATATAGGCCTTTTCATTATTAACAAAACAATACTGTTTGTATTTTAATGAAAATATTCCTTGTTTACCTGTACTAATTATACTTTGATAATCACCTGTATCAGAATTAATTCTTTTACTTTCCAAAACAACACCATTTGTTACAATAACAGAAACTTGGGCTTCTAAGGCTTCAACATATTTGTTCAAATTCATATTAAGCCCTCCTAAATCGTGAATTAAAAGACTTATATTTTCTTTGAATTGATCTTCCTCAGAGTCTGGTTGACTAAATAACAAAAGATTAGCTCCTGTTTGCCCTGAGGTATTCAACTCCCAAGTCTTAGGATAATTTATAGTATATTCATTTCCTTCAAATGATTTCCATCCTTCAGGAATAGCTGTTTTATGTTTATTTGACTTACTACAAGACATCACACTTAAAAGCAACCCCAATATCACAAATAGTTTAATCATTCAAATTTTGTTTAGATATAATTCTCACTCGAAAAAATCATCTACTATTGCTCTTTAATCGTAAAACCTAGCTGTTTCATATCTTTCCAAAAATCAGGATACGATTTACTTACCACCTCAGCTTCGTTAATAATTAAATCGGTACGTAAAGCTAATGGCGCAAATGCCATTGCCATACGATGATCTTGGTACGTATCGATTGCTACTCCCGAAGTTATATCCTGCGAAGCTTCTAGTTTCAAATCGGTATCTGTAATCGCTACGTTACCACCTAATTTTTCAATCTCCACTTTTAAAGCTTCTAGCCTATCTGTTTCTTTAATTTTCAACGTATGTAAGCCTGTCATATGACAAGAAATACCTAGTCCAAAACAAGTAACCGCAATGGTTTGTGCAATATCTGGAGAATTTGCTAAATCTAACGCTCCTTTAAAAGCGTCAGAACCTTTGGTTACTGTACCTACTTTTTCAATGGTGATGGTATTTAAATCGTAAGAAGTTTTTACCCCCAAATGCGCATAAATTTCTGCTAAAGATGAATCGCCTTGATAACTCGTTTTTTTATAGCTTCCTAAAGTGATTTTAGCATTTTTAGAAAGTGCCACTAAGCTGTAGAAATAAGAAGCTGAACTCCAGTCCGATTCCACAACAACAGTGTCTATTTTAGATTCGTCCAGAGGTTCAATTGCAATTATATTATTTTCAAAACTACCTTGAACGCCTAATTGTTTTAATAATGAAAGTGTCATTTCTATATAAGGTACCGAAGTAACTTTACCTTCCAAAGAAATTTTTAAACCTTTTTTTAAGGTTGGCGCTATCAACATTAATGAAGATATGTACTGGCTACTTACATTTGCTTGAAGACTTACCTCATTTTTGGAAAGTTTTTTCCCTGTTAATAAAATAGGTGGATAGCCTTCTTCTTTCTGATAAGAAATATCTGCTCCTAAATCGCGTAACGCATCTACTAAAATTTTAATAGGACGTTCTTGCATACGTGCACTTCCTGTAAGTACTGTTTTACGACCTTCGCGGGTAGCAAAATAGGATGTTAAAAAGCGCATTGCTGTTCCTGCGTGGTGAATATCTACTTCTTCAGCAGTACTAGCAATCGCTTGTTGCATTACTTGAGAATCATCACTATTAGATAAGTTTTTAATAGTAATTCCCGGGTATAAAGCCTGCAAAATTAATAATCGGTTGGCTTCACTTTTTGAGCCTGTAATTTGCAGTCTTTCATTAGAAATATCTGCTATGTGTGCTAAAGCTAATTTCATTACTTTTTTCTACTTTCAATAATTTTTCTACGTTGAAACACATAGGAAACGATTAGTCCGTACAACAACCCTCCTGCTATTTTTGAACGCAAATATGTAAATAATAATCCTTTTTCAATAATTTCAGTTTTGAAAGCATCAAAATTAAGTCCCTTATGCTGGCCTATATGCTCTACAATTCCAAAAACAATAACAAAAAGGAACCCTAATCTAATTACGGAACGCCAATAGGCTTCGGATTTCATTATTTGTTTAAACATATCTATTTTAATTTTTCGTTATTATGATGCCTATCGTGATCGCGTTTGGTTTTAAGGTCTAGCTTTTTATTAAACGCTTCTTCCAAATTTACCCCAGTTTGGTTTGCTAAACACAAAACTACAAAAACCACATCGGCTAATTCCTCTCCTAAGTCTTTATTTTTATCGCTTTCCTTTTCACTTTGTTCGCCATACCTACGAGCAATAATTCGTGCTACCTCACCTACTTCTTCGGTAAGTTGAGCCATATTTGTAAGCTCATTAAAATAACGAACCCCGTGATTTTTAATCCACTTATCTACTTCTAATTGTGCGTTTTGTATATCCATTTGTATGTTATATTAGGTACTTAGCATAATATACTAAGTACTTTTAGCTAAAATCTTTATACAGACTCTTTAATATTTGTACTATTTACTAAATTAACCTTCCATTTTTTCCGCCAACTCCATCCAGCGCATTTCTTTTGCTTCAATTTCGTCTTGGATATTTTTTAAATCTTTCGACTTTTCGATTAAAACATCACCTTCTAGTGTACCGGAAACAAAATCTGCTTCTATATCCTGCTTTTTAAGAGCCAGTTTTTTTAACTGACTTTCTATTTTAGAAAACTCTTTTTGCTCGTTAAAAGATAATGCCGAAGTATTATCTTTTTTCCAATCTCCTTTCTCTTGTTTATTTTTTTTCTCTACAGCTACTTTTTCTATTTTTGGTACTGGGCTATTCTCATAACTTCGATAATCAGAATAGTTCCCTGGAAAATCTTCAATAACTGCATTCCCTCTAAACACAAATAGATGATCTACAATTTTATCCATAAAGTAACGATCATGAGATACTACTAATAAGCATCCTGGGAAGTCCAACAAAAATTCTTCTAAAACATTTAGTGTAACTATATCTAAATCGTTAGTTGGTTCATCTAATATTAAAAAGTTTGGATTTTGAATTAAAACCGTACACAAAAACAATCGTTTACGCTCTCCTCCACTTAATTTTTCTACAAAATCGTACTGCTTTTTCCTGTCAAACAAAAAGCGCTCTAATAATTGTCCTGCCGAAATTTGACGTCCTTTTTTCAAAGGAATATACTCCCCAAATTCTTTAATTACTTCAATTACTTTTTGACCTGGTTTTATTTTTATTCCGCTTTGTGTGTAATAGCCAATTTTTATGGTATCGCCTATTACCACTTTCCCGTTATCTGGTAATTCTTTACCTGTAAGTAAATTTAAAAAAGAAGATTTTCCCGTTCCATTTTTACCAATAATACCAATACGCTCCCCCCTTTTAAACACATACTCCATTTTATCAACGATTTTTAAATCACCGTAACTTTTCGATATTTTATGAAGCTCGATAATTTTGCTACCCATACGCTCCATATTAATTTCAAGAGTTACTTGATGATCTTGTCTGCGTTTATGGGCTTTCTCTTTGATTTCAAAAAAATCATCTATTCTCGATTTAGATTTTGTGGTACGTGCTTTGGGTTGTCGACGCATCCAATCTAATTCTTTTTTATAAAGGTGTTTTGCCTTGGTAAGTTCAGTTTGCTCTTGAGCCAATCGCTGCTCTTTTTTTTCTAAATAATATGCATAATTTCCTTTATAACTGTACATATTACCTTGATCTAACTCTACTATTTCGTTACACACATTTTCTAAAAAATAGCGATCGTGAGTCACCATAAATAAGGTGATTTTCTCCGTAGCAAAATAATTTTCCAACCACTCAATCATTTCTAAATCTAAATGGTTGGTAGGCTCATCTAAAAAAATAAGTTCAGGCTTACTCAACAATACATTAGCTAATGCCAAACGTTTTTTTTGCCCTCCCGAAAGCATTTCTACTTTACGAGAAAGATCGTCTAATTTTAATTTTGAAAGAATTTGTTTGTACTGAGTTTCAAAATCCCAAGCCTGCAATTGGTCCATTTTATCAAATGCTTTTTGGTACAAATCGGCATCATCAGGGTTTTGTAACGCTTTTTCATATTCATCTATGGCTTTTAATATCTCGTTATCTCCAGAAAAAACGGCCTGCTCTACAGTTAATCCTTTTTGAAATACAGGTTCTTGTGGCAAGGAGGCCACCTTTAACCCTTTTCGATAAACTACTTGTCCAGAATCTGGCTCATGCACTTTCGTTATAATTTCGAGTAACGAGGTTTTCCCTGTTCCATTTTTGGCCACAAAGCCAATTTTTTGTCCTTCATTAATACCGAAAGAAATATTATCAAATAATATACGCTCGCCAAAAGCTTTGGCTACATTTTCTACAGAAACAAAATTGATCAAACTATCTTTATTTAAGCTGCAAAACTACGGAAATTCTAGGGAAGATTATTTTACAAGCTAATATGCTAATTAAACCCGTAGTGCATTATGATTTAAAGAATAAAAAAGTTGAGCATTCTGCTCTATAGCAGTAAATTGTAGTTACGACACAACAATCTAAGATGCACAACTTTTTATCAAATTTCGACAAAATATACGAG
>CANNCQ010000005.1 GCA_947503135.1 uncultured Aquimarina sp. | reverse complement strand
CTTTTAATCTTAAATATTGAGTGGGCTAGCCCACTCAATATTTAAAATCTATTGCACTTATGACTTGAATTCAAGAAATAGAATAAGTTTTAATAACTTGAATGCAGGTAATAAAGTAATTAATTTCCTAATAGTAGTTGTAAAAAAGCAAAGTGCCTGAAATTATTTATTTCAGGCACTTTGCTTTTTTAATTTTTTTATAATGGTCGATTTTTACCAAAACTTCCACCAAGGTTTATCGCTTGCGACTTCTGTAATGGAAGGTTGTGTTTCGTTTGCAGCATCTTTCATGGTAGTTGCTAGTACCGTATATACTTCAGTCCAAGCATCTTTAACATCCTCAGTAAAATCATCTCCAAGGCCTGTTTCTAAAGTGTATAATAAAGCACCACCAACAGTATCGTAATGACTATCCTTTACGCCATAGCCAACATGTCCTTTTCCTAAATTTTGAACCGCCGGAACAATTGCCTCAAGATTATCCAAACCATTTACAGCAGTACCAATCATGCTCATTAATTTTGCTCCTTGCTGTTTCATGTCGCCTTTAAATAAAGGTTTTATATTAGGATCCATTTCAAATAATTTGGCGTAAAATATTTCAGCTGCCTTGTCTGCTATAGGAGCCACTTTAGTAAATGAGCTCTGAACTAATCGTTTTTTACGTTCGGTTAAACCAGCTTCTTTTGGAAGAGAATTCGCAGCATCTTTCATGGTAGTTGCAAGTACTGTATATACTTCAGTCCAAGCGTTTTTAACTTCTGCTGTAAAAGCATCTCCAAGCCCAGCATCTAGAGTTTCTAATAATGCTTCACCTACAGTATCGTAATGTTTGTCTTGAACACCATAAGCAACATGTCCTTTTCCTAGATTTTGTACGGCTGGTACAACTGCTTCTAAATTGTTTAAACCATTTACAGCCGTGCCAATCATGCTCATTAGCTTTTTGCCTTGATCTTTCATATCACCCTTAAACATAGGTTTTAATGAAGGATCTTTTTCAAATAATTTACTGTAAAAAATTTCTGCTGCCTTATCAGCTATTGGAGCTACTTGAGTAAAAGTGCCTTGAACTAATTCAATAGTTTTAGTATCCATTGTATAGACTTTTAGGATTTTATAAGTCTAAAATTACGTATAATTACCTAAGTATTTATACTTAGTTTTAATTTTTGCTACATTATAAATTTTTACTGTTAAAAAAAACAAAAAACACAATACAAAAGGGCATATATCTCAAATATGGAATTTTTTCAATATTGTAAAACCCATGTTTTAATTGAGGTGACAGTTAAAAAATGGAGGAGTCTGTAATTGTGGTAAATGCTTCTAAGAACTTTGTGCCCAAAAATGAATTTCCTTTTTTATTTAATTTTGGACTCCAAACCGCAATGCTATATTTATCGGGATGTATAGCAATAATACCCCCTCCAACACCACTCTTGCCAGGTAAGCCTACACTAAAAGCAAATTCGCCTGCTTCATCGTAAAACCCACAGGTTAACATAATAGCATTAATACGTTTCGATTGGTTGGTATTAATAATTCTTTTTTTATGAATAGGGCAGGTACCATTATTAGCTAAAAATAAAAAAATTCTACTAAGTTGCTGACAGGACATTTCTATAGAGCAGATATGGAAATAAAAATCCATAACCTTACTTATTTTATTATTGATATTTCCAAAAGAGCGCATTAAATTAATAAGTGCAGTATTTGTGTAAGCATATGACTTTTCTGAAGCTGCAATTTTTTTATTGTAATTAATTGTGTTGTCTCCTGAAATATCATGTATAAAGTCTAGAAAATCTTTTTTAGGGTCATCTAAAATATCAAGTAAAACATCACAAATTACTAACGCTCCCGAATTTATAAATGGATTTCTAGGAATTCCTTTTTCATATTCTAGTTGTACTAAAGAGTTAAATGCTGAACCGGATGGTTCCACACCCAATCGTTTCCATAGCTGCTCGTCTTCTTCTTTATAAGCTAATATTAAGGAAAGTACTTTTACTATACTTTGTATGGAGAAAGATTCTTCAGCGTCTTTAAAATTAGAAGTTTTACCAGAAATATCTGTAATACTTACACCAAACTTAGAAGCCTTTACGTTTTTTAATTCGGGAATGTATTCTGCTACTTTTCCAGTATTTTCAACAGTTTTTAAAATAGCATAAATTTCTGAAAAAGTAGTTTTGTAATCCATTATCACAGGGCTTTATAAACAAAAAAAAGCCACTTTAAAATTAATTTAAGTGGCCCTTTATAATATTTTAATTCAATTACACATCAAAGCCAAGGTTAACGCCTAGCTTTTTTGCAATTAACTTATTAATTCTATTTTTTAATTGCGGAACTTTAACGCTTTCCAAAACGTTATTGGCAAACGCATACATTAGTAAAGCTTTTGCTTCTTTAGTAGCAATACCACGAGAGCGCATATAGAATAAAGCACTTTCATCTAATTGACCAATAGTACATCCATGTGAACATTTAACATCATCAGCAAAAATTTCTAACTGAGGTTTAGAGTTTACAGTTGCTTTATCACTTAATAATACGTTATTGTTAGATTGAAATGCATTTGTTTTCTGAGCAATTTGATCTACAATAATTTTTCCGTTAAATACCCCTGTAGACTTTTCGTCAAAAATACCTTTGTAATCTTGATGGCTTTCGCAATTAGGCTCTAAGTGCTCTACTAGTGTATTGTGATCTACGTGTGTTTTACCTTCTAAAATGGTAACACCATTTAAAATGGAATCTATACCTTGCCCTTTTTGGAAAAAATTTAAATTGTTTCGAGTAATTTTTCCTCCAAAAGAAAAAGTATGCACTGCACAAACCGAACTGTCATGTTGCTCAGTAAAAGTATTGTCTACTAAGCTAGATTTATTGGTATCGTTTTGAATTTTATAGTAATCTATGTGAGCATTTTTACCTGCATAAATTTCAGTTACCGAATTGGTAAACACTTCGCTACTAGATAAATTTTGGTGACGCTCAATTATAGTTACTTCAGCATTATCTTCTGCTACAATTAGGTTTCTAGGTTGAAACATGGCTTCATTGTCAGCACCTGTTGAAAAGTGAACTATTTGAATTGGCTTTGCCGCAGCTTCATTTTTAGGGATGTAAATATATGCCCCTTCTTTAGCAAATGCCGTATTTAATGCTGTTAAGCCATCTTCCTTTACAATAGTGTTGTAATACACATCCATTACGGGCTTAAAACGACTTTGAGTAAAAGCCGAAGACATTAAGCAAACATCTATTTTATCGTGAGTAGTTTCAGATAAGTGGGAAGAATATATACCATCAATAAAAACAATTTTATACGAATCAATATCGTTGATAAAATATTGTTTAACATCTTTGTATTCTATGGCAACTTCGCTTTTTGGAAAAAGAGAGAAGTCGTTTTTTAATACACTATTTAATGAGGTGTATTTCCAGGCTTCTAATTTCTTAGAAGGAAAGCCATACGCTTCAAAGCTTTTAATAGCTTCAGTGCGTAAATCGTGTATTGTGTTAGAAGTATCAACAGTTGCTTCAAAAGCTAAAAATGAAGAGACTAATTTTTCTTTTAAATCCATTTTGTGGTGGTTTTCAGTTTTATGTTGTCGATTTATGGTTTGTTGATTTTAACAATAAACGATCATAAATCGAAAACCGAATTAAGCTTTCACTTCTTCTTTAATCCAATCGTATCCTTTTTCTTCTAATTCTAAAGCAAGTGACTTATCGCCAGACTTTACAATTTTACCATTGTGTAAAACATGTACAAAATCAGGTACAATATAGTCCAACAAACGTTGGTAGTGTGTAATTACAATAACGGCATTGTCTTTACTTTTTAGTTTGTTTACCCCATTGGCAACAATTCTTAAAGCATCAATATCTAATCCAGAATCTGTTTCATCTAAAATAGCTACCTTAGGCTCTAACATAGCCATTTGAAATATTTCGTTACGCTTTTTTTCTCCTCCAGAAAAACCTTCATTTAAAGAACGCGATAAAAATTTACTATCAATTTCTAATAACTCTGATTTTTCTTTAATTTTTTTAAGCATGTCACGAGCAGGCATTTCTTCCAAACCTCTTGCTTTGCGAGTTTCGTTAATAGCTGTTTTCATAAAATTAGTTACCGATACTCCTGGTATTTCTACAGGGTATTGAAAAGAAAGAAAAATTCCTTTGTGTGCTCTTTCTTCAGCGGCTAGTTCTTCAATATCTTCGTTTTCTAGAAGTATATTACCAGAGGTAACTTCGTATTCTTCTTTACCAGCAATTACCGAAGCTAAAGTACTTTTACCAGCTCCGTTGGGACCCATTATAGCATGTACTTCTCCTGCATTCACTTTTAAGTTTAAACCTTTTAAGATTTCTTTATCTTCTATGCTTGCGTGTAAATCTTTAATTTCTAACATAACGTATTTTGTAAATTGAGGGGCTATTGCTCCGCATTTATTTTAACAGCTTTTTCTATTTCGGTTGGTTGAGTACTTGCGGGAGAAACTTGCAAAATATTTTTAATTTCCACTACTTTTTCCCAGCCTTCTTTAACAGTATTTGGTTTTATGATACCTTCTACTATTACAGGAACCATATCGTATTGATTTTTTTTGACAGCTTCTACTTTGGTGTTAAGCTCGTCGGTTTTTTCATTTAAAACTACGCCATAAATAAAGTCTGTACCTTTAAGAACGGCAGCATCATCTACATAAATATATTCAGCTTCAATTTTTGTGTAATTCGTTTTTTCTTCTTTTTTACAAGAAATAATTGCGAATAGGATACTTAAAAGAATAACGATTTTTTTCATGTGATTACTTATAGTTATTTGTTATAGTTGTTTAACCTACAGAACCTTCTAAACTAATTTCAAGTAATTTTTGAGCTTCCACGGCAAATTCCATGGGAAGTTTATTTAATACTTCTTTACTAAAACCATTTACAATAAGCGCAATTGCTTTTTCGGTATCAATACCTCTTTGGTTACAGTAAAATATTTGATCTTCACCAATTTTACTTGTTGTAGCTTCGTGTTCTATTTGAGCACTTTTGTTTTTTACTTCAATGTATGGAAATGTGTGTGCTCCACATTCATTCCCCATTAATAACGAGTCACATTGTGAAAAATTTCGTGCATTCTCTGCTCTAGGGCTAATTTGTACCAAACCTCGGTAGGAGTTTTGAGATTTCCCTGCAGATATCCCTTTGGAAATAATTGTACTCTTAGTGTTTTTTCCTAAGTGTATCATTTTGGTTCCGGTATCGGCTTGTTGGAAATTATTAGTTACTGCAATAGAATAAAATTCTCCGATAGAATTATTTCCTTTTAGGATACAAGAAGGGTATTTCCATGTTACTGCCGAACCAGTTTCTACTTGGGTCCAAGAGATTTTAGCATTGTTTTCGCACAAACCACGCTTGGTTACAAAATTGAATACACCACCTTTTCCTTCAGCATTTCCTGGGAACCAGTTTTGTACTGTGGAGTATTTGATTTCGGCATCATCTAGAGCAATAAGCTCTACAACAGCTGCATGTAATTGGTTTTCGTCTCTTGAAGGAGCTGTACAGCCTTCTAAGTAACTCACATAGCTACTTTCGTCAGCAACAACCAAGGTGCGTTCAAATTGACCTGTACCACCTTCATTAATTCTAAAATAAGTTGATAATTCCATAGGACATTTTACACCTTTAGGAATGTAACAGAATGAGCCATCTGTAAATACAGCAGAATTTAAAGCTGCATAAAAATTATCTGTTTTAGGAACAACCGATCCTATATATTTTTTAACTAACTCTGGGTGTTCTTGAATTGCTTCAGAAATAGGCATAAAAATAATCCCTTTTTCTGCCAATGTTTTTTTGAATGTTGTGGCAACCGAAACAGAGTCAACAACAATATCTACAGCAACATTCTGTAGTTTTTTTTGTTCATCAACGGAAATCCCTAATTTTCGGTACATTTCCAATAAATCAGGATCTACATCATCTAGTGACTTATTAGGATCTGCTGCTTTCGGTGCAGAGTAATAACTTATTGCTTGAAAATCTGGTTTAGTGTAATGTACATTAGCCCATTCAGGCTCTTCCATTTCACTCCAAATACGAAAAGCATCTACTCTCCAATCAGTCATCCATTGTGGTTCATTTTTCTTTGCAGAAATAGCTCTAACCACATCCTCGTTTAAACCAACAGGAAAAGTGTCAGATTCTATATCTGTATAAAATCCATACTCATATTCCTTTGTTTCGAGTTCCTTCTTTAAATCGTCTTCAGTAAACTTACTCATATCTTTTATTTAGTTTTCTGTTTTTGGTTTTTAATTAATGGTGGTTAAGCCAAAAAACTAACACCCGAAAACTATTTATAATGAAAAACTTTCCCCACACCCACAAGTTCTACTCGCATTGGGGTTGTTAAATTTAAAACCAGTACCGTTTATTCCTCCAGAATATTCTAAAGTGGTACCAATTAGATATAAAAAACTCTTTTTGTCGACTATAATGCGAACACCATTATCTTCAAAAACTTTGTCTTCTTCTTTTTGAGATTTATCAAAACCTAAGTCGTAAGATAAACCAGAGCATCCGCCGCTTTTAACGCCAACTCTTACAAAATCGGTAGTTGCATCAAAGCCGTCGTCCTGCATTAATTCAATAACTTTTTTTTTCGCTATATCAGAAACTTTAATCATGCCAATTTCAATTTAGTTTTGCAAATATACTACATAAGTGGGTTTTCGTTATTGATACTTACACTTAATAATTATAGAGATATCGCTTTTGTTTATATGCATAAGCAGTTTTGCAACCTACAAATTTATATAATTACAAATTCAGATGAGTTATTTTTTTAATGTTTTTAACTAATTAGTTGGTTTGTAGAGTTGTTTTTGTCGATTTTATTAAAATAATGGTAAAAACAGTATTTAAGGGCTACTTAAGTATTTTAAGTTGAAAAAATATGATATTTTTGCGCTCTCTATTTTGGAGATGATATAAATATTAATTAATAGTAGGGTTTTGTACTTCTACGTTTAAAAAAAGTAAAATGAAAGTAGCTGTAGTAGGTGCTACCGGAATGGTAGGTACCGTAATGTTGAAGGTATTAGCAGAAAGAAATTTTCCTGTAACAGAATTGATTCCTGTGGCATCAAAACGATCTGAAGGAAAAAAGCTTACTTATAAGGGTAAGGAATATGCTTGTGTAACATTAGAAACTGCAGTTGAGCTTAAACCTGATGTAGCATTGTTTTCTGCCGGAGGCGACACTTCATTGGAGTGGGCACCCAAATTTGCTGAAGTGGGGACTGTGGTGGTCGATAATTCTTCAGCTTGGAGAATGGACCCTACAAAAAAGCTAGTAGTACCTGAAATTAATGGGGATGTACTAACTTCAGAAGATAAAATTATAGCAAATCCTAACTGTTCTACAATTCAGTTAGTAATGGCTTTAGCTCCATTACACAAAAAATATAAAATGAAACGTTTAATCGTTTCTACTTACCAATCGGTTTCTGGTACAGGTGTAAAGGCAGTACAGCAATTAGAAAACGAAACCAAAGGTATAGAAGGAGAAATGGCTTACTTGTACCCAATTAATAGAAATGCAATTCCTCACTGTGATGTATTTCAAGAAAATGGATATACTAAAGAGGAAATGAAATTGGTGAAAGAGCCTAAGAAAATTTTGGGGGATGAATCCTTTAATGTTACAGCAACCGCAGTACGTATTCCTACAGCAGGAGGACACTCCGAGTCGGTAAATGTAGAATTTGAAAATGATTTTGACTTGGCTGATGTACGTAAATTGTTGAGTGAAATGCCTGGCGTAGTGGTGCAGGATAATTTAGAAACAAATACCTATCCAATGCCAGCATTTGCGCATGATAAAGACGAGGTTTTTGTTGGTCGTATTCGCCGAGATGAATCTAACCCAAATACATTAAATATGTGGATTGTTGCTGATAACTTAAGAAAAGGAGCCGCTACAAACACTGTGCAAATTGCCGAATACCTAGTTGAAAAAGGTATTTTAGCTTAGGCTGATAAGAATTTATATAAAGTTAAAAATCCTTTGGTGAATATTCACCAAAGGATTTTTTTATTAAATAATTATAAGTGTCTTTCAATTTATTTAGTCATATATTAAAACGGCTTTCCCATTTTCACATTCAATACCACTTGATATTACAAAGTCTGCACATATTATGCCTGGCTTCCATTTTTCAATAAAACGCTCCTCGGCATTTCTGAAATTAGCTACTTTTTGCAAGAACAGGTCAACATCAATTTGGTTTGAATAAAGAATAGGAGAGAGTGTAAAGTTTAATGACGCTATAGTACAACCATTATTTAAGAATATAAATTGCCATTCTGACGGATCTGTACATTCTGTTTCACTTTGGGCTATTTGTAAAATTTCTTGTTGTAGGTCTTCTAGGGCATTTAGCTCTTCAGTATAGTCGCCATTGGCACAATTTATAGTTGGATCACTACATTGAGGTACTCTCGAAAATCTAATTTCATTTTCGAATCCTTCGATGTTTAAAATTACAACTTCATTAGGGGCTGCTAAATTAGAAATATCAAAAGAAGTAGTGCTTATTTGCAAGGCATCGCATAATAGATTTTGAGATGCTGTAGCTTCTTGAAATAGAGTGATATTAAATTTTAAATTTCGTTGAACGGGAAAACTTTCAAGTATGTTTCCAGAATCAATAAGATTAACATTGTTAATGCGATCACTACATTCAGGAGCATGAGCAAAGCTTATCGAAATGCAATTCCCTGTTATTTCTGCATTAATAAATGGGGAAGCTTCTGTTTCATTAAAAAGGGCATTATCAACAAGTGTTACTTTATCGCATGAGCTACCAGAAGGTGTGGGATATAGTAATATGGGGTTAATTGCCTCATTTTCAAAATCAGTACAAGTATTTACTCCAGCAACACCGCCAAATTCACAAAGTTTATTTTTTTCACAATCATATAAAGTTGCTAGATTATCTGCACAGCCATTACCAATACAATCATCAATTAAAAATGCGGTGCCCCCTTTGTAAGTATATTGTGTAATTCGAATAGAACCAATTCGATTAATACGAGATTCATTGTCTACAATAGCTTTTAGCCACGCAATATTCTGCAAAGGATTGTCAGTGCAATTATTGGTAATAACATCTTCATTTTCTTCACAACTTAAAAAAATAAAAAGAGTGAGCAGTAAGTAAATAAGTTTCATAATACGTTTATTTGTAATTGATTACTAATAAGATGTGCGTTTTTAATAAAGGTTGCTTTAAATAAAAATAACAATTTTACGCAACCCTTTATAAAATGCTCATCTAATTATTATGGTAATTAGGAACCTTTTTATAGTTAATTCAAGAATTAGAATAGGTCCTATAATTTAAAAAAATGAATAGTATTAAAGCGGTAATTTTAGTAGCAAGTTTAATTGGTTTGGGAAGTTGTAATCAAGATGATTCCGATAATACGGCTTGCTTTTCACCAACTCAAAATTTAGAAATAGCAAATGATGCTGATGCGGAAGGCTGCGATTGTAATTCAGAAGTAGATGAGGATATTTGTATTGATGGAGTTGCCTTAGTTTGTGAAGAAGGGAAATGGCAATCAGTTGAGGATGGACCATGTTTTAATCCTCCTATTCAGCAGTTTTCGAATCAATTAGAGTTTCAAAAAAGCCTAGAGCTTTGGAATGAATTAAAAACAGAAAATGGCACTTCGTACATGTATGAAGTTAATTTCTCTTCTTTTTCTAGATTTTCCTCAACAACAAAAATTACAGTAGTCAATAATATAGTTGTTGCTAGGTCTTTTGAATCGTTTGGTATAGAAGATGCTGAGTTGTTAGCCTATGAGGAAAATGAGGATAATTTAGGAGAAAATGAAGTTGGCGCAATGGTAGCGACTATAGATGAATTATATACTACTTGTTTACAAGAAGTGTTAGTGGTTAATAAAGAAGGTAATGATGTTATATTTAGTGTTTCTGATATTGGGCTTTTAAGAACTTGTGTATATATTCCTAAAGGCTGCCAAGATGATTGTAGTAGAGGCGTTTCTATTTCCAATTTTAGTTGGATGCAATAGTCCCAACATAAAACAGCCTATTAAAAATAGTAATTTCACCAACAATCAATTAACTCTTTGGGGTTAGAAGAACTTATAAAAAAATGTCAAGAATATGATATAAAGGCTCAAGAAGCGCTTTACAAACAATTTGCGCCTGTACTTTTAAGCGTTTGTATGAAATATTGTAAGGATAAACCTTTAGCAGAAGATTTATTCCAAGAGTCTTTTATAACAATTTTTAATAAAATACCACAATTTAAATACCAAGGTTCTTTTGAGGGTTGGGCCAAACGAATTACAATTAATACCATATTAGGTTATTACCGAAAACAACAACTTTTTGTAGCAGTAGATGAAGAAAAAATGGAGGATGAAGTTGTAATAGATACTCCTGATCTCTCATTAGATGTTTTGTTATCGGCAATTCAACAATTACCCAATCAGTACAGATTAGTGTTTAATATGTATGTATTGGATGATTTTTCACATAAAGAGATTGCAGCAGCACTTCATATTTCAGTAGGGACTTCAAAATCGAACTTATCAAGAGCGCGAATACTTTTACAAAAAAAACTAAAAAAAATAGAGAGAAAGGAGGGAAGTTATAGTGAATAAGCCAAAAAAAGAGATAGACGTTATTTTTAAGGATAAGCTTCAAAATCATGAAGTAACTCCTGACCCTGCTTTGTGGGCTAAAATTTCTGAAAAGCTTCCTCAAAAAGAAAAGAAAAGGAAGGCAGTTTTATGGTGGTTTTTGCCAGTAGGAATAGCCGCCTCATTTTTGTTATTCTTGTTTTTACAAACCCCTAAAACAGTTAGTGTTGAAGACTATAATGAGTTTGTTTTTGAGGAGGATCCTGAGGAAGAATGCACGCCCATTAATTTAGAAGTGACTGCTGTTTTAGGTTTACCTAAGTTAGGAGACGAAAAAGAATCAACAAAAGAGAGTGTATCCAAAAAAAATGTAATTAAAGCTAAAAAAGAACGCGCAGTTTATACTACTCAGCAAAAGAGTATTGCTACTGCTGAAACAGTAAATAATCCTTTTAATGTTTTACAAAAAACAATAAAGAACAACAACCTTAAAGAAACCTCAATTGAACGAGAAGTAATTAAAAATCAAGAGGCAGATAGCACTATAAAGGGTTTAAATACTTCAGCTAATGACGAATTAGATATAATAGCAGCAGCAGATACACTACAAAAAATAGATGAAAATTTAATTATTAATAATATTACAGGTGTTCAAAACGATGAAAAAAACGAAAGCGAGTCATTTAAAAATTTTAAAAGAAAATGGAGCATTCAACCTCAAATTGCACCACTTGTATATAACTCTATTTCTGGAAATTCATCTATAGAAGCTAATTTTCAGAATAATGTAGCTTCAACAAATGCAGGTATAAGCTACGGTGTTAAAATTGCTTATCAAGCTTCCTCTAAATGGCAAATTCGCTCGGGTATAAGTACCGCAAATGTTGCTGTATTTACCAATCAAATTACTGATCAGTCATTATTTAGGGGCGGAGTTTCTTCTATTCAGTTTGAAGATTTTGAGAATGAGCTAAGTCAACCCCAAGCTGAACCCCTACCACAGTCAGAGGAAGTGGTTAACGAATCGCCGTCACCTATTGTAGTGGAAGATAGCGAACAACAACCTACAAATAGTGATGCAGAAATACCTACGGCTAATGCTACAGAAGGCATATTGCAGCAACAAATTAATTATATAGAAATTCCTGTTGAATTTACATATCAAATTCTAAATAAACGCTTTGGAGCTACATTTATAGGTGGAGTGAGTACCTTTATTTTAAATCAAAATAACAACGAAATATTTTTTGAAGAATCTGGAAATAAAAGATTAGTAGGAAGCGCTAATAACCTTAACAATACTAGTTTTTCAGGAAATGTTGGTATAGGTTTAAATTATAAAATAACAGATAAAATAAAAATTAATATAGAGCCTACCATAAAAATTCAGTTTAATGCCTTTGATAAGAGTACGGATTTTAACCCCTATATTTTTGGGGTGTATAGTGGTATTATTCTTAAGTTATAAATCAATCAATAACTAACGTTTAATTAATAGCTAAAGCAGTACTAGTATTATGATTGGTTTTGAATTTAATAAATTGATTGCATAGTGTTGTTGTAATAAATAATATAAACTACTAAGGCTTAAAATTGAACAAGAAAAAACCCGAGGTGCTAACCGTCGGGTTTTAAGTGTACTAAAATATTTTTTGAAATTATTGAACTACTAGCTTTTCAGTTGTTGCAATTCCATTACCTGTTACAGATATAATATACATACCTGCAGGTAGTTCTCTAGATTCATTTAAGGCAGTAATAGCTTCTGTGCTTTTTAGTTGTAACATTAATCGACCACTAATATCGAATACTTTAATTGTCGCATTTTCAGAATTTGTATTTACTTTAAATGCTCCGTTAGTAGGGTTAGGTGAAACAGATATTGTTGCTTCATTTGCTACATCATCAAGTTCTTTAAGTTGTGTGAATGTTGCGTTTAATCTAAAGTTAGCACTACTTGTACATGTATCACACCCTCCAAACCCTTCAATTTTGTACGAAATTTCATAAAGAGTTTGATCTGTAATCTTTGCAATTGAATTAATTTTATTGAAATGGGCTCTTAGGTGCATACCTCCGCTAGCTGTCCTGCTTTTTGAAGTAGTTCTTACACATTTAATTTGAGTAAAATTATCACTATCAGCCCAAACCGAAGGGGCATTTACCATGTTACGAGTATAAATTTGATAAGTAGCTTTCCCTATGGTATAAGGATTTCCAACTTTTGTCATACCATATGTTGGGTCTGCGATATTTCTATAGGAGTCTACTACATACCATTCAACTACATTATTTACACCTTTACCATCTTTACTCCACCAACCATAAGCACCGTGATATACATTTCCACTCCAACTATTAACAGTTATTTTATAGTCAATTCTAGTGTCTCTTGTAGGTTGTTGTACCACTCTGCCATTTACAACTTCTCTTCTTAAAGATTCTCTAACAAGGGTGTTTCCTACATTACTCCATTTGCCCGATACATCCCAATCATGAGGAGTAAAGCAAGTATCACCATAATCTTGCCACATTTCGTATACGGTTCGTCCTCTTGGGCTATCTACAGTTACTCCTCCTGTTTCCCCACATCTTTGTTGTGCTAACAATTCGGTAAACCCAAATAATAAAACAGTCGATGCTAATACTAATTTCAATTTTTTTGTTGTAGTAATTTTTTTCATAATTTATTTATTTAGTTGTTGTGTTGAAACGCTAAGCGAAAACGTTTGAGGCAAAGATATAGGATAAAATACATTGAAAGCAAATTTTTTTAAAATATGTAGGAATTTCTTATATAAAGTATGTGTAGATTTCTCGTAGTCAATTGTTTAGTGTTTTGTTTTTTTCTTTGTATAAGTAATAAAATCTCTTTTTTAAGAACTTATTATGTGAAGTAGATAGCAAATAAAAATTTAACTATTTACTTTTACTTTAAAATTTTAGTTATGATTTTGGTAAAGAAACTTTCTTATGCCTATTCAAAAAAAATAGTACTTTCAAATATTAATTTTTCGGTTAGTAATGGGGAGCATATTGCATTAATGGGTGAAAGTGGTTGTGGTAAAAGCACCTTATTAAAAGCATTGTATGGTTTATTCGATATCGAAATAGGTTCAATATTCCATAATCAAGAGCTGTTACGTGGGCCAAAATTTAATTTAGTACCAGGGCATCCGTTTATGAAATACTTGTCTCAAGATTTAGATATAATGCCATATACCAGTGCTGCCGATAATGTAGGAGATTTCTTATCTAATTTTTATCCCCAAAAAAAGAAAAAGCGAATTGCAGAATTGCTCGAAGTGGTAGGTATGGAAAATTATGCCAGTACACATGTTCGTTATTTAAGCGGAGGTCAGAAACAACGGGTTGCTTTAGCAAGAGTTTTGGCATTAGAGCCTGAAGTATTGTTGTTAGATGAGCCGTTTAGCCAAATAGATAATTTTAAGAAGCACCAATTACGGTACCAATTATTTAAATACGTAAAAGAGCAAAACATCACCTGTATTACAGCAACCCACGATAAGTACGATGTACTGCCTTTTGCCGATAAGGTATTAATATTAAAAGACGGGAAACAAAAAAGTTTTGAAACTCCCCAAAAAACTTATATAAATCCTAAAGATGCTTATACGGCCTCTTTGTTTTCAGAAATTAATTTAATTTCAGAAAAAGCCTTGCAACTAAGCGCTTCTAAAAGGAAAGTAATAATATACCCAAATCAAATTGAGATTGAAGAAGAAGGAAAATACTTGGCTACTGTTGAGGCTTGTTTTTTTAGAGGTGGTTATTACTTAATTCATTTAAATTTTGATACTATTAAAATAGTGTCAGAATCAAAACTTCCTTTTAAAAATGGTGATAAAGTGCGTTTTAATGCTAAATTACATCGAGAATAGTTTGGGTTTTCCTATTAAATTGTAATGATTCATTTATTGTTTTTCCAAGTAGTAGGTTACCAATAGGCGATTGAGGGGAAATAGCAAAAATAACTTCTTCCCCAATACTAAATTGCCCAATAGAAACCGATAGATAGTAACTCATTACATTTGTTTTTACGTAACTACCAAGTGCAATTTTTTTATGTTTTGAAGTTGTGTTTATTTTTTTCAATACAGCACAAGTTTCTTCAGCATTTTTGAGCTGAATACCAAGTTTTTCGCGTTCTAATTGAAGCATTGCTCTTCCAGTTTCATGTTTGTCACCAGCGGTACTTTTGCCTTCGGCAGATAAAGATTCCTGCACACGTTTAATTGAATTCGAAATTTCATTTCGTTTTTCAGTAGCCAATATTAGGCATTGCTGATGTATTTTTTCTTTAAATGAATTCATTAATTCAAGTGTGTTTTAAATAGTACAACAAAGAAATGGAGTACCCTTATTTCTTTTATTAATTTGAAGGCAATGTGTTAAACTTATCTTTTTTATCATCAAACCATTTTTGCATGGCAATGGGTGATTGCATTAATTGTTGCATAGCGTCCATTGCTTTTATGTGATCGTGATCTTTCTTTTGAAACATTTCCATAGCGTGCTTTTTACTTAATTCAGCAATTTCTTCGAAAGAATTGGCATGGAATTCAATATTACAAGCGCCACCGAGTTGTTTGCAAGTCATTGTTTTCATATTAGAACGATTTTATTTACAAGTAGTTTACTTTTTCTTTAAGGCATTTACCAAATAATAAGCGTTTTTAGGTTTGTTCTTAATGTCAAACAATAAAGGGTAATTGGTTCGCCCTTTAATAGGCCAGTTATTTAACCATGACTGTCCGTCGTTTACGCCCCAAAAAGTAACTCGGCTTACCTTATCTTTATGTTTTAAAAAAAGTTTAAAAATATCCTCGTAGCGTTTTGCTAATTTTCGTTCTATTTTTTTTGGAAGTTTTTCAGGATAAGGATTCATCTTAGGATCATTTTCGTATTGCTCATAATTCTGCTCAACAGCTGCACCTTCAAGATCCCAAGGACTCGGAATCACAGTAATATCTAATTCGGTAAACATAACTTGCACATCCAAATCAGCAAGAGTCTCTATTGTTTTTTCTATAGTTTCTATCGAAGGTTCTGTTAGGTTCCAATGTGCCTGAATTCCAACAGCGTCTATCTTTACACCTTTGTTCTTTAGGCTTTTTACAATTCGAACTACACCTTTTCTTTTTTGTGGATTACAAACATTATAATCATTGTAAACTAAAGTGGCTTCAGGATCTGCTTTTGCAGCAAGGTCAAAGGCAAGGTCAATATAATTCTCGCCACCCATTACATTATAAAATACAGATTCTCTAGGTGAACCATCTTCATTTAAAGCTTCGTTTAAAACGTCCCAAGTATTTATTCTCCCTTTATATCTTTTTACAATAGTATTAATATGATTGGAAATGATGCTTTGCAATGTGTCCTTTTGTTGAACTTTGTTAACCCATGATGCGAGTTGGCTATGCCAAACCAAAGTGTGACCCACAATGTGCATGTTGTTTTTTTCTCCAAACGATACATACTTATCAGCTAAGTCGAAGTTAAAACCATCTTTACTGGGATGAATATTACTCCATTTTAAATCGTTTTCTGGTGTAATACTATTGAATTCTTTTTTAATCAATACCGATTCTTCTAAATTCAATTCTTTACATTGATTTGAATTTACAGCGGCACCGATTAAAAAATCGTTTTTAAAGTTTTCTTTAAGAGATTGTTTTTCTGCAGAAGGTGCTTTTTTTTGTGCATTACTTAGCGTTAAGCAAAGAGTAGTAAGGAGCAGAAAAAGGGTTTTCTTTTTTAACATATCATGAAGTATTTAATATTGTTATTGTATATATTAGTGAGGCAGTTTGTCTTTCAAAATACCATATATATAGGTGCCTAAAACACTAAAAGCAATAACCACGAATATAGGAATAAATCCAGCGCCAATTAACGTAAACATAGGCCCCGGACAGGCACCTGCTAAAGCCCAACCCAATCCAAAAATAATACCACCTATAATATATCTATAAAATCCTTTTTCTTTAGAAGGAATAGTAATAGGTTCTCCATAAATAGATTTAATATTGAAGCGTTTTATACATTGGGTAATTATAATGCCTAGTACCAAAGCAGATCCTATAATTCCGTACATATGGAAGGATTCAAACCGAAACATTTCATAAATCCGAAACCAAGATGCCGCTTCAGATTTAAACATGGTAATTCCAAAAACAATTCCGATTCCTAAATAAGTTAAACCTCTTTTCATAAGTTAAAAAATTAAAGGATATATAAAATGAATCATAACTAACCCTCCTATAAAAAAGCCAATTACAGCAATTAAAGAAGGTAATTGTAAATTACTAAGTCCCGAGATAGCGTGTCCAGAAGTACAGCCGTTAGCATAACGAGCCCCGAAACCAACTAAAAAGCCACCAATAGCTAACACAAGAATGCTTTTAATATTGGTTAGTGCATCTATACGAAACAGTTTTTCAGGTAAATAAGCCTTTCCAGCACTCTCAAAGCCCAGTGCTTTTAAATTGATAATTGTATTAGGATTAAGATTTACAGCAGTAGTAGTGCTTAAAAAGGAGTGGGCTATATACCCACCAATAATAGCTCCTAAGACTACAATTAAATTCCATTTTTGGGATTTCCAATCAAATTTGAAAAAAGAAGTGTTTTTGCCAGCTCCACAAATAGTGCATAGTGTTTTTAGGTTCGAGGACATTCCAAATCGTTTCCCAACCATAAGGAGCGTAAATAAAATAAATGCGATCATAGGCCCTGAGACGTACCAAGGCCAGGGGTTATAAATCCAGTTCATAATTCGAGAATTTTAAAATTGGGCTTTTAATTTCTTAAAAAAGGACTTAGTAAAGTTAAGCATTCCTCGGCTTATTAATAGCAAAGGTTGAATTTAGAAGTTACTCATTCAGAGCAATGGATTATTGCTCATAAATGGAGTTGCTTAAATGTAATAATAGGATATTCAAATCGAGTATCTTTGTAGTCAATAGCTAATACAAATATTCTTTTGAAAGATATAGTACTTATCACTCCACCTTTTACACAACTTAACACTCCGTACCCAGGGACTGCTTATCTTAAGGGTTTTTTAAATACTAAAGGGATTAGTGTTTTTCAGATGGATTTAGGGATTGAGGTAATTTTAGAGTTGTTTTCTGAAAAAACCTTTCAACAGGTTTTTGATTTTGCCTTTGAAGAGGGTACAATTGTTTCCGAAAATAGTCACCGTATTTATGCTTTAAGAGAAGATTATTTACAAATTTTAGATAAAGTAATCTCCTTTTTACAAGGAAGCAATCCTACGTTTGCTAGGCAAATTTGTACGGAAGGTTTTTTGCCTGAAGCGTCTCGATTTTCAGCATTAGAAGATATGGATTGGGCATTTGGAGCCATGGGCTTGCAAGATAAGGCAAAGCATTTGGCAACACTGTTTTTAGAAGATTTGTCTGATTTTGTGGTGGAATGTATCGACGAAAATTTTGGATTTAGCAGGTACGCAGAACGTTTAGGACAAAGCGCCAACTCTTTTGATGAGTTGTATGAGTACTTACAAGGTGGATTTACGTTTATTGATGAGCTTACAATCGAAATATTAGACGCTCGTTTGCAAGAAATTCAACCTAAATTAGTAGGTCTTTCAGTGCCCTTTCCAGGGAATTTATACAGTGCTTTTAAATGTGCACAGCACATAAAAAAAAACTACCCAGAAATTACGGTTTCAATGGGGGGTGGTTTTCCTAATACAGAGTTAAGGTCCGTAACCGATACTCGTGTATTTGAGTTTTTTGATTATATAACATTGGACGACGGAGAGTTGCCCGTAGAGTTGGTATTCGATTCCATTATTAATGGAAAAGGGGTGAAGAGCGAATTTAAACGTACTTTTTTATTAGAAGAAGGTAAAGTAGTATACAAAAATAATACAAAAAGAGCCGATTATAAGCAAGTAGCAGTTGGTACACCCGATTATTCAGATTTGAAATTACAAGAATATATTTCGGTAATTGAAATTGCCAATCCAATGCATAGTTTGTGGAGTGACGGACGTTGGAATAAACTCACTATGGCACATGGTTGTTATTGGGGTAAGTGTACTTTTTGCGATATTTCGTTAGATTATATTAAAGTTTACGAACCGGTAGCGGCCAATTTATTGGTCGATAGGATGGAACAAATGATTGAGCAAACTGGCGAAAATGGATTTCATTTTGTAGATGAAGCAGCACCGCCATCGTTAATGAAAGCAGTGGCTTTGGAAATCATGAAACGAAAATTAGTAGTTACTTGGTGGACTAATATTAGGTTCGAAAAAAACTTTACAAAAGACCTTTGTTACTTATTAAAAGCTTCGGGCTGTATTGCCGTTTCTGGAGGGTTGGAGGTAGCTTCTGATCGATTATTGAAATTAATAGATAAAGGAGTAACTGTAGAGCAAGTTGCTCGTGTAACGCGGAATTTTACCGAAGCAGATATAATGGTGCATTCTTACTTGATGTACGGATACCCTACACAAACCGTTCAAGAAACCGTAGATAGTTTAGAAATGGTGCGTCAATTATTTGAGTTAGGCGTTTTGCAGTCGGGTTTTTGGCATCAATTTGCTTTAACAGCGCATAGTCCTATTGGTATTAACCCTTCAGAATATGGAATTACGCCTAATTATAAAAATATAGAATTTGCTAATAACGATGTTGAATTTAAAGACCATACAGGGATTGACCACTCTAAATTTAGTTATGGTTTAAAAAAATCGTTATTTAATTATATGCACGGTATTGCATTTGATTTTCCGCTGCAAGAGTGGTTCGATTTTGAAATACCCGATACCACGATACATCCCGATTTTATTTATGATAGCTTGGCTAACGAAGAAAACTTAAACACGAAGCAAACTTCTAAAATTGTATGGTTAGGAAATATGCCTGTAACAGAACATAAAAGAAAATCAAAAAAAGGAGTTATTTATAACTCATTAGAAATGACATTCCATAGTAAAAGAGAAGAAATTAAGATCACTACTGATAAAGAAAAGGGAGCGTGGCTTATTGAAGCACTTAGAAAAAGCACACCCCTAAATCAAAAACAAAATTCATTTAAAGAATTGAAACAGGATTTTGAACAACAATTTGAACATTTTGAATTGTTTTGGTATTCAAAACCTATAAATATTTTAAGAGAACACGGTTTACTGGTTTTATAAGGTTTGCCTTTTTGTATATTAATGAATAAAAGATACAGAGGTTTTTTTTGAAATCAAGCTTAGTTTTATAAACTCAAAATTTCAATAGCATTTCGGTGCAGTTTAATAGCATCCTTGTTTTCCATTTTTTTAAGTAATCTGGAAATTACTACGCGAGAGCTATGTAAATCATAGGCAATTTCTTGATGTGTGTTTTGAATTGTTTTCGAATTATTTATCCGCGATTTTTCTTTTAAATAATTGGTTAAACGCAGGTCCATATTTCCAAAAGCTACACTTTCAATGGTTGCAAGCATTTCGCTTAGTCTATTATGGTAGCTATTAAAAACAAAATGCCTCCAGTTTTTATATTTCCCAGTCCACTCTTCCATTTTTTGAACAGGTATCATAACAAGTTGTGTATCTACTTCGGTAATGGCTCGTATTTCACTTTTTTTAGAGCCTAAGCAACAATTCATTGTCATGGCACAGGTTTCTCCTTTTTCAATAAAATAAATTAATAGCTCTGAACCATCGGTATCTTCTTTCAGAATTTTAATAGCTCCTTTCAATAGCAAGGGCATACTTGTAATAGGTTGATCAAGGTCAATTAGCATAGTGTCGGCAGGCACCTCGTAATAGGTTCCCACTTCCGATATTTCTTTTAATAGCTCTTTCTCAAATAAGTGATTATAGCTACTATTAAGCTTTTCGATCATTTTGTTTAATTAAAATCGCTAATAAATTGAATTAACTCATTCGAAGCCTCCTCTTGTAAAAAATGATTTTTTTTGAGTAGGTGAATGTTTTTAGGATCTATTTTTAAATCGTTAATAACAGAAGAAGCCTGCTTGTCCCAAACCAATATTTTATCATTTTCACCCCATATTACTTGAACAGGAATATTTATTTGTTTAATTACTCCCGAGTAATCAGGTATAGCTTTGGTGTTAGAAGTGAAAAATTTATACAAAGCATTGGTTTTTCCTTTTCGTAAAGGAATCGTATATCCTTCAGTATCGGCTTTACTCATAGGGTAATCATTCGTGCCATCTTCAAATAATTTTTTTATCATTAGGTTGGTTTTAGTACGATAACCCCACATAATTACTTTTCCGATAAGGCCTTTTTTAATTTGTACCGGAGGGCAAAAACCGTCTTGATAAATTATGGTATTTAAAACAGTAAGATTGATTATTTTTTCGGGGTTTTGTTTAAAAAGCTCCCAAGTCCACAGTCCGCCAGCATCGTGCATCACATGATGCCAGTTTTTTATATTAAGATGCTCCATTAAACCTAATATACGTTTGGCGTGAGCTGATTTGTCGTAAATGTCATAACCGCCAGGATGATCACTATTTCCAAAACCAAGCATATCGGGTACAATTACGCGGTAGCCTTTGGCAACTAAAGGGTCAATCATTTTACGGTACAACCAGCCAGAGGTAGGTACTCCATGCAATAATAGTAAAGGTTTGCCTTGCCCTTTATCTATGTAAGCAATATTGCCCTCTGGAGATTTCCAAAATTGTTGTTCATTACTAAAATCAGTATAACTCATGTCTGTTGATTTTGTTTCAACTTGGTAGGCTTTACAGCTAATAAAAAGTATTGTTAGTAGTATGTATTGAAAGGCTGTTGCTATTTTAACATGCATAGGTTTTGGGGCTAATTAATTGTGATAAATATTTTTAAGGTAAAAAAAATATATTGATTTGTCTTAGCGAGTTTAAATTTAAGATGAAAAGATTTAAAAAATCGATAAAACGCACTATATACTTTGTTGCTCAGTTAGATTGTAATATTTTAGTACTTCTAATGTTAATTGTATTTAAATGAAATTAAACGTACTAACAGTTTTTGTAGTATTATTTAATATTGTTACTGCCCAATCAATTGATAATAATTCCTTATTAGGGGTGCCTAGGTTGAGTACTAATGATAGGTTGAATAATATTACTGGTACGATTCAAGAAGGTAATTTAGTATACGATACAGATATTCATCGTTTATTTGAATACACAAATACAGGTTGGCAAGAAATTTTAACTGCAGGAAATATATATCCTGGAGTGTTTACAATTACAGGGCCTGGAACAGCTACAGTAACAGGGATTCCTTTTAGACCTTCGTCTGTTACGTTTGTGGCTCATATAAATATAGAGTCACTTGATTTTGAAGATGATAATTCCACAGGAAATAATAATAACAATGGCCCGAACAACTCCTTTGGAACTATGAATGGTTTTGCCAGAGATGACGGAGGTTTATTGCCAGTGCAACAGGTTATTTACTTAGGTGCTAGTGCTAATTCAATAAATGATATTAGCCGATTAGCTTCAAATACGAATGCTATAGGTGCTAGGTATGGTAATCAAAATGGAGATAACTTAGGTATTATAAGAGGTCAAGTAACTGAATTCACTAACGATGGTTTTATAATTAATATGGTGTATACTAATGGTACTGTAAATATACAAGGTGAAGATTTAGTGGTTTTATTTACAGCGTATCGCTAGGTTTTTCAAAATATTTTAGGAACATATTTTTTCCATCAAATTCACCATAGGTGAAGTGGTTGCACCAATCGCCTAAATTTGTGTAAAGCGCATTGCTTTCTAAGGGTATCTGTAGAGGTAAGTGTCGATGTCCAAACACAAAGTGGTCACGGTGTTTTTGATTTAATTTTCTTTTACAATATTGTACTAGCCACTCATTATCTTCTCCTAAAAATATTAAATCGTCGTCACCAGATATTAATTTATTTTCGGTTGATAGTTTTTGAGCCAATCGTACGCCAATATCAGGATGTATCCACCTAAATAGCCATTTGGCTAGTGGATTGGTAAATACTTTTTTCATTCGTTTGTAGCCTTTATCGTTGGGTCCTAATCCATCGCCGTGGCCTATGAAAAAAGAAGTATTGTTTATAATAAATTCTTTAGGTTTGTGGTATACAGGGATGTTTAGTTCATCTTCGAAATAGCCATCCATCCATAAGTCGTGATTGCCAACGAAAAAGTGTATTGGAATTCCGCTATCAGAAATTTCGGCTAATTTTCCTAGCACACGAATAAAACCCTTAGGGACTACTGTTTTGTATTCGTGCCAAAAGTCGAAGAGGTCACCCAAGAGAAAAATAGCTGCAGCATCTTTTTTTACGCCGTCGAGCCAGCGTAAAAACTTTGCTTCTTTAGCTTTGCTTTCTGTTTTATTAGGAGCTCCTAAATGATTATCAGAAGAAAAATAGACTTTTTTTCCTTGTGGAATATCAATTTCCATTGGTGTAGTTTTGTTTTGCGTTAGGGATTGCAGCGGCATCCTTTTTTGTTGCTATTGTAGTGCTAACGAAAATAGCTATAAAAAAGATATAGCGTAAAGCCCGACCCTTGAGGGAAACGCCCAAGCATTATAAATTATCACTAGCAAACCACTGAGCAAAAGAGGTGTCGGTTTCTTGCAATTTTAAGGAGTGTAATTTTATATGCGAAGGTAGCTTAATGCTTATTTTTTCGGCAAAATCTATTACCATATTTTCGCTGGTAGGCTGGTAGTTTACCAATATTACATTGTGGCCTCGATTTTGCATTTCGGTAGCTAAATCTACATGAGGGGTGTTTTTGTTGAACACAGTAGCATGGTCAAACTCGTCTACGATTTCTTTATTTACTATTTTTTTCAAATCACCAAAATCAATAACCATCCCATTTTTGATGTGGTTAGCATCTTTTATTGGTGATCCTATGACTGTAACTTCAAGTTTGTAACTGTGACCGTGCACATTTTTACATTTACCATCATAGCCATGTAATGCATGCCCAGTTTCAAAAGTAAATAGTTTGGTAATTCGAATGTTGCTCATAAGCGTCGACTTCTAATTCGGTTGAAAATAAATATTAGTAACAAAACTAATACAAATGCAGGGAATAATTTACCACTGGAAAGGGTATCTAGAAAATCTAACATAATTTGTTTTTTACCTAAGTCTGTAAAATTGGTAAACCTTAACTAAAATTACCTTCTTTTGTATTTATTTATAAAGTAAACTACAATTAAAATAATTCCAAGTAATACAAATAATCCATTCCCTGATAATAGGGTTAACCATTGTGATGCAGATTCCATAATTATTATTTTTTAAATTTTTTAAGGGCGCTTTTGGTATGTTCTGAAAGCACTAAGCTTCCCGATAATTTAGCGCGTTCGGGTAGTAAGGTGGCCCAATGTTCGGTGTTTATCCATAGGCTATCTTTAAGGTGCTTCATAGCTTGGGGGTTGTAGCTCGATAGTTTATTTAGTAACTCAGTTAAGGCATCATCAAGATCTTCTTCGTTATCATAAACTTGAGAGTACAACCCTTTGTATTTTGCCCAATAAGCATTTTGCCAATGTGAGGCATCGATGCTTAATTGACTTACTGCGGCAACACCCATTTTACGAGTTAAAGCAGGTTCGATTACAAAAGGTCCTATGCCAATAGTAAGTTCGCTAAGTTTTATAGAAGCATTTTCGGTCGCAAAAACATAGTCACAAGCAGCAATAATACCAACGCCTCCGCCAACCGCTTTTTGATGTACACGGCAAACTACAAATTTGTTGCATTTTCTTATTGCATTTATAATTTTGGCAAAACCAATAAAAAATTGCTGTCCTTGCTCTTGGGTTTCAATAGCTACAAGTTCATCTAAGGATGCTCCAGCACAAAATGCTTTTTTTCCCTCGGACTGAATTAAAACCACTGCAGTTTCAGGATCTTCTGATAATTGGTCAATGCCTTTGGCAATTCTATCGAGTAATGCACTGGGCAGCGAATTGCTTTGCGGGTGTGAAAATGTAACACTACCAATACCTTGTTCGGATTTCACGTATACACTTCCGTCTTCTTGAAAGGAACTCATAATAATTAATTAGCTTCAAGCAAATTAACAGAAAATTTGTCAATATTAAAGGATTAAAAGTAATAAGCAATTAATAAAAAAACTTAGAATATGATAAATGTATTGCTTTAGTGAGGCTTGGCTAAACCGTAATTAGTAATAATGTCTGTTAGTGTTTAATAATTAATTGGTAATAAATTTAGGTGATTATTAGTTGAATACTAACGCTTAAAAGTAGAAATCATAGGCTAGTGGTTAATTCATTTTAAAAACACCGTATATTTGCAAAAAAAATATACCCATAACATGAGTAAACTTGTAATTGTTGGTACGGTAGCTTTTGATGCTATAGAGACTCCTTTTGGAAAAACAGACAAAATTTTAGGGGGAGCTGCGACCTATATAGGCTTGTCGGCTTCACATTTTGATGTGCCTATGGCAGTAGTATCTGTAGTAGGGAATGATTTTCCTCAAGAATATATTCAGCTTTTAAAAGATAGAAATATTGATACGAGTTCTTTAGAAATTGTAAAAGATGGGAAAACTTTCTTTTGGAGTGGTAAGTATCACAACGATATGAACTCTCGCGATACTTTAGAAACACAACTTAATGTGTTGGAAAATTTTTCGCCCGTAGTGCCAAATAATTTTAAAGATGCTGAGGTGGTGATGTTAGGGAATTTACACCCGTTGGTACAGTTATCCGTAATTAAACAAATGGAAAAACGACCAAAATTAATAGTGCTAGATACTATGAACTTTTGGATGGATGTGGCCTTAGAAGATCTTAAAAAAGTAATTGCAGAGGTTGATGTTATTACTATAAATGATGAAGAAGCTCGACAATTAAGTGGCGAATATTCATTAGTAAAAGCAGCACGTATTATTGAAGCCATGGGGCCTAAGTATGTAGTTATTAAAAAAGGAGAGCACGGAGCTTTATTGTTTCACGATGGGCAAATGTTTTTTGCACCTGCTTTGCCTTTAGAAGAAGTATTCGACCCAACAGGTGCAGGTGATACTTTTGCGGGTGGTTTTTCAGGTTTTTTAGCAAGTACTAGTGATTATTCATTTAAAAACATGAAAAAAGCGATTATCCAAGGCTCTAATTTAGCGTCGTTTTGTGTGGAAAAATTTGGAACTGAACGTATGCAAGAGCTTACGGAGAAAGATATCAATAAAAGACTGAAATTATTCAAGCAATTAACACAGTTTGAAATTGATTTAGCATAAATTTAGTAAAATTATATAATACATTTTTTCAATTATTATTGCCTTATGAGTGATGCTATCAAACACGAATGTGGAATTGCATTTGTTAGATTATTAAAGCCTTTAGAATATTATAAAGAAAAATACGGAAGTGCTTTTTATGGAATAAATAAAATGTATTTGTTAATGGAAAAACAGCACAATCGCGGTCAAGATGGTGCTGGATTAGCTTCTATTAAACTAGATATGAAACCTGGTCAACGTTATATTAGTCGTGTACGATCTAATGAGCAAGCTCCTATTCAAGATATTTTTAAACAAATTAACGAAAGTATTAATGCTAAGTTAACCGAACCCGATGCATTACCCGACGATACACAATGGCTAAAGGAAAACGCTTCATATCTTGGAGAAGTTTTTTTAGGTCATGTACGCTATGGAACGCACGGTAAAAACAGTATCGAAAGTGTACATCCTTTTTTAAGACAAAACAACTGGATGCATCGCAATTTGATAGTTGCGGGGAATTTCAATATGACCAATAATTCAGTGCTTTTCAATAATCTGGTAAACTTAGGTCAGCATCCAAAGGAAAATGTAGATACCGTTACCGTAATGGAAAAAATCGGACATTTTCTAGATGGTGAAGTTTCTAAGTTGTATAAAAAATTAAAAAAGGAAGGGTTTTCAAAAGTGGAAGCATCTCCAGAGATTGTTAAGCGTTTGAATCTTTCTAAAATTTTAAAAAAATCGTCTAAATATTGGGATGGTGGTTACGCCATGGCAGGAATGTTAGGGCATGGAGATGCTTTTGTGCTTCGTGATCCTGCTGGGATCAGACCCGCTTATTATTATAAAGATGATGAGGTAGTAGTAGTAGCATCAGAACGACCAGTAATACAAACGGTTTTTAATGTTGATATTGAAGAAGTTCATGAGTTAGATCCAGGCAAAGCCATTATTGTTAAAAAAGATGGGGAAACTAAAATCGAAAAAATTATTGAACCATTGGAGCGTAAAGCATGTTCGTTTGAGCGTATTTATTTTTCTAGAGGTAGTGATGCGGATATTTACAAAGAGCGTAAGCAACTTGGGCGCTTGGTAATGCCGCAAGTATTAAAGGAAATTAATTATGACACCGTGAATTCAGTGTTTTCCTTTATTCCAAATACGGCAGAAACTTCGTTTTACGGATTAGTTGAGGCTGCACAAGATGAGCTTAATCAACAAAAAGAAGCTTCGATATTAGCAGAAAAAGATAAGTTAACTGATGTTAGACTAAAAGAAATTTTAACGCCAAAAATACGCACAGAAAAGATTGCGATTAAAGATGCTAAACTAAGGACTTTCATTACTGAAGATAGTAGTCGTGATGATTTAGTAGCGCATGTATATGATGTTACTTACGGAGTGGTTCAACCCCAAGACAATTTAGTTATTATAGATGATAGTATTGTAAGGGGAACAACTCTTAAGAAAAGTATCATTAAGATGATGGATCGTCTAAATCCTAAAAAGATTGTAGTAGTTTCTTCGGCTCCTCAAATTCGTTTTCCAGATTGTTATGGGATAGACATGGCTAATATGGATGGCTTAATTGCTTTTAAAGCAGCTATTGAATTATTGAAAGAGAATAATAAAACACATATTATTGACGAGGCTTATCAAAAATGTAAGTCTCAAATACATTTAAAGGATGCTGAGGTTGTAAACTATGTAAATGATATTTATAATGAGTTTACTGCAGATCAAATTAGTGATAAAATATCAGAGTTGTTAACTGAAGATTCAGTAAAAGCAGAAGTAAAGATTATTTACCAAACCGTAGGTAACCTACATAAAGCTTGCCCAGAAAATTTAGGAGATTGGTATTTTACAGGTGACTACCCTACCGCAGGAGGAAATAGAGTTGCAAATAGAGCTTTTATGAATTATTATGAAGGTGTAAGCGAAAGAGCTTATTAATTCCTTCTTGAACAAATCTTAAAAAAAGCATTTGAACTAGTATATTAGTACTTGATCTGTTTTTTAAAAATTAACTATTATTAAATAGTATATTTACTGAACCATAACATAAGTAGGTTAAGTTCATGGTAGATTTGGGGCAAAAAAGGTATGTTTTACATACCTTTTTTTATTTTAACCCCTAATGATTTTAAGCATCATCAAAATCAATAGCCAAAGTATCACTTTTTGCATACGCTTGACAAGCTAAAACTAAGCCTTCCGCTACTTCTGAATCGGTTAATAAATTATTTACAGGCATGTTAGCCTCACCTTCGGTAACTCTACAAATACAAGAGCAACAAACACCGCCTTTGCATGAATACGGGGCGTCAATATTTTGTTCTAAAACTGCATCTAGTAATGTTTTTTGTTTATCAGTAACAATATTAAATTCTTCGTCATCAACGGTAACAGTAATGGTTGATGAGCCGGTTACAGTATTTTCAGAACGGGAAGAATTTGAGGTGGAAGCGGTGCTGAATAATTCGTAGTTAATACTTTCTTCTGAAACGCCATTTTCATTTAAAACAGTACGTACAGTTTCAATCATTCCTTCAGGGCCACATAAATAATATGCTTCAAAATTGATATGACTAAATTTATTCTTTAAAATAAAATTTACCGTGTTTTTTTCAATGCGTCCAAATGTCGATCCGTCTGTGTTTTCTCTACTGTTTACAAATTCGAGAAATAGCCTTTCGGGATTTTGTGCTTGAAGAGACGATAATTCTTCAAAAAACATTGTTTCTTCAGTATTTTTATTGCCATATACTAAAACAAATTTACTATTAGGTTCTTCTGAAATAACCGTTTTTATCATAGACATTATAGGCGTAATACCACTTCCTGCAGCAAATGCTAAATAGTTTTTTTGTTTTTCTCCGTTAGGGTGTAATTGAAATTTCCCTTCAGGGATCATAACGTCGATGATATCTCCCGCTTTTAAAGATTCATTTGCAAAAGTTGAAAACTGACCACCTGTAATCTTTTTTACGCTAATTTGTATATGCGGAGCACTAGGGTGACTACTTATAGAATAAGCCCTACGGACTTCTTGGTTGTTAATAACAGCTTTCAAAGTTAAAAATTGACCAGCTGCAAAACTGAAGTCATCTCTTTTATTTGCAGGGATGTCGAAAACTAAAGAAACAGAAGAGGGTGTTTCTTGAATAATATCTTTTATCGTTAAGGGAGTAAATTGAGACATCTTTATGTTTTTTTACAAAAGTACTAATTGCAGTTTTTTTTGTTCAGAAATATAGCCACTAAATACTTAAAAATTTCGTTTTATTGGTTCATGGATTTAGTTTTTTAAAAAAAATGTATTTTTACAGCTATTGTTTCGTTTATAAGAGTGAGAGTAAAACGAAATAACATATTTTACAATAGATAGTAAAAAATAAAGTTTTGAAATTGAAAAGAAACCTAGCGTTCAAAGTTGCAACTAGTGTTGTGGCGTTACTAATATTGATGGCTTGTTCTCGGAAAGAAAACAAGTTTATTAATAGAAATTGGCATGCCATGACTACAAAATACAACACGCTGTATAACGGGGGTGTTTCTTTTACAGAAGGCAGGCAAGCTTTAATTGAAAGTTATGAGGATAACTATTGGAAGCAGTTGCCTATTGAACGATTGGAAATTAGGGACGAGGTGTATTTGGAAAGCGAAGACGGAAACCCTGATTTTTTACGAGCAGAAGAAAAAGCAGCAAAAGCAATTCAGCGACACTCCATGAATATTAACGGTCGCGAACGTAATTTTCAAACCGATGAGGCTTTTATGTTATTGGGAAAGTCCAGATATTTTGATCAGCGTTTCGTACAGGCATTAGAGGCTTTTAATTATATTCTTTCCAACTACCCAACATCAAATAGTATTAATAAAGCTAAAATTTGGAAGGCTAAAACATTTATAAGGTTAGAAAATGAAGAGGCTGCTGTTAGGGGATTAAAAGATGTTCTCCCGGAATTGTTGAAAGAAGTTAATTTGACCAAAACAGAAGAGGCTTTTGTTTACAAAGAAGGAGATGAAAAGCAAGTACGTGTATTTGATGATAAAGGTTCCGTTAAAAGAAAACTTCATAAAACACTTGATGTTGATAAGCAAGTGCTTTCCGATGCATCGGCCATGTTGGCTCAAGCTTATGTGAACTTGAAGTATAAAGATAGTGCTATTGCTCCTATGAAACTGGCTATAGCATATACTAATGATAATGAACAAAAAGGTCGTTATCATTATATTTTAGGACAATTATACAATAGGGTAAGAGAGCGTGATAGCGCAAATATGGAGTTCGATAAAATAATTAAACTTAATAGGAGAACGCCAAGGGAATATTTAATAAATGCCTATTTAGCTAAAGCTAGAAATTTAGAAATAGAATCGAATGACCAAATTGCTTTTTTAGAAATTTTAAATAAACTAGAGAAGAATTGGGAAAACAGGCCTTTTTTAGATAAAATATATTATGAGAAAGCCATATTCTTTTTTGGAAATGATTCATTAACTGTAGCAGAGGAATTTTACAAAAAGTCGCTGAATGTTAAGAGTAATGATGATTACTTAAATTCGTTAAGCTACGAAACTTTGAGTAGGATAAATTTTAACAGGGGTGATTATAATGTTGCAGGAAAATACATGGATAGTACTTTGAGCTTACTAGATGTTAATAGTAAAAGAAAGCGTGTTATTCAAAAAAAGAGGGATAATTTGGATAAGGTTTTGAAGTATGAAATGATTTCAAAAACTACGGATAGTATTTTGCAAATTGCAGGCTTGTCAAAAGAAGATCAGCTGGCTTATTATCAAAAATATACAGACAGTATAAAATTGAAAGCTATTGAGGAACTGAAAAAGCAAAAAAATAAAAAAGCATTGTCGCTTCAGCAGTCTGGAGGTTTTGAGGTGGGTGCTTTTGGTGCTAATAAAAAAGAATCCAATGAAGTGTTTTATTTTTATAATCCAATTGCTTTAGCAAGTGGCGCTTTGCAATTTGAGCGTGTTTTTGGAAAACGTCAATTAGGTGATTATTGGAAGGTTGCTAGTTTGTCAAAAGTGTCGATTAATGAAGATGAAGAAGAAGAAATTGCAGCAGATTATGATATAGAGAAAGATCCATTATTTGACCCGGTAGTTTATGTTGAAAAAATTCCAAAAGACCCAAAAATATTAGATAGTTTGAAAACAGAGCGTAATGAAGCGTATTTTCAATTAGGAACCATTTACAAGGAGCAATTAAAAGAATACGACAGAGCTTCGAGTAAATTTGAGACCTTACTACAAAATAATCCTGATGATAAATACATAATGCCCTCTAAATACAATTTGTTTAAAATTTACCAATCTAACGGGAACAGTTTTAGGGAAGATAAAATAAGAAAAGATATTCTTGAAAATCATCCGAATTCAAGATATGCGCAAATTGTAAAAAACCCCCTTGGAGTATCTAAAGAAGAAGTTTCGGATGTTGATAAAGAATACGCGTTAATTTATAAGTTATACGAGAAACAAGATTACAACACTGTTTTGCAGCGATTGAATACGCAAATTGATAAGCTTAAAGGAGATCCTATTGTAGCAAGATTTCAACTGCTAAAAGCATATACATTAGGTAAGGTGCAAGGAGTATCGGAAATGAGTGACTTGTTGAATTATATTACATTAACCTATCCGCAATCTGGTGAAGGGGCTAAGGCTGAATCGCTAATGAAAAGTTCAATACCTTATTTGAAAGGGTTGCAATTTGAAACAGATACTTCAGGTGTTAAAAAATATAAACTTGTATACGATTACTCGATTTCCAGAAAGAAAGAGGCAAGTAGAATAAAGTCCAAGTTGGATACCTTAATAAAAAAGCGTAATTTTAATTATCTTAACACTTCATTAGACTTTTATACTAAGGATACTATATTTTTAGTAATTCACGGTTTAAAAGGAAAGCAACAAGCAAGAAGTATGAATTCAATAGTTACAGATGTTGAAAATGATTGGTATTTACCACGTAAAGCAATCAAAGTTTCCTCGGAAAACTATAAGGTGATTCAATTAAGAAAAAAATATGCGTATTACATGCAAAACTTAGATTCAATTTATTAATCCAGTATAAATAACCCCGTACACATCATGTTTAGTGACAATAAAAAGCCAAAGGAGACTATAGATTATTCTAAAAATCAAAATAAAATTTCTGAGGGAACCAAAATTGTTGGAGATATTGTTTCCAAAGGAGGTTTTCGTATAGAAGGTATTGTTGAAGGGAATGTGAAAACTGACGGACGCGTGGTTGTTGGTGAGTCGGGAAGAATTAAAGGGACTTTGGTTTGTGATAATGCAGATTTTGAAGGAGAATTTTCTGGGAAATTAGATGTTGCAGGTACACTAACATTAAAGTCCACGGCGAAAATTGAAGGCGAAGTTTTAATTGGTAAATTGGCTGTAGAGCCTGGAGCTTCATTCAATGCTACCTGTAGTATGAAGGGAAGTGTAAAGTCGATTAATAAATCTCGTAATGGCGAAAAATCAGCTTAAAAACTTCGCTGTTTTTTCAGGAATAGCTATTCAAATGGGAGCGACTATTTACTTAGGCTCTTTGTTAGGTGAGTGGTTGGATGTTAAATACGATATTTCAGAACCATTTTATGCCAAATGGGTAACTTTAATAGCTGTTTTTTTATCGATTACGGGTGTTATCGTTCAGGTTACTAAATTTTCAAAAAAATAATTTTGATTAAAAATATATTGCAAATCGTTGTTTTTATAGCGGTGTTATTTTCAATCCATAATTGGATCGTCTTACCTTTTTTAGGCATTTCAAATGAAGTGCCTGTTTTGTATCAACACCTTTTGTTAGGAGGAATCTCTTTGTTGATTTTTTTAGTTACAGATTTTGTTTCAAAAAACTTTTTTAGCATCGTTGGTTTTGTAGTGTTAGGTTTTTTATTGTTGAAAATGATTTTCTTGGCTGTTTTTATAAATGAGTATTCATTGGAAATAACTGAAGAGCCTATGATAAAGTATGTACTACTAGGTGTGTATTTTGCTTATTTGTTGTTTTTGTTGGCTAAAATAGTGCCACTTATAAATATAGATCTACCAAAAAAAGATTCAGAAATAAAGTAAAAATACTATAGCTGAAAAAAAACATCATCTTAGTGTAAATTATGAATTAAATACGTAGTTTTGCACCAAAATTTACAGCATATATTGCATTACTAAATTTGTATGATGATTGCACAACAATTTAAGAAGTATTTATTTACGGTAGTATTTTCTTTAGTAAGTACCTTAATATTTTCAAATACCGCAAGCCTTGAAAAGGTTGCGCAGCATGAAGAAACAAAGGGTCATCCTTCTACATCTCATGAGGGTGCTGTAGAGTCAAAATCTGAAATAGCAGCGTATTCAAAGCATCACTTGGCGGATTCTCATGATTTTCATTTATTTTCATATGGTGGTGATGGTCATGGAGAGCGTCATCATGTTGGTTTTTCTTTACCTGTGATTGTTTGGACAAGTAAAGGGTTAAGAACTTTTTTGTCTTCTAAATTTCATCATAATGACAATGGTACACATGTAGTTGATGCCAACGGAGTGCGATTAGCTAAATTGCATAGTAAAATATATGAGTTAGAGCCTGGGGTTTCTTCGGTAATTTTAGATGAAGATCACCATGCTAAAGGAGCTCACAAGGTTTTAGATTTTTCAATTACAAAAAGTGTGTTAGGGATGTTGGTAGCATCGTTATTGATGTTGTTAGGATTTAGTAGTTTGGCACGAGGATATAAAAAAGGAGCTATTCCAACTGGTTTTGGAAGAGTGTTAGAGCCATTAGTGATTTATGTAAGAGATGAGATTGCTCGCCCCAACATTGGAGAAAAAAAATATAGAAAATATATGGGCTTTTTGCTAACGGTCTTTTTCTTTATTTGGATTCTAAATTTGTTAGGTTTAACGCCTTTTGGATTTAATGTTACCGGTAATATTGCTGTTACTGTGTGTTTAGCATTGTTTACTTTTTTAATAACTACATTTACGGCTAATAAAGATTATTGGAAGCATATTTTTTGGATGCCAGGAGTTCCTGTTCCAATGAAAATTGTTTTGATGCCTATTGAAATTTTAGGGATGTTTACAAAGCCATTTTCTTTGTTAATTCGTTTGTTTGCAAATATTACTGCTGGGCATGCGGTAGTAATGGGGCTTATTGCAGTAACATATACCGCAAGGGAAGCTTTAGGTGTGCCAGGTAGTTTTGGTGTTTCGTTTTTGTTAACGTTGTTTATTTCGTTAATAGAATTATTGGTGGCTTTCTTGCAAGCATTTATTTTCACAATGCTTTCCTCGTTATTTATAGGAATGGCTGTTGAGGAGCATGGCCATCATTAAGAAAGTGTAAAAGAGAATTTGTTTAATTATTTATAAATTATTTTATGGGAACTATTCCAAATTTAGTAGGAGCAGGATTAATCGTAATCGGTGGTGGATTAGGATTAGGTAAGATTGGTGGATCAGCAATGGAAGCTATCGCTCGTCAACCTGAAGCAGCTGGTAAAATCCAAACTGCTATGATTATTATTGGAGCACTTTTAGAAGGTCTTGCATTTGGTGCATTAATCTTAGGAAAGTAATCTTAACATTTAAGCTATTTCCTGTAGCGGTTGGTTACAGGAATGCTTTTAAAAAGTAATTAAACACAATAAGTTTTTAAAAATGAATTTATTACACGATTTTTCACCAGGTTTATTTATTATTCAGGCTATTATTTTAGTAGTGCTAATAGTGTTGATGAGGAAGTTTGCTTGGAAGCCTATTTTAGATAGTTTAAATACTAGAGAAGAAGGTATAAAAGATGCTCTTGACGCTGCTGAAAATGCAAAGAAAGAATTGCAGAATTTAAATGCTGAAAACGAACGTATTTTAAATGAAGCACGTGCAGAACGCGACGGTATGTTGAAGGATGCACGCGATATGAAAGCTACAATGATTGCTTCGGCAAAAGAAGAAGCTCAGGCAGAAGCGGATAAGGTAATTAAACAAGCTCAAGATGCGATAGCTGCAGAGAAAAAAGCAGCCATTGCAGATCTTAAAAGCCAAGTAGCTGGTATCTCTGTAGAAATTGCTGAAAAAGTAGTTAAAACAGAATTGGCAGATAAAGACAAGCAATTAGCGTTAGTTTCTTCATTATTGAAAGATGTAACCCTAAACTAATTATACGTTAAGTTATGAGTAGAGCAGCTGTAAGATATGCTAAGGCCATTTTAGATTTAGCAAAAGAACATAATAACACCGATGCTATTTTTGCAGATATGCAACAAATAAAATCAACCGTAGCCCAAAGTAAAGAATTAAACGATTTGTTAAATTCTCCTTTGATTAAGTCAGAGGTTAAAAAAGCTTCCTTAAAAGCGGTGTTTGCGAATTCTAATGAAACTGTGAAAAGTTTGTTTGATACCTTGGTAACTAACAAGCGCACTCATGTTTTGCCAAACGTTGCAGAGAGTTTTATTGCGTTGTACAAACAAGATAAGGGATCTCAGGTAGCAAAAGTTACTACTGCAGTACCTTTAGATGCTAATTTAGAAGCTTTGGTTTTAGCAAAAGTAAAGGAATTAACGGGTAAAGAAGCTACATTAGAAAATATTATTGACGACAGTATTATAGGTGGTTTTGTGTTACGTGTTGGTGATTTACAATACAATGCTAGTATAGCTAATCAACTAGCAAACTTGAAAAGAACATTTGAGGATAATTCATATAAATCACAACTGTAGATTATGCGGCTACTTATTTTTAAAACTGTTTTTTTGATTTTTTTGAGCTCTTTTACGTTTGCTCAAAAAATTAAGATTAAAAAGGATCAAATTCTTATTGATAAGTTGCCTGTAGCAAAATTGATTAAAGAGTACCCTTTTTACGAATTTAGATCATTGGATGGCAATCAATTGTTTTTTAAAGCTGAAGTAAAAACATTAAAGTTATACGACTTTAATTCATATAGATGGCTAGAAGTTTCCGATAAGGAGAATGCAAAAAAAGCAGAACTAGAGTTGCCTGTTAATACTAAAAAGCAAATAGTAAAACTTTTTGTAGAGGAATACAAGTTTTTAAATTCCCAAGGTTTTGTTCAGACTAATATGGAGAATTTATTAGCTCAGCAAAGGCCTAATTTATCAAAAAAATATAAAGACTTATATGATCAATATAAACAGGATGTAGATACTGCTCTAACTTATGGTAAAAAGCTAAGAGTTGATAACAAGTCTAATAAAATTTATTTTAAGTCAGATGATAAGTCTGAAGCTTACTTAGGTAGTTATTCTCAGATTAACGAATTAGGTTCTGTTATCACATTAATTAAAAATGTTAATAATGTAGAAGTTGCTCAGGCGAAACCATCCGGAACAGCTGAAATAGATGTTGTTTCCAAGAATGACCGAGTAGACAATTTTTCTTATGGCTTTTTGTTCAAATATAACGACGAAAATACTCCATTGGAAACACAATTTATACAGGAGCTAGTGGGTTTTCTGTATGCTAAAAATATTTATTTAGATAATAGGGAAGGGGTGGCTTTAGAGAAAAAAGCTTCAGAGATTAAATCTCAAAGAATCAAAAAGAATCTTGATAAATTTGAAAGTGATAAAAAGAATTCTTCCAATATTTATGATTCCAAAGGATCTGTCAAAACAAAAGATGGGGATGTATTCGAAGGTTTGATTACTTTAAAATTTGAAGCAATAGAAAATGCTAATGATACCTTTGGTAATAGTTTGACTGATGCAACTAGTTACGGTAAATCAGTTTTGGTCAAATATGTAAATAGTAAAGGAAAAAATAAGTTAAAGTCTTTTTCTTCTAGAAAACTGCCCCAAGTAAAATTAGATAGCGATATTCGTTTTGCAGGTATTAAAATAATTACTGACGGTTTATCAATCGCATCCAACGCATTAAGTTCTTTAAATTTTGATAATTCAAAATTTTATAAAATAGTTTTTGAAAATGATAATTATTTAATTATTCAAGATCTTCCATCTGAAAGATTTGGAATTAAATCATCAGACAAAGACAAAGGAATTATTTTTACAAGTAGTAATGCTGATAAAAATAGAGCGAAGTTAATTAAGTATTTAGGTAACAACATAGAACAAAAAATTTCTAATTTAAATTTTAAATCAAGAGAAGATTTAATCACTTTGGTTAAATCTTTATAACTGATTTAATATATAAATAATTAAACAATGGCTGAAGTAAATCCTGCTGAAGTATCAGCAATTTTAAAGCAACAATTATCAGGTTTTGAAGCAACTGCTTCTCTTGATGAAGTAGGAACTGTATTACAAGTGGGTGATGGTATTGCTCGTGTTTATGGTTTGTCAAACGTACAATACGGTGAATTAGTTCAATTTGATAGTGGACTAGAAGGTATCGTTTTGAACCTTGAAGAAGATAATGTTGGTGTCGTATTATTAGGCCCTTCTACAGGAGTAGGTGAAGGAGATACTGTAAAAAGAACACAACGAATTGCTTCTATTAATGTAGGTGAAGGAATTGTTGGTCGTGTAGTTGATACTTTAGGAAATCCAATCGATGGTAAAGGACCTATCGAAGGTAAAACTTACGAAATGCCTTTAGAGCGTAAAGCTCCAGGAGTTGTATTTCGCCAGCCGGTAACAGAGCCATTACAAACAGGTATCAAATCTATTGATGCTATGGTACCAGTAGGTCGTGGTCAGCGTGAATTAGTTATCGGTGACCGTCAAACAGGTAAAACAACTGTTTGTATTGATACTATTCTAAATCAAAAAGAATTTTATGATGCAGGTGAGCCTGTGTATTGTATTTATGTTGCTATAGGTCAAAAGGCGTCTACTGTAGCAAACATAGCAAAAGTATTAGAAGATAAAGGTGCGCTAGCTTACACTACCATTGTAGCAGCAAATGCATCTGACCCTGCACCAATGCAAGTATATGCACCTTTCGCAGGAGCAGCAATTGGTGAATATTTCAGAGATACAGGTCGTCCAGCTTTAATTGTATTTGATGATTTATCGAAGCAAGCTGTAGCATACCGTGAGGTATCTTTGTTATTACGTCGTCCACCAGGACGTGAGGCTTACCCAGGTGATGTATTCTATTTACACTCTCGTTTATTAGAGCGTTCAGCAAAAGTAATTAACGATGATGCTATTGCAGCAACAATGAATGATTTGCCAGACTCATTGAAAGATGTAGTTAAAGGTGGTGGTTCATTAACAGCTTTGCCTATTATCGAAACACAAGCAGGTGACGTTTCAGCATATATTCCTACCAACGTAATTTCGATTACAGATGGTCAGATATTTTTAACTTCAGATTTATTTAACTCTGGTGTTCGTCCAGCAATTAACGTTGGTATTTCGGTATCTCGTGTAGGTGGTTCGGCTCAGATTAAGTCAATGAAAAAGGTTGCGGGTACATTAAAATTAGATCAAGCACAGTTTCGTGAATTAGAAGCATTTGCTAAATTTGGTTCAGATTTAGATGCGGCTACCTTAAACGTAATTGAAAAAGGTAAACGTAACGTTGAGATTTTAAAGCAAGCTCAAAACGATCCGTATACTGTTGAAGATCAAATTGCAATTATTTATGCAGGATCAAAAAACTTACTTAAGGATGTTCCTGTAGCTAAGGTGAAAGAATTTGAAAGAGATTATATTGAATTCTTGAATGCTAAACATAGAAATATATTAGATACTTTAAAGAAAGGTAAGCTTACTGACGAAGTAATAGATGTATTGGTAAATGTAGCAGCAGAGATTTCAAAAAAGTTTTAATTTTTAGTAAAGAGTACAAAGTATTAAATACAATTTAAATTTTTCTTAATACTTTATACTTAACACTCATTACTTAAAAAAATGGCAAATTTAAAAGAACTTAGAAGCAGAATAAAATCAGTATCCTCAACGATGCAGATTACCAGTGCCATGAAAATGGTATCTGCTGCTAAATTGAGTAAAGCTCAGGATGCGATTCAGTCAATGAGACCTTATTCTGAAAAGTTAACTGAATTATTACAGAGTTTAAGCGCTTCTTTAGAGGGTGACCAAGCTAGTGTATATGGCGATCAAAGAGACATTAACAATGTTTTATTAGTCTCTATTGCTTCTAACAGAGGTTTAGCAGGAGCTTTTAATACTAATATTATTAAAGCGTCTAAGAATCTTGTTGACACTGTTTACTCTGGAAAAAAAGTTGACATAATTACAATTGGTAAGAAAGCTAACGATATCTTAAGTAAGGAGTACTCAGTTATTGAGAATAACAATGCAATTTTTGATGATTTGTCTTTTGCTAACGCAGAGGTTATTGCTCAAAAATTAATGGATGTTTTTGTTGCGGGGAGTTACGATAAAGTAGTGTTAGTTTATAATCAGTTTGTAAATGCCGCTACACAAATAGTTCAAGCGGAGCAATTTTTACCTATTAAAGAGGTTGAAAATAATGAAGCTTCATCTGCGGTTTCTTTAGATTATGTTTATGAGCCTTCTAAAGAGGAAATTGTAGAGCAGTTGATACCTAAGTCTTTAAAAGTTCAGTTTTTTAAGGCTTTAAGAGATTCTTTTGCTTCTGAGCATGGTGCGCGTATGACAGCAATGCATAAAGCCACTGATAATGCTACTGAATTAAGAGACTCACTTAAATTAGTTTATAATAAAGCACGTCAAGCTTCTATTACTAACGAAATTTTAGAAATTGTTGGTGGTGCCGAGGCGTTGAACAATTAAACCGACATTAGGAGGTTAAATATCATATTCAAAAAAGGCTGATTTTTAAAAATCAGCCTTTTTTGGGTTTATTGAGTTGTTTATTTCAACCTACGTTCCGATTCTTCAATAGCCAAATCGTTGATACTCGCATATCTTTTTGCCATTAGCCCATGTTCATCAAATTCCCAGTTTTCATTACCATAAGCTCTAAACCATTGTCCTTCTTCGTTGTGGTATTCATATTCAAAACGTACAGCAATACGATTGCCCGTGAATCCCCATAGTTCTTTTTTTAATTTATATCCATTTTCGGTTGCCCATTTTTTTTCAAGAAATTGTTGTACTTCTGCTCGTCCATTAATAAATTCTGAGCGATTTCGCCATTCGGTATCTATAGTATAGGCTTTAGAAACTTTTACAGGGTCTTTAGAGTTCCAAGCATCCTCAGCCATTTGCACTTTTTGTTTCGCCGTTTCTTCGTTAAACGGAGGCAGTGGTGGTTTTTGTTCTGTCATTTTATTTGCTCTTATTTGAATTAACTTTAATTTTAACTGATACTACGTTTCATTAAGTACTCTTCTCACAAGTTATAAATTTTTGCTTTAGTCCTTACTAAAGATTATTTATTTCTTTGTTAAACAAGTTTCAATTGCTTCTTCATCTAATTTAGTTGCGATGTGATTGGTTATATGTATTGCATCTTGTCCTACATGCGAAAACCTTCCTGATCCCCAAGTATGTAGCCAGGGCAACCCCAAAAAGTATAAACCATGTTCGCCTGTTACTCCTCGTTGGTATGTTGGGTATCCGCGATTATCGAATACATCAGGAAATTCAACCCATTTATAGTCAACTTTAAAACCTGTACACCATACTATATTTTTAATTCCTTCTTTGGCATAATCTATTGGAAGTTCATTGTTAGTACTAGGCTCCCATAAAGAAGTGTACCTAGGCGTTTCAGGGGCTTCAATATTATTTTCTGCGATGTATTTATCAATGTTATCTTGAATACGATTGTAAGTAGCATCTGCACTGTCAAGGTTTTTTTTCAAATCAGTATTAAAGTAAATCAGGCCTTCTTTCCTCGGAAAGTTCTAGGTACTCTGGGTGCAGAGCCTACGCTTAAGTATGCTTTCTTGGCTGCAATATGAATGTCTTCTACAATTTTAGCTCTAGATTGTCCTTATCTTTTTATTAAAGTGGCTCCTTTTTCTAATTGTTCTGGGTTTTTATAATCGACAGAATGTAGTTGTTTGACACTATTATCAAAATCCTTAGATATAGGCAAAACATTAGGTATATGGTAGGCACCTGTGGCAATAATTAACTTACCTGCAGTAAAGTTTCCAATAGAGTTAGTGATATAAAAGTCTCCATCTTTTGTTTTTCTGAATACCTGGTATACTTCCACGTTTCCTGTAAAAGGAGGATTAAACGAGTCGGCGTAACGCTTTACATAATCTACAATTTCATCTTTCAACATGAACCCTTTAGGGTCGTTTCCATCGTAATCAAAACCAGGTAAGCGGCATTGCCAATTTGGTGTTGCCAAACAAAAGGAATCCCAACGCCTTTTTGCTCAAGAATCGCCAATCTCACCTTGATCTAAAATGAAATGATCTATCTTTTTTGTGTTAAACCATAGCTAGCCGATAAACCTGCTTGACCCCCTCCTACTATAATGACTGGATAATGATTCATGTTGTGATTTTTATTTGAATATTCATAACTTATTTTTAATCTAAAAAAGCTTTTTTTAGATTAAAAATAAGTTATGAATATCTTCAGTTTCATAGCCCATTTTGAGAGTGAAGACGCTTGTCGTTTACATTTTAAATCGGAAAGAGATAAAGCTGGTGTTAAGTGTCGTCGTTGTGCTAACACGCATCATTATTGGATAAAATCAGTTTGGAGTTATGAATGTATAACTTGTAGAAGTCGTACATCTTTAAGGAGTGGAACAATAATGCAAAGCTCCAATTTATCGTTTATGACTTGGTATAAAGCTATGTTTTTAATGACTATTACAAAAAAAAGGCTTTTCATCTAAAGAAATTCAGAAGCAATTAGGTCTAAAAAGATATGAAGCAGTATGGGTTATGGTTCATAAACTTCGCAAAGCTATGGATAATCGAGATGCTCGTTATACTTTAGAAGGTATGATTGAAATGGATGAAGGATATTTCACGGTTGAATCCTCTGAAGTAGAGCAGCAACAAGGAAAAAGAGGGCGTGGAGCAGTAGGAAAACAAAATGTTATGATTATGGCTGAATCGACCCCGTTAGAAGATACTGAAACTGGTAAAACTGAGTGACACTGTCGTTATTTTAAAGCCAAAGTACTAGATGATCACAAAGTAGAAGGGGTAAATGATACTGTTGCAGCCTCTTTAGATGAACAAAGTATTGTTTTGACTGATAAAAGTAACTCATATGTTGATATTGCCGATTTTGTAGAACTTCATATTACCAAAAATCAGATAAAGAAACTTTACAATGGGTGCATATCACCATAAGTAATGCTAAACGGAACTTACAGGGTAATTTTCATAGGGTTGAAAGAAAATACCTCCAGTTATACCTAAACGAGTTTATTTATAAACTCAATCGAAGGTATTTCGAAGATAAACTATTCGATAGACTTGTAATAGCTAGCATCACAGTATTATAAGCAAAAACGGATATTCAATATTCGATTATTTAAAAAAGTTACCAAGCAAACGCCAGAGCAGTTTAGGACCGAACAATTTAATCGTATTTTTAACAGTGAAAGCAAGACCACTTCAACCGAATTAAAAGATGTTTTCTCTTGGGCTTTTGCTTAAAAATATGGTGATAACTATTAATAACTAAACTTGAAAAGATTTGCTTTCCATGCTAATTTTGCGCTTTTAAAATGAAGGTCAGCAATGAATATATATTCCGATTTTTACAAGAGACACTGCGGTACTAATTCCGAAGAAGTTTCTGCAATGCTTAAGGTTACACAAGCCTCTTCCTTACAAGAGTTAATTGAGCAAACTGTACCTAAAACTATCGAACGCAAAACACCTTTAAATTTACCCCAACCTTTGGATGAGTTTGATTTTATAAATAATTTCAAACAATTAATGTCACAAAATAAAGTGTACCGTTCTTTTATAGGGATGGGCTATAATGATTGTATTACCCCGCCAGTAATACAGCGTAATATACTTGAAAATCCCGGTTGGTATACTGCCTATACCCCATATCAAGCAGAAATTGCGCAAGGGCGGTTAGAAGCACTTATTAATTACCAAACCATGGTTACCGATCTTACGGGTATGGAGATTGCTAATGCATCTTTGTTAGACGAGGCTACAGCAGCTGCCGAAGCCGTAAGTTTAATCTATGCCTCAAAAGATCGTTCTAAAAAACAGGCCGATACTTTTTTTATAGACAATAATACTTTGCCTCAAACCATTGATCTTATTTTAGGGCGTACCGAGCCTCTGGGTATTAAAGTTGAAGTGGGTAGTATTTCAACCCTAGACGCTTCAAGACCAGAAATTTTTGGAGCCTTAATTCAATACCCCAATGCTAACGGAGCTATTGTAAACCCTGAAAAATTTATCTCAGACGCTCAGGCCAATAATATTAAAATAGCAGTCGCTGCCGACTTGCTAGCACTTACGCTTTTAAAATCACCTGGAGAAATGGGTGCCGACGTTGTAATAGGTACTTCTCAACGTTTTGGTATTCCTTTAGGTTATGGAGGGCCTCATGCTGCTTTTTTTGCTACTAAAACCAAAAATAAGCGCCATATTCCTGGTCGTATTATAGGAGTGTCTCAAGATAAAAAAGGCAAATTGGCCTATCGCATGTCATTGCAAACACGTGAACAGCATATTAAAAGAGAGCGTGCAACATCTAATATTTGCACCGCTCAAGTGCTTTTAGCAGTAATGGCTGGTATGTATGCGGTTTATCATGGCAAACAGGGTTTAATTGCTATAGCAAAAAACATTCATAGTAAAGCAGTCACTTTAAATACTGGATTACAGCAATTAGGCTTTAAGCAAGAAAATACTTCCTTTTTTGATACATTAAGCGTAGTGGTAGATAATGTTGAAGCTATTAGAAATAGTGCGCTTAAAAAAGAAATTAACCTCAATTATTTTGAAGAAGGTCGTGTTGGTATTTCAATTAACGAAAAAACTACAGAAAAAGATTTAGAAGATTTATTAGCAGTTTTTGGAGATACTACTTCAAATAACATAACTAGTAAAAACAGTACATGTCTTATTGAAGCAGAGTTGCAGCGAACCTCGTCTTTTTTAGAGCATCAAATTTTTAATTGTCACCACACCGAGCACGAAATGCTTCGTTACATTAAAAAATTAGAAAACAAGGATCTTTCATTAGTACACTCTATGATAGCCTTAGGTTCGTGTACTATGAAGCTAAATGCTACCACCGAAATGTTGCCACTTTCCTGGGGAGAGGTAAATGGTATTCACCCTTTTGCACCGGTAAATCAAACTCAGGGATACCAAATACTTTTTAAAGAATTGGCAGAATGGCTTGCCGAAATTACAGGCCTGTACACTACCTCATTGCAGCCCAATAGTGGTGCTCAAGGTGAGTACGCAGGTTTAATGGTAATTAGGGCTTATTTTGAACATCTAGGACAATCCCATCGTAATATCACTCTCATACCATCTTCCGCTCATGGTACCAATCCTGCAAGCGCGGTTATGGCGGGTCAAAAAGTAGTAATTGTGAACTGTTTGGATAATGGCGATATTGATATTGACGACTTAAAAGAAAAGGCAGCTAAGCACAGTGATAATTTAATGGCTTTAATGGTGACTTATCCATCTACACATGGTGTTTTTGAAGAGCGTATTAAAGAGGCTTGTGAAATTGTCCATAATCATGGAGCAAAAGTTTATTTGGATGGTGCAAATTTAAATGCTCAAATAGGTTTAACTAGCCCAGGTGATATTGGCGCTGATGTATGTCATTTAAATTTACATAAAACTTTTTGTATTCCTCATGGAGGAGGAGGTCCTGGTATGGGGCCCATTGCTGTTAGCAAAGATTTAGCTCCTTTTATACCGGGTAATGCTTTGGTAAAGGAAACAATAGCACACCCTATTAAAGCTATTTCGGCAGCACCTTGGGGAAGCGCTAGTATACTAACAATATCTTATGCTTACATCAAATTAATGGGAGCATCAGGATTGAAAAGCGCTACCAAAATGGCAATTTTAAATGCAAATTACATTAAAGATTGCCTTAAAAAATATTATCCAATTTTATTTACAGGATCTAACGGTAGAAGCGCCCACGAATTAATTATCGATTGCCGCAATTTTAAAAATGTTGACATTGCAGTAACCGATATAGCAAAACGATTAATAGATTACGGTTATCATGCTCCTACAGTATCTTTTCCTGTAGTAGGCACTATGATGATAGAACCGACCGAGAGTGAGTCTAAAGAAGAGTTAGACCGTTTTATAAATGCTATGATAAGTATTCGTAAAGAAATTACCGAAGTAGAAAATGGAGTGGTTCCTACAAATAATAATGTGCTAGTAAATGCACCGCATACCGCACAAACAGTTACTGCAGATAAATGGGACTTTCCGTACAGCAGGCAACAGGCAGCTTTTCCACTTCCGTATGTGGTGGAAAACAAATTTTGGCCTAGTGTAAGTAGAATCGATGATGCTTATGGAGATCGAAATTTAATGTGTAGTTGCCCTGCGGTAGAAAATTATAACGATAACACGGAAGTTGTTTTAAACTAGATATTTTACATGGAGTTAAAAAAAACAACATTATATAAAAAGCATGTTGAATTAGGTGCTAAAATGGTACCCTTTGCAGGCTATGAAATGCCATTAAGTTATACTTCTTTAATTGAAGAGCATAAAGCTGTTCGTAATAAAGTTGGTATGTTTGATGTTTCACATATGGGGGAATTTATGGTTAAAGGACCTCAAGCACTGTCATTAGTGCAAAAGCTCACAAGTAATGATGTTACCAAATTAAGTAATGGCAAGGCTCAGTATTCGTGTTTTCCAAACAAAACAGGAGGGATCATCGACGATCTTTTGGTATATCAAATAAAGGAGGAGGTATATATGTTGGTTGTAAATGCATCCAACATAACGAAAGATTGGGATTGGATTATTGAAAATAATACTGAAAATGCAATAGTCGAAAATCATTCGGATAATACTTCACTTTTTGCGTTACAAGGTCCGTTAGCTTTAAATGTACTTCAGCGATTAACTAAAGAGCAATTATCGGAAATTCCATATTATTCGTTTCGAATTGGAGAAGTAGCAGGGATTTCAGATGTAATTATTTCTGCGACGGGGTATACCGGGTCTGGTGGCTTTGAGTTATACGTGTCAAACCAGAATGCAACTGCTTTATGGGATGCTATTATTTCTGCAGGAACTGAAGAAAATATAATTCCTGTAGGTTTGGGAGCCAGAGATACCTTAAGGTTAGAAATGGGATATTGTCTTTATGGTAATGATATTGATGATACTACCTCGCCCCTTGAAGCAGGGTTGAGTTGGATTACCAAATTAGATAAGCCATTTATTAATGCGGATTATTTGGCTAAGGAAAAGCAACAAGGTGTTCAGAAAAAATTGGTAGGTTTTGAAATGATAGAAAGGGGAATCCCTCGAAAAGATTATGAAATATGCAATGCAGCAGGGGAGGTAATCGGAAAAGTTACCTCAGGGGGGCAATCTCCTAATTTGTCCAAAGGTATTGGAATGGGTTATGTTTCCAGTAGTTTTTCAAAAATAGACACCGAAATTTACATACAAATAAGAAAGAAAAAAATAAAGGCTGTAATAAAAAAATTACCTTTCATTAAAATTTAAAATCATGAACTTACCAGAAAATTTAAAATATTCTAAAGACCACGAATGGGTTAATATCAAAGATAACATTGCTACTGTTGGGATTACCGACTTCGCTCAAAAAGAGTTAGGGGATATTGTTTTTTTTGATCTAGAAACTTTGGATGAAGAAGTGAAAGAGGACGATGTAATAGGTACTATTGAAGCGGTAAAAACCGTGTCAGATATTTTTTCTCCCGTTGCAGGAACAGTGGTAGAACTAAATGAAAAAATAGAAACGGATCCTGAATTGGTAAACTCCGACCCTTACGGAGAAGGCTGGTTGGTGAAAATTAAGATTGAAGAAGGAGCTTCAACAGAGCATTTATTAGATAGCAATGGATATAAAGCACTAGTAACTCCGTAACTGTATAATAAAGTCTTTGTTTTTTAAATGTAAATTTTGCTTCAAGACGAAAAATAATAATAAAATGAAACCCGCTTAAAGTAATTTAAGCGGGTTTCTTATGGTGATATTTATAACTTCCTTAAGAAGCTTTTTTATTCTGTTTAGCTAATTCAATTAAATCTACATCATTACCTAAAAGAACTTCAGTAGGATTTATTCTACCTTCTTCAGGACCGTTTTCTAACTTTAGTACACCTCTTGGGCAAACAGCCGAACACACTCCACAGCCTACACAGCTAGCGCGTACAATATTTTCGCCTTTTTGTGCATACGATCGTACATCAATACCTTGCTCACAGTAAGTAGAGCAGTTTCCACAAGAAATACATTGACCTCCGTTGGTAGTAATTCTAAAACGCGATTTAAAACGCTGAACTAATCCCATATAAGCTGCCAAAGGACAACCAAATCTACACCACACTCGGTTACCAAAAATAGGATAGAATCCAGTACCAATTACCCCTGCAAACCAAGCGCCTATTAAAAAGCTATACATGTCTTTTATCCACTGTGCTTTTATTCCTAGCAACGAATCCGCTCCTGTGAAGTAGGCGTATAAAGTTACTACTGTCATTACTAGCGAGAATACTAATACAGAGTGAATTAACCAGCGTTCTAATTTCCAAGAAAATAAACTTTTACTAGAATGTTGGCGGTAAGGATCTCCTAAAGTTTCAGCTAAACCACCGCAACCACACACCCATGAGCAGTACCATCTTTTTCCAAAGAAATAAACCATTACAGGTACAATAACAAGCGTTAATAAAATACCCCAAACTAAAATAAAAATACCAATACCTCCGCTTGAAGTAAGTTTATCTAAATTCCATTCAAAGAAGAAATCATAGTCCAAAGGAAAAGCGTTTTTAAAATCGTATCCTGGCATATTAAGACTAGCCATAATTTCAGGAATAAGAAATGCAAATACAATTTGGAAGAATAAAACAGAAGTTGTTCTAATTACCTGATATTTATTGTGGCGGTATTTGATATACATGCGTGTAGCCATTACTAGCATTATTACACAATACAAAAAACCATATACAAACCATTGACTAGCTGGCCCACCATTTAAAGCTTCGCTAATTGGATCAAGCACATAAGTCCAAGCTACTACAAAATCGGCAGCAAAATAAAGCATCAAGTAAAATCCAACGAGATATACTAAAACCAACCAAGCTATCCAGCCACGATTTGTTGCCGATTCAAGGAAGATATGGTCGTTTTTGATTCCTGGTTTTCCTAATAAAATATAATTAGGAAGTATAAATAATAAGGCGCCAAAAATTCCTAAACCAAAACTTAGCCACCATGCCAATCCTTTATTGTTGATTAACCAACCTGTACCAGATTTTTTTGCAAGGTCATAAGTAAAGCCCCTAATATTACTTATTTTATATTGAAATTGCTCTCCCTTTTTATCCCAATTTTTTTCTTTATCGTATTTTGCAATTAATGCATCATAGTGATTATTGGATTTTTTGATTACTTTTCTAACTGCCGAAGAAAAACTGAAACCTGTAGTAAATGTTTTGTTGGCTACATTTTCTAGTAAATTTTCTTTTAAAATATCGCTTTTAACCTGCTTGTCTTTAATAAACTGATTAATGGTATCTGAGGAAGAATTAAATTCTCCAATAAACAATAAACTTGTGAAGAAGCCGAGTGCAGCAATAAAAATTGCTAGGCCTGTGTATTTTATAGCTTTCATATAGCTTTTACTTTTATAGTGATTGATTTAAGCGAAAATGCGTTTCCAGCTTTTTCTCAGTGGTTTTATGTTGGTGTTGTTTTCTTTGTTGAATTTATTTAAGATTTCACTTTCATAAGTGCTATAAAATTCAGGGTCAAAATTAGCGTCTTTAAGATGCTTTAAGACATGTTCTACCGATTGTTCTTCAGTAAGCCATCGATCAAAAATTTCGTGCCTCATTCGAATCCCAAAAGTGTTTATACCAATAAATTTTTTTGTGTTTTTGTCGTAATTAATGTGAATACATTTTTTATTGTCCGGATGCCCCCAATAAAAGCGAGCTTCATTTTCTTTAGGTTGTGCCCATACCCAACCATAAGTTTGATATTCAATATCTAAGAATTTGGCACTATTGAACCAGTGTCCAGGGCTATATTTAGTTGGAGTACCGCAAATGGTTCTGGCTAAGGTTTCAGCCATCATTCTGCCAGTATACCAAACCGCTTCTATAGGTCTTCTTTCATCAATACCTTCGTGTTGTTCGGCACAATCACCAATGGCATACACATCTTTAACATTGGTTTTAAGGTAACGATCTACTTTTACACCTCTTCCTGTTTCAATGGTAGTTTCTTTTATGAAATCAATATTAGGTGATACTCCTGCTGTAAGCCCTACGACATCACATTCAATTTCTTCACCAGTTTCAGCAATTACAATACTTTTTACACGGTTGTTATTATCGCTTTTGATTTCCTTTAAATTGAACCCTAAACGTAAATCAATATGGTGCTCTAATATATGTTTGTTAATCATTTCTGATTCTTCCGCCGGAAGTACGCCGCTCCAAAAACTTTTTTCACGCACTAAAAAAGTAACAGGAATATCGCGAGAACGGAGCATTTCGGCCATTTCAATACCAATTAAACCGCCACCAACAATAACGGCCCGCTTGCAAACTTTATTGTTAGGAGCATTGGTTTGAAGCATTTCTAAATCTTGTTTAGAGTATAAGCCTTGTACGCCATCTAAATCTTGGCCAGGCCACCCAAATTTATTAGGTTTAGAACCTGTTGCAATTACTAATTTATCGTAATTCATCGTTCCTCCTTGCGCAAAGTGAAGTGTTTTTTTATCTGTTTCCACGCGCTCTACATAAGCTTGCTTAAGGCTTATTTTGTTTTTTTTCCAAAACCAATCTTCATAAGGTTGAGTGTGTTCGAATTCCATATGCCCCATGTATACATACATAAGTGCAGTACGCGAGAAAAAGAATTCAGATTCTGCGGATATAATGGTAATACGTTTGTCAGATAGTTTACGTATGTGGCGTGCTAAAGTTACCCCAGACACACCATTGCCAATAATTACAATGTGTTCTTCCATGTTGATTGATGCTTTGTTAACAATTGTTAATTTACGGTTTGTGTCTCGATCTGTCGTAATCAATTTCAATTTCCTAACAAATAGGTATTTATTTATAAAGATTTTAAAAAAGGAATTCATTGCTAATAAATTATTTAAAAAGTAATTTTTGGAAAACTATTTCGACTCTCTTCACATAAACTTTTATTATGAAACGATCATATCATTATACGCTATCTATCATTGTTATACTGATTTTTGGATTTTTTAGTTCTGCTTTACAAGCACAAACTCAATCAAAAAATATAAGTGAACTAAATTTTACAGGTTTAAAAAAAACTAAATCCAGTTTTTTGCGAAGAATCGTTAAAGTAAAAGTGGGCGAACAATTAGATAGCCTAAAAATCAAAACTGATATTGAAAGACTGAAAAGATTGGATGGTATCGCCTATGCTACTTTTAAAGTTGAAGAAGATGGCGAGAATTATTCTGTAACTTATGATCTTAAAGAAAACTTTAGTATTATACCAGGAGCACGCATAGGTCAGGCCAATGATGGTAGCTTTTCGTTTAGGGTTTCGGCATTTGAATTTAACGGATTAGGAAGAAATATTACTTTTGGAGGGTTTTATCAGAGAGAAGTTTTTGATGGTTTTGGAGTGTTTTTAAATCATCCTTATTTGTTTTCTAATAAGTTAGGATTAGGAGTCAATTACCAAGATGTTACTACACAACAACCAATTTTCTTTTTTGATAGAACTGGTGCAGAGGAGGTGAAAACACAAACAAACTATACTTTTACAAGAACAGGTCCTGAGGTAATTCTTTTTTATGAGAAAGATTTTAACAACAGGTTTGAATTTGGTGTAAGGTATTTTAGGGATGAATACCAAGTAATTGATGGAGATGAAGACAATGTGTTAATTGAAAATGTTTCGGATAAACCAGAACCTAAAGCTACTCAGTTACAAACGCGTTTGTCTTACGAATACATAGATTTAGATTTAACATATCAATACACCGAGGGTTTTAGAAATGAAGTTGAAGGAAGCTATTTCTTTGGAACCCAAGGTCTGCTTCAAACGGATTATATTTTAAGTAATACGACACAGTATTTTAAGCGATTAGGAGCTAAAGGTAATTTTGCTACACAATTACAGCTACAATATAGTAATCCCATAAGTAGTGAATTTACTCCATTAACAATAGATAATCAATTGAATACAAGAGGGTCGGGGAATACAATTGATCGTGGTACTGCTGTATTTGCATTAAATACCGAATATCGATATACATTATATGAAAAAAACTGGTTTGTACTACAGGGAAATAGCTTTGTAGATGTAAGTGCTGTGCGTAGACCTAGTCTAGATTTTGATCAGTTACTTGAAGAAGATAAACTACGAATATACCCAGGTGTTGGAATTCGATTTATTCACAAGCGTATTTTTAATGCAGTAATTAGATTAGATTATGGGGTAAATGTTTTAGGAAATGGAGATGCCGGAGGGTTGGTCTTTGGAATAGGACAATATTTTTAATAACTAAAAGCACACAAAATCTAAGTAAGCCCACAATAACAATTATTGTGGGCTTACTTATTTATAGCCAATTTGTTTATTGCTTGAAAAAGTAGAAGGTTGTTTTTCTAGAAAAGCCCAAAGGGATATTAAGTGATCAAAATACGGGTATTGGATTAGTTTTAGTACTTTGCAGTTTATTAATTAACGGCAGATTGAGTATTTTCAAAACACTTTTTAAGGACACTTTTATTTATGGCTTGGCTATGGTACTTCCCAAGCTGGTTAATTTGCTTTTAAACGGACTATATACAGGTAGTTTAGCGCCCGATGAGTATTCTGAAATTACCAGTTTTTATGTTTATGCGGGTTTTATAAATGTTTTTCTTACCTATGGTATGGAAACTGCTTTTTTCAGATTTTACAATAAATCTAAAAACAAGGCATTAGTATTTTCAACAGCATTAATCAGTCTAATGGTTAGTTTGTTTTTGTTTTTGGTGTTAGTATATGTTTTTAAAACTCCAATTGCAGAAAAGTTTAAAGTTTCCGAATTTGTTTTATTAATGATGATTGGCGTAGTGTCTTTCGATATTTTAGCGGTAATTCCATTTGCTTATTATCGAGCCAAAGGGAAGGCGTTAAATTATTTTGGGATACGAGTATTTACTCTTGTTGTTGTAAATGGACTGCTAAATGTATTCTTTTTAAGTTGGGTAGATAATTACCAAATAGCATTACCCGAAATATTGATTTTTGACGACCTTGAAACCTATGTTTTTGTAGCTAATTTTGTAGCGAACGCTTTAATGATGATTTTGATTGTGCCGATGTATCTTAAGTTTCCATGGAAATTTGATAGAACTATTTTTAATACAATGCGAAAGTATGGAGCTCCTATCCTTATGGCAGGTATCGCATTTTTAGTAATCGAAAATTTAGACAAGCTTATTTTAAGAGATATGCTTGGCAAAGAAGCTATGGGGGCATATAGTGCTTGTTATAAGTTCGGTATATTTTTGATGCTGTTTATACAAGCATTTAGAATGGGAATTGAACCCTTTTTTTTCAGTCAGTCTGCCAAGAAAAATGCCAAAGAAAGTTATGCGCTAGTTTTAAAGTTTTTTGTAATATTTGCTTCTTTAGGAATTTTAATGGTACTCTCATTTCAAGATTTGTTTGCAAGAATCATTATTAAGAATGATGATTTTTTAATAGCAATTGAAATAGTGCCAATTATTTTGATTGCCAATTGGTGTTTAGGGGTATATCAAAGTTTATCAGTTTGGTATAAAGTAACCGATAATACACGTTTTGGAATGTATTTTACGATTATTGGGGCTATAATTACAATTGCTTTAAATTACTGGTTAATTCCAAAGATAGGTTTTATCGCAGCTGCTTACGCTACGCTAATTGCTTATGCAACTATGATGATATTGTCATATGTGATGGGACGCAGCTATTATAAAATACCATATAAAATAGCAACTATGTTTTCATATTTACTAGTGGCTTTAAGTTTGACTGTAGTTACTAGGTATCTGTATCCGGAAAATTACACATTTAAGTTCGTTGCTATTTTAGTATATTTAGCTTTTGTAATAGCATTAGAAAAAGAAAGCTTAAAGCGATTGCTTGTTGCTAGTTAACAAGCTTTTTTTGTAGGATAAAATATAAATAATGAAAATTGAAATCGTAAATACTTCCCCGCATAAATTACCAAATTACGAAACACTTCTTTCAGCAGGGATGGATTTAAGAGCTGTTTTAGAGGCTCCGGTAACTATTGCTTCCTTAGAGCGTGTTTTGATAAAAACAGGTCTTTTTTTAGCGCTGCCCATGGGGTACGAAGCGCAAGTGCGCCCTCGTAGCGGATTAGCTTTTAAAAAAGGAATCACAGTACTTAATGCTCCAGGGACTATTGATGCTGACTACAGGGGTGAAGTAGGTGTTATTTTAGTAAACCTTTCTAAAGAGGATTTTGTTATAGAAAATGGAGATCGTATCGCTCAAATGGTAATAGCCAAACACGAACGAGTAATTTGGAGTGAGGTAAAACAACTTTCAGAAACAGCAAGATCTACAGGAGGCTTTGGAAGCACCGGAATAAAGTAAAAATGTGTATACCAAAAAAACGGTATCAAAATTGATAATAATTATTGTTTACGTTCAAAACGGAAATAATTAAAAACATACCTATGAAGATTATTGTACCTATGGCAGGTAGAGGTTCAAGATTACGCCCTCATTCGCTAACAGTGCCAAAACCCTTAATACCCATTGCAGGTAAGCCTATTGTTCAGCGCTTAGTGGAAGATATTGCTAAAGTGGCAGGTGAAGCAATCGATGAAGTGGCTTTTATTACAAAAAAAGAATTCGAAGCAGAGGACACGCTAATTGCTATAGCAGAAAAATTAGGAGCTAAACCCTCAATTTACTATCAAGAAACTCCTTTAGGGACAGGACACGCTATAATGTGTGCTAAAGAAAGCTTGTCAGGGCCTTGCGTTGTGGCTTATGCAGATACACTTTTTAAGGCAGATTTTAAATTAGACCCTACAGCTGATGCCGTAATTTGGACAAAACAAGTAGACAATCCAGATGCTTATGGAGTAGTAAAATTAAATGCAAAAGACGAAATTACAGAATTAGTTGAAAAGCCAGAAACTTTTGTTTCAGATCAAGCAGTCATTGGAATTTATTACTTTAAGGAAGGTTTAGAATTAAAAGCATCACTGCAAAAAATACTAGATGCGAATTTAATGCACGGTGGCGAATATCAAATCAATGACGGTATAAAAGACTTAATGTCTCAAGGTAAAGTATTTAAAACAGGTACGGTATCGGAATGGATGGACTGTGGAAATAAAAAAGTAGCTGTAGAAACCAATACACGTGTTTTAAATTTTTTACACCAAGAGCAAGAGGAGAATTTAGTGCATAGCTCGGTTTTAATGGAAAATTCGGAAATTATAGCGCCTTGTTTTATCGGTGAAAATGTAGTTTTGAAAAACACTAGGGTAGGACCTAATGTTTCTATTGGAGCGAATTGCAAATTAAATGACGTAAAGATTGATAATAGCTTGGTTCAAAACGAAACAGAGATAAAAAACGCTAAGCTTACAGATTCCATGATCGGTAATAAGGTTAAATATAATGGTGATTATTCTAGCGTAAGCGTTGGTGATTATTCAATATTTGAATAAATTTATGAAAATAAAATTATATATCGTTTTTAATTTTATGATTTTGAGCAACCTACTGGCTGCTCAAAATGAAACGTTAGTAACGTCAAATTTGAATGATATTAGTGATGCATCAAAAGAATTTAAGAATAATTTTTTTGATGCATTAAGTAATAAAGCTGTTGAAAAACACGATAAGGCTATTTTGAATCTTGAAAATTGCCTTAAGGAAAAGGATGGGATGCCTGTTTTGTACTATGAACTTGCACAAAACGAAATAGCTTTAAGGCTGTATGATAATGCAGAATTAAGTTTAAATGTGGCTTTAGAGTTAATGCCCAATAGCGAGCTAATTTTAAAAAGTTTATCGAGGGTTTATTTTATAAAACAAAAATTTGATTTGAGAATAGCTACGCTCAGAGAATTAAGTGTAATTAATTCTAAATACAACTATGATTTAGCACAAGCCTATAAATACACCCAGCAGTACGGAAAAGCATTGGAGGCTTTAAATAATTACCAGAGTGAATTTAGTTATGATTATAGAATTAAAGGCTTAAAAAATCAAATTTATGCTGCTTCTAAAAATAAACTACCTGTAATTGTTGATTTAGAAAAAGAGTTGTTAAAAAATGCCAAAAATGAAAAAGCGTATGTACAACTTATAGATGCCTATAAAAAAAATAATGAAGAGGCGAAAGTAAAAACAACAATTGAACGCTTCAGAGAAAAATTGCCGAACTCTCCGATGTTAGAATATATTAATTTTCAAGAGTATTTAGATGCTGGAAATACAATAGCAGCGACCCAATCTATGCAAAAAATTACTGCTAATGCTAGTGTTGATGATTTTATAAAGAAAAAAGTGCTTAATGATTTTAAAACCTTTGGGAAACAAAATCCTAATTATGACAAAGCTCTAGATAGTTTAAGTACTTCTTCCATAAAAGCCGATAAGGATGAAAATTTGAAATTTATAATGGAACTTTCCTCGGTTAATATTAAACAAGGTACTACAGAAAGTTTGTTGAATGTTTACCAAAATAATTTAGGGATAGACTCTAATAATTACGATTTAATTAAAGATACTTTATTGTTACAGTTGTATTATGGAAAATTATCCGAAGCTAAAGAATTAGTCGATATTGGTGTTGAAAAGTACCCTTCACAGCCTTTTTTATATTTGATAAAAGGAACATTAATGGCGAAAGAGGATAAACATAACAAAGCCATAAATATTTATAAAGACGGTTTGGATTATATTGTAGATAATCCTGAATTAGAACGCGCTTTGTATCTTAAAATGGCTCGCTCCTACGAAAATATAGGAGAGTTGGATAAGGCTAATAAATATAGAAATAAAGGAGGAAAGATCAATGTTCCAGTTAAGTAAAATTATTTTCGTTTGTCTATTGTTGGCACTTACCTCTTGTAAAACACTAAAAATAGATGCCAATTCTAAGTTAACAAAAAGCTCTTCGGTTAATGAAGTGTTGGCTATTCATAACATAAAAGAATTCAAATTTAACACCTTACAGTCTAGAGTTAAAACAAATTATGACGATGGTCGTAAATCGGTTTCGCCTTCTATAACCCTAAGAATAGAAAAGGATAAAAAGATTTGGTTGAGTGCTAAATTTTTAGGGTTTACAGTGGCTAAGATATTTATTACTCCTAATCGATTTTCTTTTTATGAAAAACTAAATAAAAGATATTATGACGGGGATTTATCAGCGTTAGCTAATTTCCTTGGACAAGAAGTAAGCTTTAAGCAAATTCAAAATTTATTTTTGGGTCAAAGCATTATAGAACTAAGAGAAAAGAATTTGAAAACGAAAGTTTTAGATAATCAAATAGCATTAAAATCTTTAAAAGAAAACAGCAATTATAACCTGGAAATTCTTTTCTATATATTAAATGCAAAGGTATCGGCATATAAGGCTTCTAAGAATAATCAATTTTTGTCGGTGGCTTACAAAGCATATCAAAAAGTAAATAACCAAGATTTTCCTGAATTTATGCAAATAAAATATGGGAAAGCCAAGGTACTTAGATCTGTAGAGATGAATTTTAGATCAGTTACAATTGATGAGGAATTGAGTTTTCCTTACACAGTGCCAAAAGGATACACCAAATTCAAATTTAGAAAATAATGAAGATTTTAAAGGTTGTAACCTTCACTTATTTTTTATTGTTAAGTATTAATGGATATACTCAAAAAACTCAAGGACAATTAGAGCTTGAGCGTAAGGAATTAGCAAAGGAAATAAAGTCCATTGCTAAACTTCGAAGCAAAGGAAAAATATTGCAGCAGTCTACACTAATTAAAGTTGAAAATTTAAATAGGCAAATTGAAGTTTTAGACCGATTAATTAGAGTTACAAATCAGCAAGCAAACTATATCTCAAAGGAAATTGATAATAATCAAAAAGAAATAAAAGAACTTAATATTGATATGGCTAATCTAAAAAAGGATTACGCCGAATTAATAAGGAGGTCATATAAGAGTAAATTACAACAAAATAGAATTTTATTTCTATTGTCATCTGAAAGTTTTAAGCAAGCTTACAAGCGGGTGCAATACATGAAACAATATGCTAAATACAGAAAAAAGCAAGGAATAGAAATTCAGGAAAAGAAAATAAAAATAGAGGAGCTAACGGAAGCCTTGTCAAGTCAAAAAGAAAGTAAACAGGAGTTAATAAGGGAAAATAAGAAAACACAAGAGCAGCTTATAAATGATAGAATAGAGCAAAAAAGTTTAATTGCTGAAATTCAAAAAAATCAACGAAAATACACCCGTCAAATTAAAGAACAGCAACGAAAAGCAAGGGCTATTGACAAGCAAATAGAAAAACTAATTAGAATAGCTGTTGCTAAAGCGAATAAAAAAGCAGGCGCCAAAAAGGGGACTAAAACTTTTGCGTTAACCGCAGAAGCTAAAGTTTTAGCCTCTAAATTTGATAATAATAAAGGTAAATTACCTTGGCCAGTGGTTAAGGGAACTTTAATAAAACGTTTTGGTAAACAAGCCCATCCGGTGATTCCTAATATTGTAATTAATAATAGCGGTGTAGATATTGAAACAGATGAAAATATTGTGGCTAGAGCTATATTTGATGGAGAGGTTTCGACGGTACAAGCGATTAAAGGGGCAGGGAAATTAGTGCAAATAAGGCATGGTAATTTTATTTCTACATACTACAATATAGAAGCTATTTCTGTAAAAGAAGGAGACCGAGTAGTAACCAAACAATCTATTGGTAAAGTGCACACCAATAAATTAACAGGAAGATCCATTTTAAAGTTTTCTATTTTTAAGGATAATAAGTTCTTAAATCCTCAAAAATGGATTTTTAAGCTTAAATAAAAATATTCTTTAAAACTTTAAGCCACACTAAATATTTGTTCGAAACTTTCTAAAGAAATAGGTTTAGAGATGTAATCTCTAACGCCTTCAATACTTTTTGCTTTTTTAGAGTCTACGGGATCAATAGATGAACTTACTACATATAAATTAGGTGTTTTATTAGATCCTTTTCGAAGCGGAATAAAAGCATCTAAAAATTCCCAGCCATTCATAATGGGCATGTTTAGATCTAATAAAATTAAATCGGGTAGCGTATTCGTATTTGAGAAAAAATCAATAGCTTCTTTTCCGTTTTTAAAAACCAGAATATTATTGCTAAGCTTTTTTATTTTAATTAGTTTTTTTACCAAGCTTACATAAACAGTATCGTCATCAATGATACAGGTTATTTTGTTAGGGGTCATAAAATAGCTATATAGTTTAAAGTTAGAAAACTCTATGGTTGTTTTGAGTTTTTCAAACCTGTTTAGATAAAATCAAAAACCTTGTTGGGCATAACGCAACTGTTCATGGCTTTATCAGTGTTAGTTAGATCTAATATAGTTTTTTCGGGAGGAAAAAATGATAATCCTATTATTTTTTTTGGATCAACATCTGTTAAAAATCTATCGTAAAACCCTTTGCCATAACCTACTCTATTTCCTTTGAAGTCAAAAGCAAGTAAGGGTACAAAAACTAAATCTATTGATTTTGAGTCTATTAAAATTCCGTTTTCAGGTTCGGGAATACCCCATTTATTTGGTTTTAAAACAGTATTGTCGGTGAGTAAATAGTGTTTCATGGTGCAATCAGTAAAATTGCTTTTCGAAATAATTATATTTTTATCTTTCCCTTGTAAAAGGTGCAGTATAAACTCGGTGTTAACTTCGTTAAGATGTTCTATGGGTAAAAAGATATGGTAGTTTTCGTAACTCCATATATCCATTTTAAGAATTTGATTCGCAATAGCAATACTTTTAATTTCAATTTCTTCTTTAGAAAGAAGGCTTCTCTTGTGTTTATACTTTTTGCGTAATTCGCTTTTATTCATGGCTTTTGCTAATGTGAAAAATTGCATCTCCTTGGTATACTATAGGAGATTCATTAGTATTAATAATATAACCACTGCTGCTCACTTTTACGCAATGCCGCATTTTGCCGTAGGGGTCGGTTATAGTGGCAATTGTGTCTCCTTTTGAAACGTAGTCTCCACAATTAATTTTACAATGAAATAGGCCGCTATATTTAGCTCTTATCCATCGACTATCTGTAATTATTTGTGTGTTTTTAGAAGGCATGGGGATTTTAAAATTATCTTGTAGCATTCCTAAATGAGCTAAAATTCGAATGCTCCCATTCACCCCTTGTCGAGCCACTTCTTTGTCGTTGCTTTGAGATTTTCCACCTTCATAAAGAAGTATTTTTTTTCCCATTTTTGAACAGGTACTTCGATAGGATTTATCAATGTTTTTTGAATATAGCAAAAAAGGAGCATTAAAAATTTTGGCAAAGCTTAATAATTCAATATCATTAGGTGCTACTCTAATTTGGGGAGCATTAAATCGACTAGCACCACCTGTATGAAAATCAAGGCAAACATCTACACTTGGTAAAATTTCATTAGTAAATTGATAGGCAAATCGGGCAGCTAAAGAACCGTTTTTAGTGCCGGGAAACACTCTGTTTAAATCTCTCCCATCTGGAAAATTGCGATCCATAGATAAAAAACCAAAAACGTTAAGTACAGGAATACAAATGATGGTTCCTGTTTTAGGGCGATTAATTTTCTTTTGAATAAGCTGCCGAACAATTTCAACTCCGTTGATTTCGTCACCATGAATACCACCAGTAAAAAGCACTACTGGTCCGGGAATTTTAGAACGTTCTACAATAATAGGTATTTCCACTTTAGTGGAAGTGTATAGCTTGGCTAGGTTAAAATTTATTGTTCTGCGTTCTCCTAATCCGATTTCGTGACCTAATATGAGTAATTTGTCTGTGTCCAAAAATTATATGTTTTTTTCAATGTAACGAATAATAGTTTTAGCAATATCTTTTTTTGTAGCTAGTTCAATGCCTTCTAATCCTGGAGAAGAATTCACTTCTAGTATTAAAGGACCACGTTCACTTTGAAGCATATCGACTCCCGCAACGCCAAGACCTAATGCTTTTGCAGCTTTAATGGCAGCGGTTTCTTCCTCGTCAGTTAATTCTACGATATTTGCAGAGCCACCTCGGTGTAAATTCGATCTGAATTCACCTTCTTTACCTTGGCGTTTCATTGCGCCAACAACATGGCCATCTACAACAAAAACTCTAATGTCCGCACCTTTAGCTTCTTCAATATATTCTTGAACAATTACCCTAGCTTGTAGTCCGTTAAATGCCTCAATCACAGATTCAGCTGCATTTTTTGTTTCCGCTAAAACAACTCCTAACCCTTGGGTGCCTTCAAGTAATTTAATTATTAATGGTGCACCGCCTACGTGTGAAATTACATCGTTTACATTTTTTGAGTAATTTGTAAAAACTGTTTTAGGAAGTCCTAATTTGGCTTTAGATAGTATTTGTAAACTTTGTAGCTTATCCCTTGAGTGCACCAAAGCTTGTGAACCTACTGTGGTAAAAACATTCATCATTTCGAACTGACGAACAACAGCAGTGCCATAATAAGTTATAGAAGATCCTATGCGAGGTATTATGGCATCAACATGATCTAATTTTTTTCCCTTAAAATAAATACAAGGATTCTTTTTTTCAATAACAATATCACAGTTTATAGGGTCAATTATTCGTACTGTATGTTTGCGCTTAATAGCAGCTTGGGCTAAAGCGTCTGTAGAGTATAATTTAGGGTTTCTTGATAAGATTACAATATTCATAATTATTTTTTGTCGTAGGATTGGTTAGTAAGTTCGGTATCGACTAAAAACTTTTTTGTTAAAAATTTTCGGCCTATTAATATCGGGAATTTCATATCAGCCCTGTCGTTTAAAGTTAAGGTAATCGGATATGTTTTTCCAAAAAGTATTATTTTACTTTTTATGGAATACCTTAAAGAAACCATGCCGTTACTGCTTTTTACTGAGGCTGTGTCAAATTCTTTGAAAATAAAGGTTTCGCCATTATGATTTGGGTGTGTAGGGTCGAGAAATTCACAAATCAATTGGTTGTTTCTCTCTGCAATGTTTTTGCAGTGAATACTTGATGTGTAAGCCCCAGTATCAATTTTTATATCAATGTTCTGTAAACCCAGTAGCGGGAAATCGGCAATATCTATTCGGCCTATTGTAATTTTTTTAGGAAACATAATTTAAAAAAGCAAAATATTTGCAAGAGTACATTATTAATAAATAGCAAGTGTTAAATTAATACTAACAATTTACAAGTTATTTTTATAAAGGAATGATATAATTTTATCTTTGAATTTATGGAATTAAATTCGGTAGAGCTACAAGTAAAAATATTGCCCAGTTCGCCTGGAGTTTATCAGTATTTTGACAAAGATGATAGTATACTTTATATAGGTAAAGCCAAGAATTTAAAAAAACGCGTTTCTTCTTACTTTAATAAAAAACATGACAGTGCTCGCTTAAGGGTGTTGGTAAAAAAAATTGCAACGATAAAACACATCGTTGTAAATACCGAATCCGATGCATTGTTATTAGAAAACACCCTAATTAAAAGGCATCAACCGCGCTATAATATTTTACTTAAAGACGATAAGTCTTACCCGTGGATATGCGTTAAAAAGGAACGTTTTCCTAGAGTATTTTCAACTCGAAGAATGATTAAGGATGGTTCTGAATATTTCGGACCTTATACCAATGGGAAAGTACTAAGTGCTTTATTAAATTTAATAAGAGAATTATACCCTATTAGAACGTGTAATTACGATTTGTCTCAATCAAATATTGATAGTGGTAAATATAAAGTTTGCCTGGAGTATCATTTGAAAAAATGCAAAGGTCCTTGTGAGGGAGAAGAAGAATTACAAGAATACGACCAATATATTAAGTCTATTAGAAGTATTCTTAAAGGAAACTATAAAGAGGCATTGGATTTTTTTACAGCAAAAATGAATGCCCATGCTGCTAAAATGGAGTTTGAACAAGCGCAATGGATTAAAAATAAAATAGATGCCCTTCAGGATTATCAAGTTAAGTCTACGGTTGTAAATCCTAAAATAACAAATGTAGATGTTTTTAGTATAGAGAGTGATGACAGCTATGCCTATGTAAATTATATGCAAATATTTCATGGCGCTATTGTGCGTTCACATACTACCGAGGTTAAGAAAAAATTAGAAGAAACTGATGAAGAGATCTTAGAGCTTTCGGTAGTAGAATTAAGGCAGCGTTTTAAGTCGCTTTCGCGAGAAATTTATTTACCATTCCCAGTAGCGGTTTCAAATAATATAAAAATTACGATTCCTCAATTAGGTGATAAACGTAAAATTCTTGATTTATCGTTGCGAAACGCTAAGTTTGCAAGGCAGGAACGATTTAAGCAAATAAAAATTATTGATCCAGAAAAGCATACGAAGCGTATTTTAGGGCAAATTCAAAAAGATTTGCGCCTTCCAAAATTACCATTGCATATGGAGTGTTTCGATAATTCGAACATACAAGGAACCAACCCTGTGGCTGCCTGTGTAGTTTTTAAAAATGCCAAACCTAGTAAAAAAGACTATCGCAAATTTAATATCAAAACAGTAGAGGGAGCCAATGATTTTGCTTCTATGGAAGAGGTGGTTTACAGGCGCTATAAAAGAATGCTAGAGGAAGGAGAAGAGTTACCTCAGTTAATAATTGTTGATGGAGGTAAAGGGCAGTTGTCATCTGGATTAAAAGCGCTAGAAGATTTGAATATTAGAGGAAAGGTAACGATTGTAGGAATTGCAAAGCGTTTAGAAGAGATTTTCTACCCCGAAGATAAATACCCTTTATACTTAGATAAAAAGTCTGAAAGTTTAAAGGTTATTCAGCATATGCGAAATGAAGCTCATAGATTCGGAATTACTTTTCATAGAGATAAAAGAAGTAAAGCAGCCTTGGAAACAGAATTAGATGCAATACCAGGTATTGGAGAAAAAACAACAGTAGAGCTACTAAAGCATTTTCGATCCGTAAAACGAATTAAAGAAGCTACAAAAAAAGAGTTAGTAACTGTAGTGGGTAATTCGAGAGCTCAAAAAATAATAGATTATTACCTTAATTTAAAAAATATAAAATAGTAATTTTAGCAGAGTAAACCAACTACCATGAAACCAGTTTTAAAAATTCTTTTTTTTATGCTACCCTTCACGGTAATGCTTTCGCAGGAAAAACAACCCGAAGATTTAAAAGTAGGCTTAGTCCTCAGTGGTGGTGGAGCAAAGGGATTAGCACATATTGGAGTGTTAAAAGTGATTGATGAAGTAGGTATTCGATTGGATTATATTTCAGGTTCTAGTATGGGGGCAATAGTAGGTGGTTTGTATGCTTCTGGTTATTCAGGGAAGCAATTAGATTCATTATTTCATTCCGTAGATTTTAGTAAATTAATACAGGATAAATTACCTCGAAATTCAAAAACTTTTTACGAAAAAGAGGATGCTGAAAAGTATGCACTAACGCTACCCATTGTAAAAGGAAAAATTAGCCTACCCAAAGGGATTTCAAATGGTCAAAATTTTTATAATTTTTATTCAAAAATAACTACCCACGTTCGACATATAAAAGATTTTTCTAAATTACCAGTGCCTTTTTTTTGTACTGCAACCGATATTGAAACGGGAGAAGGATTGGTTTTTGACTCTGGAAATTTACCAGAAGTAGTAGCTGCAAGTGGTGCCCTGCCTTCTGTTTATAGTCCGATTTTATATAAAGGGAAATTAATTACTGATGGAGGTGTTACAGATAATTATCCTGTAGAAGAAATAAGAAAAAGAGGAGTAGAATTAGTTATCGGTGTGGATGTTCAGGATTCATTAATGAGCCGATCCGAAATGAGTTCGATTACAGATATAATGCTTCAAATAAGTAATTTCAAAACTATTGAAGCCATGAAGGCTAAAAAGAAACTAACTGATGTTTTTATTCGCCCAGATATAAAACGATTTTCAGTAGTAGGTTTTGATAAGGGGGAAGAAATTATAAAGGAAGGGGAAGAAAAAGCAAGGATACAATTAGAGCGATTGAAGCAAATAGCAGCTTCTCAAAGAAAACATTTAAAAGCAAAAGAAAAAGTAAAACCAATTCATAAATTACGAATTGATGAGGTTAAAATAAACAATAATAATAATTACAGTAGAGCTTACGTAAAGGGTAAAATGGGCTTAAGAGGTGCTTCTGAAGTAAGTTTAGAAAAGCTGAATATAGGGTTAGATAATTTATATGCCACAAAAAATTTTCAAACCATACGGTATAATATTGTTAAAGATTCATTTCAAAAAAACAGATTGGAATTAGAAGTTAAGGAAGTAGAAACCAAAAGTTATTTTAAGTTTGGTTTGCATTATGACGATTTATATAAATCAGCAGCAATTATTAATTACACACGGAAAAAATTACTATTTCAAAATGACGTCTTGTCTTTCGATGCTATTTTAGGAGATTCACCACGATATGCTTTGGAATATTATATTGATAAGGGTAATTATTGGAGTATAGGTTTACGCAATTATTATTCTAAATTTGATATTGCCTTTGATTATGCCACAGCGAGAGATAGGAGGGGCTTGCCGGACATACCAGTAAATACGATAGACTTAGAGTATCAGGATCTTTCAACTCAATTGTATTTGGAAACTTTGCTAAATGAAACTTTTGCTTTTAGAGTGGGTTTGGAGCAAAAATGGCTTAGTGTAGATACTGAAACTATTGATATAGAAGCGACATCTTTAACAGGTACGGTATTTGAAGATGTTAATTTTTACGGTTTTTTTTCGGACATAAAATTTGATAGTTTAAACGATAAGTATTTTCCTTCGAAAGGAATTTTTTTTGATGGAAGCTTTAAAGCGTACCCATTTTCTTCTCAATCAGAAGATGAATTTGCCATTGCTAAAACAAATTTCATTTTCGCAAAATCTTTCGGAAAAAGATTTTCTCTTTTAACAGAATTAGCCGGGGGTATTCGTTTGGGAAGATCTGAGGGGATTAATTCATTAGACTTTTTTTTAGGAGGATTTGGATCTAAAATAATTAATAATCAAATTCCTTTTTATGGAAGAGATTTTTTTGAATTGTCAGGGGATAGTTTTGTGAAATCTTCTTTTACAGCAGATTATGTTTTTTTCGAAAAGCACCATATCAATGCTTCCGCAAATTTTGCAAACATAGGTAGTCGAATTTTTAATATTAAAGATTGGTTCCGACGGGTTGGTTTTTCTGGTTATGCCGTAGGTTATGGTTATGAGTCTATTATTGGGCCAATTCAATTGAAATATGCTTTTTCCCCAGATCCAAATACTCAAGATCAAGTTTTTGTTAGCGTTGGTTATTGGTTTTAAAGTTTTATATTTTGTTTAAGGATTCCTTTTATTTAAATTTGGAATGGTAGTTGGTTTATTTTCAATAAATCTCCAGGTTAAAGCTTATGAAATTTAGTATATATTTATTCTTATCGTTATTGAGTTTCTTGCCTGTGTCAGCGCAAAACATAGCTAATGAATGTGTTTTTTCTGAAAATGAATTCCTAGAATTTAAAATAAAATACTTAAGCTTTAACACAAGTACGGCAACACTAACTAACCAAAAAGAAATCCTTAATGGAAAGCCAGTTTATCATGTTGTAGGAGAGGGTAAGTCGTCAAAGTTTTTAAGTTTCTTCTTTAAAATAAGAGATCGTTATGAAACTTATATGGATATGGCAACCTATCGACCTTATAGATTTGTTAGGGATATAAATGAAGGAGGATATAAAAAAGATATTATTATTGATTTTGATCAAGTAAACAATAAAGCAATAGTAAACAACAGGAAACATAAAACCACAAAGCAATTTGATACTTTGGAGAATATCCATGATATGATCTCATCATTTTACTACTTAAGGAACGTAATTGATATTGATAACTTAAAAATTGGCGACGAGGAACAACTAACCATGTTTTTTGATGAAGAAAATTATAATTTTAAGTTGAAGTATTTGGGAGAGGAAATCATTCGTACTAAATTTGGCAAAATAAAATGTTTGCGCTTTAGGCCATCGGTAATGGCCGACAGAGTCTTTAAAGAAGAGGAAAGCTTAAGCGTTTGGATAAGTAAGGATGAAAATTTGATTCCCGTTAAAATTTCTGCAGATTTAGCTGTAGGAACATTGTCGGCGGTTTTAAATAAATATGATGGATTAAAATATCCATTAGAAAAAGTAAATTAGAAATGAGTGATGCCTTGAAGCCAGAAATTACTAATAGAGTTAAATTATTAGAAGAGAAGTTTAAAAATTCAGGGCAAGACTTAGGGTCATATTTAGACGGACTTTTATATGATCGTTACCTAACTTATTGGGACTATATTCATTTAGATGTTTTATTGAGTTTACAAGTTCCGAAAACACATTTCCCAGACGAAGAAATTTTTATTACATACCACCAAATAACAGAACTTTATTTCAAGTTAATATTACATGAAATGAAGCAAATTGTAGGAGATGGATCTCTGGATTCAGAAATTTTATTTACTAAAATTAGACGAATAAATTGTTACGTAGAGGCCTTAATCAGTTCTTTTGAGGTAATGAAAAACGGAATGGATAAAGATCAATTCCTTAAATTTAGAATGTCTCTAATACCTGCGAGCGGTTTTCAATCAGTTCAATTTAGAATGATTGAAATTTATGCTACACCACTATGCAATTTAGTAAATCAAGAATGTCGTAATAAATATTCTGAGGATTCGTCTATTATAGAAGTTTATGAAGAGCTTTATTGGAAAAGTGGAGCGACTGATGCTGTTACAGGTGAAAAGACACTAACGTTAAAGCAATTTGAAGAAAGGTATAATCCTAGATTGTTGCGTATTTCAAATGAATTAAAGGAAAACACTATTTATCATAGTTACCTAAAGCTATCAGAAAAAGACCGAGAAAATGAAGATTTAATTGGTGAAATGCGAAGATTGGATGAAAATATAAATGTTAATTGGGGTTTAGCGCATTATAAAACAGCATATAAATACTTAAGTAAAGACAATAAGAATGATTTAAAAGCAACAGGCGGAACCAATTGGAAGCAATTTTTGCCACCTACGTTTCAGAAATTAAGTTTTTTCCCAAGTTTATGGACTTCCGAAGAATTGCTTAATTGGGGTAAATCATGGGTAGAGGAATTAGTAAATAGTGAAAAGTAAGGAGATGATATTGAGATTTTTTTTGTTAATTTCAGTGTGTAGCACATTGTTTTTTTCCTGTGAAAAGAAACCAGCTTTACAAGCAAAGATTTCGCAAGAAGTCAAAAAAGAAGTTCTCGAAGAAAAGTACGGATATATTCTAAACGATTTTGAAGTGGTATCCGATACTATTCATAATGGCGATAGTTTTGGAGGATTGTTAGATGCGCATGGTGTTAAGAGATCAAAAGTGTTTGAAATAGTAAACTCTGTTAAAGATAGTTTTAATGTAGCCAGAATTACTTCTGGGAAACCATATACTATTTTAAAATGTAAAGATAATCCTAGTGATATAGAAGCTTTCATTTATCAAAAAAATAAAGTTAAGTATACCGTACTTCATATTGAAGATTCTATTTATGCGGAAAACAAATCTAAAAAAGTTTTAACTAGAAAGAGTAAAATGAGTGGCGTTATTGATAGCTCTTTATCTAAGGCTGTTGAAGATGCAGGCTCCTCAGCTTATTTATCGCATTTACTTTCTGGTGTGTATCAATGGAGTATTGATTTTTTTAAAATACAAAAGGGAGATCGTTTTAAAGTTATTTATAATGAACAGTATTTAGAAGACGGTACCTTTGTTGGTATTAAAAATGTGGAAGCAGCTGTTTTTGAACATGCGGGATCTCCATTTTATGCTTTTGAATACGGTGTTGAAAATGAAGATCAACAATTAGAACGTTCTTTTTATGATGAAAACGCGAAATCATTACAAAGTTTTTTCTTAAAAGCACCTTTGAAATTTAGTAGAATTTCGTCACGTTTTTCTCCTCGCCGTTATCACCCTGTTCAAAAACGATGGAAAGCACATAAAGGGACAGATTATGCAGCGCCAAGAGGAACACCAATACTTTCCACTGCAAACGGAACAGTTATAAAAGCAGGGTACACCTCGGGTAATGGTCGGTATGTGAAAATTAAACATAATAGGAAATACAGCACACAATACTTACACATGTCCAAAATTTTAGTAAAAAAAGGGCAGTTTGTTAAGCAAGGCCAAGTGATTGGTAAAGTGGGTAGTACAGGTTTGGCTACAGGGCCGCATGTATGTTATCGTTTTTGGGTAAACGGAAAACAACGGGATCCTTACCGACAAAAATTACCAAGCGCTAAAAATCTAGAAGAAAAATATAAGCAAGATTATTTTAGCTTTATAAAACCCCTAAAATATAGCTTAGATTCCATAACTTACCCTAATACTAAAATTGAAATAGATAATGGCATTACCGTCACAAAACCCAACACAAACAAAAGCTTGGAAAGCATTACAAGATCACTTTAATGCGACTAAAAATACACATTTAAAAGAGTTATTTGCTTCGGATAAAAATAGAGGCGAAAAATTAACCATTAAGTGGAAAGATTTTTATGTAGACTTTTCAAAAAATAGAATAGACGAAACTACGTTAAAGTTACTCGTTGACCTTGCCGAAGAAGTAGGTTTAAAGGATGCAATTAGTAGTTACTACAAAGGAGATGCTATTAATGCTACTGAAGGAAGAGCTGTTCAGCATATGGCATTAAGAGCACCGAAGACTGATACTATACTTATTGATGGTGATAATGTTGTGCCTGAAGTAGATGCTGTAAAACAAAAAATTAAGGGCTTTTGTGATAAGGTGATTTCTGGAGCTCATAAAGGGTACACAGGTAAATCAATTACAGATATAGTTAATATAGGTATTGGAGGATCGGACCTTGGCCCTGTAATGATTACGGAAGCATTAGAATATTATAAAAATCATTTAAAGGTTCATTTTATATCAAATGTCGATGGAGATCATATTCACCAAAATTTAAAGAATTTTGACCCTGAAACAACTTTGTTTGTTGTGGTTTCTAAAACATTTTCCACGCAAGAAACGCTTTCTAATGCTACTACTGCTCGTACATGGTTTATTGAAAAAGCTGACGCTTCACAGGTAAGTAAGCATTTTGTAGCGGTTTCAAGCAACATTAAAAATGTAACGGAATTTGGTATTGCCGAAGAAAATATTTTCCCTTTATGGGATTGGGTAGGAGGAAGATTCTCTTTATGGAGTGCTGTAGGTTTGTCAGTTGCTTTATCCATAGGTTTTGAACAATTCGACGAATTGCTTCAGGGAGCAAATGAAATGGATACACATTTCAAAAACACACCATTCGAGCAAAACATACCTGTTGTATTAGGTTTGTTAACCGTATGGTATAATAATTTTTATGCTGTAGAGACAGAAGCTATAATTCCATATAACCAATATTTACACCGTTTACCGGCGTATTTACAACAAGGCATTATGGAGAGTAATGGTAAGGGAGTAGATAGGAACGGAGATGCTGTTAATTACCAAACAGGAACTGTTATTTGGGGAGAGGCAGGAACTAATTCACAACATGCCTTTTTTCAGTTAATACATCAAGGAACTAAAATTATTCCGGCAGAATTTATCGGATTTAAATCTTCATTATTTGGAGATAAAGAGCATCACGATAAATTGATGGCTAACTTTTTCGCACAAACGGAAGCTTTAATGAATGGTAAAACAGAAGCAGAAGTAATTTCTGAATTGAAAGAGAAAAGCCTTTCAGAAAAAGAAATAGCAAAGCTAGCTCCGTATAAAGTGTTTTCTGGGAACAGACCTACAACTACATTGTTGATAGACAAGTTAACGCCTAAAAGCTTAGGGGCTTTAGTAGCAATGTACGAACATCGTATTTTTGTACAAGGAGTAGTTTGGAATATATATAGCTACGATCAATGGGGCGTGGAGTTAGGAAAACAACTGGCTACTAATATTTTGGGGGAAATTACTTCAAAGTCAATTTCAAAACACGATAGCTCTACTAACGAATTGTTAAAGGCATATTTAAATTAATTTCAAAAACTAGGTTTGCTTAGGTGAACCTAGTTTAATACATACATTATTCTTCTAAACTAATAAACAACTATGGAGTCAGTTTTAAAAAATATCCACTCTTATTGGGCGTATATGGTGGTTATAGTAGCCACAATAGCAACCGTAAATTTTATAATTGGTGCATTTTTAAAAAAGGAATACCAACCAAAAGATTTTAGGTTGGCATTACTTACTTTAATAGCGACGCATTTGCAGTTTCTGTTTGGAATGATTCTTTATTTTACTTCAAGTAAAATTCAATGGTTTAACGATGATGTGTCGGTAAAAGATATAATGAAAAATGCTGATTTACGACTTTATCATATAGAACATCCTACGGTAATGTTATTGGCTGCAGTATTGATAACTATTGGTTATTCTAAGCATAAAAAACAGTTAGTGTCAGGTCCAAAATTTAAATTTTTGACAATTTTTTACACATTAGCACTATTATTGATACTATCAAGAATACCGTGGAAAGTTTGGTTTTAATCTATTCTATTTTTTTAGAATATTGCTTAATTTAATTTGATATACCCCTATGAAGTCAATATTACTTACCTCTATTTCTTTATTTTGTTTTTTTTATTCATCGTATGCCCAGGAGGCTACGATATCCCTTGATTTGGGAATAAAAAAATACATTGGAAAAATTAATAAACTTGATAGGAATAAGTATTTTGGTTTGCAATCTTCGTATACGAGTCAAGAATTAAATGAAGAAGCTGACTTTATATTTGGGAAAATTGGATCTCATCCTGCAAAAAATTTATATGGACCCGAGCCCAATAGTAATTTGCAAACAATATCAATTAATAAAATTCAGGGCAATTTAAAAACATTACAAAAAGAAATTGGAGCTAATCCAACATTCAAAAAATTTGGGTCATCAGATTTTATCTTAACTCAAAAAATTCCTTTTAAGGTTTTTGATCCAAATGCAAATGCGGAAACCGCAGCGCTAAAAATGGCCGAATTTATAAAAACGTTGTTTCCAAAAGAGCCCAAGTATTATGAACTTATGGATGAGCCTTTTGAAAGCGCTTACTTATTTTCTGGAGATCCAATATCAGTAAAAAAACAAATTTCAAAATTTTATGGGTCTGTAGCTAAGGTTTTTAAAAAAGAATTACCAAATGTAAAAGTAGGAGGATTTAGTAGTTCAAGGCCTTTATTTGAGTTGAATAATTTTAAAAATTGGGAAGAAACACATAAGCTTTTTTTAGATGAAGCAGGTAATGATGTAGATTTTATATCCTCTAAATTATATGATGTATTAGATAAAGATTCTGGGACTCTAAATTATTGTTCAGGAAGTAACACAGATGCTATTTTAGATTTAATAGATAGTTATAGTTATTCAAAATGGAATCAATTAAAACCACATGTAATTACTGAATACGGCTTAAAAGTTCCTGATTGGGAGGGTACACAATACACCCCTCAGTATGCTACATTTATTGTTCAGTCTTTAAATAATTTTGCGATGTCCTTTATGGATAAACCAAATGCTATTGCAAAGGCGGTACCTTATATTTTTGGAAAGGAAGAAAAATTTTATTCAGATGTAAAAAATAATCCTAAAGCAAATCCACACCCATGGGCATTACTTCGAAAAACAATCGAAGGTGCTTATGCATACACAGATTTAGTGAAATTTTATGAATTTTGGGAAGACGTAGCCGGCGAGAGGGTTTATATATCGTCGAATAATCCTGATATACAAGTAAACTCATTTTACAACAAAGGCAAATGGTATATTGTTTGCAATAACCTTTCGGACATCACTCAAACTTTAAATTTTAGTTTTACGAACAATGATATAGTTAAAGTAACTAATTATACCCTAAGAAGACTATATGCAAATCAAGATGGAGTTTTAGAATTAACAGAAGCAAATACAGATTTACATATCGATCAACTCGATATTGATCCGCATGAAACTTTTATGATGATTTGCGATGTGCCAGAAAAAACAACGTTTGCAACATCAATTGTTGAGTATGATAACTATTCGAAGCAATTACTGCAGCCTATTGTAGCAAATACACCTATTAAATTCGAATTTAAAAAAGTAATAACAGGAAAGGGAAAAGCCAATATAAGACTTAGTTTTGGACGCTCTCGAGCTTCGGATATGAAGCCAATAATTAAGCTAAATGGCGAATATGTTTTGACGCCATCAAATTGGGCTGGATATAATCAAAATAATAGAGATTTCTTTTTTGGAACTTTGGTTGTGCCAATTCCGATGTCGTATTTGAAAGAACAAAATGAGGTTACAGTAAGTTTTGCTGATGATGGTGGAAAAATAAGTTCAGTGGTTATTAATACAGAGATATTTTCCTCAGATGTAGATAATGAAAACTACGTTGAAAATAATGCTCCTGTTTTTCCTAGTCATGGAGGTAATTTGCTTAATATATCTCCTGCAATAGAATGTAAGGCTCCTAAAATTGTTGATGCTGACGGTAAAGTTGTAAAACGACTAAAATTCTATAATAATGGAGAAACAATTGATATTTCTACTATTAAAAAAGGAGAGTACTTTTTACAAACTTCTGGAGGGGGCAATTATAAGTTTAAAAAGTAATTAAGTAATATATTTTGTAGCGCAATAATTGATATTTGGTATATGCGGCATATTTTTTGATATAATGTATCTAGTAGCTCACTTATTGTAAATTATGAAAAAATTCATCTTTTTAATTTTACTTTTTTTCTCTTTTCATTCTCAAGTGAATGCTCAGGCTTATGTTAAATTTGCGAAAGAGCCCAAAATGCGACTAAGGCCGGCTAGCAGCTACTCCAATTACAGCATAGCTTATAAGGCACTAAAAAAAAGTACTATATACTTAGAGCTTAAAAGGGGAAATCAACTCGTAGGAACTGGAGTTTACTTAATAAATAAAGCAAGCACAAAGACAGTTAATATACCTATTAAAATTTTAGGGGAAGTTAAGGCGTTAAAGCCCGGAAATGATTACAATTATAACCTTTATATGTATGAAGGCGGGAGGAACGATTGGTCTGTTAAAGCTTGTAAAACTAAAGTTATAGAAGGAGTTAATATGATTGTAAATGAGTTTAGAAAACCTATATTAATCAATACGTTTAATTAAATAACTATACACTGCAAAATGATCGCTAAATCCAATCTCTTCTGATGTCGATCTTTTAGGGTATCCTTTATACTTTCCCGAGCTTTGAGTTACATATTTTGGACAAAAAATATTGGTTTTGTAAAGTTGTAAACCAATGCTGTCTAGCATTGTGTTTGAGAAAATAAGCTGATCAAAAATATTCCATTTGTCTCTGTAAGCTAATGTGCCTAAGCCACGTTTTTTCATTTGTTCCATAGGATTATAGAAATAGTTAAATTCAGAATTATGTTTTGCGGAGCCCTTTGTTTTTAATACCCTCTTTAAACTATCATTAGTTGGGTCGTCATTGAAATCACCCATAATAATAATGTTTGCTTTTGGAGTGATTCTATAAATTGAATCGGTTATTTTTAAACAAAGCTTCGCGGCTTCAATACGTTTGCTACTACTTCTTTTTTCTCCACCTCTTCTTGAAGGCCAATGATTTACAATACAGTAAATTAATTCATCACCCAAGTAGCCAGAAACACACAATTGATCTCTTGTATAAATTCGTTTTCCGTAGCTATCTTTTAGCAACAATACGTGCTTATTTGTATTAGTAAGTCTAAATCTTTTTCTATCGAATAATAAAGCTACATCTATACCACGCCTATCGGGAGAATTAAAATGAGCAACACCATAGTCAACAGCATTTAAATTTGTATGCGACACCAATTGTAATAATATATTTCTATTTTCAACTTCGGAAACTCCAATAATTGCAGGAGGTAGTTTTGTTACTTCATCACCAATTTCAGAAATAACGCCACTTAAATTTTTTATTTTAAGAGCTATTTTTTTATCAGTCCAAGCCTTTTTTCCAAGTGGAGTATAATCATCGTCAAACGTTGTTGGCTCATCGATAGCGTCAAATAAATTTTCCAAATTATAGAATGCAACTGTGGCTATTTGGTAAGTGTTAGTTTGAGAAAACAGATTGCTTTTTAGTACGATGAGAAGGACAATAAATGTCATTATTTTCTTATTCATAATTTTTTATATATTTACAACTATCTATAAATCAACAATTTAAAATATGTTTTCGAGAAATATTATATTAATAATGTTTTTCTTTTCGTTAATTGTTAATGCGCAAAATTCGATAGTAAAAGGTGTTATTTATTCGGAAAGTACTAACGAAGTATTAATGAATGCTTCGGTAAGTATTGATGGAACTCACTGGGAAACAACATCAGGTTTTAATGGCGAATTTAGTTTAGAGGGGAACTTGCCTTTTGGGGAACAACTAATTATAATACATTTAAAAGGGCATGTTGATAAAAAGTTCCCCATTGTTATAACTGAAAAAGCTATTACAAATATTGGAAAGATAGTGATGGTTTTAGATTTAAAGAAGCAACAGGAGCTTTTTACAACTATCGAATTAAATAGTAATGTGGCGTATAATGATAATGATATTTCACAAAGTCAAACTTTACTTCAATCTAATAGGGATGCTTTTTTAAGTAGTGTTGCTTTCAACTGGGGTAGTACGTTTTTTAAAGTTAGGGGGTTGGGCAACGAATATTCAAAAGTGTTGTTTAATGGTGTGGAAATGAATTCGTTTTTTAATCATAGGCCAAACTGGAGTAATTGGTCCGGACTAAACGATATGCTGCGAAGTCAGGAATTCACAGCTTATGGACAGGCAAATAAACAAACATTTGGAAATTTAGTTGGGGTAAATCAGCTTCAGTTTGATGCTAGTAAATATGGGAAGGGAGCCAAACTATCTTTTGCAAGTACTAACAGGTCATATCAAGGTAGGGTAATGGCGACAGTTCATTCAGGGCAGTTGTTAAGCGGTTGGGCATATAGTTTGTCTTTATCAGCGGCAAGGGGTAAAGAGGGTTTTATTGAAGGAACTTCAACTGAAAATTTTAGTACTGCTGGTAGCATAAGTAAAAAAATTAATAATAAACACCGTGTTAATTTAACGACAGTATTTACTCCTGTAAAACGAGGGAAAAGATCGCCTAATACACAAGAGGTTATTGATCTTAAAGGCCGTAAATACAATTCATATTGGGGAACGCAAAATGGAGATCTTCGAAATTCACGAATCAAGAATATAAAGGAACCTATTTTTACAATAAATCATTTTTGGGACATTAATAAAAAGTTATCTGTTCAAAATAATTTTTTGTTAAAAACAGGTAAAACTTCCAATAGCAGACTTGAATTTAATGGAAAAGAGCTCAGTACTGCTTCGACAGATCAAAATCCAATTTTTATTGGTACTTCTCGTAATCCCGATCCTTCGTATTATCAAAGATTGCCTAGTTTTTTTCTCCGTAATGAAGGGCAGGAAAACTTTGAAAGTGCTTTCAGGGCTAGCCAAAATTTTAGGGAGGAAGGTCAATTAGATTGGGATGACTTGTATAGAAGAAACGAACAAACGGCAACAGGGGTTTATGCTCTTTACAATGATACTGTAGAGGATAATTTTATAGCTGTCAACTGCATATTAAATTACGATTTATCTTCAAAAATTAATCTAAATGCCAAATTAGCTACGAGTATATTAAATAGTAAAAACTATGCCGAGATTACCGATTTATTGGGGTCGAGTGGGTTTTTAGATGTAGATGGTTTTTCAGAAGGAGATAATGCTCAGAATAATTTACTTACTCCAAATAGAGTGGTAAGTAAAGGAGATAAATTTAGGTATAACTATACTATTAAAGCGCTCAATTATAATGGGTTTTTTCAGGCAAATTTTTCGATCCCAAAATGGGATGCATTTGTGGGTTTATCTTTATCTAAAACAAGCTATCAGCGCATTGGTAATTATGAAAATGGAAACTATCCTGGGCAGTTGTCTTTAGGAAAAAGTAAAAAATTAAATTTTATTGGCTATGGTTTTAAAATGGGAGCTACGTATCAATTAACAAATAAATTATATGCTTCATCATCTTTAAATTTTATTGTATCGCCGCCAACAATAAGGCAGAGTTTCTCCAACCCGAGACAAAACAATGATACGGTTATTGACTTAGAGCAAGAACAACAGCTTCAGTTCGATGGATCATTAAATTATCAATACGGACGTATTTTAGCGCGGCTTTCGGGCTATTACATTACTAGAAATAATATGACAGATATTTCTTTCTTTTTTACAGAAAATATTGCATCACTAAATAGAAACGACAGTTCGGCTTTTATTCAAGAAATTATCACGGGTGTTAAAACTTTAAATAGGGGTATAGAGGTTGGAGCAGAAATTCAAGCTACAAGTGAATTAACGGTAAATTTATCAATGGCTTATGGAAAACATATTTTCGTGAACAATCCTAATTTATATATTACTTCGGATAGTTTTGAAGAGCCTTTAATTTTGGGAGAATCTAGTTTGAGAAATTACCGCTTAGCTAATGGACCTCAACAAGTATATGGTTTAGGATTTAGTTATCGCGATCCATCGTACTGGTGGTTTTCTACCCAATTAAATTATTTTTTAGATGCCTTTATAGACATTAGTCCATTTACTAGAACACAAAATTTTGCGACAGATATCGATGGGCAGCCACTGTTAAATTATACAGAAGAACGTGCAAGGGAGTTATTGAAGCAAGAAGATTTTGGAGGTTATTTTTTATGGAATGCAATAGGTGGCAAGTCTTGGAAAACTAAAAATAATAACTACATAGGATTCACTTTGGGGATTCAAAATATATTAAATCAAATTTTTAAAACGGGTGGTTTCGAACAATCCAGAAATTCGAATTTTAATGATTTAAACCAAGATCGAAATAGAGAGTTTTCTCTTTTTGGTAATAGGTTTTGGCTAGGAAACGGAACTACCTATTATGTAAATACTTATTGGAGATTTTAATTTATAACTCATGAAACAGGTAATAATTAGAGTGCTACTTACATTTTTTGTAATCAATTGTTCTGAAGGAGAAACGGAAGTTCCTAATGTCAAAACTCAAGATATTCCAACAGGTACAATTATTTCTATAAGTAGTTTAAAGGCTGGTATTGATCGTTTTATCGAAGAGCAGACTATATCTTTTTCAGAAGAAGATCAATTTATTGAAGGTTTTGTGATATCTAGTGATAAAGAGGGTAATTTTTTTAAAGAAATTATAATTCAGGATAAGCCAGAGAACCCTACAGCTGGTATAAGTATTTTGATAGATGAAAGAGCATTATACCAGAGATATCCATTAGGTAGTAAAATTCGTATTCGTTTAAAAGGGTTAAGCATAGGATTTAAAAATGGTGTATTGCAATTAGGTATTTTAAAAGAAAAACAAATAACAGCGATTGACTTTTCATCTGTAGATAACCATATTCTTAGAACAGCTATTCAAAACGATTTAAAGCCTATCGTGTTGACTATAGAACAAATTACGCGAGACCATGAGTTGCTTTACGTGTCATTCAATAATGTCCAATTTGAAAAAAGTTTGATAGCTCCTATTAATAAAACTATTGCAGGAGAGCTCAGTGATAATTTTGATGGATTAAGAATAATTCAGCAATGCCCCTCTAGTCTTGAGTTAATTATGTGTACAAGTACCTTTTCTAGCTTTAAAAATACTAGTATTCCAATAAATTCAGGTGAAATTTCAGGGGTCTTAACAAGAGATTTCAGAGATGATTTTTTCGTAATTAAAATGAATAGTATCACGGATTTAAATTTTGAACAAAACGACAGATGTGAAATAGTCTTTTTTGATTGCCCGAATAACGGAAAAGATGTAGATACAATTATATTTCAAGAGGATTTTGAAGAAATTACTAATGAAATGAAATTAGAGCCTTTGGGTTGGTATAATATAAACGTTACTGGCGATGAAAAACGTTGGGAAGATAGAAAGGTTACAAATGTTGATAATAGAACATTAACTATTTCTGCATTCAATAGTAACTTACGCCCTTTAGAAGCTTGGTTAATAACTCCTGAAATAGACTTAAATACTATAGAGAATGCTACAATGAGTGTGCGAGTGCGAACACGGTTTAATAATGGTAAAACATTAAAAATATGGATCACTAATTCCTATTCAGGAGATCCGCTAACAACTAATTGGATGCTTTTGCCTGTGGATATACCAGTAGAATCTTCAAATTTCAGAACGCTTCAACAAAATATCTCATGTGTAGAAGGAAAGGTAAGAATAGCTTTTCAGTATAAAGGTTTCGACCCTGTGATTACTTCTGCGTACGAAATAGATGATCTTAAAATATATAGCACTATTAATTAAGTGTATAATGCTGAAGATTAATAAGATATATTGAAATATAATTTTAGGTTAAAAAGATTATTTAGATTGTAGTTTAATAAAAAAAGTATAACTTAATTTTTTAATTAGGCTATTTTGTAAGGTTTTCTTAATAAAATTTTATAATTTAGTGCTTTAACGGTAAAATTTAACTTATGAAAAATGTAAAACATTTATCGATTGTCTTTTTTATGTTTTTAGGAACTCAATTTGTTTTTAGCCAAGATATTTCTGAAGCTCCTGAATCTGTAAAAAAGATAGCTAAAATTGGAACACATAGGTGGAAAAATACATTAATACTCACAACTAAGCAAGCGGATAAGTTATTAAGTTTGACGACTGCTTATGAAATGAAGAAGAATGAAATTTATAAATCTGATGTTGAATCAGCTGATGAATTAAATGCACAATTAGCTGCTTTAGAAACATCACATCACAAAGCAGTAGAAGCTATTCTGAATCCTAAACAAATAGAAAAATTCAGATCTAAAGTTAAGCTTATTCAAGGTTAATAGAAATTTAGTTAACCATTATAGATGTCAAGAAATTTTTCGTCAGTTTTACTTTTGTAGAGCTGATTAAGTTTTGTACATCCGTTTTTTCCCAATTTTGACCTCAATTCCTTATTATTTAATAGGATTTTAAGTTGTTTTTCAAAAGATTCAAAATCTGAATATATAAGTCCACATTCAGATTCTTGAATAAGTTCTTTTTGAGCTTTACAAGCCGTTGCTAATATAGGTATTGCACCATACATGTATTGGTATAGCTTATTTGCTACTCCCGAGTTGTGTTGAGCGTTAACTTCAAAAGGTGCTAGTCCGATATCGGCTTGTTTTAAATAAGCAGGTAGTGAAGCTATATTGGCCCAATCAATATACGTCGTATTTTTACTTAGTTCAGGCAATTTTAATAAACTATTAAAATGATCACTGTCTGCCTTGTCTACAGGTCCAATAATTAATAAATGAAAAAGAAATCCATCTTTTAGCATTTTTTCCAACCATGGCATTATTTGCATAATACCCCTGCGCTGAGCAACCACCCCAAAGTAAATAAGAGTTATATTTTTTTTCGAAAATTTAATTTCAGCTTTGTTCTTTTCGAATATTTTAAAACTTGGAAGATCTAATAAGTTAGGGTGAGTAATAAATTCTTTCTCTTTTAAGGCGGGAAAGCGGCTAATTAAATCAGAAGAAAACCAATCACTAAGTGTAATAATAGTATCAGCATAGTTTAGGTATTCAAATTCTAAGTCGTACCACTTTTTGGGATTAACAATTAATTTACGCCAACCTTTTGTAGCCCAATTATACGTATTTATTGCAGCAGGATAGTTTTCGTGTAAATCTAAGGTAAGTTTTAAATTTGTTGAGTTACTTGTTTCAATACCCTTTTTGGAAGCTTTTGATAAATATAAATCATGGCAATGAATCGCTTCAAGGTTATTAGTAGTTATAAAATTTGAAATATTTTTAGCCCATAGCCTCTCATAAAAAGAAAATCGAGTACTCAACAGAACCAATGCATTTTTAAAATTTTGATTTATTGAAATACGAGTTACGCTAAAAGTATCATATTTTTTATAGTTATTTCCAAAACCAAAACAAATAACAAATACATCATGCTTGGCGTTTACAAGTTGATTTATTTGTTTTAAGACTCTATGGTCGTTATCTAATTCATTATCTACAACAATTCCTATTTTCATTATTAATGCTGATATACGATAGCATTAATATTCATGCCTGCGCCTACGCTAGCAAGTATAAGAACATCTCCTTTTTTAATTTCGTGGGGATCCAGATTTCTTTTAACTATTAAATCATATAATGTAGGTACCGTAGCTACGCTACTATTACCTAATTTGTCAATACACATTGGCATAACACCAGGAGGCATTTCTAAATCGTAAAGCTTATAAAAACGGTCAACGATAGCTTCGTCCATTTTTTCATTAGCTTGATGAATTAAAACTTTGGAAACATCTTCTATTTTAAAATTGCTTTTGTCAAGACAAGCTTTCATAGCTAAGGGAACATTAGTCAAAGCAAATTCATAGATTTTTCGACCAAGCATTTTAATGTATTTTCTATCGTCACTTTCGGTATGATATCCAATCCCATTAAATAAGAAATCCGCTTCATCATTCGCATAGGTAGCTGTTTCGTGCGATTGTATACCACCTTCTTCATTACTTAGTTCTAGAATACAAGCCCCAGCACCATCGGAAAATATCATAGCATCCCTATCATTGTTATCAACTACACGTGACAATGCTTCAGTTCCTATTATTAAACAGCGTTTTGCAACACCAGCTTTAATAAAACAACTGGCTTGAATAACTCCTTCGATCCAACCTGGACAGCCAAAAATGAGGTCGTAAGCAACACAAGACGGATTTTTTATGTTTAATTTTTGTTTCACCCTGGAGGCCAGACTGGGCATAGCATCAGTTTGGGTATGTCCAAACTTTACGTCTCCAAAATTATGAGAAACAATTATATAGTCAATTGTTTCAGGATCTACATCAGCATCTTGTATTGCATTAGCTGCTGCTATATGTGCTAAGTCAGATGCGTTCATGTCCTTAGAGGCATAACGGCGTTCTTTAATACCAGTAATAGCTACAAATTTTCTAATTATAGTAGCATTATTTTGTTTGAATACAGTTCCTTTTTCATCTAAAAAAGTATGATTTTCAAAATAGGTGTTCGGTATTTTTTCTGTGGGAATATAACTTCCTAAGCCTGTTATTTTTATACTCACAATTTTTTTTTTGTTCTTACTTACAACTAGTGTGGTTGATATGTAATAGATTTAGTACAAATTTACGAAACAAAACTAAATAATCAGTTACTAGCATTAGTGTATGCTTTGTAGCTTACATTTTATTAATTTTATATTTGTGCTTAAAGCTTTACGTTTTTTATTCAACTTTTATATCGATGCTAGTATTCATGTAGCTTTAGCAGTGTATGCATTGTTTTACTTGTTTGTGGTAAAACATAATCTTCCGTATAATGAAGCGTTGGCTTACACCATTTTTTACGGTACAGTTACGGGATATAACTTTGTAAAGTATGCCCCTGTAGCTAAATTGCACCATAAAAGCTTAACTAAAAACCTTAGATTTATTCAGCTATTCTCGCTAATTAACTTTGTGGCGTTAATATATTACGTAATACAATTACCTCTAAAAACACTTAGTTGTTTTTTTCTGGGAACTTTGATCGTGTTTGCCTATGTCTTTCCGGTTTTTAAACGAAGAAATTTACGATCTGTAGGTAAATTGAAAATTTATTTAGTTGCTTTTAGTTGGACTATTGCAGTTGTAATAACTCCTATTGTTCATTATAATATTACTTTAGAATATCAATTGGTGATGGAAGTAATACAAGTTTTCGTTTTAGTTGTAGCTTTAATAATTCCTTTTGATATAAGAGATTTACAATATGATAACATGATTTTAGAAACCCTACCGCAAAAAATAGGAATTAAACAATCTAAAGTAGTAGCCTGTTTTTTGTTGGGATTGTATTTAGCGATTGATGTGTTTTTCAATAATAAAACATACTATTTAGTTTCGCTATTAGTAATAACATCAACTTGTTTTGCGATATATAAAATGCCAAATAAACCAGTAAAATATTACTGTTCATTTGGCATTGAAAGTGTACCAGTTTTAAAACTACTACTGTATTTGTTATTTATTATTTGATAATTCTTTTTTAAATAAAGCTTCTAAACTTTCTTTTTCATTAGATTTCATAGCATGAACATCATTGTTATTAATCAACTTAGTTAACTTTGAATTATTCTTTGTATAAGTTTGACAAGCTTTACAGTGAATTAAATGAACACTTAATTTTATTTTTTCCAATATAGAAGCTTCATTATATTGACTTTTGTCGCAGCTATGATTAGCCTCATCACACGATATAAATAGATTGTATTTTTTTTCCATAATAATTTTTTTAAAACCAATTTTCTTCCATACAACTGGCCATAGCAGTTCGGGCCCTGTGTATTATAACCCATAAGTTAGACGAAGTAATATTAAATTCATTACAAATGGTTTCGGTATCGTAATTATCGATAGTTTTCATTCTAAAGATGGTTGCTTGTTTTTCAGGTAATTTTGATAAGCAATTATGTATAGCAAGTCCTAGTTCAGAGTTTTCAATGTCGTTTTCTGCGTTCGAAGCAAAAGGATCAGCAACTCTTTCTTCTAGCCAATCTCCTTCAGATTCAGATTCAGAATTATAGTTCATTCTAACTTCAGCCTTACCTTTATTACTATTTATTTTTCGGTAATGGTCAATAACTTTTCTTTTAAGTATTGAAATTAACCAAGTTCGTTCAGAGGCTTCTCCTTTAAAATTCTTCATAGAACGCAAACCTGCAAAAAAAGCTTCTTGAACTAAATCTTTTGCAATTTCACGATCGTTAACTCTTACAATTGTGAAATTGAAGAGGTAATCGCTATAATTTTTAATCCAACCATCAGGATTTAATTCATGTTGGGTCATAATATTTAACAAATGTTATACCACTCAAATGTAGTAATTTTTATTTCATTTCGGTTTTGAACGATGGATTAATTATAGTAGTCCAGCGCGTTTAAGTAATGCCGTATTTGAAGGCTCTTTGCCTCTAAATTTTTTATATAGAATTTCAGGGTGTTCTGTTCCTCCTTTTTCTAATATTTCGGTTTTGAATTTATTAGCAATTTCGGTATTAAAAATGCCTTCTTTTTCAAAATAAGAGAATGCATCTGCATCTAACACTTCCGCCCATTTATATGAATAATATCCAGAAGAGTACCCACCTTGGAAAATATGAGCAAATGAAGTACTCATGCAATTGGAAGGGTTATCAGCAAATAATTGACAATCTTCAAAAGCTTTTCTTTCAAAATCTTTTACATTATAGTTTTCTTTAGGAGGGGTAGTGTGCCAAGCCATATCTAATAAGCCAAAACTTAGTTGCCTTAACGTTGCCATGCCTTCTTGAAAAGAAGCAAACGCTTTAATTTTTTTGATATACTCCATAGGAATTACTTCACCAGTTTTATAGTGATGAGCAAACAGTTTTAGGGCTTCTTCTTGGAAACACCAGTTTTCCATGATTTGACTTGGTAGCTCAACAAAATCCCAAAAAACCGATGTTCCGGATAAGCTAGGGTAGGTTGTATTGGCTAGCATGCCATGAAGTGCGTGCCCAAACTCATGAAACAAGGTGGTTACTTCGTTAAAAGTAAGTAATGATGGAGTGCTTTCTGTTGGGGTTGTGAAGTTGCAAACTATAGAAACCTGAGGCCTCTCATTGTTCCCTTCTTTAATTTTTTGAGACTTGTAAGAGGTCATCCATGCCCCAGCACGTTTTCCCTCTCTTGGATGATAATCGGTATAAAATAATGAAACAAATTTATTGTCAGCGTCATACACGTCGAAAACAGTTATATCTTCATGATATTTGTCAGCAGTAGTGTTTTCTTCAAATCGAAGCCCAAATAATTTGCTAGCAATAGTAAAAACACCTTTTTCTACATTTTGTAGTTTAAAATAAGGTTTCAAAGCTTCGTCATCTATGTTGTATAATTGCTGCTTTAGCTTTTCGCTATAATACGAGCTGTCCCATTTTTCAAGAGCATCTATATTATCTAAATTTTTAGCAAAATTTTCAAGTGTTTCGAATTCTTTTTTTGCTGCAGGTTTTGCTTTTTTAGATAAATCATTTAAAAAGGAATATACATTTTCAGACGATTTAGCCATACGTTCTTCCAATGTAAATTGAGCATGTGTTTTATAACCTAAAAGTATAGCGCGTTCTAAGCGTAAGGATACAATATCTTTTATTAGTGTTTCATTATTATTAGCGTTATTTTGAAAACTTCGAGCTCCAAAAGCCAAGGATAATTTTTTTCTAAGCTCCCTGTTATCGGCGTATTTCATAAAAGGAATATAGCTTGGGTAGTCTAGAGTTATTATGTAACCTTTTTTGTTTTTACTTTTAGCTAAACTTTCGGCAGCATCGATTTCGTTTTGAGGTAATCCCTTTAGGTCGTTCTTATCTTTTAAAAGTAATTCGTAACTATTAGAATCGGCTAATAAATTTTGTCCGTATTGAAGTGTTTTTTGAGACAGTTGTTTGTCAATTGATCGTAATTTTTCTTTATCCTCATCGTTTAATAAAGCACCATTACGAGTAAATGATTTAAAATGCTTTTTTAATAGCGTATGTTGCTCATGATTTAATTCTAAAGAATCAATATTGTTGTGTACAGTTTTTACTTTTTTGAATAATGAATCGTTTAACGTAATGTCATTACCAAATTCAGCAAGCATAGGGGAAACCTCTTGTGCGATTTTTTGAATTTCATCGTTAGTTTCGGCACTATTTAAATTAAAAAAAATAGAAGATATATTACTAAGTAACTCTCCGCTAAATTCGAGAGCTTCAATGGTATTACTAAAGGAGGGTTCGGACGGGTTAGAGACTATTTTATCAATCTCACTTTTAGCAATTTTTAAAGCATTTTTGAATGCAGGTAAATAATGTGAATTATCTATTTTAGAAAAAGGAGGAGCTTTAAAAGGAGTTAATAAAGGATTTGTCATTATAATTTAGATTAAATAAATATGAAGCTAAAGGTACAGATCTCATAAGAAACATTTGTGAAATTTTTCTAAAGAGTGTAATAAGTTATTATATAAAATCAACTCTAATTATTTTTAGCGTTAAAATAATGCACTTAATCTATTTTGTTATTTATAATATTCTATATTTGTAGGAATATTGGCCCTGTGAAGTTTATATATATTTAAGTTGGTTAATAATTATTTCTTCATATACAGGGCCTCTTTAATTCTCAAAATACACATAATCTATTAATTTTGCATTTAATCTAATTTTTATAATGAAAATTAGCTAAAAAGCGTAAGTAGGTGAATTGGTTTTTTAAGTTTACATCATCTTATAGTTTAGAGTGTGAATATTTAAGTTGGTTACTTTTTTCATTTATTATAAGATGCAAAAGGACTACGAAAGTAGTCCTTTGTTTTTTTGCAATCATATAGATTATGAATTGCTAAATTAGGTAAAAAAATACTTCTTATTCAAAAATAGCTTTCAATGCGGTAGCATCTTCGGGTTTGAGTCTACCTGCTAATACAAGGCTCAATTGTTTTCTTCTGAGTGCGGCTTTAAACCTTAATTGTTCTTCTTTTGTTTCTGGAATTATGGCAGGTACAGCAACAGGTTTCATATTGTTGTCTACGGCTACAAAAGTGTAAATACCTTGATTGGCTTGTTCTTTTTGTTCTGTTTCAGGGTTTTCTATAAAAACATCAATAATTACCTCCATTGATGTTTTAAAAGCTCTTGAAACTTTGGCAACAACACTTACCACGCTATTTTGAGGGATTGGTTTGCTAAAAGATACGTGATTTACTGAGGCAGTAACCACAATTTCGTTACAATGCCTACGGGCTGCAATGCTAGCAGCTCTGTCCATTCGAGAAAGTAATTCACCACCAAATAAATGGTTTAAAGAATTTGTTTCACTAGGGAGTACAATATCGGTTTGTACCGTGTATGATGTAGAAGGTTTTTTTGATTTCATTCCTTAAAAATAAATAATCTTAAAGAGGTAAAAATTATTTTTTTAAAGTAAGTAACCAAGCAGTAGGGTTTTTGGTCTTTTTTAAATGATTTAAGTAGTTTATAGCCTCGTTTTTATTCGAGAATGATTGATAAGCTACTTGGTGTAAGCCGTATTTATTTTTTCCTACATAGGTAGGTTCAAAACCTTGGTTAGATAATTGCTTTAACTTTTTTGTAGCATTAGTATATTCTCTAAATGCTCCAGCAACAATATGGTAATTTATCTGTTCTTTAGGTTTTTCAATTTCCATTACAATAGTTGGCAATACATCTTCCACTTCAAAAACAAAAGAAGCGCTTTGTAAATGTTTGTTTACAGCACTTTCTGCTTTTACATATTGCTCTGTATTGTAAGTATCGATAGATTTTTTATGAGAATTTAAAGCAATACCGCTAATGCCTAATAGTAAAACGCCTACAGCAGCGTATTTTAATAAGTAACCACCTTTCTTAGGAGCGTTGCTTTCTTTGTCACTAATTAGGGTAATAACATCTTTTTCATTAGCTAAAACTTGTTCTCTAGTAATTTCAGTTGTTTTGAGAGTAGCAAGCCCAAATGATTCTGTCAAATAATTCACAGTATGTTTTGGTTCAAAAATTAAGTTTTTCTCTTGGTTCATTGTAAAGCTACCAATCTCAGCAAATGAAACAGTTCCTTTTGCACTTAATTCATTCGTAATTTCTTGAATAAATTGTTTGATTTTGTAATTAGCATTTTCAAAAGAAATACCCTCGTGTTTAGCAATATAGTTCGCTAAAAGCCCATCATTGTTAATGATCTGATTGTTAAAAGAAAGTTTCTTTTTAGGAGGGTAAAACAACTGCTCCTTATTAGATATAGTTGCTGGTATACGTTGTGTTAAAAATGCTCCAAATTCAGGAATAATTACACAATTGTATCTATAAAGTAATTCGCAGATGTATTCAGGTAATCTCATAGCGACAAATTTAAAAAAAACTAGATGTATCAAAAAGACTTTGTCAAAGAGTTGTTAACACTTTTGAATTTAGTTTAATGTTAATTTTAATTAACTGAAAATCAGTAAATTGATCTTTAGTATGAAGAGAAATAAATATATTCGTAAAAAATAACATTAAGTGACATCAACAGAAGCATTATTAACTTTGCAACACATTCCTAATTTAGGAGATAGTTCTATAAAGAAACTCATACAAGTTGTGGGAAGTGCCGAGGGAGTATTGAAAGAAAAGAAATCTAATCTTTTAAAAATTGATGGTATTGGTAAGGTTAAACTTAATGAGATACATAACACACTTCATAGAAAAGCAGCTTTACATGAAATTGATTATATGCAAAAGAATAGTGTAAATTATGTTTCATATACGGATAAAGCCTATCCTTTTTATTTGAAGCAATGTGTAGATGGTCCTGTGGTGCTTTTTAGTACAGGAAACTTAAATTTAGCTCAAAAGAGAATTATAAGTATTGTAGGTACACGTAAAGTAACCACTTATGGTAAACAATTTTGTGAACAGTTAATAGAGGATTTAGTTACTTTTGACCCTATAATAATTTCAGGTTTTGCATACGGGGTGGATATAGCCGCTCATAAAGCAGCAATTAAAAATAAGCTACAAACAGTAGCTTGCTTAGGTCACGGTTTAAATCAAATTTACCCAAAACCTCATAAACAATATATGGCGTCGATGGAAGAAAACGGAGGTTTTATGACCGATTTTTGGAGTGATGCATCTTTTGTGCCTCAAAACTTTTTACGCCGTAATAGAATCATTGCTGGAATGTCCCAAGCTACCATTGTTATAGAAAGTGCCGATAAAGGAGGGTCTTTGGTGACGGCACAAATAGCAAATTCATATAATAGGGATGTTTTTGCCGTTCCAGGTAGAACGACTGACGCGATGAGTAAAGGGTGTAATATGCTTATTAAAACACAACAAGCACATGTAATTACTAGTGTAGCCGATTTGGTTTATTTATTGAATTGGGAAACGCCAAATACTCCTAAAAAAGTTATTCAACCTCAATTATTTCAAAATTTAACCGCAGAAGAGCAAAAAGTAGTAGACTTTTTAAAAGATAATAATAAGCAAGATTTAGATAATATAGCTTTACACTGTAAAATACCCACTTACAAATTAGCAAGTTTATTATTACAGATGGAGTTAAAAGGGATAACCCAGCCATTACCAGGAAAGATGTTTAATTTAATCTAATTGATCGGTAAGTTTTTTAAAAACTTTTTTCGGATTTTTTTTGTTATACAACACGGCATAAACAGCATCAATAATTGGTGTTCTTGCTTCTTTGTCGTTAAGTTTGTAAGCACTTTTTGTAGCATAATACCCTTCAGCAATCATATTCATTTCCATAATTGCACTTTTTACGGTGTAGCCTTTACCAATCATGTTCCCAAACATACGGTTTCTGGAAAAAATGGAATATCCTGTAACTAATAAATCACCTAAATAAGCAGAGTTATTAATGTTGCGCTTCATGTGATGGCGTTTCTTAATAAAACGTTTCATTTCCCTTATAGCGTTACTCATTAATACACTCTGAAAATTATCGCCATAGCCTAAACCATGAGCTATTCCAGCTGCAATGGCATAAATGTTTTTTAATACTGCAGCGTATTCAGTACCTATAATATCATCGCTAGTTTTACAAGTAATATAATCGCTTTTTAAGTGAGAGGCCAAATTGCATGCTTTGTCTTTATCACTACAAGCTATAGTTAAATAGGATAGTTTTTCTAAAGCAACCTCTTCTGCATGACAAGGACCAGAGATCACACCTATATTTTCGTAAGGAATAGTGTAATTTTCATGAAAATGCTCGCCAACAATTAAACTACTTTCAGGTACGATGCCTTTAATGGCTGAGAAAATAATTTTATCCGTCAAATCAACAGAAAGATTTTGCAGTTCAGCATGTAAAAATGCAGAAGGAATTGCGAAAATTAAATAATCGGCGGTACGAACAACTTCATTAATATCAGCACTTACATTAATTTGATTATCGTGAATTTCAACTGAACTTAAGTAATTAGGATTATGCTTATGAGTTTTAATATATTCTACTGTATCTGAGCTACGAACATACCAATTAAGGATTGAAACATTTTCGCATAACATTTTTACAATAGCAGTTCCCCAACTACCACCACCAATTACTGCAAAGCGAATTTTATCTTCCATAACATTAATTTACACTCCAAAAATAGGTTTTCATAAGCGTAACATCAATTTTATTTTAAACGCGTTGTTTTTTGATAGCGCTAAAACATAGTAAAAACCAAGCTCCTAATAAAAAGAAACCTCCTATAGGGGTAATAAATACAATAGATTTAATGGAGGTGTTGAACAAAAACTCATCCAATGCAAGTAAGTATATAGAGCCCGAGAAAAAAAGAACTCCGATTGTGGTTATATACAATAGTTGCTGTTTAGTTTTAGTGGAAATTAATGAGGTTTTCGATACAAATAACAAAAAGAAAGTATGGTAAAATTGATAGCGAACACCAGTTTCGAAAGAAATTAAATCTTTTGTACTTAAAATATGTTTAAGTCCATGAGCCCCAAAAGCTCCTAGTAAAACAGCTGTAAAACCTAAAATACAAGCAGTAATCAATAGTTTTTTTTCCATATCTAAAAAGTATCTTTGCGCAATAGTAAGATGTAAAAATCTAAGATGAAGATACTAATTTTTGGAGCAGGACGATCAAGTGTTTATTTGATTTTTGAAATGCAAAAATATTGTGAACGCCATAGTGGAATTTTGACGCTTTTAGATCAAAACCTAAAAGAATTGCCAACTGTTTTAAAAAACCACCCCCAAACAGTGTATGTTGAAGAATTGGTAGGTAATACTTTAGTTGTAAATCAAGAAATAAATAGTAGTGACTTAGTGATTTCCATGTTACCCCCGTCTTTACACGTGGTTATTGCCAAATTGTGCTTACATTATGGTAAAAATTTAATAACGGCCTCATACGTGAGCGAAAAAATGAAATTTTTAGATGCCGAAGTTCGAAAAAAAGGATTGTTATTTTTAAATGAAGTAGGGGTTGATCCTGGTTTAGATCACGTAAGTGCGCTTAAATTTATGGATAAAATTAAAGCAAAAGGGGCGTCAATTAAAGGTTTTAAATCACACACTGGTGGAATTGTTGCAGAGAAAACCCTTGAAAATTTATGGAATTATAAAATTACTTGGAACCCTAAAAATGTTGTTGGAGCTGGCAGAGAAGGAGCTGTTTTTTTGAAAGAAAATCAACAAATTAAAGTGAACTATTTAAAGGTTTTTTCAACAATCCAGCCTGTTAAAATGTATAACGAGCTCTACGATAGTTATCCCAATCGAGACAGTTTAAAATATATTGATAAATATAACCTAAATGAAGTGACTGATTGTTACAGGGGGACGTTACGGCATGAAGGTTTTTGCGAGGCATGGAGTGTTTTTATTCAATTAGGAATAACGGATGATAGTAGAGTGATTCGGTTTGAAGAAAATAGTACACGACAAGATTTTTTAGCTTTCTTTTTAGGTAAGAAATCAGGAAAAAGTACCAAGGAGGTTTTTTTAGATACTTTAAATATCACCTCTAAAAACCCTATTTTTAAAAAATTTGAACAATTAAATTTCTTTGAAAATTCTACGGTTTTAGTTTTGTTTCAAGGGACTCCAGCGGCTATTTTACAAAGTATATTAGTTGAGTCGTGGAAAATCACGCCATCTGATAATGATATGTTGGTAATGCAGCACGAGGTGGATTTTGAGCTTAATGGAAAAACAGAAAAAGCAACAAGTAGTCTAAAGGTAGTGGGTAAAGATCATCATTTTACCGCTATGGCAATAACGGTTGGTGCTACGCTTTTTGAAGCCTTTAAGTTGGTTTTTGAAAACAAAATCCAACTTAAAGGAGTGTGTATTCCTACTGAAAAAACACTATACACTCAGCTAATTGAAGGTGTAAAATCGCATGATATAGTTTTTGACGAAATTTGGGAATAATCAAAAAAGGCTATTCTTTTACATGTAAAAATCTAGTGAGTTTAAACGAAAGGTCGGTAAGAATAATTTTAGCATTCCCATTTCTTTCAATATGATACTGAGCCTTTTCTAAGGCTTCAAAAATAGGGAGTATGTTATTGCCATGTATAAAAGGAGTAAATTTTTCTAATTTAAAATTATTGGTTTTTGGAGTTAAGTATACAAGTGATTCACTTTGGTAATTGGTAAGAAGAGCTTGTCTAAAAAACTCGATACAGTAATTTAAAAATTGTTTTAAAGTTTCTCTATTATTGCTAGCAATATTTTCACTCCATAGTATAAGTTCATTTACTACCGATTTATTTCCCCGAGCTTTAAAAGCAGAACGCACCCAGGTAATGAACCATTCTTCAAATTGAGTTTCATTGATGTTTTCGTTTCTCAAATTCAAAGCAACTTGATAATTCCCTTGAGATTTATTAGCAAAATTTAAAGCTTCGTTTGTAGGCAAGTGTAAATCTCTTTCTAAGCCCGCAGCTATCGCTACGGCGTTAATAGGAGGGAATTCTAATAGCTGACAACGAGAGTAAATGGTTTGCATAATATCCTCTTTGTTGTCAGTAATAAGAATAAAAATACTGTCCTTGGGAGGCTCTTCAATAAGTTTTAGTAATTTGTTTGAGGTTGCCGAACTCATGCGGTCGGCCATCCAAATAATCATTACTTTATAGCCTCCCTCGAAACTTTTAAGCGACATTTTTTTGTAGATTTCCTGAGCTTCATGTACGGAAATATTTCCTTGTTTGTTATCAATTCCAATGTGTTGATACCAGTCAAATAATCCAGCATAGGGGGTGGTCGATATAAATTCGCGCCAGTCTTTTAAAAATAAATCGGAGGTCGGGTGGCTCGATTTTATAGAAGCATTTGTGTTTACAGGGAAAACAAAATGTAAATCAGGGTGTGAAAATTTATCGAACATAGCATGCGAACGCGAATTGTTGGAAGATGCACCACACAAAATATGCCTAGCATAGGCTAGTGCCATAGGTAATGTGCCACTACCATTTTTTCCTGTAAATAATTGTGCGTGAGCTATTCTTCCTTGCTCAGCGCTTGTTTGTAAGTGTTTTTTTATATGTAATTGCCCAACAACTTGCTCAAAATTCATATGGCTAAAATACTGTTTTCTTATCCTAATCTAATAAATCTATAAATAAGGAATTGCTAAAATGTTTTCGTTGTTCATTGGAGTAAATATCTAGTTAAATGCATTTAAGGATTAAAAGATTCACAAAAAGTTGATGAAAATTGAAAAATTGAAGCATTGTTTAAATGTATTTAGCAAGTTTGTAAGAAACAATTATATTTGTGCAAAATCAAATTTATTAAATCCTACGTAAAACGTATTTATATATGAAGACTCTTAACGATTTTAATTTCGAAAATAAAAAAGCTCTAATCCGTGTGGATTTTAACGTGCCTTTAGACAGTGACTTTAATGTTACGGATACTACGCGTATTGAAGCTGCAAAAGCAACTATAGTTAAAATTTTAGAAGATGGTGGTAGTGCAATTTTGATGTCGCATTTAGGTCGTCCAAAAGGAAAGCAAGAAGAGTTTTCATTAAAACATATTGTTGAAACGGTACAGGATATTTTAGGAGTACAAGTAAAAATGGCTGCTGATTGTATTGGTGCAGATGTTGAAGCTTTAGCAGCAGCATTGGAGCCAGGTGAAATTTTATTATTAGAAAATTTACGTTACTACAAAGAAGAAACTGCTGGCGATAAAGATTTTGCTGAAAAATTATCGAAGCTTGGTGATGTTTATATTAATGATGCCTTTGGAACAGCTCACAGAGCACATGCTTCAACAGCTATTATTGCAGAATTCTTTGAAGAAAAAGGAGCTGGTTTTGTGATTGAAGCAGAAATCGTAAATGCTAAAAAAGTATTGGAAACAGGAGTATCTCCAATTACTGCAATTATGGGAGGTTCTAAAATTTCTGATAAAATTTTAATTGTTGAAAAATTACTTTCTATTGCCGACAATATTATTATTGGAGGGGGTATGTCTTATACCTTTGTGAAAGCTTTAGGTGGTGACATCGGAATATCTTTATGTGAAGATGATAAATTAGATTTAGCTTTAGAATTGTTGGAGAAAGCGAAGGCTAATAACGTAGAAATTATCTTGCCTTTGGATACTGTTATTGCAGATGATTTTTCAAACGACGCAAATATTAAAACAGTAAAAAGAGGAATGATTCCTGAGAAATGGGAAGGTTTAGATATCGGTCCAGAAACTAGAGAGCAGTTTTCTGAAATCATTGAAAACTCTAAAACAGTTATTTGGAATGGACCAATGGGAGTTGCCGAAATGGAGAATTTTGCACATGGTACTATAGCAATAGCTCATTCTGTTAAAAAGGCTACAGCTAACGGAGCTTTTTCATTAATAGGAGGAGGAGATTCTGCAGCCGCAATTAACAACCTTGGATTTGGTAAGGATGTATCATACGTATCTACAGGTGGTGGTGCATTGTTAGAATATATGGAAGGTAAGGTTTTACCAGGAATTGCTGCTATTTCATAAGTTGCAAAACAATAAAATTCTTAAAAAGACTGTTTTCATTAGATAACAGTCTTTTTTTGTACCGAAAACTAAATTATATTTATAAAAAAAAGCAGATTCTATTCTTATGAATTTAAAGCAGTGTATTTGTGTGGCAATCACATTCTTTTTTATTTCTGAATTCGTGGTGGCTCAGGATACTATTTTTTTACCTTCAACAATAAAGAAGAAAGAGTTACTAAAACAAGATAGTAAACACCAACAAGTTGTTAAAACAATAAAAAAAGAAGATACTATTTCGAATACAAATATTAATAGTGTTGTTGTAGCGTCAGAAAAGCGCATACAAAAAAACGATAGTATCCCTAATATTGCTGAAGCAGAAGCAGCAACGCAAGAATTTAAAAACGAACTACAAAATATAAAAATAGCTACAGATTTTAGTCAGCCATTAAAGGACAATGAAGCATTAGAAGTGTTTGATGAAAAATGGAAGCAAGAATTAATGAATCACGGGTTGTTCGATAGTATACAAAAAACAGTAACGAGTCAAACATACCAAAAGTTTATTTACGAAGCCAATTTATCTACAGAAGTTTTAAAAGAGCGATTAAAAGAACTTAATACAATAACTCCTTTTAATGTAGAATATAATCCGGCGTTAGAAAGTGTAATTAGAAATTTTTTAAAAAACAGGCACTTATCTATGGAACGCCTAATGGCTTTAAGCGACTATTATTTTCCATTATTTGAAGAGGTTTTAGATCGATACGACTTGCCTTTGGAAATTAAATATTTAGCTATTGTAGAGTCTGCTTTAAAGCCACGAGCAAAATCTAGAGTAGGAGCTACTGGTTTGTGGCAATTTATGTTTGGAACAGGTAAAATGTACGGTTTAAATGTAAGTTCTTATGTGGATGAGCGCATGGATCCGATAAAAGCAACTGAGGCTGCGGCACGATATTTGTCAAAGTTATTTAAAATTTTTGGAGATTGGGATTTAGCCTTGGCAGCTTATAACTCAGGGCCAGGAAATGTAAGTAAGGCCATAAGGAGAAGTGGAGGTTATACTAATTATTGGAATATTAGGCCATTTTTGCCAAGAGAAACAGCAGGATATTTACCAGCTTTTTTGGCAACGATGTATGTGTTTGAATTTGCAAATGAGCATGAATTTAAGCCTAAGCGAGTAAATTTTGCTTATTTTGAAACAGATACGGTTAGTGTAAAAAAACAAATAACGCTAGATCAAGTAGCTGAAGTATTGGATGAAAAAATTGAAACGCTTCAGTTTTTAAACCCTCAGTATAAGTTAGATATTATTCCCTTTATAAAAGAAGAAGATTATACATTAAGGTTGCCTTACGATAAGGTGGGGGAGTTTGTGCTTAATGAAGAAGCTATTTATGCTAAAGCAGAAGAAGAATTTAATAAAAAAGAAAAAGTGTTGCCTCAGTTTTTTGAAATGGACCGAAAAGTTAAATATCGTGTTCGAAGCGGGGATTACTTAGGGTTAATCGCAAGAAAATTTGGAGTACGAGTATCTGATTTAAAGAAATGGAACGGACTTCGAAACAATAATATAGGTGTTGGAAAGTATTTAAGTGTTTACCCACGTAGAATTCCTAAAAATGCTTCAGGAATAACATCATCAAATAAAAAATCAAGTGTTCCTAATACTGGATATTATACGGTAAAGTCAGGAGATTCGTTATGGGCAATAGCAAGTAGGTTTTCAGGAGTAAGTGTGGAAAATATAAAGCAATGGAATGGAATTAATTCGAATCAATTAAAACCAGGGATGCGTTTAAAATTAAAAAGTAAATAATGAAATATTTTTTAGCAATACTATTAGGGCTATTTTCTTTGGTTTCTTGTAAAAACGAAATTACCGAAGAACAAAAAAAAGCAATATCTGACGACGGTGCATACGCGCATTCAGCGGGGCGAATTAATACTTTAACGGTAATAATGGAAAATCACTTATGGGAAGGCTCCTTAGGTGACATTGTTAGGAGTGAACTGGCAGGTAGTGTCTCTGGTTTGCCGCAAGAAGAACCTTTATTTACTATAAAACAAATGCCTAAAACAGCTTTTGCGGGCTTTGCGAAAAAGGCAAGAGCTTATATAACTTTTCAGGAAGGAGAAAGCGTAGGCTTTACTTCTTTTAAAAACAAGTTTGCTCGCCCTCAAATTGGTATTGCTTTGACAGGTGTAACCCCAGAGGAGCTCGAAGCAAATTTTTTAGCTCATAAAAAAGAAATTATAAAAACGTTTAAACAATTAGAATTAACTCATAAACAAAGTTTTTTTAAAACAACACTTGAGCTAAGTACATTGAAAGAGAAATTAGGATACTCCTTAAGAGTGCCTAAGGCATATAGGTTAGCTAAAGATTCTGCGGATTTTTTATGGCTAAGAAAAGACATTCCTCAAGGGAGTTTGAACTTAACACTTTACAATGTCCCTAAAACCTTTTTTGAGGACAGTTTAAGTGTGATTCAAAATATTATAAGAATGAGAAATAAAGTTTCGGGAGATCACATTCCTGTAAATAAAGGTGGGCGTTTTATCACCGAAGCAGCGTTTTCTCCTTTTTTTAATACGGTTCAAATAAAAGGGTTTCCCGCTTTTGAAACTAAAGGTACTTGGGAAGTTGAAAATATGTATATGGCAGGGCCTTTTGTTAATTATGTAATTAATGATACAGGTTCAGATCATTTTAAGGTGTTAGAAGGTTTTGTATTTGCGCCAACAATCACTAAACGAGATTATATTTTTGAGTTAGAGGCAATTATAAAAACTATTAGTTTCGATTAATTAATGAGAGCAGTTGATTTTATTGCAAAAAAGTATAGTTTTTCTCAAAGAGATATTGAGAATACATTACAATTATTTAAAGAAGGAGCTACAGTGCCTTTTATTTCAAGATATCGAAAAGAGGCAATCGGGAATATTGATGAGGTAGCTGTTGAAACAATAAAAAGAGAATGGGAAGCTTTTCAAATTTTGCAGAAAAGAAAAGATAGCATACTTAAAACTTTAGAAGAAGAGCAAGTATTAACTGAACAATTAAAAAAATCAATTAAAATTGCCGATAACTTAACACTACTTGAGGATCTATACCTGCCTTTTAAAAAGAAAAGACAAACAAAAGCAACGGTTGCTAAAGAAGCAGGCTTGGAGCCTTTAGCCAAAATAATAATGGCTCAGCGAGAGAATGATTTGCGTTATAAAGCAAGTCAATTTATAAAAGGAAGTGTAACGTCTGAACAAGAAGCATTAGAGGGAGCTCAAAATATTATAGCTGAGTGGGTGAGTGAGCATGTTAGTGTAAGGAAAGGCTTAAGGCGTTTGTTTGAAAAGGAGGCTGTAATAAAAACGAAAGTAATAAAAGGAAAAGATAAAGAAGAGAAATCTTTGGTATATAAACCTTATTTTGACTCCGAGGAGTCTTTAAGTAGGTGTCCCTCACATAGGCTAATGGCTATTTTAAGAGCCGAAAAAGAAAAGGTAATTCGTTTAAAAGTAGTTGTTGATAAAGATAAAGCTATAGAGAAAATAGACAGGTATTTTGTGACTTCGAATAACGAAGAATGTACCGATGTGATTTTTGCAGCCATAAGTGACAGCTATAGTCGCCTGTTAGCGCCATCAATGGCGACAGAAGCGCTTCAGGATGCAAAGCAAAAGGCAGATATTATAGCCGTCGAAGTATTTTCGGATAACTTAAGGCAATTGCTTTTAGCAGCCCCATTGGGTGAAAAGCGCATTTTAGCATTAGATCCAGGTTTTAAGTCGGGTTGCAAATTAGTGTGTTTAGATGCTCAAGGCAATCTTAAGCATAATGAAAACATTTATCCACACCCTCCTCAAAATAAGATTGCTGAGGCTATGGATAAGGTAAAAGAATTAGTAGATAGCTATAAAATAGAAGCAATTGCAATTGGTAATGGAACCGCATCGAGAGAAACAGAGCAATTTGTGAAAAAAATCTCTTTGGATAAGGAGGTGGAAGTTTTTATAGTTAATGAAAGTGGGGCCTCAATATATTCGGCGTCTCCTATTGCTAGAGAAGAGTTTCCAAATTACGATATCACTGTTCGAGGAGCGGTATCTATTGGTAGAAGATTAGCCGATCCATTAGCTGAATTAGTTAAAATAGATCCAAAGTCATTAGGTGTAGGGCAATATCAGCACGATGTTAATCAGCAATTATTAAAACAAGAATTAGATAGTACGGTTTCTTATTGCGTGAATTCCGTAGGAGTTAATGTGAATACAGCAAGTAAATCGTTGTTGAGTTATGTGTCTGGCGTGGGGCCTAAATTGGCCTCAAATATAGTGGATTTTCGTACTGAAAATAGCGGTATTGACTCGAGGAAGCAATTACTAAAAATTAAAGGTCTCGGAGCCAAAGCTTATGAGCAAAGCGCGGCATTTTTAAGAGTGGCTACTAGTGATAACTCTTTAGATAATTCGGCAATACACCCTGAGAGGTACAAATTGGTTGAAAAAATAGCAAAAGATTTTAAAGTTGAGTTGTCGAATTTAATTGGTAACAAGGAAATCGTCGATAAAATAGAGTTAAATAATTATGTTAGTGATGATGTAGGATTGTTAACACTAAAGGATATCCAAAAGGAATTGCGAAAACCAGGAATAGACCCTAGGGATAGCTTAAAAGCATTTGAATTTGATGAGAATATTCAGAAAATTAGTGATGTGAAAGCAGGGATGAGACTTCCTGGGATAGTGAATAATATTACTAATTTTGGGTGTTTTGTAGATATAGGAATTAAGGAAAGTGGGTTAATTCATATTTCTAAATTAGCAAATACATTTGTTAAAGATGTAAACAAAATAGTAAAACTAAACCAACAATTACAAGTTACGGTAATAGAGGTGGATGAAACTCGTAAACGCATCCAGTTGTCTCTGGTCGATTAAGTTATAAATTATATATAAAAAACAAGGGTTCAATGGCATACCATTAAACCCTTGTTTTTTTAGGTTACTTATCTATTTTGGGTTCCCCTTGGTCGTCATCATCTTCCTTAGCTGCATTTTTAAATTCTTTAATCCCACTACCAAGTCCACGCATTAATTCCGGTATTTTTCTACCTCCAAAAAGAAGTAAAACTACTACCAAAACAATAACTATTTGTTGAGGTCCAATCGCTAAAAACATGTTGTAAGTTGTCATAATATAGTAATTGATTTTCAAATCTTTTTTTAGGATTTGAATAAATACATTACAAAGTTACTAAGAAATAAGAATAACTCGGTTATTACTTCGTTTTTTAATAGCCTTTAGGTCTAATTAACCGTAACAAAAAGCAAAAAAACTTATATTTGTAATTGCTTGGTATGAAAAATAAAATAACAAAAAAAAGAACATTTGTAGATAAGTTGGTAAGTAAATACCGCTTAGTTATATTAAATGAAAATACATTTGAAGAACAAGTTTCTTTCAAATTAACTCGGCTTAATGTTTTTGTGCTTTTTTTTGTGAGCGCTTTATTTTTGATAATTTGTACCGTTCTCTTAATAGCATTTACTTCTCTTAGGGAATATATTCCAGGATATTCATCAACAAAATTGACTTCACAAGCTAATGATTTGGTGTATAAAACAGATTCTTTGTTTATAGAGATTTCTGGTAAAGAGCAATTTTACGAATCTATAAAAAAGGTGCTTAAAGGTGATGTAAAAGCAGAGAAATTTAATATAGATTCTACTAAATCAGCTATTGCTTTAGAGGTTAAAAACGCAAAATTGAATCCTTCAAAACAAGAATTAGAATTGCGAAAAGAAGTAGATAAAATTGAAAAATATAGTATCCAAAACGGGACAGATATTAAAACAGATTATTTGTTTTTTCCACCTGTAAAGGGATCAATTACAAGTAGGTTTAATTTTAAACAAAAACACTATGCTGTTGATATTGCTGTGCCTAAAAATACGCCTATAAAGGCTGCATCTGCTGGTGTGGTGATTTATTCAGAATGGACACCTGATGTAGGTTACGTGCTAATATTAAAGCATAAATCAGGCTTAACATCAGTGTATAAACATAACTCCAAACTTACCAAATTACAAGGCGAGCATGTTACGGCAGGTGAAGTGATAGCTTTTGCTGGCTCTACAGGCGAGTTGAGTACGGGTACACATTTACATTTTGAGTTGTGGGATAATGGAAAAGCACTTGATCCACTCAAGTTTATAGATTTTGAAAAATAAACAATGTCGTTAAAAGCAAAAGCAGCCCAAATATTTGCGAAAATTATAGCGCTGCAAATTAAACAATGGTCTTCTAAGCCTGTTGAAACTCAGCAAAAAGTTTTTGATGAGTTAATAAACAAAGCTTCAGGAACTGTTTTTGGAAAAGATCACGATTTTTCGGGTATACATTCCTATTCGGATTTTCAAAAAAGAGTGCCTATAAGGGATTATGAAGCATTGCGGCCTTACGTAGATAAAGTTGTAAATGGAGATGAAGATATACTTTGGCCTGGAAAGCCCTTGTATTTCGCGAAGACTTCAGGAACCACAAGTGGGGCTAAATATATTCCTTTAACAAAGGATTCTATGCCAACTCATATAAAGGGGGCACGAAATGCGATTTTAAGTTATATAGAAGAAACAGGGAAAACAGAATTTGTAGATCATAAAATGATTTTTTTACAAGGTAGCCCTGAGTTAACTCCTAAAAATGGAGTGAATTTGGGAAGGTTATCAGGTATAGTAGCGCATTATGTGCCTAAATATTTGCAAAAAAACAGATTGCCAAGTTGGCAAACCAATTGCATTGACGATTGGGAACGAAAAATAGACGCTATTATCAAAGAAACCCTGCCAGAAAAGATGGGTATTATAAGTGGAATTCCACCATGGGTCCAAATGTACTTTGAACGTATAGTTGAAACAACAGGTAAGCAAATAAAGGAAGTTTTTCCTGATTTTAACTTGTTTATTTATGGGGGAGTAAATTATGAGCCTTACCGACCAATTTTCGAAAAGCTTATAGGTAAATCAGTACCCAGTATTGAGCTTTATCCTGCATCTGAAGGTTTTTTTGCGTTTCAAGATTCCCAAAAAGAGAAAGGAATGCTACTACGTTTAAATTCAGGTATTTTTTATGAATTTGTAAAAGCAGATACTTTTTTTGACGAAAATCCTAAGCGAATTACTATTGGGGATGTAGAGTTAGGGGTCAATTACGTGATGCTGATATCTACAAATGCTGGTTTATGGTGTTACAATATTGGTGATACCGTTCAGTTTACAAGCACTAATCCATATCGAGTTCTAGTTTCGGGTAGAATTAAACATTTTATATCCGCATTTGGAGAGCATGTTATTGGTAAGGAAGTTGAAGAAGCTATGCAACAAGCGTTAGAAATAACGAATGATGTAATTCAGGAATTTACTGTAGCACCGCAAGTTAATCCAGAAAACGGTTTGCCTTACCACGAGTGGTTCATAGAGTTTCAAAAACCACCTCATAACATAGAAGAATTAGCACTTTTTCTAGATGAAAAATTAAGGCTTCAAAATTCATATTATAATGATTTAATTACAGGAAATATTTTAAAGCCATTAAAAATAACTCCAATAGCTCACAATGGGTTTACTAATTATATGAAATCAATTGGTAAATTAGGGGGGCAAAATAAATTACCTAGATTATCTAACGATCGAAAAATTGCTGATGCGCTTAAAACCTATACTATATAATGGAAGATTTTTTAAATAATAAGCAAACTAGAGCTCAAGAAAGCACAAATGCCATTGAGCGATTGTATGTTGGGATGCGCCATTTGTTTAATCGAGGTTTTTATAATCCTATGGGAGTTTCGGGTGAAATATTGAGAGAAGCTCTTTTAGTATTATGTCCTGAAATTTATGGTTCGCTTAATGAAGATAAAGTAGAGTTAAATGGAATGCTTTATGTTTTAGAGCGTTTACCTGAAGGAATCGAGGAATGTCGATTTGTAAGCTTAACAAGTGAAGAGGGCTATAAGAATGCCCATTTTAAGATAATAGTTCCAAAAAAAAGGCGAAGAAATTGTTACCGAGTTGACGATGACCAAATGAACATTGAAATAACTCGTGGACGCTCTGAGATTTATGATATTTTAACACATTTAACTTTTATGTACATCGAATCTGAAAAAATCAGAAAACGGATACATACAGAAGAGGACAGGAGTTTAAAACGTGATTGGAAAAAAGTAGTTTCTTTTGTTGAGAAAGGAGAGTTAACTGAAAAAGATCGTGATATTGCAATGTCGCACTTGGCATATATATTAGGAAGAAGCTTTCAAGAAGTTGTTGAGGTGTACCCTAAATTTGGAAGTGCTACCAACCCAGATCGGTTGCTACATGTAGTTTATTGGTTAGGGAAAATAGCTTTTCAAGATGAGAACGAAGGAAAGAAACGAGAAATTACATTCAGCCCTGTTTTGCGAGAGCGTATTGGTCATCATATTTATAGCGCAGTTTGGGCTCAACAAGCAAAAAAATATTTATATGATCTTAAGCTAACAAAACGTCCGTTACATATTATAAGTTCGAACATGCATAGTGTAATGAATACATTTTTTGCAGAAAAAGTACTTGGGAAAGAATATCCAAAGGCTACACCGATGGATTTATATAAAATACTAAGCGATGATGACAATAAAGCTTTACGTAAAAAAGTACAGGCCTATGCTTTAAAAAATGGAATGGGTGATATTAAGGATGGTAGTAGCTCTCACATAAACATGCAAATTTTCGATACTGCTAAAATAACACACTTGCCTACTTTTGGAAGCGAAGAAGCGCCAGTAGTCTTAGTGATGGATTATGCGTTTGGTGAACAGGCTTATGGTGCAATGGATGAGTTGCTTAAACCTTATGAGGTAGATGAAAAAACCTTGTTTTACATGAATGTAAGCTCAATATCAATTATGGGTAAAGCAGGTATTTTATGTGGAGGTAAAGGAGATATAATGATACCTTCGGCTCATATTTTGGAAGGAACAGCAGGTAATTATCCTTTCGAAAATAAATTAAAAGTAACCGACTTCGAAGAGCGTGATTTGTTAAGATGTTTTGATGGAAGTATGGTTACTGTATTAGGTACTTCGCTTCAAAATAGGGAGTTGCTTAGTTTTTTTCACGAATCTACATGGGGTGTTATAGGTTTGGAAATGGAAGGAGCTCATTATCAAAAAGCTATTCAAGCAGCTTCAAAAATTAGAAAAAGTATCCGAAATGACGTTGCAGTTCGTTATGCATATTATGCTTCAGATAATCCTTTGGAAACAGGAAGTACATTGGCTTCGGGAGGGTTAGGTACAACAGGTGTTAAGCCTACTTATACAATTACAAAAAAGATTATTGAGCAAATATTGGAAACTAAATAGTAGTTTATAATTTTAGAAGCTTAATTGCAGAAAATGCGAATTATTAAAAAAAATATGTCTAAAGCAAAACAACGAGTACTAATAACAGGGGCGGCAGGCTTCTTAGGTTCTCATTTGTGTGATAAATTTGTTAAAGAAGGCTATCAGGTTATCGGGATGGACAATTTTATCACGGGTGATTTTGACAATCTGAAGCATTTAGAAGTACATTCAAATTTTAGTTTTATTGAACATGATATTTGCGAGCATATAACTATTGATGGGAATTTAGATTACATACTTCATTTTGCATCACCAGCAAGTCCAATCGATTACTTGAAAATACCCATTCAAACATTAAAGGTAGGTTCGTTAGGTACACACAACTGCTTAGGATTAGCATTGGCAAAAGGAGCAACAATGTTAATAGCATCCACTAGCGAGGTGTATGGTGACCCTTTAATACATCCACAAACAGAAAATTATTACGGGAATGTAAATTCCGTAGGCCCTAGAGGTGTGTATGATGAAGCCAAACGTTTTCAAGAAGCAATGACTATGGCTTACCACACTTTTCATAAAGTACCGGTAAGAATAGCACGTATATTTAATACCTATGGTCCACGTATGCGATTAAATGATGGTAGAGTAATACCAGCATTTATAGGTCAGGCTTTACGAGGCGAAGATCTCACTGTATTTGGTGACGGGTCTCAAACACGCTCATTTTGTTATATAAGTGACCAAGTTGAAGGTTTGTATAGATTGTTAAAATCCGAATATTCTCAGCCAGTCAATATTGGAAACCCTTCAGAAATTACGATCAGGGAATTTGCAGATGAAATAATTAAGTTAACAGGTACAAATCAAAAGGTAATCTTTAAAGATTTGCCTGCTGATGATCCTTTGCAAAGAAGGCCTGATATTGGCTTGGCAAAAAAAATACTAAATTGGCAGCCAAAAATAGATCGTGCTGTTGGTTTGGAAAAAACACTAAACTACTTTAAAGCCCTTCCAGAAGAAAAGTGGTACGCTACAGGTCATAAAACATTTGGAGATTATATTAAATAATTCATGATTCAACAACAAGCTCAAAAAGGATATTCTTTTTTAATACGTCCACTAATTATCGGTTTTGATTTGTGGATTGTTATCTTGTTTGCGTGGTTGTTTGCTTCAAATATTTTAGAGGTCTTTTTTTATGGATATATACTAATTGGCTGGGTTGTAATTAGTTTTATTATAGGTTTTTATAATGTATACAGGTTTACATGTGTAGTGCAAATATTAGGGCTACTTCTCAAGCAATGGGTATTTTTTATTTTTATTTTATTCTCTTTATTCGGAGTATTAAGTTACCGACCAGTATCAACATTCATTTTATTAGGTTATGTTTCTAGTGTTGTTTTTACTGTAGGAATATTGAAGTTTGCAGTTTATTATGCGTTAAAAAAATACCGTTTAAATTTTGGCGGAAATAATAGGAGTGTACTTGTTTTTGGGAATTCAAAGCCAACAAAAGAATTAATTCATTTTTTCAATTCAAAAAAGAATTTAGGATATCAACTTAAAGGTGTTTTTTCTGATAATTCTGAAAACGATTTAGTTAAAGGAATTGATTTTTTGAAGGACAATAGAGTTGATGAAGTTTATTGCGCTTTGTATGAAACTTCTAATCCTCAAATTAATGAAATAGTAGATTACTGTGAGTCTAGTGGAATAGTTTTGAAGTTTATTCCCAATACTCAAAGATTGCCGGTGGCCAATATGAAAACAGATTATTACGATTATATACCTGTGTTTTCAGTGCCTAAAATGCCTTTACATAGAACAGCAAATTTTGTTTTAAAAAGGGCTTTAGATATTACTTTTTCTGTTATAATTATTTTAGGGATTTTATCGTGGTTAACTCCAATATTATATTTTTTAATAAAATTTGAGAGTAAAGGTCCGTTGTTTTTTATTCATAAGAGGAATGGAGTTAATTATAAGCAATTTAAATGTTACAAATTTAGGTCTTTAAGTAAGGCAGGTAGTAAAGAACGATTACATGTTTCGGAAGAGGATGATCGAGTTACAAAGATTGGGCGCTTTTTAAGAAGAACAAGTATAGATGAATTACCACAGTTTGTGAATGTATTAAAAGGAGATATGTCTATTGTTGGTCCACGTCCTCACATGCCTAGGTATACAGATGCTTATGCGAAAAAAATAGATAAATACCAATTCGTTTTTCGTCATTCGGTTCGTCCAGGAATAACAGGTTTAGCTCAGGTTAAAGGTTTTAGAGGGGAAATTAAGTCCGATGAAGATATTATTAATCGTATAAAATATGATATTTTTTATATTGAAAATTGGTCTTTTTATTTAGATATGAAGATATTTTTTGATACGATAATCATTCTCTTCAAAGGTCAGGATAGGGCTTATTAGTTAGGCTCTTCCATTCCATTCATCATAAAATTGTTTCAAGAAAAATTCCATAAAGTTGTGTCTTTTTTTAGCAATTTCTTTAGCGGTAATAGTATTCATTTTGTCAGAAAGTAGTAAAAGTTTTTCGTAAAAATGATTAATTGACGGAGCTGTTGAAGATTTATACTCTTCTTTGGTCATGTTGAGTTTTGGAAGTATTGCAGGGTCATAAATAGCTCTCTTTTTATAGCCTCCATAATTAAAAGTTCGTGAAATTCCTATAGCACCTATGGCATCTAATCGATCTGCGTCTTGAATCACATCAAGTTCGTTTGATGTAAATTCATTTTTAAAATTTCCTCCTTTAAAAGATACGTGTTTGATAATAGCAATCACATGGTTAATAGTGGAGACTTCAACATCTTGAGATTTTAAAAATAATTCAGCCTTTAGAGGTCCAATAGTTTCGTCACCATTGTAGAACTTAGAATCAGCAATATCATGTAGCAAAGCAGCTAATTGAACTACTAGAAGGTCTACAGTTTCTGTTTTGCTTATAAGTAGCGCGTTATTATATACGCGCTGTATATGAAACCAATCATGTCCCCCCTCAGCATTGGCTAATTCCTGCTTAACAAAAGCAATGGTGTTTGTAATAAGTGCATTATCCATACAGTAGTTGCTAATTATTTAGCAACTACAGCAGGGTTAACCCATGAAAACTGTTCTGTTTCGTCTGGTAAAACCAAGCGTTCGCTAATGCGTTGCATGCGGGCAGGTAATTTCATAACAAAATCACGTGCTTTTTCAGCTTTATCGTTAAGGTCTTTTACGTTTGCAATATCCCACTTTACGATTAAGCGTTGCATTATGTCAATATAATCTTGAGAGGTGTATACGCCTATTTTTTGAGCAGATACAGAAAATTCATCAAATTTAGCTCCTATAGCCTGACCTGTTTCTCTTAAAAAATGAGCAGGCATAATAATTTTGTTTCTCATCATATCAGAAAAAGCAATCATCATTTCACTAGGGTCTAACTTGAAAATTTCATCAACGAAAGTGCTATAGGCATTAAAGTGCCTCATTTCGTCACCTGCAATAATCTTACACATTTTAGATAATGGTTTGTTAGAATACCCTCTGGCTAATTTCGCAACTCTGTTATGTGAAATATTTGTGGCTAATTCTTGAAAACTAGTATATACAAAGTTTTTATAAGGATCACGATCGGTACCGATATCAAAACCATCAGAAATTAGGTGTTGAGTTGTACGCTCAATTTCGATCATATCTACTCTACCCGATAAGTATAAGTATTTGTTAAGTACATCTCCGTGTCTATTTTCTTCACCAGTCCAATAGCGTACCCATTTAGACCAGCCATTACCGCCACCTTCGGCGCCAAATTCACTGTTTTTTTCATGTTGATTAATGCCTTCTACATCCATTAACCAAGATTCGTAGGTTGGTAATGCTTCTTCAGTAATTGTATCTCCAACAAGAACCACCCAAAAATCATAAGGTAATTCTTTTGCAAGCTCTCTTAATTCTTTTACTTCTTCAAAAAAAGTATCTTCATTTTGAGAATCGGGAAGGAAATCGGTAGGCTGCCATACCTTATCTATAGGGACTAAGAATTGTTCAATAAAGCCATCTACTTTGCGCTCCAATTGCTTCATCACTTCTAAACGAATATTGTCTAATGCCATATATTTTTATTTTATAGCCCGTTTGATTTGGCTTTCTACTTTTTCTAATAATTCACCAACTTCCAAAGAAGCTATTTTAATGGGCGGGTGCACTTCTAAGGTAACTTTGTTAAAGGCGCCTACAGGAAAATATCCCCATTGTAATAATTTCCAGCTGTTATTTAATGTCAAAGGTACTATGTAGCCATTGGGCATGGCTTTTGTTAAAACCTTAAAGCCTCCATCCATAAATTCCTTTGGAGTTCCATCTTTACTTCTAGTCCCTTCCGGAAAAAGAACGCCAGTTTCATTATGAGCTTCTAGTCTTTTTCCAAAATTAATTAGCGCTGGTAATGATTGCCTTCTGTTGTTCCTGTCGATTAAAACAGACCCTCCATGCCTTAAGTTATAAGATATGCTTGGTATGCCTTTGCCTAATTCTTTTTTAGAAATAAAGTGAGGGCTAAACTTTCTCATATACCAAACAATCATAGTAATGTCAAACATACTTTGATGGTTTGATACAAACAATAGCGGTACGTTTGATGGAATTTGTTGCTTATTAATAAATTGAGTGCGGTTTCCCATCACATTTAAACAGCGAATTAAAAAAAAGTTTAGTAAGTCGACACTTTTTTTATGTGTTTTTTTTCCTATGAAATTTTTACAGATAACCTGTATTGCATGGAAAACTAACAAACAGCCAAAGAAAAGTGGATAAAACACTAGTGACAATATTGCTGCTACGAGCTTTCTAAACATACAGAAACTTTTTTCGGCATTAAAAATGCAAGTTCTAATTTTATTTTAAAAGGAACAATTATTCAGCTTATAAATATGCCAATAACCATAAAAAGTCAGAACATTTCTGACTTTTTATGTAGGCTTAAAAGATGTAATTATGAACAGTGTACGTTATAAGCATCGGTTAAGTTTTCCGCAATCATGTCTGCAGGTCTGCCTTCAATATGGTGACGCTCTAGCATATGTACTAATTCACCGTCTTTAAACAAAGCGATACAAGGTGAAGAGGGCGGAAATGGTACCATATGTTGTCTTGCTGCGTTTACGGCTTCTTTGTCTACACCTGCAAATACTGTTACTGCATTTGTTGGTTTTTTGTCGTTTTCTAGAGACATTTTTGCGGCTGGGCGTGCATTTGCTGCAGCACAACCACAAACTGAGTTTACAACAACTAACGTAGTTCCAGATTTTGCTAAGGCAGCATTTACAGATTCGGCATTGCGTAATTCTTCAAAACCAAAATTGGCTAAGTCAGCGCGCATAGGTTGTACTAATTCTTCTGGGTACATAGTTTTATTTTTTAATTTAATTCAAAGTTACAAATACTATTCCATACGATAAAGCACTAACTTTATGTCAGGTCACTAGTAATTAGAATAAAATTAGTTGTAGTAACTTATATTTACAAAAAAAATAAATATGTTTAAATGGATTGGAGCTGTGGCGGGTTGGTTTTTTACTCGAAATTTTTACGGGGCTATGGTTGGTTATTTTGCGGGTTATTTTATTGAGCAATTATCTCAAAAACCTAAGTCATCTACATCTAGGAGAGGGTCGACTAGAAATACCAGTAGCCGATCTCAAGTAACTCCAAAAGATTTTGAACTCAATTTATTATCATTGGCCTCTTTAGTAATTAAAGCTGATGGAAAAGTTAATCAAGTAGAGTTGGATTATGTAAGGAAATATTTTGTTGCTAATTATGGTAAGGAAAGAGCGAATGCCACATTTAGGACTTTTAACGAGGTTATTAAGAATAGAGTAATAGATACAGCAAGAATTACAGCCTATATTTCTAAGTTTACAAGGTATGAATCACGCCTTCAAATTATTCACTTTTTGTTTGGGATAGCTAATTCCGACGGCCACGTAAGTGAAAGCGAGTTGAGGAAAATTAATGAAATTTCAGGTTTTTTTAGAATTCAGTATAAAGATTTTGAAAGTATTAAGGCAATGTTTTTTAAAGAAGCTGATAATGCCTACAAAATACTTGAGATAGAAAAAACGGCTACCGCTTCAGATATTAAAAAAGCTTATCGAACGATGGCAAAAAAATACCATCCAGACAAATTACAGCATTTGCCTAAGCACTTACAAAAAGGTGCTGAAGATAAATTTCGATCTGTTCAAGAGGCCTACGATCAATTGCAAAAGGAAAAGGGGTTTAAATAATTGCGAAATTTATTAAAAAAGGCTTATTGAATTCCTGTATTAAATTCAATAAGCCTTTTTTGTTTGATACTAATTTCTAGGAATTATGAAACAGCTTTTAAAGTTCTAATATTAGATTTCTCTATTTTTTGTTTTGCGTACTCTCGGGTAATTTCTAATTCTTTTTCACCGCTATCTGGTAATTCAAACATTGCGTCTGTCAAAATAGCTTCACATAAAGATCGTAAACCACGAGCTCCTAGTTTATATTCATTTGCTTTTTCGACAATAAAATCAAGCGCATCATCGCTGATTTTTAAGTCAATTTCGTCCATTTCAAACAATTTAGTGTATTGTTTGATAATAGCATTTTTAGGCTCTGTTAAAATGGCTCTTAGCGTTTTAGTGTCTAATGGGTTCATGTAAGATAAAACAGGTAAACGCCCTATAATTTCAGGAATGAGGCCAAAATCTTTTAAATCTTTTGGAATGATATATTGTAACATATTGTCCTTTTCAATACTATCTTCATTTAAAGAAGCACTAAATCCAACAGCTTGCATGTTTAAGCGCTTCTGGATGTTACGTTCAATACCATCAAAAGCTCCTCCCGCAATAAATAAAATATTTTCAGTATTTACTTCAATGAATTTTTGATCAGGGTGTTTACGTCCTCCTTTTGGCGGAACATTAACTACACTTCCTTCTAAAAGCTTAAGTAAGGCTTGTTGAACACCTTCGCCAGAAACATCCCTTGTAATACTTGGGTTATCGCTTTTACGAGCAATTTTATCGATTTCATCAATAAATACTATTCCGCGTTCCGCTTTTTCTAAATTATAATCTGCAGCAGCTAAAAGTTTAGTAAGTATGGTTTCGACATCTTCACCAACATAACCTGCTTCTGTTAAAACTGTAGCGTCAACTATGGCTAAAGGTACATTTAGCATTTTTGCAATGGTTTTTGCAATTAATGTTTTTCCTGTACCTGTTTGGCCTACAAGGACAATATTACTTTTTTGAATTTCAATATCATCATCTTCAGATTTTTGTAATAAACGTTTGTAGTGGTTATACACTGCAACAGATATTACTTTTTTAGAAAAATCTTGACCAATTACATAAGTGTCTAAAAAGGCTTTTATAGCCTTTGGTTTGCTAAGTTTTAGTTCTTGCTCTAGTGCATCGGAGACATCTTCCTTGGACTCTTCTGCAACAATTCCATGGGCTTGTTCGATACATCTATCACAAATATGAGCGTCTAAACCAGCAATTAATAAACTAGTTTCAGGTTTTTTTCGTCCACAAAACGAACATTCTAAATCTTCTTTAGCCATTTTCTTTTTTTCTTTTTAAGCTATGCTCAATAATTTATTAGCTACGTGTTAACACCTCGTCAACCATTCCGTATTCTTTAGCTTTGTCAGCTTTCATCCAGTAATCACGATCACTGTCGTTATATACCTTGTCGTAAGTTTGTCCTGAATGCTTAGCGATAATATTATAAAGCTCTTCTTTTAAAATTAATATTTCACGAGCTGTAATTTCGATATCACTTGCTTGCCCTTGCGCGCCACCTAAAGGTTGGTGAATCATTACTCTACTATGTGGTAAAGCAGAACGCTTTCCTGCTTGCCCAGCACATAGTAATACGGCTCCCATAGAGGCAGCCATACCTGTACAAATAGTTGCTACATCAGGTTTAATAAATTGCATAGTGTCATAAATACCTAAACCGGCATATACACTACCCCCTGGTGAATTAATATAAATTTGTATATCTTTTTTAGCATCCGTACTTTCTAAAAATAAAAGTTGTGCTTGTATAATATTAGCAACTTGATCGTTAATTCCTGTTCCCATAAAAATTATACGATCCATCATTAATCTAGAAAAAACGTCCATCGCAACAGCGTTCATTTGGCGTTCTTCAATAATATTTGGTGTCATTCCTACAGGAGGGGTAACAGCGCTTATTATTTTATTATAGTAGTTACTGTTAATACCGTGGTGCTTAGTAGCGTATTTTTCAAATTCGTTTCCGTAATCCATTAATGCTTTTTTTTAAATTGTAAAAAAGGCGTAGAATTAATTCTACGCCTTAAAGATAATCAATATTTAAAAGAAAGCCTATCGCTTATTGTTTGTAAGCTTCTTTTATGAAATCATCAAAAGTGACTTCTTTCTCTTTTAATTTAGCATTTTCCTTGTAGAAATTTAATAGCTTTTGGCTTATTAATTGCTCGTTAATTCGTTTTACTTCGTCTTGGTTTCCTAATACGCGTTGTATTATTCCATCTAGTTCAGCATCTTCAGGAGTCATTTGGCCGTATTGGGCCATCTGAGCTGTAATTAATTTTCTAGTATGGTCTTTGATTTCGTCAAAAGTAACTTGTAACCCGTTATCCTTAATTATTTTGCCTTCAATTAATTGAAAACGAAGTCCTTTTTCACTTTTTTCATATTCTGCGTTAGCTTCTTCCTCTGTCAAAGGTTTTTCTCCTGCAGTACGTAACCATTTTTTCAAAAACTCAGCTGGTAAGTCAAAAGTGGTATTTTCTATTACGCTTTCGGTTACTGTGTTTAGTAATTGCTGGTCTGCTTGTTGTACAAACTGATTTTCAGCATCTTCTTTGATTTTGCCTTTTAAATCATCAACCGATTTTACAGAGCCATCAGCAAATAATTTATCAAACAGTTCTTGATCTAATTCAGCTAAAATGCGCTCATTTATTTCATTAACGGTAAAAGTTACGTCAAAATCAGCCTGATCCTTATCGGCTTGTGCAATACCAACTTGACTAACCAATAATTGATTGTTTTCGAAAAGATCTTTAGTGTTTATAGTAATCGTATCACCAACTTTTGCTCCAACAAATAGTTTTTGAGCTTTTTCTTGAACATTACTAAGTTCAATAGTGGTTTCTTTATTTATTTCTTCAGCTTCATTTTCAAACTTACCCGCTATAAGGCTGCCTTCAATTACTGAGTCAATAGGGTTTAATTTTCCATATTGTTTCTGAATTGAGTTTAATTGATCTTCAATCATTTTGTCAGTAGCAACAACTTTGTAGCTAGTTAAATCTTCTTTTCCTTGAAGTTTTACCTCAAATTCAGGGGCTAATCCTATTTCAAATTCAAATTTGAAATCTTCATCATTCCAAGAAAAATCTTTTTGATCTTTTGGTAATGGGTTTCCTAAAACATCTAACTTTTCTTCAGTAAGGAAATTATTCAAGGACTCTTGAATTAATTTGTTTACTTCTTCAGCCATTACAGCATCTCCGTATTGTTTTTTAACCATTCCCATAGGAACGTGGCCTTTTCTAAATCCAGGGATATTTGCGTTTTTACGGTAATCTTTTAAGATTTTTTCTACGCGTTCACTATAATCTTCTTTTTTAATTTCTACGGTAACTACCGCGTTCAAATTATCAATCTGCTCTTTAGAAATATTCATCCTTACTTAATTTTTTCGAATAAAATTGGGTGCAAAAGTAAGTTATTTTTGAAAAATGAGCAATTTTTTTAATTTTGAAAAGGATGATAAAAAAAGCCCTTCATTTTATGTGAAGGGCTTTTGAATTTATTAAATACGTTTATTATTGTAGAGTAATTGTTTTAAACTCATTTGGATCAACTTTTTGTAATGTCGATCCGAAATTTGAATTGATAACCTCAATTAATTCGTTAGCAATAAAAGCATTTCCGCGAGGTGTTAAATGTATGCCATCTAAAGAAAAAGCACCGCCAGTTGCAAAATCAGAAGTTACTACAGTACCATTTTCAGAAGAAATCCCGCCACTTGCTAACTGACTTACCAAAGTGTTAGCATCTAACAATGCTAAATTTGGATTTGCAGATACCGTGCTTTGAATAGTTTGATTATATGCGTTAGTGGCATTAGTTATTAAAAGCTGTTCTTCTGGGGTAAGTATCCATTGGTCTCCTAATGGAGCACTGATGCCATTTATTAATGTACCATTATCAGAGTTTGGAGTTCCTAATAGACCCGATACGGTTAAAAGTAATAAGTCATTTGGCGTAGCCTGTCTTATGTTTATTAAACCAGCATTTATAGCAGTTAAATCAGTTAAATTTTCATCAATGATAACTACAGCATTTTGACCAGCAGTAAAATTAATTGTTCTTCTTGTGGCTTCTGTCGGAGTTAATACTCCAGCTTGAACAGCCAACTGTAACCCTCCGTTGTAATTAGCAAAGCCTGTATTTGCAGCGTCAGCAGTAGCTTGATCTAAAGGAATAGCATTAAAAGGTACAGTAGTAAAAAAAGGAATAGTGCTAACATTAGGCACATTAATTAAAACTCCTTTCGCATTTGTAGAAGCTAATGCATTGGTTAATCCCGTATATATACCTGCAAAATAGGTAGGGTCTGAAATATCATCTCCTCCTGGAGGGGGTATCATAGTAAGGTCATTAGTGGTGGGAGTGGGTTGTAAAACACCAATTCCTCCTGCTGTTGCATAGCTAAGTACGTCGTTATTTCCAATCCACAAGGTGAAAAATGTTGGTTGCTGTGCTAAAGCATCAGCAATAACACTAGTATTTGGGCTAGAAGCAAAACGAACAAAATACGGATTAGCAAGGCCTAAAGCCAAATTGGCAGCACTGCCGTAGCCAGGAGCTGCTAAATGGAAACTCTTAGCCCCAGGTACCCCCATATTATTAAACGGACCAGTTAATATATTTGAGAAACTTGTTGTAGGTGCTGCGTCTATAAAGACAGGAGCTCTGTTTCCTGCATCAAAAACTCTACGAGGTGGAAACGCTGTAGGGTTCTCTACAAAGCCTCCAATATCATCATTCATAAATGGCGTTAAAAATTCACCGCCACCTGCTGTTTGCATTTGCGTTGCTAATATATTAGCAAAAGAGCTTTCTTGTCCACTTCGGTAAAGTGACCCGTCTGCAAATCCTGCAGTTAAAGAGTTTCCTAAAGAAATATATTTAGAAAAATTAGCTTCTCCGCTAGTTTGCGCTGCTATAGGGGTGTCTTCTAATGGTTGATCAAATTCAGGTTCACAGGCTATAAAACCTAAGGAACACAGTGCGATGTATATGTATTTATTATTTTTCATGTGTTTTATGTATTATAGTTTATAGGTAATTCCTAATCCTGGTGCAAAAACATTTGATTTGTAAGTTCCTCCAAATGCAGGTGCGCTGTCATTAGGCGAGTCAAAAGATTCATCAACTTCAGCAAAATAAATATATAAGAAAGAAGCGTCAATAGCTAAATTGTTATTTATATTGAAAGAAAGACCTCCAGTAAATGCATGAGAATCGTTACGTGGAGTTTCAGGAGAAAAGAAACCAGAAGCTACAGGAGTTTCATCAAAGTAATAACCTGCTCTAAAGGTAAATTTGCTATTGTAGTCGTATTGAGCACCAAATCGGTATGTGCTAGCATCTTCATAATTTCTAGGGTTTATAGAGTCTGGAGTTTCGCCATCTGTAAAAGTAATATCTAAAGACTCATAAGCTCCCCAATAGGCTCTGTTGAAGTCAAAGGCTAATAGAAGTTTATCGTTAACTTGATACGATAATCCTAAGGTCAATTCTGAAGGTAAAGGAAGAGTGGCATTAAAACCAGTTTGTGGAGCTTCTCCTGGGAAATTTTGGAAACTTACATCTCCGTTTTCTGCATTAATGTCTATTTGACTTTGATAGCTAGCACCAATGTTTAGTTTGTCAGTAGGTCTAAATAAGACTGATGCTTTCCAACCCCATGCGGTTACTCCTTCTGCATCAAGTTCAATAGTGCTTGGTCCACTCAAACTCTCGGAGCCTGGCACAGCCTCAATGCTTCTATTAAAATTAACTCCACCAATAGCGTAAATTGGTCCACCGCCAATACTTAAAGCGTCGTTAACTTTAAAAGATACTACAGGATTTATAAAAACAGCAGATAGTTCAATGCTGTTTACTAAAAATCCTCCTGCCCAATCACTTGGCCAATCCACTCTACTACCGTAAGGGGTGTAAACAGCAATACCAGCACTAAACTTATCGGAAATTTTGTAAGTAGCATATAGGTTAATAGGGGTTCCTACAGGGCTATCTGTTTCAAAGGCTTGTCGGGTGTCTAAATTTTGATATTTAGTATTTGTAATTATTCCTGTAACACCTGCGGATACATTTAACTTGTTTTCTAGAAACACAAGTCCTGCGGGATTGAAAAAGGCAAGTTCGGCACTGTTTACTACGGCTACACCAGTGTGTCCCATAGCAAGTGCACGTTGGCCTTGAATACTAACCCTATACCCACCTGCGTAAATGGAGGAAAAGGTTAAGCATGAAGCCAATACAAAAAGTAGTTTTTTCATAATACAATAAGTTTTAAAGTTAGGTTTTAAAATGAGGTTTACTTGTTAATGCAAAACAATTTAGGTAAAAAAAACGCTTAAATTGTAGGGAATCAATAAAAAAACAATTCATTTTTTCTTGAATTAACAAATTTAAGGAAAAATAATTAAATGTTATGCAGGCATAATAGTTAATTATTGTTCTAGAAATTTTGAGGTAAATTGGAGGAAATCAGCAGGGTTTTCGGCATGTAGCCAATGTCCTGCATTACTTATTCTTTTTATTGTGTAGTTCGGAAAGTGATTTGCAATTGTGTTGAGTTCATTAGCTAGTATATAATTAGAACGATCCCCTTTTAAAAATAGTGTTTTGCCTTTAAAAACGGCATTTTTAGCCAAAGGTTGCCCTATTTCAATAACTTTGTCGGACAATGTTTTAAGGTTTATACGGAATGCAAATTCCGTGGGAGATTTTCTGTAAATATTTTTGAGCAAAAACATGCGTATTCCTTTATCAGCAATATAATTACTAAGTTCATTTTCTGCATCGGTACGACTTTTTATTTCTGAAAAATCCAACGCCTGTAAGCTGTCTAAAATATCTTGATGATGAGGGGCGTAATATTTTGGAGAGATATCGGCAATAATTAAATGTTCAATTTTTTCGGGATTTTCGCAAGCAAAGTGCATGGCGGTTTTTCCTCCCATGGAATGCCCTAAAAGTGCAATTTTACCTAAGTTGTGATCTAAGCAATAAGTTAATAAATCGTTACTTAAAAATTGGTATGAAAAATCTTCAGAATGTGGGCTTCGACCATGATTACGTTGATCTACTAAATGCACTTGATATCCGAGTTCGCTATATTTTTTTCCTAAAGTCTTCCAATTGTCACTCATTCCTAAAAAACCATGTAATATAATAAGAGGAAAACCAGTGCCGATAATATTTGAGTGTAATTTCATTGGTTGAGAGTTAAGGAGTAGTAGTGTAATGTTGAATTAAAAAAGAACGAATTAAATGCTTATTTACTAAGAGTACCGGACATCTTACGTAAATACATTTGTATTACGTTTTCTAAACCTAAATATAATGACTCGCAAATAAGCGCATGCCCAATAGATACTTCAAGTACATTGGGCACATTTTCTATAAAAAACTGAATATTATCCAAAGATAAATCGTGTCCAGCATTAATTCCTAAGTCAAGTGATGAGGCTATAATAGCTGATTCAACATAGGGATTAACAGCTTTTTTTGGATCGTGAGGGAGGTTTTTAGCAAAAGACTCTGTGTATAGTTCAATGCGATCGGTTCCTGTTTTTTTTGCTCCTTCTATCATTGTTGCTACAGGATCTACAAAAATAGATGTGCGTATATTATTACGTTTAAATTCACTAATAACTTCTGAAAGGAAATCATAATTTTTAATGGTATTCCAGCCGGCATTACTAGTAATGTTGGTAATTGCATCGGGTACTAGTGTAACCTGTTGAGGTTTTGTGGTCAATACTAAGTCAATAAATTTAGGAATAGGGTTTCCTTCTATATTAAACTCGGTTGTGACTGTTTTGGCTAAGTCTTTAGCGTCTTGATATCGAATATGTCGCTCGTCAGGACGTGGATGAATTGTAATTCCCTGCCCTCCAAAACGCTCAATATCACTTGCAGTTTTTAATAAGTTGGGCATATTACCTCCTCGGGCATTCCTTAACGTGGCAATTTTATTTATATTTACACTAAGCTTAGTCATGGCTTTATTTTTGATTCAAAAATACAAACTTGTGCGGTATTAAATAATTGCATAGCAGTAAAACCTTATGAATTTAGTTTTATTAAATGATATTTCGCCATTGAGTCCTTCTATAACAATAAAAGAAGCGCAGTTACTATGCAATGAATTTACTTTTACACACTTTCCTGTAGTTGAAGATGGTAATTATCTAGGTTGTGTCGCCTTGTATGATATAGCGGATAGTGATTCGGAGAAATTAGTTGGAGACTTGAAATATGAATTTGAACGCTTTTGTGTCACAGAAGGTACTAATTCATTAGGTTTTTTGGAAGCTATTAGTAAAGGTCAAACTAATATAATGCCTGTTTTGTCTCAAGAAGAAAAGAAATATATTGGATATGTTGAGTTACAGGATGTACTTGATATTTTTGGTGATATGCCTTTTTTGAGTGAGCATGGAAATGTAATAGTTGTTTCAAAAGGAATGTCCGATCAATCGTTCAGTGAGATTTGCCAAATTGTAGAGTCGAATAACGTTAAAGTATTATCATGTTACGTGTCTAAAATTGAAAATGACATGGTTGAAACTACTTTAAAAATAGGTAATGGTGATTTTAATACGGTTATACAAACATTTAGACGCTATGGATATACGATTATGTCGGACCATTATGATGATGTGTTTTTAAATACTCTTAAAGAACGCTCACGGTACTTCGATAAGTACTTAAATATGTAATAAAATACTACTTAATATATGAAAGTAGGAATCTACGGCCAATTTTACCATAAAAACTCAGGACAGTATATACAGCAACTTTTAGAGTTGTTAGATGAACGTTCTGCAGAAGTGGTTATTGAGAAAAATTTTTTGAAATTAATTCATGATAATGAAAGTATCAAAAAAGATTACTCTTATTTCAGTACTTTTAAAGAATTAGACACTTCGTACGATCTTTTTTTTAGTATTGGAGGTGATGGTACTATTTTAAAAACAGTTACTTACGTCCGAGATTTAGGAATTCCAATAGTCGGAATCAATACAGGTCGCTTGGGTTTTTTAGCAACCATTCGGAAAGAAGAAATACAGGCTTCAGTTAATCAAATTTTTGATGGAGAATATACGGTTTCAAGTCGTTCTTTATTGCAGATAGAGTCTTCCTGCGGGAAAGATTTTGACGGAATTAATTTTGCGTTAAACGAAATTGCTGTGAGTAGGAAAAATACAACCTCAATGATTACGGTTCATACCAAGATTGATAATGAATTTTTAACCTCATATTGGTCCGACGGTTTAATAGTTTCTACACCAACAGGATCTACAGGGTATTCGCTTAGTTGTGGAGGACCAATTATAATGCCTGAAACCTGTAGCTTTTTGTTAACTCCTATAGCGCCACATAATTTGAACATGCGACCTCTTTCTGTTTCTCAAGAATATGAAATTAAATTGACTATTTCCGGACGAGAAGAAGAGCATTTGGTTTCGTTAGATTCCAGAACTTATGTTTTAAAAAATGAAACCGAAATAACACTAAAAAGAGCTCCTTTTGAAATTAACATGGTTTGCCTTAAAGGAGAAAGTTTTTTGAAAACACTACGAGAAAAATTACTTTGGGGTGAAGACAAACGCAATTAAGTATACTTTTTTGAAAAAAACATAGTTTTACTTGATAGATGTTTTGAGTGAAATAGAAGTTTTATACAAAAACTTAATTGTTATATTTGCAAGCACCTTATTTTTATGTTAAAAAAAATAATTTTATTAATAGTAGTTTTTGTGGCATCACTTTTAAATGCGCAAACTTACGAAATTGGCATTCAGTTAGGTCAAACAAATTTTGTTGGCGACGTGGGTAGTACTACTATAGTTAGGCCTCAAGACACTGGTTTTGGCATATTAGGGAAATGGAACAGAAGCGATCGACATTCCTTTCGAGCATCGTTTTCTTACTTACCAATTTCTGCGGATGACAATTTATCATCTGATCCGAGTAGACAAGCCCGAAATTTTAAATTTGAAAATTCAATAAAAGAAATTTCTTTAGGGATAGAATATACTTTTTGGGAATGGAATTTGCACAGTGGTGAAAAACAAACTACTCCTTATTTGTATACAGGTATTAATGTAATTAGCTATGGTGATTTAGCATTAACACCTGAGCCTAATAGAGAACTAAAAGCATTTGATGATGCTTGGGGTGTAGCCATACCTATGGTAATAGGAGTTAAAACTACTTTAGGGCAGCATTTTGTGTTTTCTTTTGAAATGGGAGCTCGATATGCATTTACCGACAATATAGATGGTAGTAATCCATCAAACCTAAATCTTGATTCTGTGCCTGGCGGTAATGGGATTGATTTGAACTTTGGAAATCAAAATAATAACGATTGGTATTTTTTTAATGCTATATCACTAACATATACTTTTGGTAGACGCCCGTGTTACTGCGTTTTTTAATGTTTTAATGAAAAATGAGTTTAAAAGAACAAATAAACATTTCTAAAATTCCTCAGCACATCGCTATTATTATGGATGGTAATGGCCGTTGGGCTAAAAGCCAGGGGATGATGAGAGCTTTTGGGCATGAAAATGGAACAAAAAGTGTAAAAACAGTAATTGAAACAAGTGTTAAGCTTGGTGTGGATTACCTAACGCTATATGCTTTTTCTACAGAAAATTGGAAACGACCAAAACTAGAAGTGAATGCATTAATGCGATTATTAGTGAAATCACTACGTTCTGAACTTCCACTTTTTCATTCAAAAAAAGTACGACTTAACATTATAGGAGATGTGAACTCGCTTCCCGATAAGGCAAAAAGAGAGTTAGAGTCAGCTATTGAAGAAACAAAGGACTATAATGAAATGGTATTAACATTGGCATTGAGTTATGGGGCAAGAGAAGAATTAGTAAATACTTTTCAAGAAATAGCAGATAAAGTAAAAAATAATTTAATTTCGCCACATTTAATAACAGAGCAAGTTATTAAAGAGCATTTATATACAAAATCAATGCCCGATGTAGATTTGTTGATCCGCACTAGCGGAGAACAACGCATTAGCAATTTTTTGTTATGGCAGATAGCTTATGCAGAATTGTTTTTTTCGCCAGTTTTATGGCCTGATTTCACTGCGGAGCATCTATATGAAGCAATTTTAAATTATCAACAAAGAGAACGAAGATTTGGAAAAACAAGCGAGCAACTCACCTAAAGTAGTTATCAAAACTGCTTTCCAGCTTCATATATTTACCCTTTTATTACTAATAAGTACTACTGTTTTAAAAGCTCAGGATATATCCTTAGCCGATGGTAAACAATATACTTTAGGTAAAATTGAAGTTACAGGAACCACTACTTACAGCAAAAGTACCATAATAACATATACAGGATTACGCGAGGGAGAACTAATTTATTTGCCTGGTGATAAAATTAGTAGAACGGTTAAAAAATTATGGGACTTAGGCCTTTTCAAGGATATTAATTTTTATATCACTAAAATAGAAGGTAATGTAGCAGATTTAGAGCTTAATATAACCCAAGTGCCTGTTTTAAATGAAGTAAGAATAGATGGAGTAAGTAAATCTAAAAGAGCCACTTTTTTAAAGGATAATGAGCTAAAGAAAGGAACTAAGGTTACCGAGAACTTAATTACAAATACAAAAAACTACATTAAAAAAAGTTATAGAGATAAAGGATATCTAAATACTAAAGTTTTAATTAATACAGCAGAGGTTAAAGATTCAGTAGATAACAACTCTGTAAATATGGTTGTTAGGGTAGATAAAGCTGATAGGGTAAAAATTGATAGCATATCAATCGTAGGGAATGATAAAATTTCTGATAAAAAAATTAGAAAATATTTAAAAAAGACAAAACGAAAAAATCCATTTCGATTTTGGAAGCGTTCAAAATTTATTGCCGAAGATTATAAGGAGGGCAAAGAAAAAATCCTTGAAAAATATAGAGAGAAAGGATATCGAGATGCTAGGATTGTTAGTGATACCATAATTAAAGGAGAGGAAGATATTGCACTTCAATTGAATATTGAAGAAGGAAATAGACATTATTTTGGAAAAATTAGCTTTATAGGTAATAGTGTTTATACAGATGAGCAATTAGCAAAGCAGCTTATATTAAAAAAAGGCGATGTGTATAACGGAGTTTTGTTGGAAAAAAGAATTAGTGATCCTTCAAGACCTGATGCTAATGATATTACTAATTTATATCAAAATAATGGATACTTCTTTTCAAGAATTAATCCGGTTGAAGTAAATGTTCAAAATGATACCATTGACTTTGAAATAAGAGTAACAGAAGGTAAATTGACCCGTTTTGATCGTATTACTGCGGTGGGTAACACAAAAACAAACGATCATGTTTTGTATAGAAATATTAGAACAAGGCCAGGTGAAGTTTACAGCAAACAAAAAATAATTAGAACATTAAGGGAATTAGGACAAACCAACTTTTTCGATGCAGAGCAACTAGTTCCAAACATTAAAAACCCAGACCCTAATGCAGGTACTGTAGATATTGAGTATTCTGTAGTAGAAAAAGGTGCCAGTCAATTTGAATTACAAGGTGGTTTTGGAGGTACCGGATTTATAGGTACAGTAGGGCTTAGTTTTAATAACTTTTCAATTAAAAATATTTTTAATAAAAAAGCGTACCAACCCCTTCCTTCAGGTGACGGGCAAAGTTTATCATTAAGAGCTCAAGTGAGTCAATCATTTAGGACTTATAGCTTATCTTTTGTAGAGCCTTGGTTAGGAGGTAAAAAGCCTTTTCAGTTATCAGTTTCATTTCAACATAGAAATCAATTTCGTTTTAATTTTCAGACTAGAGAAGTCGACAGAAATCAAAGCTTTTTGCTAACAGGAGGTAGAATAGGGATTGCTAAAAGATTGAAGTGGCCTGATGATTTCTTTACATTGTCACAAAGTATAGGATTTAATTATTACGATTTAAATAATTTTCAATTCGGACTTTTTACATTTGGTGATGGTAATTCGAATGATTTAAATTATACTTTTGGGATTAGTAGAAATAATACTTCAATAAGCCCGATATTTCCTGTAGGTGGTTCAGACTTATCTTTTTCATTTAAAACATCATTTCCATATTCATTATTTGAAAACACAGATTGGGCTGCGTTAAGATCTGAAAGAGCAAAAGAAATTGATGCTATAGGTGGTAGTATTAATGGGCAGCCAGTTCCTCAAAGAGTTTCAGAAATAGATCAGCAAAGATTTAAGTGGTTAGAGTATTATAAGGTTAGTTTTTCTGGAGATTGGTATACAAGTTTGCCTAAAAAATTCGTTTTAAAATCTTCGTTTAAATTTGGTTTCTTAGGTGCATATAACACTGATAAAGGTGAGATACCTTTTGAAAGGTTTCAGCTTGGTGGTAGCGGATTAGGAGGAAACAATAGCGGACTAGCTTCGGTAGAAAATATTGCATTAAGAGGTTATCCAGATGGTCGAGTAATTTCAACTACTTCGGATTTAGCACCTGATAGTGTTGTTAATGAAGGGGCTTCTACTATATATAATAAATTTTCATTAGAGCTTCGTTACCCAATTAGTTTAAAGCCTTCGGCAACTGTTTACGGTCTTACTTTCTTAGAGGGGGGCTCAGCTTATAATAATTTCAGACAATTTAATCCTTTTCAATTAAATCGTTCGGCAGGGGTCGGAATTCGTATATTTTTACCAGCTTTTGGACTTTTAGGAATTGATCAGGCTTTTGGATTTGACCCTTTAAACGGTGAATCTGGAGCTCACGGATGGGAAACGCATTTTGTATTAGGACAACAATTTTAGTATTTTGGCATGATTATTTCGTAATTAATAAAACATAGTTAAAATGAGATTATACATATATTCTTTTTTAGTATCCTTTATTTGTTTGTCAGTTAGTGCGCAAAGAGGTGTTCGTGTTGGTTATATTGATATGGACTATATTCTTGAAAATGTAGGAGATTATAACGAAGCAAAAAGCCAACTGGAAAATAAAGTTGTGAAATGGAAAGGAGAAATTGATGCTCTAAATGCTGAGGTAGATCTATTAAAAAATGCTCTTGAGAGCGAAAAAGTTTTATTAACCAAAGAACTTGTAGAAGAACGAGAAGAAGATATTTATTTTAAAGAAAAAGAAGTCTCCGATTACCAACAAAAAAGATTTGGACCGGCAGGAGACTTAGTTAAACAAAAACAAAGATTAATTCAACCTATTCAGGATCAGGTTTTTAATGCAGTACAAGAAATTGCTAAAAATAAAAAGTATGATTTTATTTTAGATAAATCTGCTGATTTGGTATTGCTTTATAGTGCTGATAGGTACGACATAAGTGACCTTGTATTACGAGTGATAACACGTTCGACTAAAAGGAAGCAATTAAAAGGAAAAGGAGCAAAAAGAGCATTGGAGAATGAAGAAGATAATTCTTTAGAAGTTGATAGAGAGTTGCAAGAGAGAAAAGCAGCTGCTGAAGCAAAACTAGCAGAGAGAGAACGCTTGATTGAAGAAAAAAGAGCCGCTAGAGAAAAATTAAGACAAGAAAAAATTAAAGAATACGAAGCTCGTAGAAATAAATTATTAGAAGCTCGAAAAAGAAAAAGAGATTCTATATTAGAAGCAAAAAAAAATAATAAACAATAATAAATTTAGATAAATCAAAATATAATGAAACAAATTAAAACACTTATTGTAGCAGTAGCATTAATTTTTGGAGTAAGTAACTTCGCAAATGCCCAAAGTAAAGTAGCGCACATTGCATCTCAGGAATTAGTAAATAGTATGCCTGAATATAAAAGCGCTATGAATGAGTTGGAACGTCTACAAAAGAATTATGATGCCGAAATTAAAACGATGATGGGTGAGCTTCAAGCCAAAGCTAAACGTTACGATTCTGAGGCAGCAACAAAAACTCAAGAAGAGAATGCTAAAAGAGTTCAAGAAGTTCAATCTACAGAAAGAACTATTGGAGAATACCGAAATAATGCACTTAAAGACTTACAAAAGAAAGAGGTGGAATTATTGAAACCTGTAATTGAGAAGGCTAGAGTGGCAGTTCAAAAAGTGGCACGAGCTAAAGGTTTTCAGTATGTTATGGATGCTACAACTGGTACTGGATTAATCCTTGCAGAAGGTTATGATTTGATGGCTGATGTAAAGAAAGACTTAGGGATTCAATAATATAATCATAAAAAAATAGTAAAAAAGCTACCTTTAATAGGGTAGCTTTTTTTATTTTAGAAAAATATGAGAAATCATCCTATTGGTGTCTTTGATTCTGGTATTGGGGGAACCTCTATTTTGAGAGAAATAGTAAAGTTGCTACCCAATGAGGACATAGTTTATTTGGCTGATAGTAAAAATGCACCTTACGGAGAGCGTTCTAAAGAGGCAATTTTGGCACTTTGTAAAAAAAATGTTGATTGGTTGTTAGCTGCAGAATGTAAATTAATTGTAGTAGCATGTAATACAGCTACCACAAATGCTATTAAATCCTTGCGTAAAGACTATAATATACCCTTTATAGGCATTGAACCAGCGATTAAACCTGCGGCTTTAAAATCGCAAACACACACTATAGGGGTTTTGGCAACTAAAGGAACGCTATCAAGCCAGTTATTTCATAAAACAGCCGAATTATACTCAAAAAATACTACAATAATAGAAGTTGTTGGTAAAGGTTTAGTGGAATATATTGAATCGGGTGATTTTGACAGTATTAATTTGCAGCATCTTTTAAAAAGCTTTGTGAACCCCTTAATAGAAGCTAATATTGATTATTTGGTGCTGGGTTGTAGTCACTATCCGTATCTAATTCCATTATTAAAAAAAATAGTACCTAAAAGAATACAAATAATAGATTCGGGGGCTGCGGTTGCCATACAAACTAAACAAGTGTTGGCAGATAAAGATTTACTAAATACCGTTAACATGAATGTAAAGGTTCAATTTTACACTAATTTTAATAAAAAAACTATTGAATTTATCTCAAAAAAGTATTTTGACGATGTTAAAGTGTGCTTAGTCGATACTTTTTAGTAAGAAAAAACTTACAAAATGTAAAATTTAACATTTTTAAGCGCTAAAAAACTATTAGTATCGCTATATTGTACTTGTAATTGAGAGACAGTATAAACGACAAAACCAAAAATTCGATACTATGAGAGCATTATTTTTAGTTATTTTTATAGGTATAAGTGGAATGGTATTAGGTAATACAAAGAGTGTTGATAGTCAGTTTTTAGATTACGAAAAATTAGAAATTAAAATGCCCGTAAAAAAAGAGGCAAAAGTGAAACAAACAGAAGCAACGATTGCTTATGAGTTTTATTACACAATAGATTGGTTATACAGTGAAACCCCTTTTTCTTATAAATTAGAGGTTTACGCTTAAAAATATTTTGATTGTTTGAGTTATTTGATGATGGAGAAAGCCAACTTATTTATAAGTTGGCTTTTTCTTTTTTATTTGTTAATGAAGATTAAACTAGTTAGGGTATTGTTATCTAATGCTTAAATTTGCACTGAAACATAAATTTTAGTTTAGTACCAATTTACTATGAAAAAGTTCACAATAAAAACCGTTGCTACTTCTCATGATGCCATCATGAAATTTGAAGCTAATCATTTTATTACTCAACATATTAGTTATGAATTTGCTAATATTGAAGAAGCAAAAATTTCTCCTTTAGCCCAACAATTATTTCATTTACCTTTTGTAAAGCAAATTTTTATTTCTCAAAATTTTGTTGCAATAAATAAATATGATATTGTAGGTTGGGAAGATGTTAAGGATGAAGTGTCTGAGCAAATTGAAGCTTATTTGAATGCCGGTAATTTGGTTATAAACGCAGAAAATAATACTACAAAAAAAGTACCTGTTACTGTTTACGCCGAAAGTACACCTAATCCAAATGTCCAAAAGTATGTGGCAAATAAAAAATTGGTTCTTAGGTCTTTGGAGTATAAAAATTTAGATGAAGCAATACATTCGCCATTAGCTTCTGCACTTTTTCAATTCCCTTTTGTTAAAGAAGTATTTTTCGATGATAATTACGTTTCTATTACTAAATATGATAGAATAGAGTGGAATGATATTTCTAATGAAATTCGAGAATTTTTAAGATCGTATCTGGAAGAAGGTAAAGAAGTTGTTTCGGAAAATGAAACTAAAAACATAAGTCCTAGGGCTTCAAATGAGCAAAACTTACAACAAGCAGACAGCTTAGATCCTATATCCAAGCAAATTGTTGATATTATTGATGAATATGTGAAGCCAGCAGTTGCAAGTGATGGCGGAAATATTCAATTTCAAAACTATGACGAATCAACGCAAAAAGTAGAGGTTATTTTACAAGGAGCCTGTAGTGGATGTCCATCGTCAACATTTACACTAAAAAACGGAATTGAAACCATGCTTAAAGAAATGCTTCCGGGCAAAATCTCTACAGTCGAAGCAATAAACGGTTAGTAATTAATAAATTAAGTGTATATATTTGATATTATCTGCTAAAAAAGTATATTTATACAAATAAATTAATAATTTTTTAAAGAATAATTAAATGGCAGTTTTAAAAGTAATAGAAGTATTATCAAATTCATCAAAAAGTTGGGAAGATGCAACTAAAAAAGCAGTACAACATGCTTCAAAATCAGTAAAGAATATTAAGTCTGTTTTTGTGCAATCTCAAAGTGCAACTGTTGATGCTAAAGGTGAAGTAGATGAGTTTAGAGTTAATCTAAAAATTACTTTTGAAGTAAAATAATTCATCTTTTTTTGAAATTTACGAGGTGTGTTGGTAATAAACTAGCACACCTTGTGTATTTTTACAATATGAGGTTTTTACAATTATTCGTTTTTTTGATTTCTTTTATTTTATTGCTTCTTGGTTGCAATCCACAAAAAAATAAAGGAATGTCTTCACATAAATTTACTAATGACTTAATTAATGAAACTAGTCCTTATTTGCTTCAGCATGCGCACAACCCGGTAAACTGGAAAGCGTGGAATCCAGAATCCCTTGCGCAATCAAAAAAAGAAAATAAGCTAATGCTTATAAGTGTAGGTTATGCAGCCTGTCATTGGTGTCATGTAATGGAGAAAGAAAGTTTCGAGGACTCTACTGTTGCTAATTTGATGAATAGTAAATTCATAGCTATTAAAATCGATAAAGAGGAACGCCCAGATATTGATCAGGTATATATGAGTGCGGTGCAATTAATGACAGGTCGCGGTGGTTGGCCTTTAAATGTAATTGCACTACCGGATGGAAGACCTATTTGGGGAGGAACTTATTTTCCTAAAGAGCAATGGATAAATGCATTAAATCAGGTGCAAGATGCTTACAATACAAACCCTGAAAAACTGATTGAATATGCCGATCGCCTTTCGGAAGGAATGAAACAGCTTAGTTTGGTTTCTCCTAATGAAAATGAAATTAAATTTGATAGTGATACATTAATTAAAGCATTAGATAACTGGAGGACGAGTTTTGATAGGATAAAAGGCGGATTAAATGTAAATCCCAAATTTATGATGCCAAATAACTATCAGTTTTTATTGCGCTACGCACATCAAACTAAAAATGACGATTTAAACAAGTATGTTATAAATACCCTAGATAAAATTTCTTACGGTGGTGTATATGATCATGTAGGTGGTGGTTTTTCTAGATACTCTACAGATGACAAATGGCATGTGCCTCACTTCGAAAAAATGCTTTATGATAATGCTCAGCTTATTAGTTTGTATTCCGAAGCTTATTTGAAGACCACTAATAATTGGTATAAGCAAGTGGTATATGAAACGCTTCATTTTATAGAAACAGAATTAACATCCTCTGAGGGTGCTTTTTATTCTTCCTTAGATGCAGATAGTTTAAATAATTCTAATAAATTAGAAGAAGGTGCTTTTTACATATGGAATAAAAAAGAATTGCAGGAGTTATTAGCAGGTGATTTTGAGCTTTTTTCAGAATATTATAACATTAATGATTATGGCGTTTGGGAGCATAATAACTATGTTTTAATTCGTAATGTTAGTGATAATGAATTTGTAAAAAAGAACATGCTCGATTTAGATTCATTTTTGAACAAACAAAAAGAGTGGAAAAAAACACTATTTAAAGCAAGAGAAAAACGTAAAAGACCAAGGCTAGATGATAAAACATTAACCTCTTGGAATGCATTAATGCTTAAAGGATATGTGGATGCTTTCAAGGCTTTTAACGACATAACCTTTTTAGATGCAGCACTAAAAAATGCAGCTTTTCTTGAAAAAAATCAATTGGATAACTCAGGAAAACTTTGGCATAATTATAAGGAAGGGAAGAGTACTATAAATGGGTATCTAGAAGATTATGCAGCTACAATAGAAGCTTTCATTTCTCTTTATGAAGTAACACTCGATGAGAAGTATTTAAGGCTGTCGAAGACTATGGTTGATTATGTTGAAAATCATTTTTATGACACAACAAGTGGATTGTATTTTTTTACTTCTAATTTAGACGACTCTTTAGTAAGTAGAAATATAGAATCTTTGGATCAGGTTATACCAGCTTCTAACTCTATAATGGCTAAGAATTTATATAAGTTATATCATTATTTTTCAAACCCAAAATATCTCAAAAAATCTAAAACAATGTTGCATAATATCCAACCAAGTATTGTTGAATATCCATCTGGTTATTCAAATTGGATGGATCTTTATCTTAATTTTTCAGATACTTTTTATGAGGTAGTAGTTACAGGTAAGGAAGCTAAAAGTAAGGTTCTAAAAATTAATCAAAATTATTACCCTAATAAAATTATAGCAGGTACCAATAAAACATCTGAAAATCCTCTTTTTAAAGGAAGATTTAAAGAAAATGGAACCTATATATTTATTTGCCAAGATAATGCGTGTAAGTATCCAGTAACTTCCGTGAAAGAGGCTTTAAGTTTAATGGAATAAAAGATTAATTACTGTAAATTATGCGAATTTTAGTTTTTTCTTTCGTATGTTAAAAACGAATAGTCGTATTTATGTTTCTCGTCTTTTTTATGAATCTCTTCAGCAATTAAAACCCAAATTGAGGGATCAATACTAGGAAAAAAAGTATCTCCCTCTATGGTAGTGTGCACACGAGTTATTTCTAACTTATCTGCAATTTTTATTGCTTTGTTATAAATTTCACCACCACCAATAATATATGGTTGATCATCTTTTGCATAAGCTAACCGAACAGCATTTTCAACAGAGTTAATTACAGTACAGTCCTCTATTGTTAAATCTCGTTTTCGAGAAATTACGATATGTGGCCTGTTAGGTAATATGCCTGGTAAAGAATCAAATGTTTTTCTCCCCATTATAATATGATGCCCAGTGGTTAGTTTTTTGAAGCGTTTGAAATCATTTGGTAAATGCCATAAAAGATCATTATTTTTTCCAATAACATCATTTTCAGATGCGGCTACTATTAGTGTTAACATTAATTGTTGATTTCAGAATTATTAGTTTTGTCCAAAAGTATATTTTTATTGGTATTTGCTTCTTTAGGGATTTCTAAACTAAGTTTTTGTTGCATTTCTGCAATTTTTACTTGTTGCTTTTCTACTAAATAAGTCATTTGTTTTGCTTTCCAAGCTTTACCCATAAAATTACTAAAAAGCAAGACTCTACAAGTGTGAATCATCATAAAAAAAGACCACACTAATATAGCGTATACAAACCAATCTAGTCCAAAAGGTTTAAATTCAGAGCCAAAATCTAAAAGTACATTAAGTATTATAAAAAATACACAACCAACTAAATAAAATAAGAAATGGGTATATAGATTTTTTTTCTCTTTTATGCGATCTTGAGCGTGTTCAAAAATTTCTTTTTGTCGCAAATCTATATCTTCTTCAGTCTTTTTTGATTTAGAAAACATTTTTTTATTTAAAAATAAGATTTTAAATACAGATCTGGTAAAAAAACAGGGTTAGTTTTGTTAGCATGTTAATAATTGACTGATTCATATATATTTACCGTGTTTGAATAAAAGTTTTTTATAACTTCACAACATTAATTAAAATTTATTGTATGGCAATTTCTAAGCAATTTTTAAAATCAAAGCCAGAATGTAAGGTTACCTTTACAGTACCCGCAAATGAAGCAAAATCTGTAGAGGTTGCAGGAGCATTTAATAATTGGACCCCCAATAAGTTTCCTTTGAAAAAAAGGAAAGATGGAGTTTTCAAAGGAGTAATTAATTTACCTGTAAATAATTCGTTTGAATTTAAATATGTGGTAGATGGAAAAATATGGGTAAATGACGAGCAAGCTGATAAATTTGTCTGGAACGATTTTGCAGGTTCTGAAAATGGCTTACTAGAAGTTTAAAATATGAGAGTTATATGTTGGGTATAAAAAAAGCGTTCAAAATTTAAATTTGAACGCTTTTTATTTGTTTGTAAGCTTTTTAGTGTATTACTTTGTTTAAAGCATCTTTAGCACCATTAACGGTATTGCTACCTGCGTTTACAGCATTACTTGCAGCGTTTTTAGTTGCGTTTACAGCGTTACCAGCGGCGTTTTTAGTTGCATTTACAGCATTACCTGCAGCATCTTTAGCAGAGTTTACAGCGTTACCAGCGGCGTTTTTAGTTGCATTTACAGCATTACCAGCGGCATCTTTAGCAGAGTTTACAGCGTTACCAGCGGCGTTTTTAGTTGCATTTATAACATTACCTGCAGCATCTTTAGCAGAGTTTACAACATTACCTGCAGCGTCTTTAGCCGTGTTAACTACATTACCAGCGGCGTTTTTAGTTGCATTTATAGCATTGCCTGCAGCATCTTTAGTCGTGTTAACTACATTACCTGCAGCATCTTTAACAGTATTAGCTCCATTTTTGGCAGCATTCATTGTTTCAGAAGAAGCATTTCCAACAGCGTTGGCAGCATCACCTGCTGCGTCTTGAGCTTTATTTACAGTTTCTCTACAAGACGTAGCAAAAATTAAAGACAAAGCGGCAATACTTAAAAATATTTTTTTCATGATTATGGAATATTTATTTAGTTGAGTGTAAATGTACATTTAAATAACTCTTTATATTTCATAATGTTTGATTTTACTTACAAAAAAGCAGATTAAGTGAATAAAAACAGGATTAAGTGTATTTTTCGAACGTTTAGGATCATTTCACTTCCTGCATTCAAGTCATAAGTGCAAAAAGTTAATTTCGTTTACTTTTTTAGCAAAAATGGTTACTGGATTATCA